>JANWWK010000020.1 GCA_025056175.1 Anaerolineales bacterium
AAATTTAGTGAGGGTAATCGCCTGCCCTGGCCGGGCGTGGATGCTCTGGCACAAGACAGGCTGGCCTTCGGCATCCCAATACTCGAAAGCAGCAGACTCGGTGGAAAGCAAGCGCATGGCGAGCGCCAGGCCAATACCACTCTGCCGGGTGACGACTTCCAGCCAGGCGGTGTGGCCATTTTTGCGTCCCTGTCGGCTCAAATTCCAGTGACGCAGACCTTCATTATCCACATACGCATTGAGCGCGGCGCGGAATTCAATTTCGCCCTCAAATTCTGGCGTGACCTGACAGCGCAGACACAGGAGATGCTCATCATCAAGTGAAGCAAAACGCTCAAAGCATACTTCGGCCACTTTTCCGCCGGGCGATTTCCAGCGCACGCGACGGGTCAGAACGCCCGTCCGCAAGTCCAGTATGCGCTGATAGGCCAGGATTTCCCCCTGGGACAGGGAAAATTTCTCGCCATCCAGCACCACCTGGAGCGCGAGCCAATCGGGAACGTTCGCCAGTTCGGTGAACACAATCGGTGCAGCGTCAAATACGCCGTGAACGAAGGTGGCGCGGCTTTCGCCGGGCAGTCCTTCCTCGAAGGCGCCGCGCGTCGAAAGGTAGCCGTTGCCAATGGTAAAAATGGTCTCTTTATGGCGTTGTTTGGAGGGGTCGAAGGAAAGTTCGGTAATGGTCCACATAGTTTGAGCTATAGAGGATAAAATGATGAATGATTGCGGGCCGGCCCCGCGCCCTGGCCTGCGCGAGACCGGCAGAGGAGAGAGGAAGAGGGAGGAGAAACTCAGCCTTCTTTGGAACCGGTGGAAGCGATACTGCGGATGAAATACTTTTGAAAAGCGAAGAAGATAATCAGCATGGGCAGCGTATTGAAGAGTGACCCGGCCAGCACCACCGAATAGAGCGTGTAATACTCGCCGCGGAACCATTGCAGACCGATGGGCAGGGTGAAATTTTCGGGCGTGCGCAGCACAAGCAGCGGCCACATGAAACTGTTCCACGCCCCCTGGAAGGTGAGCAGGCCGAGCGTGAGCAGCTGCGTCTGGCTGATGGGCAGGACGATGCGGAAGAAGGTTCCCCAGCGGCCAGAGCCGTCCATCATGGCGGCTTCTTCCAGTTCTTTGGGGAAGGATTTGTAGAACTGCGTCATCATGAACACCCCAAAGGCATCGGCCATGCCCGGCACAATCACGCCCCACATGCTATCGAGCAGGTTGAAACCGGTAGGCAGGGTGAGGTTGCCGAGAGAAATGCCGCCGCGAATCAACCCCGGCCCGATGATAAGGAACGAAGGGATGAGCGTAACCACGCCCGGCATCATCATCGAGACCAGTAACAGGTTGAACAGGAAATTCTTAAGGGGAAACTCGATGCGCGCAAAGGCATAGCCAGCCATCGCGCAGAACAAGACGCGGAAAATCGTGACGGTAATCGAGATGACCACGCTGTTCATGACCCAGCGTGGAAACAGCTCAAAGGTTTGCAGAATGGTCTGGTAGTTTTCGAGCGTGAAGGGAAACGGCCACCAGATGGGCGGGGTATAGGCATTGGCAACCGGCTTGAGCGAGAAAACCAGCGTGAAGTAGAGCGGCGCAATCGAGAGAATCGCCCAAAAGATAAGCAGAGCGTAGAAAATCCCTTTGCGAACCTGGTCAAGGATGACCATGCTTTCGCCCGAACGGGGAGAAAATACAGAGAGAGAAGTCATGATTCACCGCCTTTAGCGTTCTGCCGAAGAGCCGCTGCCTTCGATAATGCGGCGCTGGAGGATGGTCACACCCAAGATAATCAGCGTCAGGATGACCGCCAGGGCAGAGGCCTGTCCCATCTTGATGGTCGTATCACGGAAGGCCCATTTGTAGATGAGATAAGTGATGGTGGTGGTTGAATCGAGCGGGCCGCCAGCAGTCATCACGTAAATCTGGTCAAAAACCTGGAAACAACCAATCACTCCGACAGTGACCACAAAGAAAATGACCGGCCGCAGCATGGGAATGGTGATGTAAAAGAACTGTTGCACCCCATTCGCGCCGTCAATTTGCGCTGCCTCGTAAATGGAGGGGGAAATATCCTGCAAGCCTGCCAGGAAGATGAGCATGAGTGTGCCGCTGGTGGTGAAGATGTTCATGCCCATAATCACGTAGAAGGCTGTGCGCGGGTCATCCAGCCAGTTGACCGAGAGGCCCATAATCTGGTTGAAGATGCCTTGCGGGGCGAAAATCCAGATGAAAATGAGCGAAATCACCACCGAAGAGGTCACAGAGGGCAAATAGAACACCGTGCGGAAGAAACGCCTGAAACGAAGTTTCTGGTCCATCGCAAAGGCCAGAACCAGGCTCAGGATAGTTTGAATCGGAACAACGATGAGAACATACTTGAAGGTGTTGGGCAAAGCCTTTTGCAGGAACAGGTCTTCTTCCAGCACGCGGCGGTAACTCTCCAGCCCGATGAATTGCGGCGGCTTGAGCAGGTTGTAGCTGGTGAAGGAGAGATAGACGGCATACCCCAGCGAGATGAGACTGAAGATGATAAAAAGAATCAGCCACGGCGAAATAAAGAGGTAGCCGGTGATGGCTTCGGATAGTTTGCGGGCATTGCCGGAGGCGGCCATACGGTCTCCTTTTCCCCCGCCCCTGCCGGTTTGACGGCAGGGACGAGGGAAGCTGAACGCAGATTACGAATTACTTCAGCGCCTTGCGGATGGCTTCGGCGGCCTGTTTCATAGCCTCAGCCACAGGCTGATTTTCTTTGAAGACGCGCTCCAGCGCCTTGCCCATCTGGTCGTTCACATCCGAGCCGACCGCGCCCCAGAAGAAGGGCTGCGCGCCGTTGAACGAGCCGTTGAAGATGGCGGCGGAATTGGGGTTGTTCTTCAGGTAATCGCTGTTTTGCAGGGATTTGCGCGATGGTAGCGCAAAGCCACTCTCCAGCACGGTCTTCTGGCTGGCTTCGCTGGTCAGGAATTGCACCACCTTCCAGGCGGCTTCGGGGTTTTTGGTGTTGGCCGAAATGCCCCAGGCCACAGTGAAGATAAGGTTGCCTTCGCCCTTCGGGCCAGCGGGCGGCATCACCACGCCGTATTTGGTGCCGGGGAACTGGTCACGCAGGTACGGAATCAACCAGCCGCCTTCATACACCATTGCGCATTGGCCCTTGCCAAACAGCGTGCCTTGCCAGCCTTCGCCCAGGTCGGAGGGCAGAGCGCCAATGCCTTCAGCGCGGAAGGAAGTGTAGAACTCGGCGGCGCCGACGGCGGCTTCGCTATCCAGGGTGGTGTCTTTGAAGTCGGGAGTCATGACCGTGCCACCGTTTTGGAAGACGAAAGCCGGGAAGCGGCCTGGGTCGGGCGGGGTGCAGAAGCCGTAAACGGGCTTGTTGGGGTCGCTCAGGTCAGTCAGTTTCTTGGCGGCGTCTTTCAGCTCGGTCCAGGTCCAATCATCGGTGGGATAGGCCAGCCCGGCCTTGTCGAACAGGTCTTTGTTGTAGAACATGCCCAGCGTGTTGAAGTCTTTGGCAATGCCGTACAGTTTGCCGTTGTAGGTAAAGGCCTCAACCAGCGAAGGGATGAACTCGTCTTTCTTCACACCGCTGGCAGCCATCAGGTCATCAAGCGGCAGAAGGGCATCGTTGGTTGCCAGTTCGAGCCACCAGAAGATGTCTACGTAGTAAATATCCGGTTCGACACCACCCGCGATGGAGGTCAACAGGGCTTGCTTATAATCGCCGGTAATCGGCTCGTACTTGACCAGGATATCGGGGTTTTCAACCGAGAACTTGTAGAGCAGAGATTCCAGCAGGGCAGTTTCAGAAGGACTGGAGGCCCAGCCGGAGAGCCGTACCACCGTCTTTTCGGCAGGCACTTCGACCTTGACGATTTCGGTCTGCTTGACGGTGACGGTTTCTTTGACGGTTTCCACCACCTTTTCGGGGGTGGCGGGCGTGCCGCAGGCAGTCAACACAAAGGCGGCAACCAAAAGCGCAGAAAGCAATTTGAAGAGCGATTTCATCGTACTTCTCCTTAAGTTTGAAAGGTTGAAAAAATAGTCAAACGCAAGAGGCTGTGGTAAAAATGAAGTTGCCCTGGTTTCAGGAACGCGAACATCACCTCCTTCGGGAGCATGTTTCAGAGCGGGCGGCGCACGACGCCTGGCAGTGACTTGTGCCGTCCGCTGGAGTTCCGAGCCGGGGCATTTATTATGCCGAGGCGCGGAGAATAAGACGTGGCGCGAGCAGAACATGCCGCTCGCCCAGCGGTTTTCCTTCGAGCAGAGTCACCAGCATTTCCACGCATTTGCGTCCGGCCTGCGCAATCGGCTGCCGAATACTGGTGAGAGGCGGGTACAGGTACTGCACCATGGGGGCATCGTCGAAACCGATGACGACCAAATCACGCCCCACTTCGAGGCCGCGCTCGCGGGCAGCATACATTGCGCCAATCGCCATCGTATCGTTGAGCGCAATCAGCGCCGTAGGACGTTCTCCAGCAGGCAAATCGAGCAGGCGCAGGGTCATTTCGCGCCCAACCTCGAAGGTGCCTTCACCGCGCAGCAAACAGTGTGGGCAAAGCGACACACCAGCGGCCTGCATGGCCTGAAAGTAGCCCTCCAGCCGGTCGTTGCCCACGCGCGAACTTTCTGGCCAGGCCAGGGCGGCAATGCGCCGGTGTCCACGCGCGAGCAAATATTCAACTGCCTGGCGCGTCCCGGCAGCACCATCCACATCCACCCACGGGAAATCCAGTTCCGGGTTCGAGCGACCAAAGGCCACGAACGGAAACCCGCGCTCCAGCAAAAAATGGATGCGCGGGTCGTTGTAATCTACGCTGGTCAGCACGAATCCATCTACCCGGCGGGTGGCAATCAGTTCACGATAGGCATCTACCTGTTCTTCCCCCTCATGGAAAGGGAAGGGGAGCAAGTGATAACCAGCTGCTTCTGCCTCGCGCACCATGCTGGAGAGGAACTGGTCGAGGATGTGGTTGACCTGGTCGGGAGAAGTTTGCACCCACGAATAGCCAATCATGAAGCTGCGCCCGGCGCGCATGTTGCGGGCAATCTGGTTAGGGCGATAGCCGAGAGATTGAGCGGCCTCCAGAATGCGTTGATGGGTCTCTGGCGAGACCTGCAATTGCCCATTGAGGACTTTGGAGACGGTCTGATAACTGACGCCGGCTTGCGCGGCAACGGCTTTGAGGGTGACTTTTGGGGACATGGGCTTTCAGGGGTTCTCTCGAAGGCGAACGTTCGCGCGAACGTTCGCCTATATGATACAACCAATCGCTACCGTCTGTCAAGAGGGAAATCTTTGCTTACAAACGTTACCAGATGAAACTCAGGAGACAACGAAGGCGAGGGGTTACACATACCTTCGGTGTGGACACGACCGTAACGGCAATTTTGAAACGCAGATTCAACGTTACTGCCAAATGCTGCTTGTTAATATCAATCTAAATGGAAAATCTTGTACGTAAACGTTCAGTTTGTTTCATTTTGCCTGGCCTCAACCGTCTCACCGTGAGGTCACAACCGTGGCGTTATGTGGCGGAAACGGCTGTGCAGTTGTATCGCGCCGGTTATTGGGTAACCATTCTCTCGGAGAGCGGCCCGCATGCGCTCACAGGGTACAACGGTGTACGGGTGCGTTCATTGCGCTCGGTGAAGCAACCCTTTTGGCAACGGAACAACAAGCTGCATCAGACCATCGCGGCGCTCAAACCGGATGTGCTGGTGTGGGTGGTGGGGTTAACCGATTTTCTCTACCAGGATTACCGCGCCTGGAGCAGTCTGCCGCAAGTAGGGTTATTTCCATATCCGATGTATTCGGCACGCGAGGCGTTTGGTCTGGGATTAGGACGCCTGGCAGCACAGCGCTCGTTTTTTTGGCACCATGTGTTGGGTGCGCTGTTTCCCCGCCCATGGCTGCGCACCCGCGCTGCGCGTTTGGGGTTGAACGTTTACGTTACACACACCGAAATCACGCGATGGGCGTTGTACAGCCTCGTCCAGCCCGTGCCAGTACGCGTCATCCGCCCCGGCGTGGATTCGGTCTGGTTGAATGAGAAGATTCAACCGAACGGGTTGCGCGCACGGCTTGGACTGAACAGCGAGGATTTCGTTGTTCTGTATTTTGATTCTCCCTCGTCTTCGCGCGGTCTATCGGTGCTGATGGAAGCCCTGGCACACACTCGCCAGCAGTCCCCCCATCTCAAAATGGTGGCGCTGAACCGCCGTTATTTGGAAGAGACGCATACTGCAAGCCAATCATTAGAAAACCTGGCACGCCAGAAAGGACTGGCAGACGCGGTGCGGTTTGTTGAAGGAGTGCTGGAACCAGAGACGCTGGTCGCACTGGCCCGTATGAGCGACCTGGCAGCCCTGCCCTACGAACTGCTGACGGTGGATGTCCCCCTGCCCCTGCTGGAAGCGCTTGCGCTCCGAAAGCCAGTGCTGACTTCACGCATGGGGGCTTTGCCTGAACTGACCTCGCTGGGGCGCATCTATCTAACCGAGCCGGGCGACCCAGAATCGGTGGCGCGCGCTTTGCTCGAGGCCCAAAACCAGAGCGCTGCCGGGTGGTCTTGTGCTTCATCCCCCGTGCGTAATTGGGAAGCCGTGGGCAGAGAATGGGCCAAGTTTGTACAGTCGTTATGACCTTTTTCGTGATTCGTAACTATTTACCTCACCCTGAGCCTCTCCCAATCCTATTCGAAGACAAGCCCCCTTCGAGGGCAAGCCCCCTTCGAGGGCAAGCCCCCACGGACATAAGCGGGAGAGAAAAACGGCCGCAAATTGGCAATTTCTCTGCCGAAAACAGCGAAAATCTGAGCAATTTCTCCCTTCTCCCTACAGGACTGCAAAGCGCGCTGAAGGCGAGGGTCCGGGGGAAGCCCCACAAGACGGGGTGAGGGAGGCTAGATAGTTACAACTCCTGACTGAAATTATATAACCGAATTTGGGGCTGACTCCAAACCAGAAACCAGCGCGGATGGCAGCAAATGCGCGTATAATTTCGATACGTTCTCTCTGGGAGGTCTGCCATGCCCCGCCTGACCCGTTTCCTGCTCGCTGCGCTGCTGCTGGCCCTCTCGGCCTGCCAGTCGGCCACCCCGCCGCCCA
>JANWWK010000051.1 GCA_025056175.1 Anaerolineales bacterium
GGATATGCGTCGCAGCCGGGAGCGCGTGGCCGGAGAATTGTACTACGATGGCCTGACCAACGTCCTGGCCGAACCAGAGTTCAATGCCTCGGAAGAAGCCCGCCGCGCTTTGCGTCTCTTCGAGGAGCGGAATTTGCTCCATGAGCTGCTCTCGCGCACCGTGCTGAGCCGCGATGCTGGCAGCATTCAGGTCATCATCGGTGGAGAAGGAACGTGGGAAGAACTGCGTCAGTGTTCGATGGTGCTGGCGCGTTACGGCGTCCCTGGTGTGGTGACCGGTACGCTGGGCGTGCTTGGCCCGATGCGGATGTCTTACTATCGCACTATCCCAACCGTGCGCTATGTTGCCGGTGTACTGAGCGATTTAGTCAATGAAACTTTTGCAGGAGAATGGACCGATGACCAGGCGTAAACAGGAACAACCTTCTATCGAACAACCACAATCTGGCCTCGATGAACACGCCTCTCAAGTCGAACAACCAGAATCGAATCTCGAAGCTCGTATTGCTGCGCTCGAAACCCAACTCTCTGAAACTCAAGCCAAAGCGCAGGAATATCTTGATGCGCTTCAGCGCGAACGCGCCGATTTCGTCAATTACCGTCGCCGTGTAGAGCAAGAAAAAGAACAAATGACACAGTGGATGACCGGTGAGACCATCAAGAAACTCTTGCCGGTACTGGATGACCTGGAACTGGCGCTTGCCAACCGCCCTGCCGGGGAACCCTGGGCGAACGGCGTGGAACTCGTCTATCGCAAATTCCAGTCCATCCTGGAGCGGGAAGGCGTCACCCGCATCGAAGCGGAAGGCAAGCCCTTTGACCCCAACCTTCATGAAGCCATTATGCAGGAAGCCAGTGAAACGCACGACCCTGGCGTGGTGACCGCTGTGTTGCGGCAGGGTTACCTGCATGGAGAGCGTGTTTTACGCCCTGCGCTGGTCAAAGTCGCTCAATAATCTTGAACTATGTCTAAAATCATCGGCATTGACCTGGGTACCACCAATTCGGTATGCGCTGTGATGCTGGGCAGTGAGCCGGTTGTTATTCCCTCTTCAGAGGGTGAGCGGTTGGTGCCCTCGGTGGTCGCCGTGAACAAAAACGGTGAACGACTGGTGGGGCGTGCCGCGCGCAATCAGGCCATCGTCAACCCCCAGGGAACGATTTTTTCGGTCAAGCGCTTTATGGGGCGCAAGTTTAATGACCCCCTGGTGCAGCGCACGCTTTCGCGCATCCCTTATCGTGTGACCGCTGCCGAAAATGGCGATGCGCGCGTGGTGATGGCCGGCAAAGAATATGCGCCACCGGAAATCTCGGCCATGGTTCTTGCCAAAATCAAGGCCGATGCCGAAGCCTATCTGCGTGAACCGGTCACCAAAGCCGTCATCACCGTTCCGGCGTATTTTGATGATGCCCAGCGTAATGCCACCAAAGACGCCGGACGCATTGCCGGCCTGGACGTTGTTCGTATCATTAACGAGCCGACTGCTTCCTCCCTGGCGTATGGACTGGACAAGAAACAAAATGAGTTGATTGCTGTGTACGACCTGGGCGGCGGCACGTTTGATGTCTCCATTTTACAGGTAGGCGATGGGGTCTTTGAAGTGCTTGCCACCAGCGGAGACACCTTTTTGGGCGGGGATGATTTCGACCAGCGTCTGATGGATTTTCTCCTTCAAGAGTTTTTACGCCAGAATGGCGTTGACCTGCGCCGCGACCAGCAGGCCCTCCAGCGTCTTAAAGAAGCCGCGGAACGCGCCAAAATTGAACTGACCGCTGCTCCCAGCACAGAAATCAACCTGCCCTACCTCACCGCTGATGTCAGCGGTCCCAAGCACCTTTCTGTTTCGCTTACCCGTGCGCGCTTTGAGCAAATGACCGCCGATTTGATTGAGCGCACCCTGATTCCTTTGCGCCAGGCGCTCAAAGATGCCGGTCTCACGCCCCAGCAGATTCATGAAGTCGTGCTGGTGGGTGGGATGACCCGCATGCCTGCCATCCGGGAAACGGTGCGAAATTTCTTTGGCAAAGACCCCCATATCGGCGTTAACCCCGATGAAGTGGTTGCTGTGGGGGCGGCCATTCAGGCGGCTGTGCTGGCCGGTGAAGTGAAAGACATCCTCTTGCTGGATGTTACCCCGTTAACCCTTTCCATCGAAACACTGGGCGATGTGGCAACCCCCATCATCCCTCGCAACACAACCATCCCTACCCGCCGCACGCAGGTCTTTTCGACGGCCACCGATAACCAGACGTCGGTTGAGATTCACATCGTGCAGGGAGAACGCCCGATGGTGGCCGACAATAAGACTCTCGGGCGCTTTATTCTCGATGGCATTCCTCCCGCTCCGCGCGGCGTACCGCAAATTGAGGTGACCTTCGACCTGGATGCCAACGGTATTTTGAAAGTTTCAGCGGTAGATAAATCTACCGGACGTTCGCAAAATATCACCATCACGGCCTCTTCGGGCCTGAGTGCTGAAGAAATCGAGCGCATGCGCCAGGATGCCGAACTCCATGCGGAAGAAGACCGTCGCAAACGCGAACTGCTCGACTTGCGGAATCGCGCTGATGCCGCGCTGTATCGCGCAGAACGAGCCGTTTTGCAGGCGGATGTTCACGTTCCCGATAATTTCATCAGTGATGTGGAAAAACACGCCTTCGACCTGCGCGCCATGCTTACCACCAATGACCCGAAGGCTATCCGCCCAGCACTCGAAGCGCTGGAAGTGAGCCTGGAAATTCTCTCCCGCTTTAGCGGTTCCCCTCCCCAGATGCCTGGCGGTGTATTTGGAAAGAAATAATCCCCTGTTGAGACTCGACTATGCCAACCAACCGCGATTATTACGAAATTCTCGGCGTATCGCGCACAGCCACTGCCGATGAAATCAAGTCGGCCTTTCGTAAGCTGGCGCGTCAGTATCACCCTGACGTGAGCAAAGAGGCCGACGCCGAAGAAAAATTCAAAGAAATCAACGAAGCGTACAGCGTGCTTTCAGACCCCGAAAAGCGCGCCCGTTATGACCGTTTCGGACGTGCCGGGTTGGGCGATATGGGCGGCGCGCCGGATTTCAGTGTGCATTTCGAGGACATTTTCGAGGAACTCTTCGGGTTTGGCGGTGGACGCAGCCGCCGCAACGCGCCTCGCCGGGGACGGGATTTGCAGATGGCCGTGCAGCTGACCTTTGAGGAGGCTGTTTTCGGGGTCGAGAAGGACATCACCTTCGAGCGTGATGAGACCTGTTCCACCTGTCGTGGAAGCGGCGCAGAACCTGGCACCAACGTCTCCACCTGCTCCACCTGTGGTGGACGCGGTGAAGTGCGTCAGGTACGGCAGACTTTCATCGTCCAGATGGTCGAAACCGTCACCTGCCCGAAATGTCAGGGGCGTGGACAAGTGATTGAAAAATTGTGCCATGCCTGCGGCGGGCGCGGGCTGGAACGCAAGCGCGTCACCAAACGGGTGTCTATTCCCGCTGGGGTAGATAGCGGAATGCAGATTCGTCTGCCCGGCGAGGGACAGCCTGGCACCAACGGCGGCCCAAACGGCAATCTATTCCTGGCAGTCGATGTGCTGCCGCACGAATTCTTCCAGCGTAAGGGCGAAGATATTCTGCTTTATCTCGACATCAACATTGCCCAGGCTGTGCTAGGGGCAGAGATTGAAGTGCCAACCGTGGACGGCAAAGAAAAACTGGAGATTCCCGCCGGCACGCAACCGGGCCGCGTCTTTACCCTGCGGGGCAAAGGCGTGCCGCGCCTGCGCCAGAGTGGACGCGGCGACCAGCAAATCATCGTCAACGTTGAAATTCCCACCAAACTCACCCCCGAACAGCGCGAATTGTTCGAGAAACTGGCGCAAACCCTCGGTGCTTCTCCCCGTCCGCAGGGCAAAGGGTTTTTTGATAAACTGAATGAATTCTTTGGGGGATAACTGATGAATTGGCTCGAGGTTTCTCTCACTGTCAACCCGGAACTGGCCGAGGCAGTGGCCGACGTGCTGGGGCGTTTTGCCCCCAACGGCGTGGTCACCGAACAGGCGGTTGCATTCCTGAATGACGAAGACGAAGGCACGCCGACTGGAGACATCACCGTCAAAGCTTATTTGCCGATGGATGAACGCCTGGAAGACACGCGCCGGAAGCTGGAAGAGTCGCTCTACTATTTGGGAATGATTGCGCCGCTCCCTGCCCCTGCTTACAACTTCGTGGGTGACCAGAACTGGATGGAAGCCTGGAAATTGCGTTACCAGCCCATCGCCATCGGCAGGAAACTGATGATTTTACCCGCCTGGATGGAACTCTCAGACCAGACCCGCGTCGGCATCAAAATAGACCCCGGCATGGCCTTTGGTACCGGGGCGCATCCTTCCACGCAGTTGTGTTTGGAATTGCTGGAAACAGTTTTTGAACAAAAACCTGCCCCCCGTTCGGTCATTGATGTTGGTTGTGGTTCTGGCATTCTTTCGATTGCGGCGCTCAAACTCGGTGCGGAATTTGCGCTTGGTGTAGATATTGACCAGGCGGCCATCGTCAACAGCCGTGAAAATGCCCAAAACAACGGCATTCCAGAGACAGCCTTCCAGTTGGGGACTGGTTCGGTCGAAGAGATTTGCGCCGGCGCCTTTTCCATCACTTCCGCGCCCATGGTTTTGGCAAACATTCTGGCGCCCATTCTCATCCGCCTCTTGCAAGCGGGGCTGGCCAGACTGGTCATGCCGGGTGGTTTTCTGATTCTGGCTGGCATTCTTGAACACCAGGCTGAAGAAGTCGTTCAGAAAGCGCAGGAACATGGCCTGCATCTGACCGACCGCCGACAAATTAACGATTGGGTAGCATTGCTCTGCCAGAAGTGACTATTTCTTGTAAGCCACCATCATTCGCATTCGGCCCAGTCGCAGCATTGCACCACTGGGCAAAAACTGCGGCTGGTGGGGGGCTAATCGTTGCTCGTTGACCCATGTACCATTCGTGCTTTCCAGGTCGGTGATTTCGTAACCTTCTGGTGTACGCCGCACGCGTGCATGACGGCGTGAAACGCCATGTCCAAACGCATCGTAAATTGCCAGGTCGAGCATATATTCGGGGGAATCATCCGTTTTTCTGCCAATCAGGAACTCATCTTCGGGACAAATCTCGAACGGCATCTGGTCCTCGGGAAAGAAGAACGCAATCCCGGTATCGGGAAGAATTTGCGGTGACCAGCGCCGCGCGGCGACTTCGGGTTCGGCAGATTCGGGCATTCCGAAGCGGGTGGTTGTCACCGGACGGAGATGGGCATCCTCGAACGGCGCGCCGCAGTGAACGCAGAAAATTGCGCCCGGTTCATTGTAGCGTTTACAGGCAGGGCAGAATTTCCCGGATGGCGATTGCATACGTTCTCCTTACTTGTACAGCACAATCAGATTCAGCCGTCCCAAACTCACCACGTCTCCGCTGGAAAGGCGGCAGGGCGTATTGGGCAGTAACCGGCGTCCGTTGATACGTGTGCCGTTGGTGCTGTTCAAATCGGTGATGTAGTAACCGTCTTCTTCACGGTGAATAGCGGCATGACGACGTGATACGCCGCGTTGAATGGCATCGAAGGGGGTCAAATCCACAATTAATCCGCCTGTGGTGGAAGCGGAAGCGCGGCGCCCTAAAATCGCTTCCTCATCGCGCACCACCGTCACTGGCACGGTATTTTCCAGGTAGATTCCCAGCCCAGATTCTGGCACCAGAGAATCCGTGTATTTGCGCGGCCCGAGCGGTATGATGTCGCTGGCATGGTCGTCATCGAACCGGTTGGTGGCACGCGTTTCTTGCGGAGGTCCTTGCAACGGCGCTCCGCAGAACGTGCAGAGAATTGCGCCTGGCTTGTTGCGCAATTTGCACGATGGGCAGATTTCTCCAAGGGCGGCCATGCGATTCCTGTGTGAGGCGTCTCTACTAACTATACACCAAAACCCAAAAAACAAAAACAGGCAAGCACGAACCCGTGAGCCTGCATCGAATGCACTGGATGTCCGCTATCATTAATTTTGTTGAATTTTATTGAAAATTATTATATTGACAAAAATCAACAAGAAAAGTAACATTTCTTCGCGATGACCACCCACGAACGCCGCCAATCTCTTCTGGAACTTTTGCGCCAGACGCCCGGCCTGCGTGTGCCGGCTCTGGCTGCCGCGTTAGGCGTATCGGAAGGCACAATTCGTAACGACCTGGATGCACTCGAAGCCGAAGGCCGCCTGACGCGCGTGCGTGGGGGCGCGGTTCTCCTGGAAGGACGGCTGCCGGGTGGGCTTTCATTTTCGGAACGACATCGCCGGCATGTTCCCGAAAAAGAAGCGATTGCCCGTGCTGCTGTTGCCCTGGTTCAAGATGGGGACTCAATTTTGCTGGATGCCAGCAGCACGGTCTACTATTTTGGATTGGCACTCCGCGAACATCAAAATTTGCGCGTAGTCACAAATGGCCTGGACGTCGCCCGCCTTTTGGCAAAAAATCCTTCCAACACTGTCCTGCTGGTTGGTGGAATTCTCGACCCCGATGGCTCCTCGCTGACGGGTTTGCTCGGCGAACAGGTTCTGCGTGACCTGCGTCCCGCCAAGGCGTTCGTCTCAGCCAGCGGCTTCAGCCTGGAGCGTGGCCTGACCGAAGTCAACCTGCAAGAAGCCCAACTCAAGCGTAAGGCGCTCGAATCTGCCCAACAGGTGTTTGCCCTGCTCGATTCGAGCAAGTTGGGACACGAAGACCTGACCTGCTTTGCTCGCCCGGCCCAAATTACACGCCTGTTTACCGATGCAGGGATTTCACCTGAATGGCAGGCGCGCCTGCAACAGGCCGGCATTCCTTTTACGATTTGTGGAAGTAATTCTCATCTGGATTGACCTATGCCGCATTACCTTGCCCTCGACCTGGGCGCTGAGAGCGGACGCGCGATGCTCGGCACGCTCGAAGCCGACCACCTGACCCTGACCGAAACACACCGCTTTCCCAACGGCGCGGTCTCCTTGCCCGAAGGCTTGTATTGGGATGTTCTGCGCCTGTGGGATGAGATACAGCGCGCAATTGCCCTGACCACCGCTCGCTCTCCGCTCGACAGCCTGGGTCTGGATACCTGGGGCGTTGATTTTGCCTTGCTCGATACAAACGGCGCCCTGCTCGCTAACCCACGTCATTACCGCGACCCCCGCACCGAAGGCGTGATGTCCGAAGCCTTTCAGCGCGTTCCGCGTGAAGAAATCTTTGCTCAAACGGGCATTCAATTTCTGTCCTTCAATACCCTGTATCAATTGCTGGCGCTCTCCCGCCAACAGCCGCATCTGCTGCAAGCCGCCTCCACTTTCCTGACCATCCCCGACCTGTTCAACTACTGGCTCACCGGTCGAACCGTTTGCGAATTTACGAATGCCACCACGACCCAATGCTTCGACCCACGCCGCCGTAACTGGGCGCACCCCTTGCTGGAATCTTTTGGGTTGCCCACCCACATTTTGCCGCCTGTTTGTGAACCGGGAACCATCCTCGGCGAATACTCCGCGCCCTCGCTGGCACAATTCATCGCCGTCATTGCTCCTGCCTGTCACGATACCGGTTCGGCGGTGGTTGCTATCCCGGCCGAGGGGCGCAATTTTGCCTGGCTGAGCTCCGGTACCTGGAGCATCATGGGGGTCGAAAGCGACTCTCCCTGTCTGGAAGCGCACGCACTTGAATACAACTTCACCAACGAAGGCGGCGTGTTCGGCACCTGGCGACTCTCCAGGAACATCATGGGGTTGTGGCTGATACAGGAATGCCGCCGCGAGTGGGGAATTTCCTATGATGAAATCACCCGGCTGGCTGCCGAAGCACGTCCTTTCCTGGCTGTCATAGACCCCGATGCCGAACCCTTCTTTCGTCCAGGGGGGATGAGCGAAAAAATCCGTCAGTTTTGTGCCCGGAGCGGTCAGGCTGTCCCTCAAACGCGTGGCGAAGTGGCGCGCGTGGTGTTGGAAAGCCTGGCGCTCAAATACCGCCTGGTGCTGGAGCAGCTGGAAGCGCTTACCCGCAAGCAGCTCTCGCCGGTGCACATCATCGGCGGAGGCACCAAAAACCGCTTACTCAACCAGCTCACCGCCGATTGTACCGGGCGTCCGGTGGTGGCCGGGCCGGTCGAAGCCACGGCAATTGGGAATCTGCTGATGCAGGCGCTTACGTTGCGACATCTGACTTCGCTGACCGAAGCCCGTGCGCTCGTCCGCCATTCTTTCCCACTCGAAATGTACCAGCCTGTTGAACATGCCGGGTGGGAAATCGCGTATCGCAAACTTCTCAATTTTGTCCAAGGATAATTCACCATGCTTCACACTCCTGTCCCCCAACTCGATGACCTTCTGACCATGATGGGAGAAGCTGGCCGCCGCCTGGCCGAAATCGAAGCCAGCGAAGGCGCCGCCGGAAATCTCTCCATTTGCTTGCGCTGGTCGTTGGACCTGCACACCCACTTTCCACTTGTCAGCGAAATCGAACTGCCTCAACCTGTGCCAGAACTGGCCGGGGCGACCTTCCTCGTCAGCGGCTCAGGCCGCCGCCTGCGCGAAATTCTCGATGACCCACCTGCCCACCTTGCGGCTATCACCGTCCAAAAGGACGGGATTCTCGGCAAACTGTACACCTCTCCGCGCCGGCGCTTCGAGCGCGTCACCAGCGAATTCAACTCCCATCTGTCCGTCCACTATGACCAGGTCTGCACCACGGGCGCGAACTTTCACGCCGTTGTTCACGCCCAACCCTTACACCTGACCTACTTGAGCCACATTCCGCGCTACCAGGACGAAACCTATCTCAACCGCCGCCTGCTGCGCTGGCAGCCGGAGACCATCATTAACCTGCCCGAGGGCATTGGCGTGCTTCCCTTCCTGCTTCCTGGCTCGGCGGCGCTCATGCAGGCCACCACCGATGCCTTACGCCGCCACCGTATCGTGGTCTGGGGGAAGCATGGCGTCATGGCGCGTTCTGATGTCTCCATTAAACGCGCTATTGACCGGGTTGAATACGCTGAAACCGCCGCCAAATATGAATATCTCAACCTGTGCGCGGGCGAACCCGGCCAGGGCCTGACCGCCGAAGAAATCCGCACCATTTGTGCGGCCTTTGCCGTTCAGCAGAATATTTTTTAGACCCTAGATAACAGACCGCCGCTCTATCGTCTGTGGTCAGAAAAGGAAACAGGCAATGGATAACATTCAACAAGCCTACGCCCTCGCTCGCGAACGCTACGCCGCCCTGGGTGTGGATACCGACACCGCACTGAAAGCACTCGAAACGGTCTCTCTTTCCCTGCACTGCTGGCAGGGGGATGACGTGGGCGGATTTGAGAACCCTGGCGGCGAACTCACTGGCGGCATCGCCGCCACCGGCAACTACCCCGGCAAAGCCCGCAACGCCGATGAACTTCGCCGCGACCTGGACATGGTGTATAGCCTGCTGCCGGGCAGGCATCGTCTGAACCTGCACGCTATCTATCTTGAAGCGGATACCAGGGTGGAGCGCAACGCCATCGAGCCGCGTCACTTCTTCCGCTGGGTCGATTGGGCCAAAGCGGGCGGTCACGGTCTGGATTTCAACCCGACCTGCTTCTCGCATCCCCTGGCTGCCGATGGTTTCACCCTCTCCCACCGTGACCCCTCCATCCGCCAGTTTTGGGTGGAACACTGCCTGGCCTGCCGTAACATCGGCAATTTTTTTGGAAAAGAATTAGGGACACCCGCGGTGACGAACATCTGGATTCCCGACGGTTACAAAGACACCCCTGCCGACCGCACCACCCCCCGCCGCCTGCTTCTGGAATCCCTCGACCAAATCCTGGCTGAAAAACTGCCCCACACCCTGGACGCCGTGGAGCCAAAACTGTTCGGAATCGGCTCTGAAAGTTACGTCACCGGCTCGATGGAGTTCTACACCGCCTACGCTGTCAGCCGCCGTGTCATGTTGACCCTGGACAGCGGCCATTTCCACCCCACCGAGAGCATTGCCGACAAAATCTCGTCCGTTCTGCTCTATCTCGATGAGATTCTGCTGCACGTCAGCCGCGGCGTGCGCTGGGACAGCGACCACGTGGTGACCTTTAACGATGATTTGCAGGCCATCGCCCAGGAAATTGTCCGCGCCGAAGCGCTGAACCGTGTTCACATCGGGCTGGACTACTTCGACGCCAGCATCAACCGTGTGGCCGCCTGGGTTATTGGCGCCCGCAATACCCTGCGCGCCGTGCTGAACGCCCTGCTGGAACCGCGCGCCTTGCTCACCCGCTACGAGGCCGAAGGCGACTTTACCGGCCGCCTGGCTTTACAGGAAGAACTCAAGGCCATGCCCTCTGCTGCCGTCTGGGAATATTACTGCCAGCAGCAAGACGTGCCGGTGGGAATGGATGTTTTGCGCGTAGTGAAAAACTACGAGCGGGAGGAGCTTTCCAGGAGATAGTCTCACATTCGCAGTCACTGGTCTTCCTGAAGCAACTGGTGATATGATTAAGGCGGGTAGCACACCCGGAATTCTCGTTCAATCTTGCGGCGTGCGGAGCATTCCCCTTAACGCGATACCCACTGCCCGTTGGCGCACCGAAGTCCCCGCCGACCGGGCCGGGTTTTGTGCCATAAACCGATACTCGAACGTTTGCCTCAGGAGCTGTCATGAAAAACGACCGTCTGGTGTTTTTAGGGATGGTGGTGTTATTGGTTGCGATGGCCTGCGTCATCACCATTCCACTCCCTGGCGGAAGCGCCCCGCCGCCTGCCATGCTCACGCCATTCGAGACCCCCACGCTTGCCCTTACGCCGACGTTTACCTCCCTTCCCAGCCGCACACCTGTCCCGTCTCCTACCCGCCGCGAAGCCGCGACAGAATCCGTGTATGCGTTTCCTACCATCACGCCGCTGCCTCCCATTCCAACTATGACTCTGCCCGTTGTCGAGGAGACGTCTGCCCTTGGAACCCTGACACCTACAAAGCCGGGTGGCGGGCCGGTCAAAATCTACACACCGACCAGAGTGCCGCTGAAATGTAAAGTGGAACTGGTCAAACCGGAGGTGGGGGAGGTCATTTTACCGGGCAAAGATTTCAAAGCGGTCTGGCGCATTTATAACGAAGGCGGAAAAATCTGGATAACGAACGAGTTCTACTTCGATTTCGTCAGCGGTGCTCAGCTCAGCAACCCGGGTTACGGTCCTAAATACCTGCCTTATACCATCTATCCCCGCGACCGGTTTCGTCTGGAAGTACGGATGACCGCCCCCCGAACGCCTGGCGTCTATACCGCTAACTGGGGGATGTGGCAGGCTGGACGCGAGGAGCCTTTTTGTACATTTTCGGTTAC
Source organism: Anaerolineales bacterium (assembly GCA_025056175.1). Classification (GTDB taxonomy): domain Bacteria; phylum Chloroflexota; class Anaerolineae; order Anaerolineales; family Villigracilaceae; genus UBA5195. The sequence goes on from JANWWK010000051.1 coordinate 11,335, forward strand.
GATTACTGTGAAAAAATAGTGCTTGCCCATCCGTTGCATTTGTGATAAAATCACGCCCGCGAAGTTCGGGGCGTGGCTCAGCCCGGTAGAGCGCACGGTTCGGGTCCGTGAGGTCCGCGGTTCAAATCCGCGCGCCCCGACAGAAGCAGTCCTGACGCCGCCCCACCCGAGGGCGGTGTTTTTTGTCCGCGTTTCTCCCCTCGAGGGACGCGAAATCCGCGCGCCCCGACAGAAGCAGTCCTGACGCCGCCCCACCCGAGGGCGGTGTTTTGTTGGCATCGTTAAACAATCTTTTACATTCGCCTTCTTGACTTTTATATTCAATATCGTTATTATTTTTAATAACGATATAAAAAATAATAGTGAATTCCATAACAATGTCCCTCAAAAATTTCGCCGTTATCAATCATCCAGTACGGATGCGTATTTTTCAGGCGCTTCATGCTGAGGAGTTGTCCATCAATCAACTGGCGAAGCGGCTGGCCGATGTTCCCAAACCTTCGCTCTATCGCCATATTCATCAAATGGTCGAAGCCGGAGTCGTTGAAGTCACACGCACGCGCCTGGTCAATGGGATTGAGGAACGGTTTTTTGCCTCGGTCAAAGAATTGATTGATTCGGCGGACATTGACCGACCGGGTGGCCTGGAGCAATTTGCCGACCATGTGCAACTGTATGGCAACGGCGTGGTGCAGGACTTGACGCGCTATATCCTCTCGAGCGGCGACCCTTACGACGAGAAAATTGCTGCCCGCGACCATTTGTTCTATGCTACTGAACAGGAGTTTGTCCAGGCGCGTGAAACGATGTATGCCCTGCTGAAGCAGCTGGAAGCAGCGTCTCCTGCGCCCGGACGTCGGAAATATCGCGTTTTCATCATGGGGCACCCGGTTGGTGGGGTAGACGAAGAACCCTGACTTTTTCACAAGCACAATCGTCCTCAAAGGGCAGCGAATTCCAACCGTTTTGTTGTGAGGTGTTTATGACAGAATGGATGATACAGAACCGTTTGTATGACCTGGCTCGTCAGGGCAGGCGACTCACGCCGTGGTGGGGCGTCTTTGTGCTGGGGAGCATCATGTTGTTTGTTTCGGCCTTATTTGGTCTGCCCGTGCAGGTGGTGCAAATGGCGCTCGCCGGGTTCTCTGAAGAAGGGCTGGCTGCTCAGCCACCTTTGCTTGCCGGACTGTTCATGGGTTTGCTGTTGGCTGTGTCGTTTGGCGGGCTGATTTTGCTCGTCTGGCTGTGGATATGGCTGTATGAGAAGCGCCCCTTCTCAACCCTGGGCTTTGAGCGAGGTGGTGCGCTGATGCAGTATGGACGCGGTTTGCTGTTGGGGCTGCTTGCTTTTGGCGGGTCGGTGGGGCTGATGTCCCTGTTCGGTTGGGTTGCGCCCGAAGCAAGCGACCCGGAACGGGTGGGGCTGGCCGCTTTGGGCGGGATCCTGCTTATCTTGCTGCCCGGCTGGTTGATCCAGGGTGCAGCTGAAGAAGTGCTGACGCGCGGTTGGATGCTTCCCGTTTTAGCGGCACGTTATCGCCCCTGGATAGGGATTGTCTTTTCCTCGTTTTTCTTTGCCATCATGCATGGACTGAACCCTAACTTGAGTCTTCTGGCACTGGTCAATCTGATGTTATACGGCCTGTTTGCCGCCCTCTACGCGTTGCGGGAAGAATCGCTGTGGGGCATTTGCGCCTTTCACTCAGTCTGGAACTGGGCACAGGGCAATTTATTCGGTTTGGCTGTCAGCGGGCAGAATACCGGCGTTGGCACGTTGTTTGACCTGATGGAAACCGGTCCAGACTGGTTCACCGGCGGCGCATTCGGTCCGGAGGGCGGTCTGGCCGTGACGCTGGTTTTGCTTCTCTCCAGTGCCTTGATGGTTTTCTGGCCGAATCGGCGCCGTTTGCTTTTATCTGAACAGACCTCGTAGCGTTGACCTGGAGTTGCGCGATGAATGCCTTAATATCATTCAACCCGGTGGCTGATTTCTTCGCTTTTGTGCGGCGACCGGATGCCCAAAGGATTTCCGCCTCGCTGAAGCAGAAACTGCTGGTTCTGGTCGTTATTCTTGCTCTCGATATTTTGCTCGCTTTTGCCGCCAATCTCCTTGCTACCTCCATCGAATCGTTGCTTCCCATCCAAAGTGAGCATGTAGCAGAAGAAGCCGAGGCGGAAATGCTGCGCTTCATGCAGACAATTGGGGTTCTGGTCGTCCCCTTTCTGGAAGAACTGGGCTTTCGGCTCTGGCTTGCCCCCAATCTGTTTTTCTTTTTCATTTCGTTTGTCCTGGTGACGCTGCAGTTTGCACCAGTGCCGTTTGCCGACTTGTTGATGGCTTCCGGGCTGACCGAGTCTGCACCGCTGGTCAAAATCGTCTTTTACCTGACGATTGGGGCTGCCATCACGCTGTTCTTCTGGCTGCGCGACCGGCAGGGACATCGCTACGCCGATTTCTTTCGCCGTTATGTGGCGGTGTATTATTACGTTTCGGTCTTGCTGTTCGGCTTTATTCACCTGACCAACTACAGCAATTTGAATGCCTGGTGGTATGCGCCGATTCTCATCCTGCCGCAGTTGATAGGTGGCTTCCTTTTTGGTTATGCCCGCATTCGGCTGGGATTCTGGTACGCTGTGCTGGCGCATATGTTGGCTAATCTGCTCTTTACGCTGGGTGATGGCATGAACGCGCTGTTCGGCACGGCGGGAGGAATCGTCTGGCTGGCAATTCTGCTTCTTTCTTCGGCAATTGTGATGGTGATGGTCTTCAAGAAAAATCCAATTACGATTGAAATGCCGTTATCACAAGGGTAACGAACGTTGATGATTTTATCGAAACAGGAGGTTGTAATGCAAAATCTTTTTCTCGCTCAGGCCCAGACGGGCAAAAACGAATGGTGGCGCTATCTGATGGGTATCTTGCTTATTGTCATCGTCTGGCAAGGTGGGGCATTTGCTTTTAGCGTGGTGATGGCGATTTCTACCGGTGGCGAGATGCCAAAACAGGCGTCTCCCACTATGTTCGCGCTGATGTTAGCCAGTTTTGCCTTCCTGCTCATTGGCACGTGGCTGGTCAACCGCTGGATGCACGGACGCTCGGTCAAGAGCCTCACCACGCCTTTCGAGCGGGTGAGCTGGAAACGCATTTTGCTCGGCGCACTGCTCTGGCTGGTTGCGACAACCATCGCTTCAATTGTCGAGGCGTTACTCTACCCTGGCCGCTACGTGGCTAACCCCAATCCGGTCGGCGTTTTGCCCTATCTGCTGATTGGGCTGGTGCTGCTTCCGCTTCAAACCAGCGCGGAGGAGTATTTTTTTCGGGGCTATCTGTTGCAGGCAACCGGGCGACTGCTCCAGCAGCCGGTGCTGCTGGCGGTCTTGAACGGCCTGTTGTTTGCCCTGCCGCATTTAGCCAACCCGGAAGTGGACGTGATGGGCTTTTCCCTCTCGGTGTTGTTCTACGCGCTGATGGGGTTCATCTTCGCCTACGTCACTCTGAAAACCCAGACGTTGGAAGTGGCGCTGGGGATGCATGCCGCCAACAACTTCTTCACCGGCGTTTTTGCCAATTACCAGACGAGCGCACTTCAGACAGAGTCATTCTTCCTCATCCAGACCCTCGACCCGGTCTACGGGCTGATTTCGCTGGTTGTTGTGGTCGTCCTGTTCATCGCTCTGCTTTCAACCGACTGGATGAAGAAGTGGCTGGAATTAGCATAAAATTTCATTACATAAGGAGGAGTTAGCAATGACTAAAGAATGGCGTGATGTCATCATCGCTGTTGCTGGTTTCGTTTACGGCGTCTGGTTGTATTACCTGTATTCTGAAGATGGCTGGGCTGCTCTTGTGGCAGACTGGTGGAAAGGGCTGATACCGAGCCTTGTTGTTATCGCGATTGCTGTTTTGTGGTATCACTTCAGGAAAACAGAAAAGTAGCTATTCCAGCCCCCTCCCTTACTCTGTTTTGTAGGATTTTTGCTGCCCTCTCTCCCAACTGGACCGCAAAGCGCGCGGAAGGCGAGGAAAGCCCGGCGCAGGTTGAAGCCGATACGGATGTGGCGTGAATGTTCGGAGATGCTCTAAAAAGACAGCGCAAGAGACCCTCTTGCGCTGTCTTTTGACCACCGTTTTTTTGATTTTATTCCTCTTTCCGCAAGGCCGGGAAGAGTAACACCTCGCGGATAGAGCGTTTGTTCGTCAGGAGCATGGTCAGGCGGTCTATGCCCATACCAAAGCCGCCGTTGGGAGGCATTCCGTAGCGCATGGCGCGCAGGTAATCTTCGTCGAGCGGGTGTTTTTCTTCTTCTTCGTCACGGAAGTCTTTTTGCATATCCAGGAAGCGTTGTTCCTGGTCGAGCGGGTCGTTGAGTTCGGTAAAGGCGTTACACAGCTCGAAGCCAGCCACATACCCCTCGAAGCGTTCGACCGTCAGTGGGTCGCCGGGTTTGGGTTTGGCGAGCGGGGAAATATCGCGGGGATAATCGTAAAGGAATGTGGGCTGGATGAGGGTGGGTTCGAGGAACTCTCCGAGCAGGAAGTCAATCAATTTCCCGCGCGTCACATGCGGGTCGGGTTTCTTATCGGGGTGGCGGGTGACGATGGCGCGGAAGAGCGATTCAGCCGTGGGATGTTCGGCGATGTCAATCCCGCTGGTTTCCAGAATTCCCTGCCGCATCTCCAGCCGCCGCCAGGGGGTGCTGAAATCGAGTTCGTACACTGTGCCGGGTTCTTTTTCAAAGGTGAATTTGCGCGTGCCGAAGACTGTATCGCACACGTAGCCAATCATCGCTTCGGTCAATTCCATCACTTTCAGGTAATCGAAATAGGCGGCGTAGAACTCCAATTGGGTAAATTCCGGGTTGTGCTTAAAGGAAATGCCCTCGTTGCGGAAGTCGCGCCCGATTTCGTAAACGCGCTCCAGGTTGCCCACCAGCAAGCGTTTGAGATACAACTCGAAGGAGATACGCAGGTACATATCCTGGTCGAGTTCGTTATGGTGGGTGATGAATGGACGCGCCGCAGCGCCGCCATACAGCGGCTGCAGGATGGGCGTTTCGACTTCCAGAAAACCGTGGCTATCCAGAAAGTCGCGCAGGGCTTTGACGATGGCTGCGCGCTTGCGGAAGGTCTCGCGCACGTGCGGGTTGACAGCCAAATCGGCATAGCGTTGACGGGCGCGCAGTTCCGGGTCTTCTAATGCGGCATAGCGTTTGACCGTGCCATCGGGCTGTTCTACATCTTTATCGGCAGGCAAGGGCGAAATCGCTTTGGCAAGCATGACGAAATCGCGAACCAGCAGGGTTGGCTCTCCCGTGCGGGTGCGCATGAGAACGCCAGAAGCCTGGATGAAATCGCCCAGGTCGTACATCTTGTTGAAAAAATCAATCCGCTCCTGTCCCAGTTCGTTCACACGGAAAAAGAGCTGGATTTTGCCTGCTCCGTCTTCGATATGGGCGAAGGTCAGTTTGCCCATCGGGCGGATGGCGCGGATACGGCCGGTGAGAGTGGCTTTGACTTCCGCGGGGGGCGTTTGTCGCTCGGCTTCTTCCAGCGCGGCAATTGCTTCGGTGCTGGTGTGTGTGCGCTCGGCGCGCGTGGGATAGGGTTCGATGCCCTGTGCGCGCAGTTCGGCAACTTTTTGCAGGCGGATGCGTTCCAGTTGGTTGTATTCTGCCATAATCGGGTTGTCCTTCGAGGGCGTATTGTGTGCGTAAAAAAGCCCGCGCCAACAGCTTCTGCGCAGGCAGAAGTCAGCGCGGGGCTTCTGGGTGACTGCCCCCGTCTCTCAGGTGGTCTTGAGAATTTTGACTTTGAATGAGCCGCCGGGCGCATCCACGGTGACCACATCCCCGGGACGGCGGTTGAGCAGGGCTTTGCCAAGCGGCGATTCGTTCGAGATTTTGCCTTCACGCGGGTTGGCTTCTGCCGCGCCAACGATGATGTATTCTTCCGGTTCGCCGCCTTCTTCCTGGATGGTGACGGTATCCCCTACCTGAACGCTGGTGGGGTCATTTTGTCCCTGAATGATGTGCGCTGCCGCCAGGATGATTTCCAGCTCTTGAATGCGTCCTTCCACGAAGGCCTGTTCGTTCTTGGCTGCTTCGTATTCAGCGTTTTCGATGAGTTCTCCACCTTCCATTGCTTCGTGAAGACGCTCGGCGACTTCCTGCCGTTTGACGGTACGCAGGTAATCCAGTTCTTCTTGAAGTTTTTGGAAGCCCTCTTTGGTCAAATACATCGTGGACATGCTGCTATCCTGTATAGAAGAATATGTTGCATCTCCCACCAGAGATGCAACGCGGCCGCGAACGTATTTTTCCCGTTCGCGTGCATACTATATCATGAATCCAGTCCAAAATCAAGCGGTGTTATCGCGTTCCCACAAGACCAACCCATTTTGGCGATGGGCATATTCTTTGATTTTCTGACGCATGTCGGCCACATCGGCAAAAAGCGAGGTGATTTGCGACGCATGGGCTTCGATGCTGTCTTGCCAGCCAGCCAGTCCCTGAGCGGAAATAAAGAAAGTTTTCCCGGTCATTCCTTCGGTCATCGGCGCAAGCGAATCGGTGTGCCAGAACACATACGGCACATCGGCGTAATACCAGAGTGGCCGTCCCAACTGTTCGATGGCTTTGCGGGTGAGAACGTGGTCTACGTGTCCGCCTATCGCCAGCGGGCAGACGATGGTGTCATACTGGCGCAGACGGGCGGCAACCTGTTCAGCGATTTCCTGCACGAGGGCGCCCTCACGCGGATTGGGGGGGACGAAAATTCCCTCCGGGTAATAGAGCGTTCCAGTTTGGGAACGTCGGTAGATACTATCGGGGAAGGGGAAGTGATGAATGGAAGCTCCCACGCGCCGGGCTGAATTCTGGTCTTCTCCGCGCCGCAGGGTAACCGTCTCCTGGGCGTTGGCGGTCTGCCAGCTGGCATGTAATTGTTGGGCCAGCGCCGATTCCGCACCGATGGGTGGGTCGCCGGCCATAATCGTCCAGATTTCGACCGGGATGCCGCTGTGGGTTTGTTCCCAAATCAGCCCGCCGCAGGAGAGAACGGCGTCATCGAAGTGTGGGGAGATATATATCCAGCGCATATTCTCCCCTATGATATGAGATTTTTTGTTTGAATGCATGGCAATACCGTAATAGAGAGATTGGTCATTCGTGTTCCGCGTTCCCTGTTTCCCTGCTTCCCTGCTCACCTGTATCCGCCTCCACGATTTCCTTCGCCAGGGCGTTGAGGGCTTCAGCTTCGGCGGAGTCGAGGTGGTTAGATTTCCAGTACAGGTCAAGCAGTTCCAGCGGGGTGAGGGTCGCTATCGTTTCGTTTTGCGGCAGACGGATACGCGCTTCAATTTGGGGACGCTTAATCAGATGGAACTCGAAGCATTCGGCGGTGTAGCGGCGTAGTTCGGCTTCGTCAATTAATTTTTCGTAATCGCGGGGGTAATCTACCGTCAGTTTGACGATGGCATCTTTGAGTTTTTTCGGGCCAGGCAGGGCTGCTTTGAGTTGCGCGGTGATGTTTTCTGGTGATTCGAGCCTGGCCCAGGCTTCGATGAAAGGACGCACTCCTTCCAGTTTGCGCCACTGGACATCGGTCTTGCCCTTTTGCACTTCGGCTACGATGAAAAATTTGTCGTCGTGCGCCTCGCCGAAATCTACCCGTTCGATGGAGCCGGGGTAGATGACCGGCGGGTGACCGTCCTCGTTCAGGTTTTGGGCTTTGTGGATGTGTCCAAGCGCCACGTAGTCGAAGCGCGGGTCTTTGACGAGCGAACCTGGTAGAACCACGTCTGCGCCGAGCATGACCATGCGTTCCGCACCGTAGGATGCACCCTGCACCGAAGCGTGGGCGGTGAGAATGAGCGGCAGGGAAGGGTCGGCCTGTTGAATGTAGCGTTGTACCAGCTCGGTCAGGGTGCTTTCGATTTCGATGCAGGCTTTATCGGCGTCTACATCCAGCGCGGCCATCACCCCGGAACGTGAAACCCACGGTAGCCCGATGACCTGTACGGGCAGGCCGAGTTGTTCGGCGGTGAGCAGCCGGGGACTGGCAATAACGTGAACAAAAGGCACGGCGAGCGTGTCAAATTCCTGGATGGCATGCGCCCGTCCGATGGAGGGGGAGACATCGTGGTTGCCAACCAGCAGAATGGTGGGAATTTTTGCCTGCGAAAGCCGGACAATCCGTTTGCCCCACTCGCGTTGGAAGGTGGGGGCGGGCGTGCGGTCTTTGTAGGCGTCTCCCGCGAAAATCACCAGGTCAACCCGCTCGCTAATGGCGGTTTCGACAATTGTGTCGAGGGATTTGAGAAAGTCCAGCACCCGCAGCGGAAGTCCGGTCTGCGGGTCGTGGCGGCCATAATTCGCCATGTCAATATGCGCGTCGGCAAAGTGAAGCAGCTTCATGTCATTTTGCGTCGGTCGAGAGAAAGGGCGGTCAAGAACAGCAACAGGGTCGAAATCAGGGAGACGCCCAGCCCCAGATAGAAACTCATCGGAACGAAGCGGAATTCTATCCGATGTTCGCCCGGCGCGCCAATCGAAATGCCGCGCAGTGTGCCATAGGTTTTATAGATGGGCGTTTCCTGACCGTCTATGAAGGCTTTCCAGCCGGGATACCACGTATCGGCCAGCACCAGAAAGGCCTGAGAATTGGTTCGGATGCGCAAAGTGACCGTTTCATTTTCATAGGTTTCTTCAAGAATTTCTCCCAGCGAGAGTCCCGTCCACTCTGACGGCAGACCCTCTGCCAGGGCGGTGGTGGAGGGGTCGAACTCGGGCGCGAGCCACAGGTAGTAAAACACATCGCCCCAGCCGTTGACCGGAATCACCCGTTCGACAAAACGCGCGCGCGGCAGGGCGTTGCGGTTTTCGTAGAGCGTGATGTCATTGGGCGCGTCATAAACCCGCCGGTAGAGGGCTGTATCGCCTTCGGCTTCTCCCTGCCAGAGCGGCACAGGAATATCCTGGCTTTCGAGCCGGGTCAGGGTTACGTTGCGGACTTCATAGGGCTGTTCGGAATAGGTGAAAACGCGCAAATAGCTTTCTGCGGGGACGTAATCGTGTGTGAAGATGAGAAAACGATAGGAGCGGAATGTTTTGGTTATGGTGAGGGGGTCAATCAGCCGTTCCTGCCCGGCGCCATCGTAGTTTTTGCCGAAAAAATCCACAATCAGCGGTTTGGCGGCTGTCCCGACGGGAATCCGCGCTTCGAGCGTGACCTGGTAGGTGGCATTTGGCTGGATGGGGAAGGAAATCTGTAGCAGGCCGGGTTCTTTTTTCTTTCCCTCCCGGCGGCCTTGCAGCGTGGCAATTGTTCCTGAAGCAGAAGCCGGCGAGACGAATTCCCAGCCTGGCGAATCGAAACCCTGCACCAGCACTTCGCCGGGTTGATTGCCGCCGGAGGCTTTCACCCGCGCAATGTAATCTTTTTGTTCCGCGCTGGAAGTTATCAGGTAGCGGGTGGACAGGACGGATAGGACGCGGTTGTTGGCAATCAGGTCACGCTTGCGCCCGGCGGGAGCGTCCAAATTGAATGTAGTGATGGCAACGTAGTCCTTGAGCCAGATGTTGGAGTAGGCATTGATGACGGGAATGCCGTAGAGCATGTTCAGGTTGGGCTGGAGTTCGCGCTCCTGGCCCTGAAAGTTGAGCGGGTAAACGCGGCCTGGCGCCTGCCGGATGTACTCTGCTGCCGGGTTTGGCTGCCCTTCAACGAAGAGCAGGCGGGGATACTCATTGAATGGACGCCCGAACGTAAACAGGTCGGCCAGCAAGAGCAGGCTGAGCGCGCCCCACATAAAGGGGGTCTGCCGGTAACGGTAGAGCAGCGCCAGGCCGAGAATCGACAGCATCAGGAACGCGAGCGGCAGATACACCGTTGGGGATGACAGACGGAGATTTTGCAGCCAGGCTTCCTGTTCGCGCAGGTGAGGAAACAGAGAATCCCATCCGAACAGGACAAAGCCGCTCCAGGCCAGAAAGGCGGCAGAGAGCGCGGCGAGAAGGAGAAAATACGTTTTCTTTTCCAGCGTTTGATGCAAGAGAGCCTGCGCTGCCAGGGCGCTCAAGGCCGCCGTTGCGAAACTGAACTCCAGCCAGTTGCGCGCTGGGACGCGGAACATGTTGTAGAGCGGCACGCGGTACATGAGCCGATAGAGCGGAGTCGAATCTCCGAGAGCCAGCAAGAAGGCTCCCAGCGCCACCAATGCCCAAAAATAGACCTGCCGGTCGCGTTTGGGCAGGAGCAGTGCCAGCGCAGAGAGGAAAAGCGGCAGAATGCCCACGTAACCAGTCAGTTCCATCAGGTTCGGTTCGCCAAAGTAGGGTGCGGGGAAGAGGCTTTCCCTGTTTGCTCCGAACAAATATGGAAACAGGAGCATGGGCAGTTGATAGAGCGGGAAGGAGAACGAAGCAAAGAATTCGTAGGAGATTTTTTCGCGCGTGACGAGCGGCAGGGATTCGAGAATTGGAAAGACCTGCGCGGCGGCAATCGCCACCCCGCCCGGGAAGATGACCGCCGAAGCCAGTAGCGCGGTTTTCAGCCGCGCCAGGAGCGGCTCACCGGGCGATTCCTGCCCGGTCAGCGCGCGAAACCAGAGGTAGGGAAACGAAACCATCCCGATATACAGCGAGACGGCGGGATAATCCCCGAACAGGTTCAGCCCAAAGGCCAGCGCAGCCAGCGCCAGGTGCAGCCAACGGCGGGATTGCAGCCAGGTTTCGATGGCGTAGAGCAGAATCGGCAGGTAGGCCATCGTGACGATAATCATGTAATGCGCCAGGTGCGCCGAAGCAAAGCCGCAAAACATGAATGCCAGCCCGCCTAAAAAGGCCGGCGGCGCGTCCAGGCGCAGTTTGCGCAGAAAGAGAAACGTGAACATGCCTGCCAGCGCGTAATGGGAGAGAATTAGCAGGTTGTAGCCAAACGGGTTGGGGAACAACGCCATCACCACGACCGAAGGCAGGTAGAGGAATTGGAAGCCAATGTCTTTGAACGTGAAAGTTCCCGCCTGCAAATAGGGGTTCCAGGCCGAAAGGCTGGCCCCGAACAGTTTGGTGGGCAGACCGCTGATGTAGCCGTCGCCCGGGGCGAGCGGCGCGCGCAAAACATCTACCCCCAGCCCGAAGAAAAACCAGGGCAGCAGCAGGTAGAGGGCGAGGATGGCGGCATCGGTACGTTTCATCGTCAACCCAGCGGGTTCTTTTGCTCAAAAATCTCGTCAATCACATACGGCGGGCGGCGGCGGATTTCATCCAGCGCGCGCCAGAGATATTCGCCCAGAATGCCGAGCAGGGTCATTTGCACGCCGGAGGTAAAGGTCAGGATAATCATGGTCGAAACCCAGCCTTCCACGCGAATCCCAACAAACAGCCAGTAGAAAAAGATGAACGCGCCATACAGAAATGCGCCCAGCGCCACCAGAAAGCCGACCAGCGAGAGCAGTTGAATGGGGAAATACGAGAAGGCCACAAAGGTATCGATGAATAGCTTGAGTTTTTTGGAAAGAGTCCAGCGCGATTTGCCCTTACGGCGTTTGCGGCGGGTGTAGGGGATAAGAACCGGGCGGAAACCGAGCCAGAAGATGAGCGTCAGCAGGTTGGTGTTCTTTTCGTGGATGCGGTTGATTTCCTGCACGACCTGGCGGTCAATCAGGAAGAAGTCGAATCCGCCGATGGGGTAATCGCGGATGGCAAAGCGGCGTATCAGGTCGTAATAACGGTTGGCAAACCAGGCCGAGAGAGGCGGGTCTTCACGCTCCTGACGCACGGCGAACACGGCTTTGACGCCGTTTCGCCAGTGTGCGACCATCTCCAGGAACAATTCGGGCGGGTCTTGCAAATCGGCGGCAATCATGCCCACGCAATCGCCGCTGGCAACGGCGAGACCGGCCTGAATGGCGGCCATCGAGCCGAAATTGCGCGTCAGTTTGACGATGCGGATGCAGTCGGGATGTCGAACCTGAAAATCGCGCAGGATTTCGAGCGAACGGTCGCCGGAGCCGTCATCCACGAAGACCAGTTCCAGGCGCATTTCGGGCAGTTGGCTGCTCAGCGCCAGCAGTTGGGGGACGGTCTCTGGCAGGTTGAGTTCGTTGTAATAGACCGGGACGACAATCGAGAAGGTCTTCATACGGCATTTGGCGGGTTAGCGCAATCCCCATTCTTTCAATCGCTGAATGCCCGGAGCAAAATTCGGGTTCAGGCGCACGGCTTCGAGCATGTCTTTGGCGGCAGGGCCGGTTTGCCCCAGGGCGTAATAGGCCATCGCGCGCCAGTACAGGCTTTCTTCAAGCGTTGGCCCTACGGAAGGCGTAGCGAGCGTGACGTTGGCGAGGTTGATGACATCCTGGTAACGTCCGGTATAGAAGTAAGCCCAATACGGGCCGGTCTGATACCAGACCATGCGATAAGGCCGCTGGCTGTTGTCTTGCGTCAACCCGGCATAGAGGGTAAAGGCCTGGTCATAGGCTGCGGCGGCACCCGCGTAATCCTGCAATTGCACCAGGCTGGTGCCTTTGTTGAACCAGGAGAAGAACAGGTCAATTTCGGTCTGGGTCTGAATATCGGTTTCGGCCAGTTCCAGGGCATGACGGTACGCCCATTGCGGGTCGCTCCAGTTGCCCAATATGGTCATCAGCTCTTGTTCCCGTTCAGGCGGATAGACGACCATGAAGAGGTAGTTGAACGAGCGCCAGCCTTCCAGGAGCTCTTCGTAGGAAATGCGCCGGTTCTTGCGCGGTTTTTCCTCGTTCAGGTAATAGGCGTCTTGCACGATGAAGACGTTTTCGGCGTCATCATAACCGGTGACGAAGAGATAGTGTCCCATCCAGGTGCGCTTGCCCTGGGTATCGCGCTCGTAGTAGCCTTTTTCGATGACGGGGGGAAACCCGGCGCTCACGAGGGCTTTGAGCGTATTCAGTTCGCCGCCATGCCGGATGAGCGCGGCGTAATCAGTGTAATTGGTGACGAAATCGGCCATTTCATAGGGCATCACGTTCAGGTCAAGCCGTCCGCGTTCGATGAAGTTCTTGCTGGGGTCGGCAAAACCGGGCTTGACCACGCTGGCAACCTGGTCACGCAGGTCGTCGGTGCGTCCGGGCAGGCCTTTCCAGCCCCAAAATTTGAGCGCCATCACCAGGTTGGCCGGTCCGCAGTAGTTCCAGCGATTTTTCTGGTCAGTGTAGAAGCGGTCGCCTTTCAAGTCCACCCGTTGGGGCAGGGGCGTAGGGGTGATGGTGGGCGTATCGGTTGGGAGCGGCAGGGTTGGCGTCGCCGTCACCGGTGGTTCGACGCGCGTGACGATGGGCGTGGGCAGCGTCGTTGGGCCGGCAGTCGGCGCGGCGGGGATGAAAACCTGCTCGGCAGGTGGGCGGAAGAACTGGCGGATTTTTGCCTGGAACGCCTCGACCCGCCAGGCGAGCCGGGAGTGGACGAAAGGGAGGTTGTAGATGGCCGTTGCCAATATCAGCAAGCCGATGACGGCCAGAACGATTCGGTGGGGGCGTTTGAACATGGCGGAGATTATAAACGTAATCCATCTCTCAAACGATAAAAAGACAGGCGATTCTTGCAGAATCGCCTGTCTTCTCGTTGATGTATCTTATGCTTACGCGTCTTTCACTTCGCCATCTACCACATCATCGCCGGAGGGCGGGGTGGCAGTGCCAGGCTGACCTTGCGCCTGGGGCTGACTGTAGAGTTTCTCGCTCAACTTGTAGAAGGATTGCTGCAAGGTTTCGCTGGCCTTGCGGATACGGTTGGCGTCGTCGCTGTTGAGCGCAGATTTCAGGTCGTTGATTTTGGCTTCCACTTCACCGCGTTCGGCAGAGGGAAGTTTCTCGCCCAGGTCGCGCATGGTCTTTTCCACCTGGTAAATCAGGTTATCGGCCTGGTTGCGGGCTTCAATCAGTTCCTTGCGTTTCTTGTCTTCGGCTTCGTGTGCCTGCGCTTCTTTGACCATGCGTTCGATGTCCTGCTTGCTCAGGTTGGTGGAAGCCGTCACGGTCACCTTCTGCTCTTTGCCGGTGGCTTTATCGCGGGCGGTGACGTGCAGGATGCCGTTGGCATCAATATCGAAGGTCACTTCGATTTGTGGCGTGCCACGCGGCGCAGGCGGGATGCCATCCAGGCGGAATCGGCCCAGACTCATGTTATCGGCAGCCATCGGGCGCTCGCCTTGCAGGATGTGAATATCTACGGCGGTCTGTCCATCGGCGGCGGTGGAGTAAATTTCGGTCTTTTTCACCGGGATGGTGGTGTTGCGCTCAATCATGACGGTCATCACGCCGCCCAGGGTTTCAACGCCCAGCGAGAGCGGGGTGACATCCAGGAGCAGAATGTCGCGCACTTCACCGCCCAGTACGCCACCCTGGATGGCCGCGCCAATCGCTACGACTTCATCTGGGTTGACGGATTTGTTCGGCTCTTTGCCGGTCAGTTTTCGTACCAATTCCTGCACCATCGGCATACGCGTTGAACCGCCTACGAGGACAACTTCGTCCAGGTCGCTCGCCTTCAGGCCGGCATCGCGCAGCGCGTTCTCAAACGGAATGCGGCAGCGGTTGAGCAGGTCTTCGGTCATTTGCTCAAATCTGGCACGGGTCAGTTTGAGGAGCAGGTGCTTGGGGCCGCTGGCATCGGCGGTGATGTAGGGCAGGTTAATTTCGGTCTCCATCATGCTGGAGAGCTCGATTTTGGCTTTTTCGGCAGCCTCGCGCAGGCGTTGCAGCGCCTGACGGTCGGTGCGCAGGTCAATGCCTTCCTGTTTCTTGAATTCATCGGCCGCCCAGTTGACGATGCGCTGGTCCCAGTCATCGCCGCCCAGGTGCGTGTCGCCGCTGGTGGCTTTGACTTCGATGACGCCTTCGCCGACTTCCAGGATGGAGACATCAAACGTACCACCGCCCAGGTCGAACACCAGGATGGTTTCGTTGGATTTCTTATCCAGCCCGTAGGCCAGCGCGGCAGCGGTCGGTTCGTTGATGATGCGTTTTACGTCCAAACCGGCAATCCGCCCGGCGTCTTTGGTGGCCTGGCGCTGCGAGTCGTTGAAGTAGGCCGGAACGGTAATGACCGCTTCGGTGACAGATTCACCCAGGTAAGCCTCGGCATCGGCTTTGAGTTTCGCCAGCACCATTGCTGAAATTTCTTGCGGGCTGTATTCGCGCCCTGTCACCGGGATTTTGACGCGCACATCATCCGCCGGTCCTTCCACAACCTGATAAGGCACCATCTTTCGTTCGGTTTCTGTCTCCTCGAAGCGGCGTCCGATGAAGCGTTTGATAGAGTAAATGGTGTTTTCTGAGTTAATAACGGCCTGACGCTTGGCGGTTTGTCCGACCAGGCGTTCGCCGTTTTTGTTGAAGGCCACCACCGAGGGGCAGAGTCGTCCGCCTTCTGCAGTGCTGATGACGGTGGGCTGACCGCCTTCCATGACGGCAACGACGCTGTTGGTGGTGCCGAGGTCAATTCCGATGATTTTTCCCATGGTTCATAACTCCTGTTGCGATTAAGTTTCCGGGCTGATACCTGCCAAAGGATACTCTATGAATGATAGAAAAACATTAACACGGCGTAGAAAAAGTGAAAGTGAATTCCTCAAGAGGCTGTTGGCGTGGTGGGCAAAAACGCTGTTTTCCCAAAAGCGGCAGAGCTCTATCGAAAAGCAGCGACCGCCATTTCTGACGGTCGCTACTGGTGTTGATGGAATTGTGGGCGAGGTTTTGCAAGAATGGGCTATGGTTCAGCAATGCTAAACCAGTATACATCTACAGTGATGGGCAAAACGTTCAGCGAAGAAATGTTGAACCCGACCTGTCCTTCTTTGAAGACGAACTTGTTTTCGTTGATTCGTCGGACTTCCTGACCGTTGATGATGAGGGTGATTTCCCGGTCACGGCAAATCATTTCGTAGTCGTTCACTTCTTTGCCTTGTCGGAGCGCTTTGGCGCCGCCCTGGGCAATCACGTTATAATTTCCATTGTCGTAGGCATACAGGTACCACACGCCGCCGCCTTCGGTGCTGAACTCGTACCACTGGTTTCGTTCTGGGTTGTAGCGGCAAATCAGGCTGACGTTGTTGTTATTGCGCCCGAGATTTTCGGCACGCATGGAGATACGAACATTCGTGTAAGTGTACGGTTCGTAGAAGAAATAGGCGTACACGTTCAGGTCCTGAATATCTACCAGGAAACTATCGGTTTTGACCTGGAAGCTGACCTTGTCCCGGTTGCCACTTCCGAGAACGAAGTAGGACCAGTTATCCAGGGAGGTCTTGCCGTCAAATTCTTCCACGAAGAAGGCGGGCGCTTCACCGCTGGAGGTGGAACCGCCACCGCTGCTCCCACCACCGGTGTTGAAGTTGCCGGTCACTTTGAGTTCGCGTCCGTTCAGCTGGCCTTCCAGCAGTTCCCCGGTGCCAAAGCGGATGACGGTAATCCCGATGGTGTCAGTGGCGCTGCGCGAGCGCAGAATGTCGCAGTAACTCTTCATTGTACCGTCGGTTGCCAGCACCAGGTTTTCCATCTGGTAGAGAATATCGCCGGGTTTGATGCCCGTCTTATCTGCCGGGCTGCCCGATTTAACCGAAGAAACCCAAATACCAGAGAGCGAGCCATCTTCCAGTGCAAAGGCCGTGCCATTAATGCCGATGCTCAAAACGTCTTTGCCATTTTTCAGGTCTTCGACGAATTTGCGCGCGGTTTTGGCGTCAATGGCGAAGTACTGGTTGAATTGCGAGCGCGAGGCATAGTTGACGCCGACCACCTGGGCGTCTTTGTTGACCAGCGGGCCGCCAGAGTTGCCGGGGTTGATAGTAGCATCGTGGCTGAGGGTGTAATCGAGCGAGGCCCATGAGGTTTGTCCATCGGCCTTTTCTTTGGAGATGATGCCTTTGGTGAGCGTGAATTCTGGTTCACGCAGTGGGAAGCCTGCGGAGTACACTTCCATTCCGGTCTTGGGGGCATCGGCGTACCAGTCCAGATAAGGGAAGTCGCCCCCTTCCAGTTGGATAACGGCCAAATCAGCACATTCCGAAGCGCCCAGCACACGCGCGCGATAGGTTTCTCCGTTCAGAATCGCTTTCAGGGTAGCCGCGCCGGTCACGACGTGGTTGTTGGTAACGGCGATGCCGGATGGGTCAATCAGGAAGCCGGAGCCGCCCCAATCGGCATTTACAACTGTTCCCTGCGGTTCGACGAAGGTGCCCGTGGCTTCGATTTGGATGACAGCGTTGCGCAGGTCATCAAGTGCTTTAATCGCTTTGCTTTCTGGGGTAGGGGTGGCTTTGGGTGCTTCTGTTGCTTTCTCCTCCGTGGGCTTTTCTACTGGTGCCGGTGTGTTTGCGGGCGCACTGCCGCCAAAACTGCATGCTAGGCTAACAATCGTCAGCAGAACGAAAACGAAAAGAAATGGTCTTGCTGGTTTCATGGTGATTTCCTCCTCTGAAAAGGGACCAAACACGAGTAGATACATCATATTCTAGCACGATGGAGTTTTTATTCAAGTTAAGGTTCGATAATTTTTTCCCGAAAGCGATGCCCCAAAAGTCATAACAGGCAGCGCGAGCGTATGGAGAAAACGTTGAAACTATCTCCCCTTACCTTATGGGGTGAGGGGAAAACGGTAATTATGCCTTTTTGTTCCCATCTCTCATCTTCTCTCTATGGGGAAAGGTGGTGCGAGCAGGGCGGCAAATTCTGCCAGTCGTTTGTGGTGAACCAGCGCCAGCACTTCATCCAGCGCTTCCAGCACCGTTGTGCCGCGCGGGATGATGAGTTGATGCTGACGGATGATTGCAACGATAGTACATTCTTCGGGAATCTGCACATCTTTGAGTGCTTTTTGGCAAACGATGGCGGCCGGGTGTACTTTTTCTTCTACGAGAGAGTATTCTCCCCGTTTGAGTTTGAGCAGGGTCATCATGTCGCCCATAGACATTTCTTCAGCAACCAGGTGCGCCAGGATGTCGGCCTGGTTGAGGGCCACATCTACCCCCATTTCTTTGGTGAACAACCAGTGATTTTTAGGATTGTTGACCCGTCCAATGATGCGAGGAACGTTGAATTCGAAACGTGCCAGCGAGCTGATGACCAGGTTGGTCTCGTCATCTCCAGTGACGGCGGCCAGCACATGCGCTTTGCGGATTTCGGCCTGCTCCAGCATGGACGGCGAAGACCCATCTCCGGCCAGCACGGTTTCGGCGGGTAGCTCTTTGCGCAGTTTTTCCAGAATAAAAGGGCGTTCTTCGATAATGCGGACGGAATGTCCACCCTCGAGGAGCATTTTTGCCAGGTATGAACCGGTGTTTCCACCACCGACAATGACGACGTGCATGGTCAGTTCCTCCTTTCGATACCGAGCAGTTCTTCCAGGCGTGTCATGGAAGTCGCCAGCACTGCCAGGTGTACAATGTCTCCCTCTCGAAATTCCGTACCGCCGGTGGGGATGAACGCGCGGTCATCGCGCGTGATGGAGACCACGCTCACTTCGCCGGGGATGCTCAAATCGCGTACGGTGCGTCCCTCCAGGTGCGCGCCGGCTTCGATGGCTATCAGGCTGACTTCGCCGCGTCCGAATTTTTTCACCACGTCCAGGTCGGTGTGGGTGACCATTTCGTAAATCTGGCGCACTCCCAAATCGGTGCTGGAGATGGTCATCAGTCCCAGGCGCTGATAGATTTCTGCACGGCGCGGGTCGTACATGCGGGCAACCACGCGTGGCACATGGAAGATATTGCGGGCGATGCGCGCGCCGATGATATTGGCGTTGTCGGAAGCGCTGGCGGCTACGAACGCGTCGGCGTTCTGGATACCGGCTTCCAGAAGCACCTGGCGGTCGAATCCCAGCCCATTGATGACCCGTCCTTTGAAATTTGGGCCAAGACGGGCCAGCGCATCGGCATCGCGGTGGTCTATGACCGTCACGTCGTGGCCGCGATTTGCCAGCAGCAGGCTGACCTGCGACCCTACTCTGCCGCATCCCATTACGATGACTTTCATACGCATCTCCTTACGGTTCTCAAAAACCTATCTGAAACCTGCGAGAGGGTAGCCCGGTGCTATCAGGTATTTGTCGCTTGCGCGAGCGCTTTGGGTTTTTCTGTCTGCACCGGGGAATTGTGTTCAGGGAGTGGTGGATGAGGCCGGGCTGATACCCGTGGCTTCGTGTCGCAAAGCAAAGAACAGACGCACGGCCTGTTTGCGAATCCATTCCATGCCATACAGCAGGAAGGGGAATAATCCCAGTCCGAGCCAGTAGCGCAGGGGCAGGTCAGTGTGTCCAAAGTATCCGGCAACTTCTTCAATGTAGATAATCAGCAGGATGCCGACGGTCTCCAGCAAGGCGGCGTACAACAACAGGCGGTTGCTTCCCCAACCGAGCCGCGTGTTCCGCAGACTTTCGGAGCGGCAGGCAAACGCGTTGCCAATTTGCGCCATGACCACGCCAGCATGGAAGACAGTGGTCGCCATTTTGGCGGCTTCTTCAGGTGTCAGGTCCAGACGAACCAGCGCAGGAATGGGCAATTCCGTCAGGAAGGGAAGCCCGAGCTGTTCTGCATTGCCGGAGAACAGGTAAACCGAAAAGAAGCCAAGATAGCACAACAGGGCTTCGAGCATTCCGAGCCAGAGAAACGAACGTACCAGCAGGAAGTTATCGACCAGGCGGGTGCCGCGCTTACGCGGCGGACGCTGCATGACGTTGGGTTCGGGTTTTTCGGTGCCAAGTGCAACTGCGGGCAACAGGTCGGTGCCCAGGTCAATCGCAAGAATCTGGCGTGCGTTTAATGCCAGAGGAATGGAAGGATAACTGGCTGTCACCAAAAAGGGCATCACTTCTGGTACGTTGCTGGAGAAGATGTATGTGACAAATTTACGAACATTATTATAGATTGTACGTCCTTCTTCAATTGCATGGACAATAGCGCCGAAGTTGTCGTTTGTCAGAATAATGTCGGCGGCTTCTTTAGCAACATCGGTGCCAACGACGCCCATCGCCACGCCCACATCGGCCTTTCGCAGGGCAGGGGCGTCGTTTACCCCGTCTCCGGTGACGGCGACTACTTCGCCGGCCGCCTGAAGTGCCGAAACGATACGCATTTTGTGTTCGGGCGCCATGCGTGCGAAGAGCACTTCACCCTGCAGGGCTTTGTTCAGTTCGATGTCACTCATCGTCTCCAGTTCGGCGCCGGTGATGATACGGGCATGTGGGCTGGTCAGCATTCCCACGCGCCGTGCGAGTGATTCGGCGGTCAGGCCGTAATCACCGGTAATCATGATGATGCGAATTCCGGCCTGGCGGCAGGTTTTAATGGCGGCTTCTACTTCGGGGCGGGGCGGGTCCATCATTGCCATCAGGCCGAGAAAGGTCAAGTCGCGTTCCACCGTTTCGGCGCGGTAGGTTTTGATGTCTGTCGGTAGTTCACGCCGCGCAACGGCCAGCACACGCAACGCACGGCGGGCGTAGTCGTCATTTGCGGTGAGAATTTCCCGGCGCAGGTCTTCATCGAGTGGCACGACCTGGTTATCAATTTCGATGTGTGTACAGAGTTGCAACACCTCGCGCGGTGCGCCTTTGGTGAAAGCCACCACTTCCTGCGGTGTACGGTGGATGGTGGTCATTCGTTTCCGGCGTGCATCGAAGGGAATTTCATGGATGCGCGGATAGAGCAAGTTGAGCTCTTTTTCGTTGATATGGGCTTTGAGCGCGGCCACTTTCATAGCCGCTTCAGTCTGGTCGCCCAGACTGGTCCAGGTTGGATGTTCAGCGCAGGGCGGGTTCAGGCGGGCGTTGTTACAGCAATCGGCGGCCTCCAGCAGGCCAAGCAGGGTTTCGCCCCAGATGTGTCCGTCGGGTTTGGGGTTGAAATTGCCTTTGGGTTCGTAACCCACCCCGGTCACTTTGATTTTGCGGCGAGAAACCCAGATTTCGCGCACGGTCATCTGGTTCTGAGTGAGTGTGCCGCTTTTGTCGGTGCAGATGACCGATACCGAGCCGAGTGTTTCGATGGTGTTGAGTTTTTTGACCAGGACACCTTTCTGGGTTAATCGTTGTACCGCCATCGCCAGGGAAAGGGTGAGCGTGGCGGGCAGGCCTTCCGGAATCACGCCGACGATGATGCCGAGGGTGAACACCAGCAGGTCGGTCTGGCTCAGGCCCAGTCCGGTGGTGAAGCCGACGACGAGGACGAGCAGGCCAATTGCGAGCGCCGCCAGAGTGATGATTTTGGTCACCTGGCGCAGCTCGCGCTGCATAGGGCTGGGTGGGTCGGCGATGCTCTGGGTGAGATGGGCAATGCGTCCGAACTGGGTCAACATGCCGGTTGCATAGACCACTGCCCGGCCGGTGCCAGCAGCGACCGAAGTGCCGGCAAAAATCAGGTTGGGTTGTTCCAGCTCGCTGATGCCTTGTTGAAAGGATGCATCTGCAATTTTGCGCGCCGGGACGGATTCGCCCGTCAGGGTAGCGTTGTTGACGCGCAGGCCGTATTCTTCGACCACGCGCGCATCAGCGGGAATGTTATCGCCCTCAGCCAGTATCAACACATCACCAGGCACAACTTCTCGCGCCAGGATGGTTTGGCTTTTGCCGTCGCGCAGAACGTGTGCGTAGGCGGGCAGGATGGCTTTGAGTTTTTCTACGGCTTGCTCGGCGCGGTATTCTCGCCAATACGAAAAGAGGGCGTTGAACATGACCAGCGCCAGGATGACGACCGACAAGCCCACATCGCCGCCAAAGGCGGCCAGTAGGGCGGCCAGTATCAGGAGAAGGGCTTGCAGGTGAACAGCATGCCGCAACACTTTGTGACTGAGCGGTTCACGCTGTTCTTCCCGTAAGACGTTTTCGCCATAGAGCGAGAGACGCGCTTGCGCTTCGGCGGTCGTCAGGCCATCGGGCGAGGTTTCGAGCGAGTGAAATACCTGCTGAGGACGCAGGCATTGAATCGGTTCAGAAGGCATGACATCGAACTTGTTGCCGCGTTTTTATTCCTGCTCCTCAGGAGGGGAGACGGTTTCTTTGGGTGCGCCGCCCAGCCGGGGGGCTGTTTTGGGCTGGCTTGCCAGGTATTGCTCCAAAAAGGTTTTTCTGCCTTTGGGTTTCAGGGCATCTTCGTAATCGCCGGCGGGGAGTGGGGCCGGAATTTCCGCGCTCAACGGTTTCATCACCCCGAAGATTGCCATGAAATCGGCCACGCTGGTCAGCAGTTTATAGCGGTATTCCTGCATTTTCAGCGATTGCCACTCGACCACGTTTCCCATTGGACCTTCAACGCGCGATTTTTCGCGGATGATGCGGTGGATGTCTTGAGGGTCACGATACCCGGCAGGCGAAATCAGGATGATGTAACTGATGAGTATGAGGAAGGCCATTGTGAGTAGAACAACCCAACCGCCCTCGTTCCACTTGGTAACGATTTGCCCGACCAGGATGAAACTGGAGAGAAAGATGGAAAAGGTTGTACCGAATAATCCGAACGTGCGAGCGCGCCCTGTCAGGTTCAATTGCACATGACGGCGCATTGCCAACCCCATGATGGTGATGGGCAAGAAGACGCCTACCCCGTAGAAGGGGATGGCTGTGCTGGTGTTGCCACGCACCAGGAACTGGATGAGGATGGCGGCGATGGCGGCAGCGGTAACCGGGCGGGTAAATGTGCCTTTGGCGTTGCGGTAAACCACAACTTCAGGAATTTCGCCGATAGCCACATTCCGCCAGGTGATGGCCTGCAAATCCTGAAAGGCGGTCATCGAGGCAGCGGTCAGCAGCCCGACGGCCAGAATTTGGTAGGCCCAAAAGAGAATCACACCGCCCTGTTCGGATAGGGTGGTAAACCCGATATACGCCAGGTTACCGACCAGCGTGCGTCCCTGTACGCCGTCATACGCCTGAAAGTGAATGCCGAAGTACGTCAGAAAGAGCGTAGTGAGTGCGCCGTAGAACAGAAACGCTGTCTGCACGGTGCGCCCAATGCCGGTTTTGCCGCTGTAATAGTTCCACAGCCAGTTCAGCCTGGGCAGGTGCTTTTTGCCCCATTTGACGAAGCCGGGGTCGTCTTCGATGACGAATTGAATGCCGTCGGCCATGGCTTCCAGGCCGGTGAGCGCCACCAGTCCTTTCATCGCGGCAGCAATCAGGTAGAACAGGGCGCGCCAGATGGATGGTTCGGCAACGATGTGTTCGGTCTCTCGCGGCAGGGGCGGGACGCCGCTGGCTTTGGCAATGAATAGCCCCACAGCCATCGTCAGTGTCAACAGAACAAAGATGCCCAACCCGGTAAAGACCACCTGCGCCGATTCACCGCGTCCGCGAATGGTGATGTACCAGGTGGTGCTGACCATGGCTGCGCCAATCAGAAAGTTGACGTACCAGGGGGAATTTCCCCACTGCCCCAGAGAGAGCAGCTGGTCTGCGCCGGAAAGCGTGGAAACGACAATTGTGAAGACGTAATCTTGCAGCAAGACAACCGCCACCACCAACCCTACCGCAGGCCCCAGGTAGCGAATGGCTGCCGCAAAGGAGCCGCCGCCCTCTTTGAATACGCCCAAAAAGTACATGTACAAAAAGCCAAAGGTGATGTTGGCGATGGCAATGATAAAGATGGCGTAGTAGGCCAGGTGGTCTAACCCGTGTGGATGCAGGACGTGCAGCATTTCGCCGGTGGCGTAGTAATACGAGGTGAAGTAATCTACCCCGAAGAGAGCAATGGCCGCCAGCAGGCCGACCTGGCCTGCGCCGTGAACGTGAGCATCTTCCTGCCGTTCGCGCGGGGCGGCGCGCCAGGAGAGGTACACAATCAGTGCCAGTAAGAGCAGAGAAAAAAGCATACGCGTTTCTTCCGTTGGGTCAGGTGCGGGTTAAAAAGTTAAGTGCCATTCCCTGCCCGCCAGGGGAAGCGGAATGACATCCTATCCCTGTGGTTTGTAGAAGGCATCCTCCAGCATCTTCAACCCGGCGAGCATGTGCTTGCGGGTAGATGCGTTGAAGCGGGTATCTTGCGCGCGTTTGACAGCCTCCTCGCGCGCGGCGCGTACCACAAAGGCCGGCACGAACATAATTCGCCCCGCGGGGATGACCTCGAAGCGCAAGACATCCATTTTCAAATCCTGGTCGTCAAAATAGGGCAGGCTTAAGCTCAAGCCGCGATTGAGCGACCCGGCTGCGGCGCGTTCTTTGATGGTGGCGATGATTTCCCCGATTTTGTGCTTTGCCAGCGCCCGTCCCTGGTTGATGAGTTGTCCCAGCATGCCGTAGCGTTTGCGCTGATATTCCTCGTCGGCAATGATGTAAGGCGCAATCGAGGAGGCTGTGTGCAAGATTTCGATGTACCGCTGCATCGAAGCGATGTGCGCTTCGGCTTCCTCCACGCTCCCGACCAGTAGTTTGCCCTGGTCATCGAATGCTACCCATTGCGGCAAATAGAAGCGCCGCGCAGCGGGAACGAACGGCACCTGTAAATCACCGCGTCCGCTCTCGGCTTTGCCTTCTTCGGCAATTGCATCGGTGGCCTGCGTAATCGCTGATTCCGGCTCCATATCGGCGACCGGAATGGTGGGGATGTCTTCTCCCTCGTCGGGGCGGTATTCAACTGTGCGCCCGGCAGGGAGCATGTTGTGAACCATGTGAATGGCGGCAGCGTAGCGCAATAACCCCGCGCTGGTTGCAATGGCCTGGTCGGGTGATTGTTCCAATTCGTTCAGACGGTGACGCAACTCTTCTTTAACATCTCGCTTCATCAGACGATTACGGAACCCACCGACGGCCTGCTCGCGGTGTTCCGATGGCACGGTGATGGTGGCTGGCTGCTCAATTTGCGGCAGTTCGGCCACGATGCGGTCTGGCAGGGTAAAGCGCACTTGTGGCTGATGTTCGATGAGTGCCTCAGCAATTTTGCGCGATTGGGCTTCCAGAAAACGCTGGACGATAGCGGGTTGGGCATCGAAGAGCGATTGTTTCTGGTGAAATTCCTCGCGCAGGTGGCTCGCGGGAGAGAATGTTTCGGTCATGCGTCCGTCCTTGCGAAATGAATGAGCGAATAAATCTTACCATAAAGTAGGGCGAGAGATTCTCTCGCCCTACCTGCTTAGTGGATGTTGCTGTGTGCCTGTCGTGTCTCGTTGGGCGCACCGCCCAGATGCGGCGGGGGCACGGGCTGGTTGTTCAGATATTGCTCCAGAAACGTTTGATTTCCTTGATGATGGAGCGCCTGCTCGAAGTCACCAGCAGGTGCCGGCGCCGGCCAATCGTCGAAGCGGAGCGGCTTAAACAGGCCGAACAGCCCGAAGAAACGTGCAACGGACAGCAGTAAGTGGTAACGATATTCCTGCATTTTGAGCGATTGCCATTCGACGATGTTGCCCATCGGGCCATGAATGCGCGATTTCTCGCGGATGACACGGTGAATATCTTGCGGGTCGCGGTAACCGGCAGGGGAAAGCAGCAGCAGGTTTGCGCCCAAAATCAGAACAGAGAAGACAATCAGAACCACCCAGCCGCCTTCGTTCCACTTCGTCACAATTTGTCCAACGAAAATGATGGTCGAAAGCGTAGCGGCAAAGGTGGTACCAAACAGCCCCAGCGTGCGCGCCCGACCGGTGAGATGCCGCTTGACATGTTCGCGCATGGCCAACCCCATCACAGCAATCGGCATGAAGACGCCGACCCCGTAGTAGGGGATGGCTGCGCTGGTGTTCCCGCGCACCAGGAATTGAATGAGAATGGCCAGCAAGGCAGCCGCCGTTACCGGGCGGGTGAAGGTGCCGTTGGGATTGCGATACACCACGATTTCTGGCAGTTCTCCAATGGCAACGTTGCGCCAGGTGATGGCTTGCAAATCCTGAAAGGCGGTCATCGAGGCAGCGGTCAGCAGGCCAATTGCCAGAATTTGATACGCCCAAAACAGCAGTGTGCCGCCAGGGAACATCGAGAAGCCGATGTACGCCAGGTTGCCAACCAGACTGCGTCCCTGCACGCCATCAAAGGCTTGAAAATGAATGGCAAAGTAGGTCAGCATCAGCGTCGTCAGCGCGCCGTAGAACAGGAACACCGTCTGCACAGCGCGGCCAATGCCCGATTTCCCACGATAGAAATTCCACAGTTTTTCCAGGCGGGGCAGGTGTTTGCGTCCCCATTTGACGAAGCCGGGGTCATCATCAATCACAAATTGGATGCCGTTAGACATGGCCTCCAGGCCGGTGAGTGCCACCAGGCCTTTCATCGAGGCTGCCAGGATGTGAAAAATGGCTTCTCCCAGGCTGACATTGGCCGCGTGCAGGCTTTCGCGTGGGAGCGGTGGTACGTTCTGAGATTTGGCAATCAGCAAACCGATAACCATTGTCACCGTCAACAGGGCAAACAACCCCAACCCGGTGAAGACCACCTGCGCTGATTCGCCCCGCCCGCGGATGGTGATGTACCAGGTAATGCCCACCAGCGCCGCACCAATTAAGAAATGCCAATACCAGGGAATGCCGCCCGCCTGGTTGAGCGAGAGCAATTGGTCTACCCCGGAGAGAGTGGAGACGACAATTGTGAAGATGTAATCTTGCAGTAAGATGACGGCGACAATCAGGCTGAGCGCCGGTCCAAGGTAGCGCATGGCTGCGGTAAATGAACCGCCTCCTTCGTTGAACACGCCCAGTGAGTACATGTACAGCCCGCCAAATACCAGGTTTGCCAGGCTGATGACCGCAACGGCGGCATACGCATATTGCTCCAGTCCGTACGGGTGCAACGCATGGAGCATTTCGCCGGTGGCGTAGTAGTACGATGTAAAATAATCTACCCCGAACAGGGCAACGGCAGCCAGTAAACCGACCTGGCCTGCGCCGTGAACGTGTGCATCTTCTTCTCTTTCTCGCGGGGCCGCCTTGAAAGAAAGTGTGAGGAATAAAATAAGCAGTCCAATTGCAAATAACATAGATTTCTACCTTTCCTGGTATATGGAAAGGATACCCCGTCCGAATAAAAGCCTCGCAAAAATTCCCCCGTTTCGCGTAAAGAAAAAATAAAAATGTCCCAACGAAAGCGTAAGCCGGGCTGCTGGTCAAAACTCACCGCAGGAAGATTTCCAGCAGAACAAACGTATAGAACCATGCCAGGGTGAAGAATACCAGAGCCTGTTGCCCGCGTGGTGAGATGGGTTGAAATGAAGCCCAAACGATGCTCAACAACGGCAGGGCAGGCGCAAGCCTTCGCCAGTATTTGCGGACAAATTCCATCACTGCCTCTGTTCCAGGAACCGTTTCCCAACGCAAAGACGCAAAAATGTCAGGGCTTCTGTCTGCAAAGCATTGCAAATCTCGCATTGAACATTCAGAATGCCCTTGTTTCTGGGTTGCTTGAGCTCATTTGCAGGGAGGTTCTTTCGTTTTTTATTTCATCGTTATAGTGTATTCCTTTTCCGTAAAAAGCAGAGCAAAAAATTGGCCTGTGTCGTAAAAGAAAAATAAAAATTCGGAGCATCACTCATCTGCGATGAAGCGGTAGCCGATGCCCGGCTCAGTGAGCAGGATTTTCGGGTTTTGCGGGTCATCTTCCAGTTTCTTGCGGAGTTGACGGATATACACCCTTAAGTATTCGATTTTGTCTGCTTCTGCCGGGTCCCAAACGTTTGAGAGAATCATCTGATGCGTCAGCACGCGCCCGGCGTGCGAGGCCAGGTAAGCCAGCAGTTTGAATTCGGTCGCGGTGAGCGAAACTTCGACATTTTCGCGCCGTACCGAGAAACTGGTCAGGTCAATTTCCACCTTTCCGGCGCGCACTTTGGAGCGCTTTCCGCCTCCGCTGGACTGGGTTCTGTGCCGCAACGCAACGCGAATGCGTGCCAGCAGTTCCTCAATGCCAAACGGTTTGGTGAGATAGTCATCAGCGCCGGCATCCAGCGCCGCTACTTTATCTTTTTCGCTGTCGCGCACGGAGAGAATCAGAATGGGTGTGTTCGTCCACTCACGCAGCTCTTTACATACCTGAATACCGTCCATATCTGGCAGCGACATATCCAGGATAATCAAATCGGGCTGTTCGGCAGCGGCCAGTGCCAGCCCCTCCTCACCACGCAACGCTGTGCTGACCCGGAACTGTTTTGCCGTCAGAATGGTGCGCAATGCCCGCAAAATTTGCGGCTCGTCATCAATCACCAGGATGTGGATTGGATTCGTCATCGCGTTGTATTGCTCCGCGTGGCTCGAAATCTGGAAACAACCGGTTCCCTTTCAGGCTACCGCAAAGGTAGGGTGAAGTTGAATGCCAGGCCATCGGTCAGGTTTTCAGCCCAGATTCTACCGCCATGCGCCTCGATAATCCCTTTGGTGATAGAAAGCCCCAATCCGCTGCCGGTCACGCGGTCTGAAGGATTGATGCGGTAGAATTTATCGAAGATGCGTTCCAGGTCTTCTTCGGGGATGGGGATGCTCTGGTTGGTCAGGCGCACTCGCAGAGATGTGTCGTCGTGGCGTTGGGCGATAATCCGGATGGTCGAACCGGGCGGGGAGTACTTCAGGCTGTTGGTTAGCAGATTAGTAAATACCTGTTCCATTTGCATAAAATCCACGTTCACGAGCGGCAGGTCATCGCTGATTTCTACTTCGACCCGATGGCTGTGCAATTGAGACCGCAAGCGCACCAGCACCGATTCGACAATTTCTATCAGCAGGTTGGGCTTTTTTTGCGGCTTGAGCGCCCCTGCCTCGATACGCGACATATCCAATAAGTTGCCGACCAGGATGTTCAAGTGGTCAATCTCTTCTTCGATGGTTGTCAGCAATTCAGTCCGTGCTGCCGAATCCCAGGCTACTTCGCCAGAGCGCAGGCTGCTAACCGATGCTTTGATGGCCGAAAGCGGCGTGCGTAATTCGTGTGACACCGAAGAGAGCAGGGAAGATTTCAGACGGTCGCTTTCCTCCAGCACTCTGGCTTTTTGTTCAGCGTGAACCAGGCGCAATCGTTCAATGGATAAGACACCCTGGCTGGCAAAGGTTTGGAAGATCCGCATCTCAGCAGGCTGAAAGGGGGGATAAGCCCGCCATAAACGGATTTCACCCATCAACCCGCGTGCCGTTTGCAGCGGTGCGATGGCATCTGGTTTGCGGGTAAAGCGCATACCGCGCGCAAAGTTCACGGTTTGCTCACCACGTTCCAGCGAAATTTCTACCCGGTCGGCCAGCAGGGTATCTATCACTTTTTCAGCCAAAGCCTCAACCGCAGCCGATTCATCGCGCGCCTGTGCCAGCGCATTGCTGAGTTCAAATAGTCGCAAGGCTTCGGCTTCGCGCGACCGCGCCAGCTTCAGGTGGATGCGCGCACGCCCCATTAATTCACTGATGATGACCACCACGCTCAAGAGCGCGGCCAGCACCACCCAATCACCAGGACGGTAAATATCGAACGCATGTGCAGGCTCAATGCAAAAATAGTTGACCGCCACGAACGCGGTCACTGCACCGGTGAGTCCTGCTGTTAATCCCCAGCCAATTGCGCTGGCAAGCATCGCATGACGGCGAAGCATCTCGCGCAGTGGATGCAAAGGCGTATTCATCGTCATCTTCGTTCAACGCACCGCTTTTTGGAGGAGCGCCACGATGATTTGTTCTGCTGCAGGCGTCCACTCCTTGAGCGCAAAGGAAGTCGGCCAAAGTTCGCCCTCGTCCAGGTGGGCCGAATCGGTAAAACCCAGAGTAGCGTAGCGTGCGCCAAACTTTTGTGCGCCCTGGAAGAAGCACACTACCTTTCCTTCGGCGTTGGCATAAGCCGGCATACCATACCAGGTTTTGGGCGTCAGCATCGGGGCGTTTTGGCTGACGATTTCATGAAATCGTGCCGCCATAGAGCGGTCTGGTTCGGGCATTTCAGCAATTTTTGCCTGCACGGCGGCTTCGCCGGCGGCCCGGTCTTTGTTCAGACGTGTTTCGGCTTTCAATTCCCTGGCGCGCTCGCGCATGGCCG
Source organism: Anaerolineales bacterium (assembly GCA_025056175.1). Lineage (GTDB taxonomy): Bacteria > Chloroflexota > Anaerolineae > Anaerolineales > Villigracilaceae > UBA5195. The sequence continues at coordinate 41,284 of JANWWK010000051.1, forward strand.
CTTTTTCTGCGGAGGAAAATGAGGTATTCTCTGCTTTCATGTAGACGCTCCTCTCGAAAAATCGTACAATAGAAAAAAGGCTCGCTTCTCTCACTGCCAGGAGGTGGATGATGTCCAACCCCGAATTTCGCTCTCTGCTCGACCAATTGCGCCGCGAACTGGAGACGGCTGGCCCGATTGATGAGGAGGGCCGTGAATTGCTTCGCGCGCTCGATGCCGATATTCATGCGTTACTGGAACGTTCCAAAAGTGCTTCTGTGCCCTCGACGCTCTCGCGGCTGGAACAGGCCATCGCGCACTTCGAGGCGGAACATCCCAGCCTGACCACAGTGCTCTCGCAGCTGTTTGCCTCGCTCAGCAACGCTGGAATTTGAATGATGCGGCCTCTCGAAAAACAGGTTGCTTTTGTTACCGGCGCGGGTTCGCCCTCCGGCATCGGGTTTGCCATTGCCCGTGACCTGGGGCGGGATGGCGCATCGCTGGCGTTGGTCAGCACCACCGAGCGCATTCATGCCCGCGCTGCCGAGTTGCAAGCCGAGGGCATTCGCGCGCAGGGATATGTGGCCGACCTGACTCTGCCAGAGGCCGCCCAGCGCATTGTCCAGTCGCTGCACGCCGCATTTGGCCGCCTGGATATTTGCGTCAACAATGCTGGTATGACGGTCGTCACTGAACAGGAACAACTTGACCAACCCATAGACACCCTGACGCTTGCCGATTGGGAAAAAAGCCTGGCGCGCAACCTGACCACTTGTTTCCTCGTTACCCGGGCGGTCTTGCCGTTGATGCGCGCCCAACGCTATGGGCGTATCATCAACATCGCCTCGACCAGCGGCCCGGTGCAGGCCTTTGTGGGCGATTCGGCTTACCACGCTGCCAAAGCCGGCATGTGGGGCTTCACCCGCGCCGTGGCGCTCGAAACCGCCGCCGATGGCATCACTGTCAATGCGGTCGCGCCCGGCTGGATTGCCACCGCCTCGCAACTCGATTTCGAGAAACGCGCGGGCGAACTGACCCCGATGAAACGCTCCGGCACGCCCGCAGAAGTCGCCCATGCTGTTCGCTTTCTCGCCCATCCGGGCGCATCATATATCACCGGACAGTTGATTGTGGTGGATGGAGGCAATTCTCTGCCAGAAGATAGGGGCTGGAGACCGTAACGGTTGCTTCATCACCACGTCTCTCCGTGATTTGGAGAGATTATAATCAAAATATGGAAATCAACGTTACTACCCCCGCTTTGTTGTTCCCGGCCATTTCGCTTTTGCTCTTGGCCTTCACCAATCGGTTTCTCACCCTGGCCAATCTGATTCGTGATTTGCATGCCAGATACAAAATTGACCGCAACGAAGTATACGTCGGTCAAATTGCCAATTTGCGTTACCGCATTCGATTGATACGTGACATGCAGGCGTTTGGCATTGCCAGCCTGTTGTTGTGTGTGGTTTCGATGTTTGCGCTGTTTGCGGGCTGGCTTGTGGTGGGGAAGTGGATTTTTGGCCTGAGCCTGATTTTGATGATGATTGCCCTGGCGCTCTCTCTGCGTGAAATTCAAGTCTCGGTCGGCGCGCTCGATTTGCACCTGAAGGATATGGAGCAAATCATCGAGCAGGCGCGCAAAAAATAAACAGGGGCGCTCATGGCGCCCCTAACGCTTCAAAAACGGCTGCTACCGCTCTTGGCACGGCAGCGGCCACCGGAGGGGTCAGTTCCTCCGTAAAATCATACACGTGCGCGGCCTCAATGGCGACGACTTGAATCTCCTCGTCCTGTGGCAGGGAGGCGCCCATGCGCCGACCGAGTTCCAGCGCACGCTTCAGCGAAAGGTCGTGCGCTGAAGCGCTGTGTCCATAGGTCAGGTCTTCCAGCGCATCCAGCCGAAAGGTGACAACTTCGCCCTGGGGGTATCTGCCAGTGTTGAGCGAATCAATCAGAATGACACGCTCATAGCCAATCATGTGCTCCATCAGTGAGATGCCGGCCAGGGAGAGACATTCGACGGTTATCTCTCCCTGCGGGAGAGGGGTTGGGGGCGAAGGGAGCTGCCGCTCGACCTGTTGCGCCACCTTCCAGCCAACACCGTCATCACCCAGAATGGGGTTGCCGAGTCCGATGATGAGTGTTTTCATGGTCAAAGAGGACGGTGAACGATAGACCGCGTCACAGGCCTATCATTCACCGTCTATGCTCTAATCTACGAACTGCTTCAACACGTCCACCACTTCACCATCGGGCGCGCGGACGGTGACTTCCAGCGGCATTTGACCGGGCAGCGAGTGGGTGGCACAGCCGAAGCAGGGGTCGTAGGCGCGGAAGGCCATTTCGACCATGTTGAGCAGTCCTTCGGTCACCTTGCCGCCCTTAATCAGGTTGCGCGCCGCCTTGTTGGTGGACATCTGAATAGGCGCGTAGTTGTTGGTGGTGCCGACAATCAGGTTGGCTTTGGTGACGATGCCGCGTTCGTCCGTCCAGTAGTGATGGGTGAGTGTGCCGCGTGGAGCTTCCACAATCCCCACGCCTTCGGTGGGCGTTTCCGTGGGAACCTTGTGGACGTTTGGAGAGGTGATTTCCGGGTCGGTTGCCAGTTCGACCCAATGCTCGGCGGCGTAGAGCAGCTCGATGAGCCGCGCCCAGTGGATGGCAAGCCGTTGATGCACGGGTTTGCCGCCCAACGTGGCATACATCTCCTCGTAGGCTTCCTGCGCGCGGGGGGTTGCCATGCCGTCGCTGGCGTTCAGGCGCGAGAGCGGGGTTGCCATATAGACACCGGATTCTTTGCCATCCACGAACCCTTTCCAGCCCACCTGTTTGAGATACGGGAATTTCAGATACGTCCAGGGTTCGACATGTTCGGCAATGTGGTGCATGTAGTCCTTGGGTTCGTATTTGCAGAATTCTTTGCCTTCCGGGTCCACCACGCGCACTTTGCCATCGTAGAAATTCACCTTGTTGTTCTCATCCACCAGACCCATGTAGTACGTTCGGTGGGTGTACACGTCACCGACAATCAGGTCGAGATAGGTTGGGTTTGCCAGCACAATGTCTTTGAAGGCTTTCAGGCTGAACAGGGCGAACTCGACCGCCCAGCGTCCCATTTCCTCGATGTGTTTGCGCTCTTCCTCCGAGAGAATTTTGGTGATTCCGCCGGGGATGGCCGAAGCGGGATGGACTTTGCGTCCACCGATGATTTCGACCGTTTCGTGGCCGTATTTGCGCATCTGAATCACTTTACTGCCGATTTCCAACCCTACCTTGCGAATGACACCCAGTATGTTACGCTCACCGACGGGGGCATCTGGCCCGACGATGAAATCGGGACCGCCGAGGGCGTAGAAATGGGTGGTGTGGTCGGTGGCGTAAAATGCCATGTAGAGCAGTTCGCGCAGTTTTTTGGCGGTGGGCGGCGGGTCCACGTGATAAACGGCATCGGCAGCCTTGACGGCGGCCATGTGGTGGGCTTCGGGGCAAACGCCGCAAATGCGGTTGGTCAGCAGCGGCATTTCTTCGATGGGGCGTCCTACACAAAAGCGCTCGAAGCCGCGCAGTTCGGGAATCTGGAAGTACGAGTTGGCGACGTTGCCGTTTTCGTCCAGGAAAATATCAATTTTGCCGTGACCTTCCAGGCGGGTGATGGGGTCAATCGAAATGCGTTGCATGCTCATGGCTGCCTCCTAGTGACCGTTCTTTTTCCACGCCGGAACGCCTGCCCGTAAGAGCGAATCGGCCAGATTGAAGCGGTAGAACTGACCGACCGGGTCGGGAATGCCGTCCAGAATCGCTTCGATTTCTTCCGGCTCTTTGGCATCTACCACCGAAGCAAAGGCCGTAATCAACCGTGCGCCATAATCCAGCACGCCTTCGGCTGGCCCATAACAGCCGATACACTGCGCCCCTACGCGCGGGCAACGGGCATTGCAGCCGGAGCGCGTGGCCGGGCCGTTGCACGGCACACCCTGCTCCAGAATGCACAGAGTGGGGTCGAGTGGCGCTACGTCTTGAATACGTTTGAAGGCGGTGATGTGTTTGACGTTGCGCGCGCGCGGACATTCATCGCATACCGTAGAGTTGCCGGCTCCAATCACTGCGCCTTTGGGTGGCAGTTGCGCTTTGCCCTCCAGCACCGCAATCACCAGGTCAATCACTGCCGCAATCTGGTGCGGCTCCGGCGGACAGCCCGGCATGAAGTAGTCCACATCCACCACTTGCGCCAGCGTTTTCAGCACGGGGTTCATGGCAGGAATGGTGAGCGTGCCTTCGGGCACCTGGACGACGGGTTGCGGGTGAATGCCTTGTGGGTTGTCAGTGGAAACGGTGTGATAAGCCGTTGAGAAAATTTCTTCCACCGGGTAGAGATTTGCCAGTCCTGGCACGCACCCCTCGGTGGCGCATGAGCCAAAGGCCACGAGAATTTTGGATTTTCGGCGCAACAGGTGGGCGATATGTTCGTTTTCCTGGTTGCGAATGCCGCCGTTCCACAGGGTCAACAGGATAGACCCGTCTTCCATCGCTTCCACATCTTTGTATTTCGAGTCCACTGCCACCGGCCAGAAGACCGGCTCGAAATGGGCGTCCACATCGAGAATTTTTTCGCCGATGTTCAGGACGGAGATTTCACACCCTCCGCAGGAAGCGGCCCAATACATGGCAAATTTCGGTTTTTCGCTCATGCCGTCACCTCCAGGATGGGTTGTTTTTCCGCGGTGTGTCCATTCGAGTCCCATTTCGGCCAGTGCAATGGTCCCAGCGCGCGGATTTCTTCGACAAATGCGTTGATTTCATTGGTCAGTTTCAGACCCTCAGCAGCGCTCGCCCATACCAGTTTGATGCGTTCTGGCTCCACGCCCAGGCCTTTGAGTGTGCGGCGCAGCAGCAGGAAACGGCGCAAGGCTTTGTAGTTCTGGTCAATGTAGTGACAATCGCCCGGGTGACAGCCGGTAATCAGGACGCCATCGGCCCCGCTGGCCAGGGCTTTCATCACAAACGTCGGGTCGAGACGCCCGGAACACATCAGCCGAATCAGCCGCACGTTGGGGGCGTATTTCATGCGGGCGGTGCCAGCGGCGTCGGCGGCGCGGTAACTGCACCAGTTGCAGGTAAAACCCACGATGACGGGTTCAAAAGAGTCTGTCATAATCTTCTCCTCTGGGGGTTCTCAGGAAGTTCGTCAGGTCGCCGAAACGCCAGACTCATACTCCCATCAGCAATCCCTCAATCTGCGCGAAAATCTGCTCGTTTGAGAAACCTGTGCCGCTGATAGCGCCTGCCGGGCAGGCCGCCACGCACGTGCCGCATCCCTGGCACAGCGCCGGGTTGATGCGAGTGACGCCCACGTCGTCCAGGAACGAGATAGCATTGAACGGACACAGGTTGTTGCAGATTCGGCAACCGGAGCATTTGCTTTCGTCCACGGTCGCGCGGATGGGTTCGAGTTCTACTTCTTTTTGGAGAATCTTATCCAGCACGCGGGCAGCGGCAGCGGCGCCTTGCGCCACTGAAGCGGGGATGTCTTTCGGCCCCGAAGCACAGCCTGCTATCAGAATGCCTTCTGTCATCGTGGTCACAGGGTCAAGTTTGGGGTGGCGCTCGATGTACCAGCCATCGGATGAGCAGGAGATACCGAACATCTGCCCGACTTGTTTGGCGTCGTGGCGCGGCTCCATGCCAACCGAGAGGATGACCATATCTACCGGAATACGTCGTTGTTTGCCGACCAGGGTATCTTCGACCTGGATGATGAGTTTGCCTTTTTCGTGGGGGCCGTGTGTCGCATTGGTGACTTCGGCCACTTTGCCGCGCACAAAGAGCGTGCCTTCTTCCAGCACGCGCTGATAGAACTCATCGTAGGCTTTCATCGGTGTCCGCATGTCAATGTAAAATTCATAGACGGTTGCGCCGGTGCGCTCTTTGACCAGATGCGCGAACTTCAGGCTCTGCATACAGCAAATGCTGGAGCAGTAGTTGTTGAAGTTCTTATCGCGCGAACCCACGCAGTGAATAATCCCGACGGTTTCTGGTTTGGTCTTGCCATCCCGCAGGGTGATTTCTCCTCCGGTGGGGCCGGCGGCATTGCTCATACGCTCGAATTCCAGACTGGTGAAGACGTTGGGCAGGCGCCCGTAGCCGTAGTTGGTCACCCGACGCGCATCGAACAGGTCGTAGCCGGTAGCGAGGATGATGTTGCCGACCTCCACGTTCAGGTACTGGTCTTCCTGGGTAAAGTCAATCGCGTTGGTGGGGCAGAACTTTTCGCACGCTTTGCACTTGCCGTTCTTGAAGAAAGTGCAATTCGGGCGGTCGAGAACCGGGTATTTTGGCACAGCCTGGGCAAACGGGGTGTAAATCACTTTGCGATAGCCCAGCCCGGCTTCGTACACGTCGTCAATCACTTTTTGCGGGCATTTTTCAACGCAAATGCCGCATCCGGTGCAGAGTTCTTCGTTGACATAGCGGGCTTTTTTCTTGATGGTGACGTTGAAGTTGCCCACGTAGCCGCTTACGCTTATCACTTCGCTCCAGGTGAGCAGGGTGATGTTGGGGTGTGTACCGGCTTCCACCATGCGTGGGGTCAGGATGCAGGCCGAGCAATCCAGGGTCGGGAAAGTCTTGTCGAACTGTGCCATGTGTCCGCCGATGGAGGGTTCACGTTCGACCAGGTACACATGAAAGCCAGCGTTGGCAATTTCCAATGCGGCCTGAATACCGGCGATGCCGCCGCCTACCACGAGCGTGTTGGGGTTGATGGGAACTTTGAGTGGTTGGAGTTCCGTGTTATAGGCCACACGGTGAACTGCCCCGGAGACCAGGGCTTTTGATTTTTCGGTAGCCACCTGTTTGTCGGTATGCACCCATGAAACCTGCTCGCGGATAGAGACCAGTTCGGTGAGATACGGGTTCAGCCCGGCGCGCTCGCTGGCAGTGCGGAAGGTTTTTTCGTGTAGATGGGGAGAACAGGCGGCCACCACCACCCGCTCCAGGCCGAGTTCCTGGATGTCTTTCTCGATGAGTTCCTGTCCCAGGCTGGAGCACATGAACTTGTAGTCGCGCGAGACGACGACCCCATCCTGGCCGAGCGCCGCTTGCGCCCAATCACGTACGGCCTCCACATCTACCATGCCGGCGATGTTAGAGCCGCAGTGACAGACATACACGCCGATTTTGGGTTTCTTTTCGCTCATGATGGCCTCCTACTCTTCCGCGACGGCCTGTCCACTGGCATATTTCTTGGGCAGAGGTTTGGGCATGGGCAAGCCTTCTGGCTTCCTGCGCGGCGCGGCGGGTTTGGCTTCTTCTGGCACGTTCAGCCCAATGCGCGCCAGGGCTTCTTTGGCGCTGACCAGTTCCAGGCCGAAGCCGGCCTGTTTGGGGTCTATGCCGAAAGCAACCGCCATTAACTGCGTGAAGAAGACAATCGGCATGTGGTAGTTCGTGCCGAAATGACGGTTCGTTTCGCCCTGGTACGCATCCAGGTTCATCTGGCACATCGGACACATGGTGACCATAATATCGGCCTGGTGTTCTTCGGCAGCGGCCACCAGACGGCGGATGAGTTCATATGCTGTTTCCGGCCCAATTTGGGTCATATGTCCGCCGCAACAGGAAGTTTTCATCGGGAAGTCAATCACCTCTGCGCCGAGCGCCTTCATCAAGTCGTCGAGTTCGGAGGGATGCTCATGGTCTGACCAGCGTTTGGCGAAATCGGGACGCGGCACCATGCACCCCAAATACGGGGCAACCCGCAGTCCGGTGAGCGGGCGCACCACCTTCGATTTGACCGTCTCCAACCCAATGTCGTTGATGATGACATCTACGAGATGCCGAATTTGAAGCGTGCCGGGGTCGTAGTGCAGGCCGCCGGCGGCCAGCGCTTCGTTCACTTTTTCCCCCAGCGCAGGGCGTTCGGCCATGTAATAATCGGCCTTTTCCAGGTTCAGGTAGCAGGCCGAGCAGGGCGCCATGACGGTATCGGTGCCGTTTTTTTGTTGGGCGGCCAGTGCCAGGTTACGAGCAATCAGCGAATAGGCCGGAATCAGGTTAATGCTCAGGTATTCGGTTGCGCCGCAACAGTTCCAGTCCTCAATTTCTTCCAGTTCCAGCGCCAGCGGGGGCTGAATGGCTTTCAGCGATTCGTAGTACGCCCTGGCGCTGCCTTCCATAGAACAACCGGGGTAAAAGAGATACTTGTTCATGCGGTCAACTCCAGGGTTTTGGCTTTCTCAAGAATGGCCTTGAGTTGTTCGATGTTCTTAATACGCGTTGGGGCCAGGTTCATGCGCTTTTTGGTGAGCATCCCCAGTCCCATGCCGGCCATGCCAGGCAGGCGCAGAGGTTGATGGGTCAGGTAAAAGCGGGTTGCCAGCCCCAATTCAAAACTCCGCCCGAATGTCTCCACCATTCCTACGAAGGTTTGGGAGAAATCGGGCGGTTTTGAGTCGGTATATTTTTTGGCTTTGATGGCCATGCTTTTGAGGGTGTACATCACATCAGCAATATGCACCTCTTGTGGACAGCGCACCACGCAGTGATAACAGGAGACGCAAATCCACGGGGTGTTGCTACGCAGCACTTCTTCCCGCATTCCGGCGCGCAGCATTGCAAACAAAGCGCGCGGCGTGTGGTCCATATCCGCCGCAGATGGACAGGAGCCTCCGCACGTGCCGCACTGGATGCACATCTCCAGGTGCGACACGCCCGCTGTGGCCTCTGCCACCTCGCGCAGGAGCGTCAAGTCTTCTGGTTTCTTGAGTCCTGCGCCCTGGGTGAGAACGGTTTCGGCAGCCGCCATAACCCCTCCTTTGGGTTACAGTGATATAGATTCCTTGCAAAGCCTGAAGCAATCAGGAATGTTTATATTTGTTAGTATGATGATTTTGTTCTTCTAATGGCAGTACAGGACATCACCCGATTGGGTGACAAATATCATACTTTTTGTGACGCCAGATAGTGATATTGCGTTCTTTTTCACGAAGTGATGAGGCTGCAAAAATCACTCGTCTTTTCTCGCGGATTTCTCGTCGTCTTGCCTTTATAATTTCCTCATGTTTTCCCGTCGTCTTCTTGCTCTGGCACGTTCTTCCAATGTGGCGCTTGCGCTCACCATCGTCTTGGGGTTTGTTGGTGGCTTGCTGACCATCTTGCAGGCCTGGATTCTTGCGCTCATCATCAACGATGTCTTCTTCAACGGTCTGACGCGCGAAGCCGTCCTGGGTCGTTTGGCCGCGTTGTTGGGCGTGGTCATTGTCAAAGCAGCTGTGGTGTGGGGGTCTGAAGTGGCTGCGAATGCCGTTGCCCAGCGCGTCAAAGCCGACCTGCGCGAACGGCTGGTGAAGCATCTGACGGCGCTCGGCCCGGCTTATACCCAGTCGGAACGCACCGGCGAGTTGTCACTTTCGGCTATCGAGGGTGTTGAAAGCCTGGAAGCCTATTTCAGTCAATATCTGCCGCAGCTGGTGCTGGCTGCTTCCATTCCGCTCTCGGTGCTTTTGCTGGTCTTTCCGCTCGACCCGCTCTCTGGCGTGGTCTTTCTCTTGACGGCCCCGCTGGTGCCATTCTTTATGATTCTGATTGGACGCTCTGGCGAAGCTCTGACCAGCCGTCAATTTGAGACCCTGCGCCATCTTTCTGCCCATTTTTACGATGTGTTGCAGGGACTCACCACGCTCAAAGCCCTCAATCAATCTCGTAGTCAGGCCGGGGTGATTGGCGAAGTGGCCGAGCGTTACCGCGATGTGACCATGCAGGTTTTGCGCGTCACGTTTCTTTCTGCGCTGGCGCTGGAGTTTCTCACCACGCTTTCCACCGCTATCATTGCCGTTGAAATCGGTTTCCGCCTGCTTTACCGGAACATGGAATTTTTGCCGGCTTTTTTCATCCTCGTCCTTGCGCCGGATTTCTACCTGCCCCTGCGTTTATTGGGCTTACGTTTCCATGCCGGCATGAGCGGCGTGAGCGCCGCCAAACGCATTTTCGAGATTCTGGATACCCCTGTGCAAACCGTCTCTGGTGTTGCCTCGAACCGCGTTGTGCAACCAGAGAACTTTTCTGCCGTCCAACATGCAACCATTCTCTTTGACGCCGTCTCTTATACGTACCCCGACCGCACTGCGCCAGCCCTTCATCAAGTGACATTCTCCATTCCAGCCGGTCAGACCACAGCGCTGGTGGGTGCTTCGGGCGCGGGGAAAACGACCGTTGCCAACCTGCTCATGCGCTTTATCGAACCCCAGAGTGGAACGATTCGCGTGGGTGATACGCCACTGGCGCAGATTCCAGCGGACGCATGGCGCAAGACGATTGGGTGGGTGCCGCAAACTCCCTATCTCTTCTCAGATACCATTGCTGCCAATTTGCGCCTGGCGCGTCCCGAGGCCAACGAAGGTGACCTGTTGCGTGCCTGTGAACGCGCCGGTTTGCTCGATTTTATCCGCGCTCTGCCCGAAGGCCTGGAAACCCGCATTGGTGAACGCGGCGCGCGTTTGAGCGGCGGGCAGGCGCAGCGGCTGGCGTTAGCGCGCGCTTTTCTAAAGGATGCGCCGTTTTTGCTGCTGGATGAACCCACCTCCAGCCTTGACCCGGCGCTGGAAGCCGAGCTTCAGGCTTCGGTGCATGAACTCATGCGCGGACGCACCGTTCTGGTCATTGCTCACCGCCTGGCTACCATCTATCAGGCCGACCAGATTGTGGTGTTAGATGGCGGCAAGGTGGCCGAAGCAGGCCGGCACGAGGAGTTGCTTGCCCGTCATGGCGCGTATGCTCGACTGGTTACCGGACAAACCACCCCATGAAAACGCTTTCTCGTCTTTCCTCTTTCCTTCTTCCGTTTTGGCCTCAGGTGTTGCTGGCTGTCTTGCTGGGCGCGCTCACCATTGGTTCCAGCATTGCGCTCATGTCCACATCAGCCTGGCTGATTTCGACTGCTGCGATTGCGCGCTCGGTGGCCGATTTGGGCGTTTCGGTGGTCTCAACGCGGCTGTTTGGCGTCTCGCGTGCGGTGTTTCGGTATGTGGAACGCCTGGTTTCGCATTCTCTTACCTTTCGCATTCTTGCGCGCTTGCGGGTGTGGTTTTACCAGGCCATCGAACCGCTTGCGCCAGCCCGGCTGGTCTCGGCGCGCAGTGGTGATTTGCTCTCGCGCGTTATTGCTGATGTCGAAACCCTGGATAATCTTTTCGTCCGCGTGTTGGCGCCGCCGATGGTCGCCGTTGTTATCGTTCTGGCGATGGCGGTGTTTATGGGCAGTTTCGACCCTGTGCTGGGATTGGTCATCACGGCCTTTCTCCTGGCCGTGGGCGTTGGGCTGACGGCTTTTAGCCTGTTTCTGAATCGCACACTGGGCAGACAGCTGGTTGAGTCTCGTTCCATTCTGCGCGCCGATTTGGTAGATGCCGTGCAGGGTTTGCCCGACTTAATAGCCTTCGGTCAGGAATCGGCCTGGTTGGAACGAATCAACGCTTCGGGCCGGGAATTTTCTCGAACCCAAACCCGTATGGCGCAGCTGAATGGCCTGCAATCGGGGTTGAACAGTCTGTTGACCGGTTTGGGCGCATGGTTGATGCTCTTTCTGGCGATACCGCTGGTTTCAAGTGGCAGAATCGAGGGCGTGTACCTGGCCGTGATTGTTCTGGCTTCGATGGCAAGCTTTGAGGCCGTTCAAAACCTGCCGCAAGCCGCCCAATTGCTGGAAGCCAATCTACAATCAGCACGACGGCTGTTCGAGATTGCTGACCAGTCCCCTGCAGTCACCGAGCCGACGGATCCGCTTCCCCAGCCGGCCTGTGCGGATTTGCATGTGCGCAATCTGTCTTTTTCCTATGAACCGGAAGCGGAACACGCCGCACCACTCGTGCTTTCCAATCTCTCGTTCGACCTGCCTGCCGGAAAGAAACTCGCCATCGTCGGCCCCAGCGGAGCGGGCAAATCTACACTGGCGAACTTGCTGATGCGTTTTTGGGATGCCGAAGGCATTTTTCTGGATGGACGCGACATCCGTGCATACCGGCAGGTGGATGTGCGCCGCATGTTCAGCCTGGTCAGCCAGAACACCTACCTGTTCAACGCCACCCTGCGGGAAAATCTCCTGCTGGCGCGCCCCTGGGCTACCCAGCAAGACATCGAGGCCGCTTGCCGCGCTGCACAGTTGCATGACTTTATCGTTTCGCTCCCCAACGGCTACGAAACGATGGTCGGAGAGCGTGGCCTGCAATTGAGCGGCGGCGAACGCCAGCGCGTTGCCATTGCCCGCGCTTTGCTCAAAGATACCCCTATTTTTATCTTTGACGAACCGACCGCCAACCTGGATGCTGCCACCGAACGTAAACTGATTGAAACGCTCCAGGCGGTGATGCAAAGCCGCTCAGTGTTGTGGATTACCCACCGACTTATCGGGTTGGAAGGGATGGACGAAATCCTCGTGCTGGAAGCAGGCCGTATCGTTCAACGCGGTACCCATGCCGAATTGCTGGCGCAACAGGGCTTATACCGCACCCTGTGGGATTTGCAAAACCGCGCTTTGCTGTGATTTGTGAAATGGACGATTGGAAAACCGCCCTTCAGCGTGAATTTGAGATGGCCGAAGCCGCCCGTGCGCGTGGCAACGAAGGCCAGGCACGGGTTTGCGCCCGACGTGCCGCAGGCATTGCCCTGCGGGAGTACTTTCGGCGGCGCGGCATTCCTCTGCGCTCTCCCAGCGCTTATGACCTGTTGCAAGCGTTTTCTCGTCTGGCTGATACTCCACCCGACCTGCAAGCAATTGCCGCGCATCTCACTGTGCGTGTGACCGAAGAATTTACCCTGCCTCTCGATGTAGATTTACTCGAGGAAGCGCGGATGTTGTGCGCGCGTCTTCTACCGGGTGAGTTTTCTCCCTACCGATAACCGTTCTTTGGTCTGCTTGCACTCGCCTTCTTCGTTTGTCTTGCTATTCCCCGTCCCAGAATACTGCCCCCAAATACAGTTGCGACTGCATTATCGCATGCGCCTCTTTCAGCCAGGTCTCCTTCTCGTTTTCTGGAACCAGGTTGAAATGGGTAATCCAAAGCAAGCCGTCGTCATGTTCATGGGCATTCATGACGGCGCGCACTTCCTCATAATGCCTGAGCGTATTTGGGGCGGGTGCTGCCAGAGGGTCTCCAGTGAGCGTTTCGAGTTGAATGCTGATGATGTCTGGTCGTAAGCCGGTTGTGTACAGCTGAGATAGAAAATCTACGTCTCGAATGGTATCTGGCTCCGACAGGTTGTTGTGCAATCCACCTGCAACCAGGTACACCGGTAGTTCTTTGGTTTCCAGTTGGCGGCGAACGGTCTCAAAGAGGCGCGCGTAGGCGGCAGGATTGGGGGCGGCGCCCCAACCCGCGCGTGTGTTTGCGGCCGGAAACAGTTCCAGAGCAGTGGGCGGCGTGTCGAGCAGCGTCAGTTTCAGCGCGAGTTGGGCGGTTTGTTCTGCATCCGGCCCGGCAGGGGTGAGCGCCCAGTCGGGCGGGTTTTGCACAGAAACCAGCGTGAACAAACCGAGTGAGCGCGCCGTTTCAAGCGCATGAGAAAAATTGGGTGGCAGCGTCCAGGCGTCTGGCGTAGGCTGTGCGGCGCTCCAATTGAATTCCAACAAGACCCAACTCAACCCGTTCCGTGCAGCCACGTGCAGAGATGCTTCCACATTTGCCTGCTGGGTACTCAACTTGATGCCGTACCCAAATTTCAACGATTGTGGCGTGCCAGGTGGAATCGCCGACTCAACCGATTGCGTTGGGGTTGACTGACAGGCCGTCAGGAGCAGGAGAAACGCGGTCACGAGCAGGATGGATAGGAATTTTCGCATGATTCTTCTCCACGAGGCAGCTGGGGTGTTTCGCGGGGGGCGGCTTTTTCGTCCGGCGGGTGTGGTTCGGGCAAGGGCAGCTGGGTGTACTGATACTTTTGTACCAGCGGGCGCAACGTTTCTATGCGTTGATGTTTGGCAGGCGGGCGATGATGCAGGTTACGGATGTTTGGCGTGTTATTCATGGATTCTCCTCAAAAGATAACCGTCGGTGATAATCATTTCGTTGCAAGAACTGTGCCGGTGGAGAGTGCTATAATCGGCGGGATGATTCTGGTCACCGGTGGAACTGGTTTTGTCGGACGTGCGCTGGTGCGTCAGCTGGTGGCGAATGGGCAGCGTGTCCGCACGTTGATTCGGCCATCCCCAAAAACGCCTGCACTGCCGCGCGGTGTGCCGGTGGAAGTGGCCGTCACCAGCCTGAACGATGAACGCGGCCTTCGGGCCGCGCTGCGTGGCGTGGAGGTGGTCTATCACCTGGCAGGGGCTGAACATCTGGGAGCGCGCGGCGATGTACTGGGTGTGGATGGACGCGGCACGGCCAACCTGGCGCGCGCTGCTGCCGAAATGCGCGTGCGACGTTTTTTCTACGTCAGCCATCTGGACGCTGACCGTTCCTCCTACTATCCTTTGCTCAAAGTCAAAGGAATTGCTGAAGAACACATTCGACGCAGCGGCGTGCCGTATACCATTTTTCGCTCTGCGCTGCTCTACGGCCCGGAAGACCATTTCACCACCTCTCTGGCGCGTCTGATTTCGATGTTTCCACTCTTCTTTTTACCACGCGATGGTGAAGTGCTTCTGCAACCGCTGTGGGTTGAAGACCTGGTGACCTGCCTGATTTGGGCCAATGACATGCTGGAGACTATTAACCAGACCTACGTCTTGGGGGGGGCCGAATACTTCCCCTTTCGCCGCATTGTGGAAATCATCATGGAAACTATCGGTAAGCGGCGTCCACTGCTTTCTTTGCCCTTACCAGCCTTGCGCTGGCTGACTGTGACGCTGGAAAGTATGTCCCCTTCTTTTCCGTTTTCTACCTTCTGGGTAGATTATCTCTCTTACAATCGCACCTGCCCGGTAGATTCTGTGACCCGCGTATTTGGCTTTTTGCCGGCGCGTTTTACGTATCGTCTCGACCATTTGAAGGGACTGTCTTGGGCAAAAACTCTCAAATCCCGAAACCGCTAAAAATTTTTGGGGTGTGGGTATCTTAAGTCATGCTCGGTATGAAACCCTCAAAATTCTGTTGTGTTCCGCTGTGGTCAAAGCCAAAAAATCAGGAAAAGGCACATGGAAATCCGCATTCTCGAAACTCCCGAAGAAATGGCGCAAGTTGAGGAGCTTCAGCGCATCATCTGGCCGGGCAGTGAAACTGACGTTGTACCGTTGCACTTGCTTATCACAGCCGCCCACAACGGCGGGTTGGCAATTGGCGCGTTTGAGCAGGGAAAAATGGTGGGGTTCGTGTTTGGTTTTCCAGGTCTCTATCAAGTTCCCGATGGACCGCGCCTCAAGCATTGCTCCCACATGTTGGGCGTTTTGCCGGAACTGCGTGATTCTGGCATTGGGTTTGCGCTCAAACGCGCGCAGTGGCAGGTCGTTCGCCGGCAGGGCATTGACCGTGTTACCTGGACGTATGACCCGCTTCTGAGCCGCAACGCGTACCTGAACATTGCACGGCTGGGGGCGGTGTGTAACACCTATCTGCGCGAAGTGTACGGCGAAATGCGTGATGGATTGAACGCAGGATTGGCATCAGACCGCTTTCAGGTGGATTGGTGGGTCAATACGCAGCGGGTCGAACGTCGCCTGAGCAAACGACCACGCGGTGAACTGGCAATCAGCAATTTTGACGCAGCCCATATCT
Organism: Anaerolineales bacterium; assembly: GCA_025056175.1. Taxonomy (GTDB): domain Bacteria; phylum Chloroflexota; class Anaerolineae; order Anaerolineales; family Villigracilaceae; genus UBA5195. The sequence continues at coordinate 56,964 of JANWWK010000051.1, forward strand.
CGCACCTGTATCATGTTCGCTGGGGAGAGAAATCTTTCGTGTATCCGCCTGAAACATTCTCAGTTCCCGATGAAGCCATGCTGCTGGCCGAAATCCCTTCGGATTTTATGCAGATTCGTCAGGCTGATATGACGCTGGCGGTGGCCTGGCGCGCCTTCAGCCGTGAAGTCTTCGAGGCCTGTTTTGGGCTGGGCTATCTGGTGACGGATTTTCTCTTTGACCGGGACACGCGCCGCAGCTACTACGTCCTGACGCATGGACAGGCCACGCTGGGCGATTTTACGGTGCAAAAATAACGCAAAACGCACTCCTCCAGGGAGTGCGTTTTGTTCAGGCTCCCGGCCGAGGACTCGAACCTCGAACCTAGCGGTTAACAGCCGCCCGCTCTGCCGATTGAGCTAGCCGGGAACGCGAGACGAGATTATATAGGCTTCCTGTGCGGCTGTCAAGCAATTCGTTGGAATGTTGAAATCGAAATCCTTGAATTGGGAGTGCCTAAATCATGGGTTGATGAAGTCTTTGATATGTGCCTGATAAGCCGGGAACTGCTGCTTATAAAGTTGTCTGCGATTGAAAGCGAACACAAACAACTTCAACGCACACTGTAAGGCGACCGGACAGCGAGAGAAGCAACGAGATTGACGGGCAAGTCGTGCCAGATAATGACGTACTTCCGAGTTGTCGCCTTCAA
>JANWWK010000034.1 GCA_025056175.1 Anaerolineales bacterium
AGTCCGGGCCGCAAACGCCTGCTGAACCAGAAGTGCGCGCTCGCCCTTGAAATGTACTATGGCCCGGAGCGGGAAAGTGTGGCAGCAAAACTGGCACTGCACTACGAAGCCGCCGGCGAATGGGTCAAAGCCTTCACCTGCTGGAAAGCCGCCGCCCGCAACGCCTATCGTCTGGCTTCGTTCTACGAGTGCGTAGAAGCCTATCACCGCGCCGAACGCTTGTTGTCGCGCGCCATCGGGCTGAACGACGAACAGATTTATGAATTGTACGTTCACTGGATGACACTGGCCTTCGACAACGACGATGCACCCGAACTGGAGCGTCTGAGCCAGAGTTTGGGCGTTTTGGGCCGAGAACGCGCCAGCGACCTGCTGACGGGCGCCTCCTTTACGGCACTCAGCCAGGCACACATGGCGCGCAACCAGTTTGAGCAAGCCTATCAGGCTGCCATGGATGGTTTTTCGCATGTGGTGCGCAGCGGCAACCTGGCCGAGATGGCACGTTTGATGGTCTGGCAGGGAACTTCTCTGTTGATGCTGGGACGCATCGAAGAGGCGCGCCGCTGGTTCCTGCGCGCCCTGGAGACCACCCAGTCCGCGCAGGAAGCAACGCTGATAACCTACCGCGCTGACGCCAAATGTCAGATGAGCATCATCGAAAACCTGGCGGGCTTCCCTTCACGCGCCTTAGACTATGCCCGGCAATCGATTGAAGAGGCCGAAACGGTCGGTTATCTGTATGGGAAAATCCTGGCACATAGCGCACAGGCACTCGCCTATTACCTTCACGGCGAACCTGCCAAAGGCCGCGAAGCCTGCCTGCGAGGCCTCTCGCTGCTGGGACAACTCTCAATCTGGCGCACAATAGCCTACCTGGATATTTACTGTGCCATGAATGAACTGGAAATGGGGCTGATAGGGCCAGCCTGGAAGCACGCCCATCACGCCATTGAACTCGGTCGCAAATACGGGCATGGAGAAATCACCGCGTTGGGGTATGTGGTTCTGGGCGACTTGCACACCCACCTGCAACACTTTGACAAAGCCTTACAGGCGTATGAGCAAAGTTACATCGCTGCCGGGGCGCATTTCATCCGCTGTATGAGTTTGCATCGGCGCGGCTACGCGCTGGTACGGCAGGGACATTCGAGCGGCCTGGTTCAGGTCTCACAAGCGTTTGAAATTGCCAAAACACTTGAGATGGGCGGCCTGCTCCTGCTGGTAGCGACGAGCGAACTCTCGGCACTGGCCGATGCCGGAGATGCTGCAAGCTTTGAGCCGCGGGCTGAATGGTTTCTCTCTGAGGCTCCCCCGCGTCTGGGGGCGGAACTGCCGCTTTACACCATCAAACGGCTGCGCGCCCGCCTGCTCTTGAGGCAGGGAAAACCCGTCCAGGCATTGGAAATGCTCGCCAACACCATCGCCTGGTATCACGACCATCAGTACCGCTGGTTGGAGCTGGAATGCCTGCAAATTCAAGCACAGGCGCTCGAAGCAAATGGGCAAAACGCCGCTTCGGTGCACGCACAAATCGAAGATTTGCTGGACGAGTTGGAGAACGGCCTGGAAGATGCCCCCATCTTGTTCGAGTGGCAAACGTTTTGGGAAAATTACCGCCGCAGGCTGTAGTGTGTAAATGTATCGCGCACTCCATCTGATTCAGTTCACACCTGGGGCAAATTGCGGCGCAAGAGATTGTACATCCCCAGTCCACGCGCGGCGCCTTCGGCCACGCAGGTCAGCGGGTTATCTACCAGATAGGCGGGAATGCCCAGCGATTTGGTCAGCAGTTTATCGATGCCGCGCAACAGCGCGCCGCCGCCGGTCAACGCCAGGCCGCGGTCAATAATGTCGGAGACCAGTTCGGGGGGGGTCTTTTCCAGCACGCGGCGGCAGGTTTCGGTCACGGCTTTGAGCGGTTCCTGCAAGGCTTCCACAATTTCACCGGTCGTCAATGTGACGGGGCGGGGCAGGCTGGTCACCTGGTCCAGGCCCTGCACTTCCATGCTTTGCTCGGTATCCTGCGGCACGGCTGCGCCAATTTTGATTTTCAACTGTTCGGCGGTGTATGTTGAGATGATAATGCCATACTTGCGGCGCGTGTAGTTGACAATGGCTTCATCCATTTGCTGACCACCCGCACGCATGGTTTCGGCAGCGACAATGCCATACATTGCCAGCACAGCCGCCTGCGTTGCGCCGCCGCCCAGGCAGGCCACCATGTTGCCCGAAGGAGAGTTGATGGGCAAATCTACGCCCAAAGCGGCTGCCAGCGGCTGCTGGATGAGGTAGGCTTCGCGTGCTCCCGCCTGCAGGATGGCCTCGTGAACGGCACGACTTTCCACGCTCGTCACACCGTACGGCACGCTAATCATCACGTTCGGCTTGAAAATGCGCCACGGACCGCTGACGCGCTGCAACAAAGCCCACAGCAAACGTTCGGTAATTTCATAATCGGCAATTACGCCGTTCAGGAGCGGGCGGGCAATTTCAAGCGTATCCGGCACACGGCCTTCCATATCGTGCGCCGGTTTACCGACTTCGACAATTCGCTGGTCGGCGACATCAATGGCTACAACGGTTGGCTCTTCGATAACCACCCGCTGGCCTTCGGCCACGCGCGTGTACATGGTGCCCAGGTCAATACCCAGGTCTTTCGAGAATCCTGCCATGGGGTTGGTTTACTCTTCGTAAGAGGGTTTTTTGCCAGCGCGGAAACGCTTAGCGGCTTCGATGCGCAGGTTCGAGCGGCGCAGAGCGGCTTCCAACGCCAGCAACGTATCGACATCACCAGGTTTGACCTTTGCCAGTGCCTCTTCGGCGCGTTTGCGGGCGGCTTCGGCGCGCGCCACGTCAATTTCTTCTACATTTTCAGCGGCATCGGCCAAAACGGTGACAATCTCCGGCTGAACTTCGGCAACCCCGCCGGCCACTGTGAAAATTTGTTCTTCGCCACGGGCGCGCACGCGGATAATGCCATATTTGAGGGTCGTCAGCAATGGAGCGTGATGCGGCAAAATGCCCATCTCACCCGCTGTGCCGGGCAACACCACAATATCGGCCTCACCCTGATACACCATACGGTCTTGAGAGACGATTTCACAACGAATTGGCATAAAAAGTTCTCCGCTTTCAGGGGTCATGTATCAGAAGATTTGCCTGATACATGACCCCTGACACAGGACACCTGAGACTTCGATTACCCACCCCGGGCCAGTTTCTCGGCTTTGGCGCGTGCATCTTCGATGGTACCGACCATCTGGAAAGCCTGTTCGGGCAGGTCGTCACACTTGCCATCGAGAATTTCACGGAAGGAGCGAATAGTATCACGCAGGGGAACATACACGCCCTGAATGCCGGTGAACTGTTCGGCAGTGACGAACGGCTGAGAGAAGAAGCGCTCAATTTTGCGCGCCCGGCTGACCAGCAATTTGTCATCTTCCGAGAGTTCATCCACGCCCAGAATCGCAATGATGTCCTGCAGGTCTTTGTAACGCTGTAAGACGCGTTGCACTTCGCGGGCGGTAGTGTAATGGTCCAGTCCAACGATGTTCGGGTCGAGAATGCGGCTGGTGGAGGTCAGTGGGTCTACCGCGGGGTAGATACCTTTTTCGGCAATCGAACGCTCCAGCGCAATGGTGGCGTCCAGGTGGGTGAACGTCGCCACCGGAGCCGGGTCAGAATAGTCATCTGCAGGCACATACACGGCTTGCATGGAGGTAATTGAGCCGGTGCGGGTGGAGGTGATGCGCTCTTGCAGTTCGCCCATTTCAGTCGCCAGGGTCGGCTGGTAGCCCACGGCGGAGGGCATACGTCCCAGCAGAGCGGAGACTTCGGAGCCAGACATGGTGAAACGAAAGATATTGTCAATGAAGAGCAACACATCTTTGCCCTGGTCGCGGAAGTATTCGGCCATTGCCAGCGCCGAAAGCGCCACACGCAAACGCACACCGGAGGGTTCGTTCATCTGGCCGAAGACCATGACAGTATCTTTCATGACGCCCGACTCAATCATTTCACGGTAGAGTGCGGTGCCTTCGCGGGTGCGCTCGCCCACCCCAGCGAAAACCGAATTGCCCTTGTGTACGCGGGCGATGGAGGAAATCAGTTCGGTGATAACCACCGTTTTGCCCACGCCAGCGCCGCCGAAGATGCCGGTTTTGCCGCCTTTGGTGAAGGGCGCAATCAAGTCAATGACCTTGATGCCGGTTTCAAAGATTTGTACGCTGGTAGATTGCTGGTCAAAGGCTGGGGCCGGGCGATGAATGGGGTAGCGGGAGGCCGATTGCACTTCGCCTTTCTCGTCAATCGGTTTGCCCAACACGTTGAACACCCGTCCCAACGTGGCCGGGCCCACCGGAACGGTGATGGGCGCGCCGGTAGCGTAGGCGGTCATGCCGCGCTGCAAGCCGTCGGTAGAATCCATTGCCACCGTGCGAACCCAGTTATTGCCCAGATGTTTTTGCACTTCGAGGATGAGGGGCTCCTGTCCTTCGCGCGGCACTTCGATTGCTTCGTAAATTTCCGGCAGTTCTCCTTCGGGGAAGGCCACATCCACCACACCGCCTAAAATCTGCACTACGCGTCCTTGCGAGTTAGTCATGCTTTCCTCCAGCCATTTGCATTTGAGATGCTTGAGCCAGCGCCTCGGCGCCGCCTGCAATATCGAGCATATCGTTGGTAATAGATTGTTGTCTGATTTTGTTGTACTGCAACTGCAATCCGGCAATCAGTTCGATGGCGTTGTCGGTTGCATTGCGCATGGAAGACATGCGTGCGGCATGTTCCGATGCCATCGCTTCGAGAATGGCCTGATACACCTGCAAAGCGGTAAAGCGCGGGATGATTTCATCCAAAATTTCGCGCTCTGCCGGCTCGTAGGTGTATGCTGCCGGAATGGTTCTGACCGCTTCAAAGTTTTCTACACGGCCGTCCCCGTTTTCGACGTTGAGCGGGAGCAGTTTCTTGATAACGGGTTCCTGCCGCAGCATGTTGATGAAATCGGTGTAGGCCAGATACACCTCGTCGGCGCGGCCATCCAGGAACTCCTGCACGACCATGCGCCCGATGGCAGAGACATCGACAAAAGAAGGCGCTGCCGGCAGGCCGCTGAAATCGGCCGTGACGTTCAGCCGGCGGCGCATCAACAGGTCACGTCCTTTGCGCCCAATCGTCAAAAAGCACACGTCGTTTTTCCAGTTGCCAAATGTGCGCAACACCAGACGAATCAGGTTGGTGTTGTAGGCGCCGGCCAGGCCGCGGTCACTGGTGATGACCACCACCAGAGTCTTTTTCACTTCAGCGCGGGCAGTCAAAAGCGGGTGCAGGGTATCGCGCCCGGGTTGTCTGGCAATGTGAGTCAGCACCTGCCAGGCTTTGGTGGCATACGGGCGCGTCCCAATCAGCGCCGCCATTGCTTTGCGAACTTTGCTGGCGCTGACGGCTTGCAGAGCGCGCGTAACCTGCGATATGTTCTTGACGCTCCGAATGCGGAGCCTCATCTCACGAGCAGAAGCCATAAGGTCTCCCTGTATCGAAACCAGCCCAATACGTCATACGCATTATGCCTGCCAGGTAGCTTTGAAGGTGGAAAGCGCTTCACGCAGTCTGGCTTCAGTTTCGGACGTAATTTGCTTCTTTTCGAGGATGTCTTTGCCGATTTCGGGATACGATTGGTCGAGGAACTTAATCAGGTCGGCTTCCCACTGGCGCATTTTTTCTACCGGCACATCATCGGCATAACCCTGCGTGCCGGCAAAAATGACCATCACCTGATGTTCGAGCGCCACCGGAGCATATTGCGGTTGTTTGAGAATTTCCTGCATCCGCCGTCCGCGATTGAGTTGCGCCTGGGTGGCCTTATCCAGGTCAGAGCCGAATTGAGCAAACGCGGCCAATTCGCGGTAAGCAGCCATATCCAGGCGCAAGCGCCCGGCCACCTGCCGCATCGCCTTGAGCTGGGCCGCGCCGCCCACGCGCGAGACGGAGATACCAACGTTAATAGCCGGACGAATGCCGGCGTTGAACAGGTTTGATTCGAGATAAATCTGCCCGTCGGTAATCGAAATAACGTTGGTCGGAACGTAGGCTGAAACATCGCCCAGCAGAGTCTCAATGATGGGCAGAGCGGTCAGCGAGCCGCCACTGCCGGCCACTTTGGCAACGGTATAGCCTTCGCCCTTCTCTTTGGCGGCCTGCTCCGCTTCATGCTTTGCCATGGGGCCGGTGTAGATTTTGCCATCCACCGCATCGGCTTTGGTGGCTTCGCCCTGGAAGCCCGCCTTGACGACGGCATAATTGACCGAAAGGCGCGCGGCGCGTTCCAGCAAGCGAGAGTGGAGGTAGAACAAGTCACCGGGGTACGCTTCGCGGCCTGGTGGGCGGCGCAGAAGCAACGAGACCTGGCGGTAGGCCCATGCGTGTTTGGAAAGGTCATCGTACACCACCAGCGCATCCCGGCCGGTTTCCATGAATTCCTCGCCAATGGCGCAACCGGCGTAGGGAGCAATGTATTGCAAAGCAGCGGCCTCATCTGCCGAAGCAACAACCACGATCGTGTGGTCCATCGCCCCGTAGCGTTCGAGCAGGGCCACCGTGCGAGCAATGGCAGCCTTCTTCTGGCCGATAGCAACGTAAATGCAGATGAGGTTCTTCCCTTTCTGGTTGATGATGGTATCAATCGCAATCGCGGTCTTGCCGGTCTGTCGGTCGCCGATAATAAGTTCACGCTGACCGCGCCCGATCGGAATCATCGCATCAATCGCCTTGATGCCGGTTTGAACCGGCGTATCCACATCCTGACGCTGGACGACACCCGGCGCAATGCGCTCAATGGGGCGGTAACCGCTGAACTGAATCGGGCCTTTGCCGTCAATCGGTTCGCCCAGCGCGTTCACCACGCGTCCAATCAACCCATCCCCAACGGGAACAGAAGCAATTCGTCCCGTGCCGCGCACGGTCATCCCTTCGGTGATTTCGGAGTAATCTCCCATGATGATGACGCCCACACTGTCTTCTTCCAGGTTGAAGGCCGTCCCCATCACACCGTTCTCAAACCGCACCAGTTCCTGCGCGCGGATATTCGCCAGACCTTCGACGCGCGCAATGCCGTCACCGGCTTCAATCACGCGGCCAATATCGCTGACGCTGATTTGCGGCTGAAACGCTTCAATTTGCTTCTGAAAATCGCTGGTGATTTGTTTTATCAGGTCGGTCATTTCGCCTCCACGCCAAACATTTTCCTGCCTTTGGGATTTCTTAATTTCGTCGTCTGAATGCCTTAAATTCAAAGCCAATTCTGGGGGTTTTCAGAACAGGCTAATCATACCTGAAAGGGGGGTAAATGTCCAGTTGCGCAAAATCATGGGGTATAATACCCGCTTGTCAAAATTCAGCCATTGAATATAGGAGAACGTTGATGAAAAAAGCCAACCTCATCGCCCCTTACGGCGGAAAACTGGTCAACCTGGTGGTGACCGGGGCGGAACGCGAAGAATTGCTCGCCCGCGCCGCGCAACTGCCTTCCATAAAGATTTCCATGCGTGCGCTGTGCGACCTGGAACTGCTGGCAACCGGCGGATTTTCGCCGTTGACGACCTTCATGGGCAAAGCCGATTACGAGCGCGTTTTGCGTGAAATGCGCCTGACGGATGGTACGCTCTGGCCTCTGCCTATCACCCTGCCAGTGGACCCAAAAGAACTGCCCACCGTTGGCGAAGACCTGGTGCTGCGCAACGCCAACAACGATGTGATTGCTATCATGACGCTGGACGAAGTGTATCACTGGGACGCTGCCAAAGAAGCTGCCCTGGCCTACGGTTCGACCGACTCCAAACACCCGATGGTCTCCGAAATGACCCGCTGGGGCAAAGTGTGCATCAGCGGGCCGCTCAAAGTGCTGAACCTGCCCAAATACTACGACTTCATCGAGTTGCGCCATACGCCCGCACAGGTGCGCGAAAAGCTGGAAGCGATGGGCCACGATAACGTCGTCGCTTTCCAAACCCGCAACCCCATGCACCGGGTTCACGAGGAACTCACCAAACGCGCCGCCGAAAAGGTGAACGGCTCTCTGCTCATCCACCCGGTGGTGGGCATGACCAAGCCGGGCGATGTAGACCACTACACCCGCACCCGCACCTACAAAGTGTTGGTAGAAAAATACTACGACAAAAGCCGCACGCTGCTGAGCCTGCTTCCACTGGCGATGCGCATGGCCGGGCCCAAAGAAGCCCTGCTGCATGCTATTGTGCGCCGCAATCACGGCGTCAACCACTTCATCGTCGGGCGTGACCATGCCGGACCGGGCAACGACAGCACCGGCAAACCATTCTACGGACCCTATGACGCGCAGGAACTGATGAAGCAGCACGAGGCCGAGCTGGGCGTCAAGATGATTCCGTTCGAGATGCTGGTGTACCTGCCAGACGAAGACCGTTATGTAGAGGAGAAAGACATCCCCAAAGGCGCACGCACCCTTAACATCTCTGGCACCCAGGTGCGCGATGAATATCTGGCAAAAGGAAAACTCCTGCCAGAATGGTTCACCCGCCCCGAAACAGCAGAAATTCTGCGCCAGAGTTACCCACCGCGCCACAAACAAGGCTTTTGCCTGTGGTTTACCGGGCTGAGCGGCGCGGGAAAGAGCGCCACCTCCCAAATTGTGGCCGAACTGCTGCTGGAATATGGGCGCGAAGCCACCGTCCTGGATGGCGATGTCGTCCGCACGCACCTGAGCAAAGGGCTGGGCTTCAGCAAAGAAGACCGCGACACCAACATCTTGCGTATCGGCTTTGTGGCAGGTGAAATTGCCCGACACGGCGGCGCCGTCATCTGCGCAGCCATCAGCCCCTACCGCGCCGCGCGGGAAGAAGCGCGCAAATTCGTGGGAGAGAACTTCATCGAAATCTACATGGATACGCCGGTGGAGGTCTGTGAACAGCGTGATGTCAAGGGTCTCTACGCCAAAGCGCGCCAAGCCCTGGCCGAAGGCAAACCGATGGGCTTCACCGGCATAGACGACCCCTACGAACCGCCTGTGAACCCGGAAATCACCCTGCAAGGCTACGGTGTAACGCCCGAAGAAAACGCCCGCAAAATCATTGCCTACCTGGAAGAGAAAGGTTATCTGCTGAAGGGATAGATTCGTCAGTTAATCCCGCCGGCTGGGGGAAATTTTTCTCCCCAGCCGGCCTCTCAGTCGCTTGCTTGCGTGTCATCCGCATCTCCTCCGCTTTTGTCTCGCCTTTTCCTTCTGCTCCTGCTCCTGCTTGCCCTGTTTGCCGGGTGGTCGGTGTGGTACGCCACCCCTGCCGGCCTGGGGCTGACCAACGACTCCGCTGCTTATCTCGGAGGCGCGCGTTCGATTCTGGCTGGAACGGGGTATAGTGACATCTGGCTCGACAGCACCCTGGAAGCAATTACACACTACCCGCCGCTGCTCTCGCTGACCTTAAGCCTGCTGAGCCGGCTCAGCGGCCTGGACCCCTACCGCACCGCCCGCGTTCTGCACATCTTGCTGTTTTCTGCCAACACCGTCCTGATGGGATGGCTGGGTTGGCGTCTGAGCGCTTCCCAAACCTGGGGACGTTTGGGCATTGCACTGTTTCCGGCCTTTCTATTTGCCACCAACGCCGACCTGCTACGCATCCATGCCCAGGTATTGAGCGAACCACTCTTCCTGTTTTTCTCCCTGCTGGCATTTCTGACATTCGATGTTGCCCTGCAACGTTCGCCCAACCCGGCTTTTGGCTCACCCCTAACAGCACCTGCTTCGCCAATCAACGCTCACCGCTCCTTGATTACGGATTACGGCTTATGGACAACCGGCTTTCTCACTGGCCTGGCCTTTCTGACCCGCTATTCGGGCCTGGCGCTCATCGCCACCTTCCTGATAGCAATTTTCCTGCTTAGCCCCACTCTGCGTCGAAAACAAACACTGCTTTTTCTGGCTGGGGTCATTCCGCCGGTGGCAGGCTGGTTGCTGCGCAACGCCCTTGTGGCCGATTCCGTCACCAACCGCACCGTTCACTTCAACCCTATCGAACTTTCCAACATTCGCACCGGCCTGTGGAACGTGGCACACTTTCTCTCCCCCCTGCCCGGTCTGGCAGAATGGCTGTTTGGGAGCGGTCTGTTACAGATTTTGCTCATCCTCTTCGGAGTAGGCCTGCTAGGCTGGTTAAGCCATCGCGCATGGATGGCGCGTCAAGACACCAGCGCCCTCGCCTTCACAACGGCGCTCTACGTCTTCGGCTATCTCGGCGCGGTGTTGTTCTCCATGAGCTTCTTTGATGCCAGCACCAAATTTCAACCGCGCATCCTTGCGCCGCTCTACGTTTCATGGATGCTCTTGCTCACCGCGGGGCTGAGCGCGCTTATCGGCCAAAACCACCTGCGGCTTGCCCTTGCAGGAGCGCTGACCCTGATGGCGGTTGTCTTTTCTGGCTTCGGCATATCGCGGGAAATCACCTCTTTGCGCGCAATGGACGGTTTAGGCTATGCTTCGTGGCGCTGGCGTCAGGCCGAAGTGATGGCCTATTTGCGCCGTCTACCGCCAGAGATTGCCATCTACACCAATTCGCCACCCGCGGTTTATCACGTCACCGGACGCGCCAGCCGCGTCATCCCCAGCACGCTTGACCCCGTCAGCGGCCTGCCGCGCAGAGACTATGAGCAAACACTGGCCGAAATGCGCGCCGAACTGCTCGCCGGGCGCGCCGTGCTGGCCTTGTTCGAGGTTTCAAGCCTGGAAGAAGCCTTTGGCGAGCAAGTTGCGTTACAATTCAAAGGCCTTCCCCTGCTTCTCAAAGCGCAGGGGCATGTGCTGTATGGAAACGTGGAGATAAACAAATGAAAATTCAAGACAAATTCGACCTGACCGGGCGCACGGCCATCGTCACCGGCGGAGCCGGCCTGCTCGGCGTAGAATTTTGCCGCACCCTGGCCGAAGCGGGTGCCGCGGTAGCGGTGGTAGATTTGAACGCCGAAAAATGCGCTGCCGTCGCCGAGGACCTCACCCGCGCCGGATATTCAGTCCTCAGCGCACCCACCGACATCACCCGCCCCGAATCGGTACAGGCGATGATCGAAAAAGTGCTGGCAGCATTTGGACGGATAGACATCCTGGTCAATAGCGCCGCGCTCGACCCTAAATTCGACCCGGAAGCACTTGCCAAAGGCATCACCCCCGGCCGCTTCGAGGATTATCCTCTGGAACAATGGAACGCTGCGCTCAACGTCAACCTGACCGGCACGTTTCTCGTTACGCAAGCAGTGGCGCGCCAGATGGTTGCACAGGGGAAAAAAGGCAGCATCATCAACATCTGCTCAACGTATGGGTTGAATGGGCCAGACCAGCGCATCTACCGCAAAGCCGACGGTTCGCAACCAGCCTACAAACCAATTTATTACACCGTCACCAAAGCCGGCATGGTCGGCTTTACCAAATACCTGGCTGCTTACTACATGGGGACGGAGATTCGCGTCAATATGCTGACGCCTGGCGGCGTATACAACAATCACGATGAAACATTCGTGCAGAATTACGCCGCCAAAACCATTCTGGGCCGCATGGCGCGCAAAGATGAAATGAACGGTGCTTTACTCTTCCTGGCTTCCGATGCGTCATCCTACATGACCGGTAGTAACGTGGTCGTAGATGGCGGCTGGACGGCGTGGTAACAGAGACGAGGAACAGTTTCATAACCAATCCCTGAGACGGATAACTGAAAACCGAAGCCCAACAAAAGATAAACCAATGACAGAAGTCCTGGCACTTATCCCCGCGCGGGGCGGGTCCAAAGGCATCCCGCGCAAGAACATCCGCCCGTTTTGCGGCTACCCGCTGATTGCCTATTCGATTGCCGCCGGCTTACAGGCCCAAACCGTCACGCGCGTCATCGTCAGCACCGATGACGAGGAAATTGCCGCCGTAGCCCGTGCGTGGGGGGCCGAGACTCCCTTCCTGCGCCCGGCAGAATTTGCTCAAGACCAGACCACCGACCTGCCGGTCTTTCAGCACGCCCTCTCGTGGCTGGCCGAACGTGAGGCGTATCGTCCAGATGTGGTCGTGCAGTTACGCCCCACCTCACCCATTCGCCCCGTTGGGCTGGTAGATGACGCGGTGCGAACCCTGCTCCGACATGCCGACGCCGATTCGGTGCGCGGAATCGTTCCGGCGGGCCAAAACCCACACAAGATGTGGCGACTGCCAGGTGGTCTTGATTCCCCCATGAAAAACTTACTCGATGTCGAAGGCATTGAAGAACCGTATAACGCCCCCCGCCAGATTCTGCCCGAGGTCTACTGGCAAACCGGACACATAGACGCCATTCGTCCAGGGGTCATCTGGCGCGGCTCGATGAGCGGCAGAAACATCTATCCACTGCTGATTGACCCAAACTACACGGTTGACCTCGATAACCTGCGCGATTGGGCGCGTGCCGAGTGGCTGGCGCTCAACGGCGGGCTGAAGATGGTCTGGCCCGGACGCGCCAAACGCCCAATGCCGGAAAAAATCGAACTGCTGGTGCTGGATTTCGACGGCGTGGTGACCGATAACCGCGTGTGGGTAGATGAACAAGGCCGCGAGATGGTCGCCGCGTATCGCAGCGACAGCCTGATAATCAGCCGCCTGCGCCGGGCTGGTACGGAGGTGGTCATTCTTTCCTCGGAAGTCAACCCGGTGGTGGCAGCGCGGGCGCGCAAGATGAACGTCGAAGCCATTCACGGAATCGGGCTGGATGAGAAGGCCAAAGTGCTGAAAAATCTGCTCGAATCGCGTAAAATCGAACCGTCGCGCGTTGCTTACATCGGCAACGACTTGAACGACTTGCCATGTTTCGAGCAGGTCGGCTGGGCCGTCGCCGTAGCCGATGCTCTACCCGAAGTATTGCGCGCCGCCGATTACGTGACCACCAGGCCGGGCGGTCACGGCGCGGTGCGCGAAGTGTGTGATTTGATACTTAAGGAGAAACCCCAATCATGACTCGTGAAATCAAACTCGGCAACAAACTGGTGGGCGATGGACATCCCGCCTATATCATCGCCGAAATCGGCATCAACCACAACGGCGATTTGAGCATCGCCAAACAAATGATAAAAGCCGCTGCACATGCCGGAGCCGATGCCGTCAAATTTCAAAAACGCACACCAGAAATTTGCACCCCGCCCGAACAGCAAAAACAAATGCGCGAAACCCCCTGGGGGTACATCACCTATCTGGAATACCGTCACAAGGTTGAATTCGGCCTGGAAGAATACCGTGAAATTGACCGAACCTGCCGCGAACTGGGCATTGACTGGTTCGTTTCGGTGTGGGACGAACCTTCGGTAGATTTCATGGAACAATTCGAGACGCCAGCCTACAAAATCCCCTCGGCTTCACTGACAGACCACAACCTGCTCAAACACGTCCGCCGCACGGGCAAACCGCTCATCGTTTCAACCGGCATGTCCACCATGGACGAAATTCACCGCGCGATGGATGCTGTTGGGTTGGAAAACCTGGTCATCATGCACACCACCAGCGCCTATCCCTGCGACCCCGACGAACTCAACCTGCGGATGATTGAAACCCTGCGCCGGGAATTTCCGAACACCCCCATCGGCTATTCTGGTCATGAAGTAGGCCTGGTGCCTTCGGCCGTAGCCGTGGCGCTGGGTGCCTGTGCCGTCGAACGACACTTCACCCTCGACCGCGCCATGTGGGGCAGCGACCAGGCGGCTTCCGTCGAACCAGGCGGTTTCGAGCGGCTGGTGAAATATATCCGCGTCACCGAGCAAGCCCTGGGAGATGGTGTCAAGCGCGTCTATGAAAGCGAACTGCCCTCCCTCAAGAAACTGCGCCGTGTGAGAAGCACGGAGTAATCAGTAATCAATGAACAGTGTGATAACTGACAACTGATAACTGAATAACTGATAACTGACAACTGATGCTCCCCTCTCTCTATCACCTTCTGCGCCCTCCTGTGCGGTATCTCCAGGCCGTCTGGCGCTGGAAGCGGCTCACTTTTACCGAAGCGCCGCCCATTTTTGGGAATGCCAAGCCCAAAAGCGGTTCGCACCTGCTCACCCAAATTTTGGGTGGGTTCTGCCGTATTGCGCCGTACCTGTATGTTCAAGCCGAACCGGTGCGTACCGTCAAGGCCGAAGGAGGGCGCTTCAGCCAGGCCGAAGTGCTGGCCCAACTCAAGCGCATTCCGCCAGGAATCATCGGTTGGGGCTATCTGGATGCCACGCCCGAAAACATCGCCTTCCTCTGTCGCCCGGAGCGCGTCAACTACTTCATTTACCGCGACCCACGCGATATGCTCGTCTCGCACATCTTCTTTGCGACCGAAATGCACCAGGGACATGGGATGCACGAGTATTACCAGACTCTCTCCGATTTTGATGAACGGCTGAAGGTCGCCATTACTGGCATTCAGCAGGAAGGGCTGTACATGGTCAGCGTCCGTCAGCGCTACGAGGGCGTCTTCCAATGGCTCGAACAGCCCTCCGTTTTGTGCATCCGCTTCGAGGACCTGATTCATGAGCGGGAGCGCGTGCTGAACGCCATGCTCGACCAGGTGGAAAAGACCGGCTATCGCCTGCCCACCCCGCGCGAACAGGCGCTGGACATCTTACGCGAGGCCATCCAACCCCAAAAATCGAAAACCTTCCGCTCCGGCAAAACCGGCGAATGGCGCAAATACTTCAAACCCGAACACAAAGCCCTCTTCAAAGAAGTGGCCGGTGATTTACTGGTGCGGCTGGGATACGAAAAGGATAACGACTGGTAAACCCTGTACTGCCCATGTCCTCCTTCGACCTTTCCAACTGCCGCTTTGCCTTTTTAGACCTGGAAACCACCGGCCTTTCGCCCTGGTTTGGTGACCGGATTTGTGAAGTGGGGATTGTATTGACGGAAGGCAAACGCATTCGGGAAACCTTTCAAACGCTGGTCAACCCCCAGCGCCCGCTTTCACTCGGCGCGGCCAGCACCAGCGGCCTGACCGATGCGATGCTCGCCGATGCACCACTGTTTGCCGTCGTTGCGCCCAAAGTGCAGGCGATGTTGAGCGATTCGGTGGTGGTTTGTCACAACGCGCAGTTTGACCTGCAATTTCTGGACAGCGAATTTCGCCGCCTGGGCAGTCAAATCGAAATTCCTAACCTGATTGACACCCTGCGGATTGCACGCGAACACTTCGACTTTGCCTCCAATACCCTGACCAACATCGCCACCGAATTTGGCATTCAGAACCCAGAAGCACACCGCGCCCTCTCCGATGCAATCACTGGCAAGAACGTCTTCTTCGCACTGATGGAATCTTTGCGTCCGATGCGCCCGCTCGAAGAGTTTATCGGCATCTACAACTCTCCCGCCTGGCCGAATGAGGGTATCCGTCTGCCTGTGGCGTGGAACGAGGCCCTCACCAGTGGCAAACGCTTGTGGATAACGTATGTGGACAAAAACGGTGAACGCACCCAGCGTGCCATCACGCCCTTACAGGTCATCGGCCTGGCCGATTACATTTACCTGCGCGCCTGGTGCCATTTGCGGAACGATGAACGCAGCTTCCGCCTAGACCGCGTGTTGGAGATGTGGCCCGAAACCTGACACTTGTCACGCCGAGGCGGGTTGTTTGTCGGTTGCAGAAAAAGCCGAAAGGGGTTAAGATAATAAAGCGATGCTGATGTTGATGGAATGTTCCCTCGTGCGCGGCATCCTTTTGCCATGAATCAGGTTCGCCTGACAGGTCAAGCATACCTGTCAGGCTTTTTTTATCCCTCCAAATCTGCCATCTTCCCAAAACCCCACCATCTATAAGGAGTAAGAATGCAGACCCCCTGGGAATACCGTTACGCTCACCGCACGCAGAAAATGGGCAGTTCGGTCATCCGCGAACTATTGAAATTGACCGAACAACCCGACATCATCTCATTTGCGGGCGGCCTGCCCGCGCCAGAAGTGTTCCCCGTTGCAGAGTTCCGTGAAGCCTGCAACCGGGTCCTGGACACGTTAGGCGCACAGGCCTTGCAATACAGCACCACTGAAGGCTACACGCCTCTGCGAGAGATGATTGCCCGCCACACCGCACGCTACGGCATTCACGTCAACGCCAATAACATCGCCATCACCTCCGGCTCACAACAGGCGCTGGATTTCATCGGACGGCTGTTCATCAACCGCGGTGATTACATCGTGGTTGAATCGCCCACCTATCTGGGTGCGCTCCAGGCCTGGAATGCCTATGGCGCACAGTACATCTCTGTCCCATCGGATGAAAACGGCATGATTGTAGATGAACTGGAAAAAGCCCTGCGGATTGGCCCCAAGTTCATCTACGTCCTGCCTAACTTTCAGAACCCCAGCGGTGTCACCATGTCGCTGGAACGCCGGCAGAAACTGGTCGAAATTGCCGACCATTACGGCGTACCGATTATCGAAGACGACCCTTACGGTCAATTGCGCTTCGAGGGAGACCACCTGCCCTCCGTCGCCGTGTTAGACAGTCGCTACCGACACGACAACGGCTCTTACACCGGCAACGTGATTTACATGAGCACGTTCTCCAAACTCCTGGCGCCCGGTTTGCGCCTGGCATGGGTCATCGCTCCTGAACAGGTCATCCGCAAAATTGTGATGACCAAACAAGCCGCCGACCTGCACACGGCCACTTTCAGCCAAATTGTGGCGCACGAAGTCGCCAAAGGTGGCTTCCTGGATGAGCATGTCAAAGTTATCCGTGCCGTGTACAAAGAACGCCGCGACGTGATGCTGGAAACCATGGACGAAGTCTTTCCGCGCGAGGTGCGCTGGACGCGGCCACAGGGTGGCATGTTCCTGTGGGGCATTTTGCCTGAACACATGGACGCCGCCGAGGTCTTGAAAAAAGCGGTCGAAAAGAAAGTCGCTTTTGTGCCAGGCGCACCCTTCCATCCCACCGGGGGTGGCCAAAACACAATGCGCATCAATTTCTCTTACACCAAACCCGAAGTCATCCGCGAGGGCATTACCCGGCTGGGCATGCTTTTGCGCGAAGAAGTCGCAAAGAACGCACGGCAGAAGCATTTGTACGATTGAGCGCGATACCAGACGATAACCCCCAGACGGTCAACCTGTAAGAAGACGGCCACGCTCATTTGTCAACGTGGCCGTCCGCGTTTCAGCAAGTAGCGTTGTCGTCTATCTGTTTCATTCTTCCACATACGGCACATACTCAGCGCGCGCCAGTCCCTGGTCTATCGCCTTCTGCGCCACAGCACGGGCAACGGCCAGGTGGACTTTTTTATCCAGCGGGTTGGGAACGAGTTCCCCAGGCGGGGTCAGATTGGCAATCGTTTGTGCCGCTGCCAGGAGCATTTCATGGGTAATGCGCGGGGCGTGGGCATCTACTGCGCCGCGAAAAATGCCCGGAAATCCTAATAGATTATTGACTGATTTTCCATCTGCTGCAAAAAGCGCGCCCTGCGCAAGTGCAGTTTCAGGGTCAATTTCCGGGTTGGGATTGGAGAGCGCCAGAATGATTTGCCCCCGGCGCACCATCTCTGGCTGGATAAGCCCCGCTGCGCCGGTGGTCGCAATCACAATATCACAATTTGCCATAATTTCGCGCAGGGTAGAAGGCCGCCCACCCGCTTTTTCCAGCCGTTTGAGGGCCTCCGGGTTCAGGTCGGCCCCCCACACCGGGTTGCCGGTCAGACGCATCAGCATCCGTGCTGTGGCAAAGCCGGCAGCTCCCAACCCAATTTGCCCAATTTTGGCCACCGAAAGGTACACGCCGGTCTGACGCGAGGCCACCATCAACGCCGCGGTGGTGACGACGGCGGTTCCGTGCTGGTCATCGTGCATCACCGGAATATCGAGCCGCTGTTGCAGACGCTCTTCAATATCGAAACAACGGGGAGCGGAAATATCCTCCAGTTGAATGGCGGCAAAGGTCGGCGCAATGGCGGCAACGGTTTCCACAATCCGGTCGGGGTCGCGCGTATCCAGCAAAATCGGGACGCCCGAAAGCCCCACCAGCGTTTCCATCAGCATCGCTTTGCCCTCCATCACGGGCATCCCGGCCAGAGGGCCGATGTCGCCCAGCCCCAAAACGGCGGTGCCATCGGTGACGATGGCGACCATGTGGCTGGTGCTGGTATAAAGCCGTGCCAGGGAGGGGTCTCTGGCAATTTTCAGGCACACTTCGGCCACGCCAGGCGTATAGACCCGGCGCAGCGTGGCAAGCGAATCGACCGGGTAACGCGCCCGCACGGCTATTTTGCCTTTCTGGTGCAGTTCCAGCACTTCATCGCGCACATCCATCACCTTCGAACCGGGAATGGCGCGGATGGCTTCAAGAATGTTCTCCATCTGCTCCAAACTGTCGGCATAGATGACGATATCGCGCACGACATGACGCGAGGTTTCGGTGAGCAGGTGAATATCACCCAGCCCGCCGCCCGCCTCGGAAATGACCGAAAGCAGGCGCGCCAGTTGTCCGATGGTTTGCTCGTTACGAACGCGCACCGTGCGGCTGATTTTGCGTTCCCAGGCCATTCAGTTCCTCCGTGCGAGAAAATCCAAAATTTGGGGATGCGCTTGAATCACCGGACAATCGGGATTCTCAAATAGCCCTTCGTGGTCGTACAACACGCCCAACATCCCCGCCTGACGTGCGCCAACCACGTCGGCAAAGTAGTTATCGCCAATGTAAATGGATTGTTCCGGTGCAAAACCGGCTTTTTGGAGCAGGTAATGAAACACTTCGGGGTGCGGCTTGCGGATTCCGGCCTCGCCAGCATAAACAATCAGGTCAAAGTAGCCTGCCAACCCGATTTCATTCAGATAGTCGTCATACGGCTCAAAACGGTTGGAAAGAATGCCGAGGAAATAGCCCCGTTGGCGCAAAGCATGCAGGGTTTCGTGAACGTCCTCGAAGAGAACATCTTGCGGCTGATAGTGTTCATTCATATAAGCGGTCATGTGCGGGGCGAGAGCGCGCGCCTGTTCTTCCGAAGCACCCAAGACCTGCAACTGTCGAAAACAGTAATTGAGCCAGAAAGCACGGCTATCATCCTGAAAGGTTTCGCGGTCTCGAACCAGTTCGGGCGATTCGGCAAAGTAGAGATGTTCCCAGATGGCGGCGCGGCGGCGGGTTTGAGGGTCGCTTGGCACGCCCAACACGGAGGCGTATTCTGCAAACACCACCCGTCCCGAAGGGCGGTTGAGTCGCAATGTGCCATCCAGGTCGTAGAAAACAGCACAGATTCCGTTGGGAGAGAGCATAGTTCCTTTTCTTATAAGCGAAGTCCCCGCCTGTGGGCGGGGAGGAGGGTCAATCAGTCGCTTCCTTTTGGGGCGTAAGCGGCGGTTCGGTACGCGGCTCCATCGCCGAGAGAGAAGGGCCACGCAAACGGTCTTCTTCGACCTTGCGAATACCGTTGCGAACTTGTGTGAGCAGACGGCTGAGTTCTTCTTCAAGCGTCTGAAGCGATTCGATGACGTAGGCATCGGCGTCGCGGCGCGTGGCAGCAGCATCTTCGCGCGCCTGGTTGACGATTTGCGTGGCGCGGGTTTGGGCGCTCTTGACGATGGCCTCGCGTTCAATCAGTTGTTCAGCCTTTTCTTTGGCGAGCGCCACAATGCGGCTGGCTTCTTCCTGCGCCTGCGCGATGATGCGGTCGCGCTGCGCCATCAACTGCTGGGCTTTTTTGACTTCTTCGGGAATGGTCACGCGCATCTGGTCAATGATGTCCAGCATTTTATCTTCATCCACCACCACATTACGGGTGAACGGCACAGCACGGGCTTCATTGAAGAGTTCTTCGAGTCGGTCAACCAGGTGCAGGATGTCCATAGATACCTCTTACAGGCTGGAGAAAGGCGTGAACAATTCTAGCATATTATTGGCGTTCGGTGAGAGCGTGCAAAAGGGTATAAGGGTCACATTCCTGCCGATTTCGTTGCAAAATCGCACAAAGAGCGCAACGGGCAGGTTGGACAATTCGGTTTGCGCGCCTGGCAGATTTCGCGCCCAAGCCGGATGATGTTGAGATGTGCGGCATAGTAAGTTTCAGGCGGCAGGAGCGCCTCCATGTGCGTATGTGCGTCTTCGACCGTCATCTTCTCCGGGCGCAGTCCCAGTCGTCCGGTGACGCGATAGACGTGCGTATCCACCGGAAAGGCCGGGCGCCCCAGCGAGAAGCACAAGACGATGGCAGCGGTTTTGGGGCCGACGCCATTGAATTTCATCAACCAGGTGCGGGCTTCTTCCAACGGCAGGGTTTGCAAAAACGACAAATCCAGATTGCCGCGCTCGCGGGTAATTTCGCGCAAAACCTGCTGAATGCGCGGCCCCTTTTGGTTTGCCAGCCCGGCCACGCGCACACAGGCAATCACTTCATCAGGGTCGGCATCCCGCACAGCTTCCCAGGTGGGGAAACGGCGGCGCAAAGCCTCGAAGGCTTTGTCACGGTTTACGTCATTCGTATTTTGCGAGAGGATGGTCGAAACCAGTTCATCCAGCGGTGGCAAGGGATTGCGCCAGAGAGGTTCGCCATAAAAAGCAAGTAACGTGTGGTGAACAGCAAGAGCTTTTGCGGATGAATCCATGAATGGCATCCAAACACAAATCGTTACACTTCAAGTGATGATGGGACGGCTCTCACCCACCTGCAGTTTGCGGTAGTTATAGAGCGGTTTGACCGGCCCAAAGGCGGTCAATCGCTCGCATTCTGCATCCTTCAACGCACCGAGCAACCGGAGAATCGAGAGCGCTACAGCACTGCGCGCGCGGTCGGTTGGGTCGCCATCGCTGATTTTAATGGCAATGCCAATGCCAGGAGAATCAGGAGCAAGGACGCCCGGCAAAATTCCAAGTGCCTGATAACCCTCAGCCCCGCCTTTGGCGAGAATGTTTCCACTGGCAGCCTGCATCAAGAGCGTATCGAAGCGGTCGGGGCCGGCCACCATCTCCGGGTGAGCAGTCATCGCAGAGGTGATGACGCGGCATGCGGCAGCGCGTTGGGGTTCAAGCGCCCAAGGGTCGCACAGGCGCGCAAAGCCAAAGGCAGCGTTGTAGAGTGGGATAGCAAAATTGGGCGCAGAACAGCCGTCTATGCCCACTTCTACCTGTTCCACCGGCACAGCGCACATGGCCGCAAACGTTTGCAGGATAGATTGTTGAACGGGGTGGTCGAGGTTCAGGTAGGTTGCCACTGGCAGTGCGCGCAGCCGGGCATAGGCCAACATGCCAGTATGTTTGCCCGAACAATTATGGCGCAGAGGCGTGTTGGCTTCGCCGCGCAGAAGCATGGCATCACGGGTGGGTTGGTGAATCGGGTCGTGCATTCCGCACAAAAGGTCGTGCGCTTGCACGCCAACTTTGGCCTGCATGGCCTCAACAGCCTGCAGATGGGCATCGGTGCCGGAGTGCGAAGCACACATCAGGGCAATTTCTTTGAGGGTCAGGCCAAAACGTTCGGCGCCACCCTGCTCGATGAACGGCAATGCCTGAAACGGCTTGGCACTAGAACGCAGGAAAGTGACCAGATGCGGGTCGCCGGCGGAATGGAGTAAATTGCCGCGCGAATCCACGACCGCAAACGCACCAAAGTGAATAGATTCTACAATCTTCCCGCGCGTAGACTCGAAAAGGGGCTGATACGAGGAGGCCGGGTTATTCATCGAAGAAATCCGTATTACCGCCGGAAAGATAGTGACGGGAATAATACTGGCGCAGGCCATACGAGAGGCGCTGAGCGTATTGCTTTTGTCGCTGCGGAGGGATATTCAGTTCAGCCAGCAGCGGTGCAACCAGGGTTTCGACCGCATCCAGGCTGGCCGCCCGCTGCGCGAGGGACTGGAGTTCGTTGTAAATGCGGGTCAAACGGTCGTATTGCGCCTGAATTTCAGCGTCACTGACCACCCCGCCACGCCCACTGACGACAATAAAATTCCGGTATTGCGCCATCAAATGTTCGAGCGATTTCAACCATTCGGGCAGCCGGGCATGCGCCAGAAAGGGCGGCTGGTCCTTCAAGACCAAATCACCCACAAAGACGATACTCGCTTCTGGCAGAATGGCCCACGAAGCGCCCGCGCCCGGGCCGGGGTGACTTTCCAAAATAACTGGAAAGTTGCTCCACTCAATCGCCATCCGCACGGTGAATGAAATTTCCGGCGGCGCCCAGCGGATGCTGCCCAGCCCTGAGACGGACTCCCAATCGGCACCGGTTTCGTCACTCTGCGTTTTGAAGGCCGTTGGACGGTTGCGAAAAGCGCGGGCAGTATCTTCATGGGCGATGATGGTGCAATCCATCGCCCGGGCACCCAACGTGCGGTCGGGATGGGCATCCAGGTTGACGAGCAAGCGCTCGACACCGCTGTTCAGACCAAGCAGGGCTGCACGCCACGAACGACTGTCTTCCGGGGAGGGGGGAGCGTCTATTTGAATCAGGCCGTGCGGCAGAGCAATGGCCCCCAGCGTCACGCCAGGGTAACCGTCTTCAATGAACACCTGAGGGGCAAGAGTTTGCATAGGTCTCCTGAAAACGAAGGTTGTTTCGCGTTGTTTTTGAGATGACGAGGAAAATTCCGCGCTATGCTATCCTGACGAGAGAAAGCCAGGACTGGCATCAACACGCAAATTACGCTGTAAGCGCAGGCAGGGTAAGGATGAACCTGGCGCCATGGTCGGGGGCATCTTCGACCCAAATTTTTCCACCGTGCGCCTGCACGGCCAGTTTGCAAAACGCCAACCCGACGCCTAAACCACGTGCGCCGGTTTTGCTCTTCAAGCGCGTAAATTTATCGAAAATACGTTCACGGTCGGCTTCGGGAATGCCGGGACCATTATCTTGCACATAGATTTGCACAAAGCCTTCTTCGGAAGCCGGCTGCGCGCCAAGGACGATGCGCCCCTCCACAGGGGTATATTTGGCAGCGTTTTCGAGCAGGTTGATAAGCACACGGCGAATCATATCGGCATCCACATCCAGTTCGGGCAGGCCAGCTTCCACACAAATTTCGGCGCGCTGGTTGCGCCCTTCCAACGCCGGGCGCGTCATGTCCAGCACATCCTCCAGGAGAGTCTGGACAGCGAGCGCCTGCCGGTCGGTGATGGGTTGGTTCTGTTCCAGGCGGTTGATATCGAGCAAGGAATTGATGAGCCGTTCGATACGTGCAATAGAGTGCCGGGCAATTTTCAGGAAGGGAGCGGCGCTTTCCTGTTCTGCTTCGGGGATGCTGGCAGCGAGCATTTCCACACTCGATAAGATGTTGCCCAATGGTGAACGCAGGTCATGGTAAATCATGGCCGAGAGGTCTTCGCGCAGGGCATCCAGTTCTTTTCGTTCGCGGATGTCGCGCAGAATCCACTGCAAGGCTTCCTGTCCATCGAAGGTGACTTTGCGCACATGGACACTGACCGGATAGGTTGTTCCCTGCTGGCTGTAAAGCGTGGATTCATAGTGAATGGTCGCTTCGCCGATTTTCTCAAAGGCCATGCCAGTTTTATCGAAGTTGATGTCGTGCATTTGTCCTATCAGGAAACGTTTGAGGTCCTCAACAGGATGGCCAGAGAAACGCTCGGCCTGGTGGTTGGCTTCCAGGATTTTGCCTTCCAAATCGGTGATGACGATAGGGTCAATGCTGTCATCGAACAAATCACGGTAGCGTTTGCGGGCAAGGTCGAGCCGCTGGAAGAGTTCACCATTCTGAATGGCTGTACCGGCCAGTGACCCAAGCCCGGTTAAGACCAGCAGCGAATCGGGGTCAAAAGCGCGGTTGATGGGGTTGAACGCCTCCAGGACACCGATGACCCGCCCCTGAAAATGGATGGGAGCACAGGCCAGCGCACGCACGAAAACACCGGGGATTTTTTCCGCACCGGAAAGCAGCGTTTCCGAAACGATGGCAGGGATGACCACGCCGCGCGCTTCGCGCGCCACCAGACCGGCAATTCCTTCCCCCATTTTGACGCGCCGCGCAATCACTCCTTCGCTGCGCGGTCCGGTAGCAGCACGAAAGACCAGTTCTTCACCATCGAGCAAGGCCAGAGCGGCAATTTCTACCTGAAGCGCCTGTTTAACCTGCGCCAGGATGGCCTGAAAGATGTCCTCCATCCGCACCGACATCGTCAGGCTGGCAGCGCCTTCGGCCAGCACGGTCATCACCCGCGCCTGGCGCTGACTTTCGGAGAACAGGCGGGCATTCAGGACAGCGATACCGGCCTGGTCGGCAATTGCCTGCATCAGTTCCAGATGTTCGGTATCAAAAAAGTGGGGAACGGGATGGACGACCGTCAGTACACCAACAATTTTCTCGCGCGCCATCAGGGGCGCGCAAATGGCGGCTTTCGCCCCGGAGCGGTCGAGGGCATCGTCTTCGCGCCGCAGCCAGCGTTCGTCTTTGCTGGTATCTGGCACCAGCACGGCCTGCCGCTTACGTGCCACCCAGCCAGCCAGACCACGCTCCATCGTATCGCGCAGCTGCAAGGTGGTGCCTTCACGCAGTTGATTGCCGTACACAATAGCCGAATCAACGGCACGGCCATTGTCATCCATGACGATAATCGAAGCACGCTCACCGCCTACGTTGTTCAGTGCCGCAAACAGGACGCGCGTCAGCACGGTACGCAAATCGAGCGCAGAAGCAAATTCCCGGCTGACTTTATAAAGCAGTTCCAGTACGGCGCGCTGGTCCTGAGCCATAAAGCCGTTTTCTCCTCGTTCATGAGCGAGAGTGTGGTTTCATCATACCTGTTACAGTCAGTATAGCACATAATGAAGAGATTTCCCCAAGACAGACAAACTGCGTGTAACTTTATCTCAATTTTGGAAATCGTTCTGTTTGGATTCACTCCCCTGCCCTGATGCTGGCTCATCCTCCTTCAGGTGCAGCAACTCATGCGCCTGAATTGCTTCCATCCTGCCACGCAAAGAGACCGCCCCCAGTGGAAATGAGGACACGCGCTCTCCAAGCAGATGGAGGGTATCCTGCGTGAGCAACACCTGACCAGCCTTTGCATGACCGGAGAGCCGCGCCGTCACATTGACCACATCCCCAATAGCGGTGTATTCCAGGCGATTTTCGTAGCCCAGGTAGCCGACCACTGCCCAGCCAGAATGAATGGCTACGCCAAAATCTACCACAAACGGCATTCCGTTGCGCGGTGACTTGTACAGGCGACGCAGGCTGTCTTGAAGTTCCAGCCCGGCGCGCGCGGCCCGCAAGGCATGGTCGGGGAGTTCGCGTGGGGCATTGAAGACCGCCAACAGTGAGTCGCCAGCAAAGTTGGTGATGACGCCACCCTCGGATTCGATGACCTGACCAATCAACGCGAAGTGCTGGTTGAGCAATTCCAAAAGCGTTTCAGGAGCAAGGGCCTCGCTCAGCGGAGTAAAACCGCGCATATCGGCAAACAAGGCGGTAATAAAGCGTTTCTCGCCGCCAGTTCTCACCTGGCGGGGGTTGGAAATCATCTGGTCAGCCACCGGGCTGGGGACGAAACGATGCAACAAGTCATCCAATTCGGCGCGAGAGCGCGCCAGTTGACTGCTGAGCAAATCCAATTCATTACGTTGTTGGGTCACACGCTGTTCGAGCAGGGCTTCTTCGGTTACATCCACCAGCAAAATCAGCAACCCCTGCTGGTAAGGGTAGATGCGAAACGAAACATAACGGCGGGCATGGTGCGAATCTTCAAATTCAATTTTTTCGATGGCAAACTGGGGAAGTTCTCCCTGTGCCACCTGGCGCAAATCTGCCTCCATGCCGCTCAATAAATCGAACAATCGCTCAACCGGCTGGGCGCGCACGGGGCCGGAAATGCGCCGCGCATAGCGAATAATGCCGGGACTGTATTCAACCACCCGCAGCGCCGAATCGCACACCACGTATTCGAGTTTTTGATGTTTGAAAATTTCCTGCATCAGCGAAGAGCCATTCATCGTTCCCTCGTTCTCGGGCATTGATTCTGCCGGTGCATTAGGGGGCTTCTTCCAGACAAATACGGTTCTTTCCTTCGCGCTTGGCGCGATACAATGCAGCATCGGCCCGGGCGAGCAACGCCTGGGGGGTATATGCCTGCGGCGATTGCCCGGAAACACTGAAAATGCCAAGCGAAATTGTCAGGCGCAGGTTGGCAGGACGGGTGATTTCTGCCAGATTGCGTTGAATGCGGGCTGCCAAAGCATGTGCCTGATGAGACTCGGTCATTGGCAGGCAAATGCAAAATTCATCCCCAGCGTAGCGGGCAACAAAATCGCTATTGCGTATGGAGGTTCTTAACACCGAAGCCAGAATGCGCAGGGCGTCATCTCCTTCAAGATGACCGTAAAGGTCATTGACGGCTTTGAATTCGTCAATATCGAGCATGATGAGCGAAAAGGGTGTGCCGGTGCGGCGGGCAGTCTCGACATAGCGCGTGAGTTGCTCATCGAGATAACGGCGGTTGGGCAGGCCAGTCAGGGCATCGAACAGTGCCATGCGATGCAGTTCGGCATTGGCCCGGTCTAACTCCCGGCGCAAGAGTTCAAGCTCGTTTCGGGCTTGCACGGCGCGCTGCTCCAAACGAGCCGCCGGGCTGACATCCTCAACGAGCAAAAACAAGCCTCCTTCGTCTCCCCAATTCTTCCACACGTGAAAGGTAAGAAAGCGAGCCTCTGCGCCCGATTCATCATTCACGTATTCCAGCAGATATTCTGGCAGAGACCCCTGCATCACCTCGCGCAAGACCGATTCGCTGCCTATCAAGGCTTCGCAGAGTTTGGGCAGCAGCGTACCTTCCAGCGGTTCAGCGCGATGAAAGAATGCCTGGAAATTGCAGGAAGTCTCCACCACGCGCAGGGAGTCATCTACACGTGCGTAAGCCAGTTTGTTCTTTGAGAGCAAAATATCAAGAATGGTTTGCGAAAGCGTGGTTGCAGATTTCACGCCATCAATCTCGTTGGTGTAGTTGCACTGCCAGGCGGTAGAAGATGTCTTCGACATTGTGTCCCGTTTTTGCGCTGGTGAGAAAGGCCTGTCCGCCAAACTGTTGGGCGGCGGCCTGAAGCTGGTCATCGCTAATGGCGCGCAGGTCGGTCAAATCCACTTTGTTACCTACGAACACAACCGGAATGGACAACCCCACTGTCTGTATCTGCTCGACGTAACGATGAAAGCCGGTAAGCGTTTCAGGGCGTGTCAGGTCGCACACAATCAGCGCGCCGGCAGCACCGCGCAGATAATTGGCACGAATCTGACCGTTGAACTCATCGCTTCCGGCCAGGTCCCACAAAAGCAGGTTGATGCGTCCATGTGGTAATTCCACAGACTTTCGACTGATTTTGACCCCAATCGTGCTGAGGTAACGGTCATCGAAGCGCCCTTCTACGAAACGGCGCACCAGGCTGGTTTTGCCAACGGCAAATTCGCCCAGGAGGCAAACTTTTTTCTGAATGGTGGTGAGGGAAATTTCGGAAGAAGGCGGGGGCATCGGTTGGTCATCTTTTCGGTCGGTCAGGGGACAGCCAGCCAAATCGCGGGAAGCCATCCGCTGACAGTTTGCCCATCGGCTTGTCGCCAGGAAACCAGCACCCAGTCTCCTCGCCGGTCCAACACCGTGAGCGGGATTTCGGGAGTAAGGGCGGTAAATGGCGGCTGGGTTTCATCGGGCTGGCTGCGTACCCACACACTGCCACGTGTGTATGCATAGTTCGGCTCTGGCGTAGCCGATGGAGTGAGAGTGGGCGTGAACGAAGGGGTTGGCGAGGGCGTAACAGTGGGCGCAGGCGTGAGGGTGGCCGTTGGCGAAGGTGTGAACGCAGGGGAAGGGGTGAGAGTCGCTGTGGGCAACACGGTTGGTGTGGAAGATGGCGGAAAAGCCACCGGCAAGAGCGCAATGGTGAAACGCGCGTAGAAGACCACCAGCGCCAGGCAGGCCAGGCTGGTCAGAATTCCCACCGCCAATACGCTTTTCTGGGCGCGCGTCAGGGGACGGGGGCGATGCGTTTGCGTCTCGGTCGTCTGAATGCTCTGCAGAGCCGGGAGCAGGTTAGGCAGTTGGGATGAATCTCCATCGAAGCCGCGCAGCAGGTCGCCAAAGCGTACATGCAATTCCGAGACAAATTCGCGCAAGCGCGCACGGAAACCTTCTGGCTCGACGCCAATGATGACCACAGCCAGATAAGCCGCCGCCCCGGTCACCAGGATAATGCGCTGATTGCCGTATTGGATTTCATCCAGTTCTTCGCTTTCATTGCCCTTGCCATACGCATCACGCACAAAGTCGCGGATAGCGGTCAACATGCCGCTGACCAGGTCAGCATCGGCGGCCTGCGCCTGGTCAGGATGGCTGTGCGCCATCAGCAAACCCGTTTCGCGGTGAACCAGAAACAGTTCACGCACCTCGAAGGGCAAAGCCTGGCGCAGGGTCAACTGGGCAGGCGGCACCCCGCGCAAACGCGCCCAGAGCAATTGCAGGGTATCTCGCAGACCAAAGGTAGATTTGAGACGCGCATCGATGTTTTGTTGCAGCTCACGGGCAAATTCGGACAATGCCTTTTGTACCGTGCTGCCAATGATGGGATAGAGTGCGTCTATCATCTCCTGACGCGAATCACGGATTTGAACACGAATAGCCTCGCCCATGACCGGCCCAAGCGCCTCGGCCATTTCATCGCGCGATTCGCGGATGGATTTCTTTATCATCCCGCTGATGGCAGGCGTCAGACGGCGCACCAGCCCGTCCAGGTCTTCTTGCACCTGCCGCAGGGTTTCAATCTCCCCGCCGAGTTCCTGGCGCGCAGCTTGCAAAGCGCGGCTGAGCGCCTGCGATTCCTGTCGCAAGGCTTCCATCTGCTCCAGGGCGCGCTGACGGAAGGCCTCGGCTTGTTCTTCGAGTAGCGCAATCCGCTCGCGTTCGCGGGAAAACAAAATCGTCTGGATAGACTCCAGTTCGTTGCGCGGAGCGGTTGGGGGCGGCAAATCGGTCATGCCAGGTCAATCGGCAGGGTGATTCTCGGTCCATGCCTGCCCAAGCGCGCTTACCATTTGCCCCATGTGGGCGCGCCAGGCCTGAATTTCGGCGCGGAAATCGGCGGTTTCTTGCTGTAAGGCAGCACGAGCCTGCTCCAGCGCATGCGTCTGTTGCGCCGATTCCTGTTCCAGCCGTTCGGTGAGATGCCCTACCTGGCTTTTCAAGTCGGCAGATTGCTGGGTTTGCAAAGCAAGCAGACGTTCATCGAAGCGTTTGTTGAGCGAGTCGAGCCGTTTTTCCAGCTCTTCGACTTCATGGTCAATACGGCGATTCATCTCCATTGTATTGCGCGTAATGCGCTGTTCGATTTCATCTAACCTGCTTTCGATAGAACGAACGCGCTCGCCGTACAAAATGTCACGCAGGCGCTCCAGTTCGTTTGCTTCGGATGAAGAAGATGGTTGCTTTGCCATGCGTTTCCCTCACAGAGATTTGTTTGTCCCTTTGCGATTCAGACATCCCGTGGTATTCGAGATAATAATGGAAATTATACTCAAAAGTAGAACATCACCCTAAAATAAATTGCCCGGTTCAGACCAGGACTTCGTGATAGGCACTCAACCTCCCTGACCCAGCCTTACGCGATGAGGACACGTCCTGCCACCGGATATACCAGGAGGCGCGCGTAAGCCAACCACACAAAGCGATAGGTATCGAACGCGATTCGTGTTATCATTTTCCGCAGAGAGAAACGTATGCCCACCATTCGCGTCCCAGCTTTGCTGAAATACTATCTGAACGGTCAGACGGAAGTGGCCGTGAGCGGACAAACCGTTGCCGAAGTGCTGGCAGACCTGACCCGCCAGTATCCGGCCATTCAGCCGCACGTGTTCGATAGCAGCGGACGGGTGCGCCGCCACGTCAACCTGTTCGTCAATACCGAGAACATTCGCGTCCTGAACGGTCTGGAAACGGACGTGAAGGAAGAGGATGTCATCAAAATTTTGCCCTCGGTGACGGGCGGATAAGGGAACGGATTGGACAACGGAGAAAGCGAAGAAACGGATTCTGCTCACTGATAACTGGATATCGACTATGGAGCTGACCCGCGAAGAAATTCTGCGCTACTCGCGCCATCTGCTCATCCCCGAAGTGGGACTGAACGGACAGCGCAAACTCAAAGAATCCTCGGTTCTGGTCATCGGCACCGGCGGCCTCGGCTCGCCGGTCTCGCTCTACCTGGCAGCAGCCGGCGTTGGGCGCATTGGGCTGGTAGATTACGACGTGGTGGATTCGACCAACCTTCAGCGGCAGGTGGTTCACGGCACCTCTACGGTCGGCAAATTGAAGGTCGAGAGCGCCCGCGCCCGCCTGCTCGACTTGAATCCGATGATTCAGGTGGATGTTTACAACGTGCCGTTCACCTCGGCGAATGCCCTGGAGATTGCCGCGCCTTACGATGTCATCGTGGATGGCACGGATAACTTCCCCACCCGTTATTTGAGCAATGACGTGGCCGTCTTTTTGGGCAAACCCAACGTATACGGTTCGATTTTCCGCTTCGATGGGCAGGCCAGCGTGTTCTACGCCCAAAAAGGGCCGTGTTACCGCTGTCTGTTCCCGGAACCGCCCCCGCCCGGCCTGGTGCCAACTTGCGCCGAAGGCGGCGTGTTGGGCATTTTGCCCGGCACCATCGGCACCATTCAGGCCACTGAAGCACTCAAACTGCTGCTCGGTATCGGTGATACGCTCATCGGGCGATTGTTGCTATACAACGCGCTCGATATGTCGTTCGACTTTGTCAACCTGCGGAAGAACCCAAAATGCCGGGTGTGCGGGCCGGAAGCAGATATAAAAGAACTGATTGACTACGAAGAATTTTGCGGCGTGCCAGGCCACGACCACGAAAGCGGCTCGGCCGGGGCCGATTGGGATATTTCCGCGCCGGAACTGGCCGCCCGCTTACAGAGTGCCAACCCACCCCTGTTACTAGATGTGCGCGAACCGCACGAGTTGCAGATTTCCTGGCTGCCGGGCGCGCTCAACATTCCGCTGGGGATGCTGGCGGCACGCCTTTCCGAACTGGATTCGGCGCGGGAGATGGTCGTCTTGTGCAAGGCCGGCACCCGTTCGGCACGCGCACTTGAACTGCTGGTCAGCGCCGGCTTCCGGCGCGTCAAAAACCTGAAAGGCGGCATCAACGCCTGGGCGCGGGAGGTAGACCAGAATTTGCCAGTGTATTAGAGATTTAACGTTGTTTCGACTTTTTCAAATATCCCTTACCTGGAGGAGACAGAATGACCACCTTAAAGGTATCCCACGAAAAGCGGGTATACGACAACATCCTGGGTGCTATCGGCAACACGCCGCTCGTGCGGCTAACACGCATTGCGCCGCATCTTTCTGCTGCGCTGTATGCCAAACTGGAGTTTTTAAACCCCGGTGGTTCGGTGAAAGACCGGGTCGGTCTCAACATCGTTGAACAAGCCGAACGACGCGGTGAACTGCGCCCCGGCGGAACGATTGTGGAAGCCACCAGCGGCAACACCGGGGTTGGACTGGCAATTGCCGCCGCACTCAAAGGCTATAAAACCATCTTCGTTATGCCCGATAAAATGTCGAACGAGAAAATTCAGCTGCTACGCGCCTATGGGGCAAAGGTCGTCATCACACCCACGGCGGTTGCACCCGAAGACCCGCGTTCGTATTACGAAGTCGCCAAACGCTTTGCGCGCGAAATCCCCAACGCCATCCTGGCGAATCAATATCACAACCCCGATAACCCCCAAACCCACGAAATGACGACCGGCCCAGAGATATGGGAGCAAACCGAAGGACGGGTGACAGATGTCGTTATCGGCATGGGGACGGGAGGGACTATCAGCGGGGTAGGACGCTATCTCAAGGCCAGAAATCCCAATATCCGCATTGCAGGCGTAGATATCGAAGGTTCGATTTTGCTGGAAATCTGGAAGAACAAGGGCAAAATCCCCGAAGGGGCTTACCCCAAAACCTACAAAGTAGAAGGAATCGGTGAAGACTTTCTGCCCTCGGCTACCGACCTGAGCGTGGTAGATGACATCGTGCGGGTCAACGACAAAGAATGTTTCTTATGGGCACGCGCTTTGGTGCGCCAGGAAGGCATTTTCGCCGGCGGCTCCAGTGGGGCGGCGCTGGCAGGGGCGCTCAAATATGCCGCCCGCTTGCCCGCCGACCGGCTGGTGGTCGTTATCTTTCCTGATAGCGGCTCTCGCTACCTCTCCAAATTCTACGATAACAAATGGATGCGCGAAAACGGCTTCCTCGGCACCGAGTTCGGCGAGGTGACCCTGGGCGACCTGCTGATGGCAAAACCCAACAAGACGCTCTACACCGCCACGCTGGGCGATTCGATGCGCAAAGTGATGAATCTGATGCGCCAGCACGCCATTTCGCAGGTCCCGGTGGTCGGCGCCGATGGCACACTGGCTGGCACGCTCGACGAGGTGGATTTGCTCAATCACCTGCTCGAAAGCCACGAACACAGCCACGATGAACCCATTGACGACCTGGTGCAAAACGCACAGGCCACTTATCCGGCAGAAACCACGCTGGATGAAGCCATGCCCATGCTTGCCAACGGTTTCGCGCTGATTGTCATCGAAAACAGCAAGCCAATTGGCATCCTGACCAAAATAGACGTGCTGGACTACGTGGCCGGGAAAATCTGACTCAAAAGCGGGGTTGCCCCCGCTTTTTTTATGCCCATTCCAGCGCCTGCTCCAAATCGGCCAGCAGGTCGTCCACATGTTCAATGCCAACCGAAAGCCGCACCAGGCTGGCCGGGACTTCGAGCGCTGACCCTTGCG
Organism: Anaerolineales bacterium; assembly: GCA_025056175.1. GTDB lineage: Bacteria > Chloroflexota > Anaerolineae > Anaerolineales > Villigracilaceae > UBA5195. The sequence goes on from JANWWK010000034.1 coordinate 32,786, forward strand.
TGGAGAGATGAGTCATCGCTGCTGGAACTTCAATCAGCGATTCGACCCCGCCCAAACTCTCAGCCAGCGTGAAGAGTTTCGTTGACTCGGCCACCCGCACGGCAGCTTCACGCCCGCCTTTGAGCGTAAAAGAAATCATCCCACCGCCGTTTCGCATCTGCCGCTGCGCCACGTAAAACTGCGGATGCGATTCCAGGAACGGATACAAAACCCGCTCCACCGCCGGGTGCGACTGGAGGAAACGCGCCACGCGCAGCGCCGACTCAGCGTGCCGCTCCATGCGCAAGGGCAACGTCTTGATTCCCCGCAAGACCAGAAAACAATCCATCGGCCCCGGTACGGCGCCAAGCGCATTTTGCAAAAAGGCCAGTTTCTCCCCCAATTCCACGTCACGCCCAATGATAGCTCCACCGACCACATCGGAATGCCCACCGAGATATTTGGTGGTGGAATGAACCACCAAATCGGCGCCAAGTTCAAGCGGACGCTGGAGATAAGGCGTGGCAAAGGTGTTATCTACCACCAGCAGGGGCGGGTTGGGGCGCGCTTTGAGCACTTCGGCTACCGCGCGGATGTCGGTGACGTTGAGCAAGGGGTTGGTGGGGGTCTCCAGCCAGACCAGACGTGTGGCCGGCGTCAACGAGTCGGCCACCATTTCGGGGTCGGTGGTATCCACATACGAAAAATGCAACCCAAACCGGCGGTGAATTTTATCGAACTGGCGGAAAGTGCCGCCATACACATCGTTCCCGGCCAGAACATGGTCACCGCTTGCCAGCAAACGCAGCAGGGTGTCGGTGGCCGCCAGCCCCGAAGCAAAAGCCAGGCCCCAATTTCCCCCTTCCAACGCCGCCAGACAGTCTTGCAAGGCTTTGCGGGTCGGATTTTGGGTGCGAGAATACTCATAACCGTTGCGCGGCCTGCCCACACCATCCTGGGCGTAGGTGGAAGTCTGATAAATCGGCGTCATCACGGCCCCGGTCAACGGGTCGGGCGTCTGCCCGGCATGAATCGCAAGGGTCTCGAACTTCATCGGAAAATCTCCTGTGTCCTGAAAGAGGCGTGTTCAGGTTTTCTGCAAGGTAAAATACGCCGAAGCGCGTCCATTCCGGTCGAAGCCTTCCTGATACGAAAGCAGGCGAAACAGGCCGCGAATGGCATCCAAATCAGAAGGAAAAATGCCCGGCGGAGAAAACTCCGTCAAAAAGCCATATAAAAACCACACCCCACCGGGCGTGAGCAAGCGGTCGGCCTCACGGAGATAGCGAAGCCTGTCCCTGGCTGAAAGGCTGTGAAAACAGCCAATATCGAGCAGCAAATCGAAGCCGGATGACAGGTGCTCCAAACGAGTGACATCTGCCACCAGAAAGCGTACCTGCACACCTGCCCGCCGCGCCTTACGGCGTGCCTGCCAGATGGCTGAGGGGATGAAATCCACCCCGGTCACCTGCCAGCCGCGCGAGGCCAGCGTAATGGCGTTTGTGCCGGTGCCGCACCCCAAATCCAGCGCGCGACCCGCCGCGCGGCCTTCCAGAAATGCCAGCAATTCCGGTGGGGTCAGGCCGCTTTCCCAGGGCGGACGGCGCAAATAAGCCCAGAAAAACATCCACCAGCGAGCAATATCCATCTCAGGCCACCTGCCTGCCCCTGGGCATTTCCCGTCGTTCGAGGGCAAACGCCATTTCCAGGGCTTCATACACCGAACGACACTCGACGATATGAATATCGTGCGGCCAGGGTTCAGCCTTACGCAGGCGCTTCGGCACGATGGCCGTCTTAAAGCCCAGCTTTTGCGCTTCGCGCAAGCGGGTCTGCATCTGGCCCGGCAGGCGCAACTCCCCCGCCAGGCCAATTTCCCCAATCAACACCGCATCGGCACGGACGGGCAAATCCTTCATCGAGGAAGCAATCGCCGCGGCCACCGCCAGGTCAGCAGCAGGCTCATCCACTTTCATGCCGCCCACCACGTTCACGTAAATATCCTGCTCGGCCAGTTTGATACCCGCCCGGCGCGTCAGGACGGCAGCCAGCATCAACAGACGGTTATACTCCACGCCGTTCGGGTTACGGCGGGCATTCCCGAACTGAGAGGCCGAAGTCAGTCCCTGAATTTCCACCAACAGCGGGCGCGTGCCTTCCATTGTCACCGCAATCGCCGACCCTGGCACGTTCACCATCCGTTCCGCCAGAAAGACTTCAGAAGGGTTCGGCACTTCAGCCAGTCCATTCTCGCGCATCTCGAACACTCCCACCTCCGCCGTTGCGCCAAAACGATTTTTCACCGAACGCAACAGGCGATACGCCTGAAAACGGTCGCCTTCCAGGTAGAGGACCGTGTCCACAATGTGTTCCAGCACGCGCGGCCCGGCAATCGCCCCCTCTTTGGTCACATGACCAATGATAAACACACTCACCCCGTGCGCCTTTGCCAGTTCGCGCAATTGTGCTGAACACTCCCGCACCTGCGAAACCGACCCAGCACTGGACTCAAACTCCGGCAAATACACCGTCTGAATTGAATCCACAATCAACAGGTCGGGCTTCACCTCGCGCACATGCTCCAAAATCGTTTGCAGGTTCGTCTCAGTTACCAGAAACAACTCCTGCGGAAAAGCTGTTTGGCTGCCAATTAACCGGTCGGCGCGCATTTTAATTTGGCGCTCCGATTCCTCGCCCGAAACATACAACACCCGCTTGCGCCCGGCCATTGCCAGCGTCATCTGAAGCATGAGCGTAGATTTGCCAATGCCCGGGTCGCCGCCCACCAGCACAATCGAACCCGGCACAATGCCGCCGCCCAAGACGCGCGCGAACTCCCCAATCGGCACCTCAATGCGCGGTTCGGCCTCCACCGTCACCTCGCCAATGCGGCGCGGCATTGTTCGCCCGCCCAGCCCCCGCACCGTCCCGGCTTTGGGCGCAGGCTCCTGAAGCATCTCCTCAACCATGCTGTTGAACGAACCACACTGCGGACACTTGCCCATATACGAAGCCGCCACCCGTCCGCACTCCTGGCATACATACCGCGTCACCGCCTTCGCCATGTCGCAACTCCTTCTCAAAGATTGACGTATATTCTAGCATGTACCTGGCATTCTAAAACTCTGCTAAAATCACCCCGTTCAAGGAGATTGCGATGGACGACCGACCCGGCTGCCTTTCAGGCCTGCTCAAACTCTTCCTGATTGACGCCATCTTCGACTTCTTGCAGGAAAAATTTGGCTACGGACGCGGCGGATGTTGCGGCTGTGGCTGCGGCACGCTTTTGCTCATCCTCTCGTGTCTGCTCACCCTCTCGGTTCTCTTCGGCACCGATTGGTTCAAACTGAGCTTCTGATGCGAAAGGCACTCCCGGCGCTCTTGCTGCTCTTCTTTTGGATGACCTGTCCGGGACGAATCGCCGCGCAGGAAGCCTCTGCCACACCCCCGGCCACCTCCCTCACGCCAGGCGCGACCGAACCGGTCACGAACCCGTCTGCCGTTGCCCCCGGCATCTCCTCTCCCGCGGCAGATTCCACCCTGAACGGCCTGGTGACCATTCGCGGCTCGGCCCCGGCGGCATGGGAACTGGCCTTTGGCTACCGCAACGACCCGACAGGCACCTGGTTTCGCCTGGCGGCTTCCTCCGAACCGCGCGAAGGCGACCTGCTGAACGATTGGGATACCACCCTGCTCACCGACGGCCTGTACACCTTGCGCCTGCGCATCTTCGCCGCCGATTCAGCACAAGACTATCTGGTGAACATCCGCATCCGCAATTACTCGCCTGAAGACACACCCACCCCAGCCGGAACGCCAACCCCCACCCCTACGGCCAGCCCGACGCCCCTGCCAAGCGCCACGCCGACCATCACTTTTACCCCCGCGCCACTGCCCACGCCGCTGCCGCCCAACCCGGCGCAATTGCACCCGCCCCAAATTGGGCTATACTTTGGCGCAGGCGCGCTGACGGTCACCGCCGTATTCACCTTTTTCGGCTTATTGCTGGTGCTCAGCAAAAAACTCCGCGCCTGAGCGCGTTTTCCGACAACAAACTGATAAACTCCTGGCTGCATCCCAAACGCTGATGACTGAACCCTGGCCTTTCTCTCTCTTCCAATCGCATACATTGACCGAAACACCTCCCTACCTCATCGTGGGTCTGGGCAACCCGGGGCGAGAATACGCCCAAACCCGTCACAACATCGGCTTTATGCTGATAGACCGTCTGAGCGTGCGCCTGAACGCCCAAGGGATGAAAATTCAATCCAAAGCCATCGTCATCACCACCCAATACGAAGGCCGCAAACTCATCCTTGCCAAACCACAAACCTACATGAATCTCTCTGGTCAATCGGTGCAGGGACTGGTGCGCTTTTACAAAGTGCCGCTCGACCATCTGCTCGTGGCACACGATGACCTGGATTTGCCCTTCTGCACAATTCGGATGAGACCGGGCGGGGGCGCCGGCGGACAAAAAGGGGTCAAATCCATCATCGAACAGTTGGGTACGCCAGACTTTCCCCGCTTGCGGCTGGGCATTGACCGCCCCCCCGGACGCATGGACGCCGCCGCCTACGTTTTGCAGGAATTCAGTCAAAAGGAGCTGCTCACCGTCTCCGAAACGCTCGACCGTGCCGCCGAGGCCGCCCTGACATGGGTGACCGAAGGCCTGAATGCGGCCATGAACAAATTTAACGGAGCAGTCAATTAGCGTTTATTCATACTTGAGCGCCAACACCGGCACCATCGTCGCCGCACGCAATGCCGGGTATAACCCGGAAACCAGCCCTATCAGCGTGGAAAACAGCAAAGCAAACAGCGGCAGCCACAGCGGGGTATAGACTGCCACACTCGGCGGCATACCGCCCTGCTGCGCCGTCTGATTGGCGAGATAGACAATCGCCACCACGTTGATGCCTTGCCCGGCCAGCCAGCCAATCATCACCCCACCTAACCCACCGACGAACCCAATCCCGGCGGCTTCGCCGAGAAAAATTGCCAGCACATCCCGGTTGGTCGCGCCGATGGCCTTCATCAAGCCAATTTCCCGCGTTCGTTCGAGAATCGCCATCGTCATCGTATTGGCAATCCCAATCGCGGCCACCAGCAGAGCAATCGCGCCTACCCCACCAAAAATGACCTGTAAAATCAGGTAAAAATTGTTGATACCCTGAAGATACGCCTGCGGTGTATAGGCCTGAAAGCCCAAATCGGTAATTTGCTTGCTCACATCGAGCGCCTTTTCTACCTGCTCCACAATTACCACCGCCTGACCGTAGCCGTCCTTGTTGTAATTGATACGACGGCCCATGGCCCATTCATTGTAGGTTTTGGCATCCTCCAGACGCATATACAGCGACCAATCCGATTCGCCGCGCGTTTCTTTCAGTACCCCTGCCACCTTGAACAGCGCCATTTTGCGGATTTCTTTGCCCTGGCTGTCCCACTTGATGAAGATAAATTGTATCGTCTGGCCATACAAATCGGGCGGCGGAGGCGGCTCCTGGCCAGGACGCAGGCGAGGATTGTAAAAACTATTCGCCACCATCGGGCCAATGACCACCGTGCCGCGTTGCAGGCGGGCTTCTCCCTGCCGCGCTTCCAGTCCCAACTCGGTTAAATCCTCCGTACCAACGCCAATGATGCTGGAGTATCCCTCCAACTGCTTGTAGCGCATGAGCAGACTGGCCATCAGCGGGTCGCGTGGAATCACCTTCGAGACCCCAGGCAAGGCACGGATTTCGTCCAATGCCTGGTTGGTGAGCAGTTTCGTCTCCGCAGGGGCTTTGCCTCCGCCGGGCGGCAGCGGCCCTTCCCCGCCACCAAAGTTGGGGTACACCTGAATCTGGCGCAGGTCGCCAATGCCGTAAAGCTGTTCGTTGGCATTCCTTTGCAGGCCAATTGCCAGGGAGACGAGAATCACGACCGCCGCCGTGCCGATGACCACGCCAATGGCCGTCAGTGCCACGCGTGCTTTGCGGCGGTTGAGATTACCGAAAATCAATCGAAGCAGGTCGAGAGGGTTCATCCGCCTTTGAAGCCTCCACCAGGCGCGGGCAGGGGTTCTTCGGAGGGCGGCTGAATCGGCTGCTGTTGGGGTGTGCCGCTATCCAGGCCAAACAGCCCCAACAGGAAGCGCCAGGCTTTTTGCCAGAAGGTCTCTTCCCCGCCCGGCAGGGGATATTCGCCGCCGCCAGGCATGTTGGGGTCAGGAGTCGGTTCCATCGGCATTTCCAGCACATCGAGTGTGAGCGTTTTGACGATGGTACGCGGCTGATTGAAATCATCGGTGTACTCAATCGTCACCGTCAGTTCCAGCGCGCCGGGCATATCGGGGGTAACGGTCGAATCGAAGGTGAAAAAACCGCCCGGTTCAATGTTTCCGACCAGAGTAGTGCTATTTTCGACCATGCCATTGCTGGCGCTGATTTTCATGCTGCCCAGCACAGCAGATTTCTTGCCCAAATTGCTAATCTGAAGCGGTAGGGGATTGGGCATCCCCGCCGTCAGGCTAAAGACAGGTTGATAGAAACTGACTTCCACGACCGGTAACTGATAGACCAGCAGGGTGATGACTTGTTCATCGTTAATCACGTTATTCCTGGCATCGGTATAAGAGAGCGTAATTTTGAGCGGATACGCGCCAGGGTTGGTGGAAACGTTGACGATAAGCTTTTGCTCGGCGCGGAAGGTCCCGCCGGGAGGAATATCACCCAACGATTGGATATTGGACGAACCAACCGGTGCGAAGTTGGTAAATTCCCCGCTGCCGCCCGAAACGCCGCCTGGCTGGGGTGTGCCGCTGCTGCCACCCGCCCCTGCCGAGCCACCACCGACAATCATTGTCACCCCTTTGGCGTTGGCGTTGCCCATGTTCTGAATGGTCAACCCCAGCGTGAACTGCACGCCAGGCTGGAGAGGTTGAACATCGGTCTGATATGCGGTGATAACTAACTGTGAGCGGGTGACACCGGTGGGAGTGGGGGTATTGGCCGGAACATAATTCGCAGCCACAACCGGCACGGTCAACACGAATTTTTCGGTGTACTGGGTGGCTTTTTCATCGTAGTAGGTGACAGTCATCTCAACAATGACGTTCGTTTTGCCAAAAAGGGGTGCGCCAGGACGCATTGCCTGGCCAACATCGAAACTGACGCCCGAATCCACATCGCCAATCACAGCCACGCCGCCGGTTTTGAGCGGCACCAAATCGGCTGATGTGAAGACGGCCTGCGCGTTATAGGCGCGATACTGTCCGGCGTTTTCCATCCGCACAATCAGGTTGAAATCTTGCCCGTAACGAATTTCGCCGACGCTGGTTCGATACGATTTGACGGCCAGTTGCGGACGCCCAAAGGGGCCAGGCGTGGCTGTAGGCTGGGGAGTAGCCGTGGGGATGGGGGTGTTGGTTGGCGGTGGCGCAGCCAGAACGGTGAGCGAGGAGAACGAATCGGCAGGCGGAGAGAGCAGACTGCTGGCTGTTATGGTGTATACACCCGCAGGCACATCGGCAGGGACAAGAACGGTCAACTGCGTGGTACTCCAGGAAGTAATAACCAGCGGGTTCGAGTAGCCGCTCAACGTCACCACCACATCCGACTCGAAGCCGCTCCCCGTGATAGTGACGGTGGAGACCACCCCCCCAGGCACTGCTGCCGGAGAAATGCCAGTAATATCGAGGGCATAGGCCGGGCCAGGCAGCGCCAGAGATGAGATGAGGACGAAAAAAATCGCAACAAGAGAAAAAGGTTTGATTTCGAGTTTCATATTTGCTCCTGCGTAGCGGCATGTTGCGCCACGTTTACTCCAAAACAGCCTGCTGATATTCAGTTTCACTGACCACTTTGCCATCGAGCAGGAAAATTTTGTGGGTAGCAAAGCGCGTCATGCGCGGGTCGTGCGTTACAACCAGGACAGTACGCCCCTGTTCGTGCAGTTCGGCCAGCAGGTGCATGATGCTGTTGCCGCTGGAAGTATCCAGGTTGCCGGTCGGCTCGTCCGCGAGAATGAGGGAAGGGTCATTGACCAGGGCACGAGCAACGGCTACACGTTGCTGCTGACCGCCCGAAAGTTCGTTCGGTCTGTGCGCGCTGCGGTCTTCCAGCCCCACCCGCGCCAGCAATTGCAAAGCCCGCCGGTCGCGTTCTCTTGCTGGAACACCCGCAAATTGCATCGGAAAGCCAACGTTTTCACGTGCGGTCATGCTCTGAATCAGGTTGAACGATTGAAAAATGAAGCCCACCGTTTTACGGCGAAAAAGCGCCAGCTGGTTTTCGTCCATCTGGTCGAGACGCGCGCCATTGACTTCGATTTGCCCGGCGGAGGGTCTATCCAGGCCGCCAAGCAGGTAGAGCAGGGTGCTTTTGCCAGAGCCAGAAGGGCCCATGACGACTGTAAAACTTTTTGCAGGAATCTCCAGGCTGACGCCATCCAGGGCGCGCACAGTGGTTTGCCCCATCTGGAAATGCTTCTTCAGGTTACTAACGCGAATAAAAGGGGAAGTCATGCTCAAAACTGCCGGGTTACCATCAGGCCGCCCAGCCGCGAGGCCAGAGTCCCCAGGCCGGCTTGCGCCAGCAGGGAGAGAATCAGCACACTGAACACGCCTGCAGCCGCTTTGGGGCCAGACAGGCTATCGGACAGACGAAACGCGAGAACGAGCAGGAAAAGATGCCAGAAGAAGAAAATATCCACATTTGCCAGAATTTGAGCCAGGAAGACCGCACCGGCATCGGTTGCAGTGACAAAGCCAGAAAGCCCAGGACTGGCAATGGCGCGCCCTGCGGCCAGCATAAAAACCACGCGCAACAGGTCACGCAGAGCAAAGGGAATGCTGGCCCAGGCCGTGAGGCCCAACGCGCTTCCCATCGCGCCGCGCCCACCGAGCAGCGTGGAGGCCAGGTGCAAAAGGCCGGCAAGGACGAGCCAACCCAGCCACAACCCACTCAATCCCAGCACCATTGGGATGACATACACAAACACCGGGCTTTGAGTCTGTTGAATGGCTTGCATGTAATTGTTCTGCATTTCGGGAGTCCACCACTGCCAATCGGGCGGCAGCGGAACCTGCCCCATCGCTGCGGCCTGCGCCTGGAAGTAACCGCTCACAAGAAGGCGCAAAACGAGCGCCAGGCTCAAGAACAGCATCGGCATTTGCCAGGCAATCGGTTCACTGGCAATCATCTCGGCAAGATGCCGGCGGGGCTGAAAAGGAAACGCAAACAGGCGCTTGAAATCGAACCGTCTGGATACAGGGGGGAGGGAGGTTGTTTCGCTCATAAGGGGAAAGGAAAGAGAGAACGGCTCAACAGGATTGTATCACCGTATCGAAACCCTTTTTATAGACGATGAGATTCCCCCTTTTGTTCCTCAGAAGCCATCAACGCAGAGATTTTGGTGACGCTACAATTCGCGCGCCACCTTCTCACCTGGTTGAACGGGCGGGTAAGCACGCATGTAGGTATCTTGCTCGCCGAGCAAGCGAAAAATTGCGCCAATAACGCCCCGCCGCATCTGGCTGCCGCCTTGTGAAGCATGACACGCACTGGCGAGGGTCTTCTTGTGCGCGACACGAGTATAGTCAATACGGACGTGGGTCGGGAAATCCACTTCGGCCAGGGAGGCCAGGTCAATATCTTTGTTACGTCCCCAGCGAGTGGGGTCGCCGCCAAACAGGCGAATCAGGCGGACGGCAACTTTGAGCAGCGTGCGCGGAACGGTGTGAAAATAGAGTTTGGCCGGTTGAAAAGGCAAACCGGCTTCAGGTGCAAAGGTAGGGTCAGCGGCTCTCTCAAAAGCCAGTACAGTTGCACGGTGGATGTGGATATGGTCTGGATGACGATAGGCACCAATCGGGTCAAAGGTGATGACGACCTCGGGCTGTAATTCGCGGATATAGCGGACGACTCTGGCAGCGACTTCTTCGAGTGGGGCATTGATTTGCGCCTGCGGATGATGGTTGGCTTCCATACCCGGCATGCCGGAGTCGCGGTAATCCAGGAAGAAAACGGCTTTCAGTCCAAGGTGCCGGGCCGCGCAGCGCAGTTCACTTTCGCGCAGTTCGGCAATCGAGTGAAATCCTTCCAAAAAATGCGGGTCTACCGTGCCGGCTTCGCCACGCGTGGCGCAGACCAGGTACACATCCCAGCCGCGTTCGGCATACAGGGCCAGCGTGCCACCCATGCCAAAGGATTCATCATCAGGGTGAGCGAGAACAGCAAGAAGAGTGCGAGGTCGGCTCATCGTTTCTCCATGAAAAAAGGCCTGACGCAGAAACGTCAGGTCTCGAATTATACGTCAGATTCTCCAAATTCACTCAGCGCGATAGGGCGCAGCAATCCGTTCTACCTGCCGGATAGTCTCTTCGAGAGGAATTTTCATCTCGACCACAATGCCGGGACCATCGGGCCGGTTGCGCAAACGCAGACTGCCGCCCGCCTTCCACACCAGGGTAGCCACCATCGGGAAACCCAATCCCATACCGGGCAATTCGCCGGTAAAGTCCTTTTCGCCCTGCACATAGGGCAGCCAGGCCCAGCGCATCTGCTCTGGCGTCAGGTTTATGCCATCGTCGGCCACACGGATATCAACGAATCCAGCCAGGGTTTGTCCAATCGAAATGTCCACATTCGGGTTGTGTTGGGGATGGAATTTGCGAGCGTTTTCAAGCAGTTCGTGCAAAATCATCTCCAGCGCATCGGGGGTCAGCGCAATCGTCTTTTGCTGGAGATGGTCTGGCAAAGAAAGCGTAACCTGTTCCACCCCCAGTAGACGGCAAATTTCAGCCAGCATAGCAGGTACAAGAGATAAAGGCGCGGGTTGACCCAGGTTAAGCGCCAGCGGTGCGTCAATGTAGGTGAGAATTTTGCGAATCTCACCTGCCAGTCGTTCAGCGCCACCAATCGCACCGCGCGCATACTCGCGGATTTCATCGGGTGTCAACATATCCATCTTGTTCTTGATGATGGTCAGGTGACTGATCAGGATGGATAGTGGCGTGCGAAGTTTGTGCGCCACAACCGTGTGGAAACGGCGCATATCCTGATAAATCGCCATCCGTTCGGTCACATCGCGCAGACGTGCAATCCGCTGATACTCAGTGCCGACTTGGATTTCATGCGCCTCCAGAATAAGCCAGGCGGCACGGGCAGTAGGGGTTTCTGGCTGCACCAAAAAGCACGGCTCCGGTTCTTCTAGCCAGTGTTCCCATACATGAACAGGCTCAGGCAGATAAAGGCGTTCTACGGCAGAGACAAACGGCAAACCAAGATACTCTTCGTCCAGGTTGAGTAGTTCCAGCGTGCGCTCGTTGGCATACAGAATGCTACCGGCGCGGTCGAGCAACAGGTAGCCTTCCTGAGCATGGTCGGCCATCCACGTAAAACGGGAAAGGTTTGCCAGCAACAAACGCTGTGGATTGAGGCGTGTGAGCGCACGCAGACGTGCCAGCAGTTCGAGGCCGTCGAGCGGTTTTTCCAGAAAGTCATCGGCCCCGGCGCTCAAACCAGCAGCGCGCTCATCGCGGTTCTGCCGCGAAGAAAGCATCAGGATAGGAACATTCCCTAACAGGCGGCTGGCGCGCAAACGACGGCAGGTTTCAAAAGAATCCACCGTCGGGTCAATATCCAGCACCATGACGGTCGGCAAAAGTTCTTCGGCCTGGCGCAAAAACACATCGGACGTGCCTGCAAAGCGCAAGCCCAGACCGGTATTTTCCAGCAATGCAGCTATTTCTGCACGCAGAGCGGCATTCACAACCAAACAGAGAATGATGCTTTCATCGGGAGATGAATTGAACGACATAACATCATTCTACTGAAAATACAACTTCAGGACATTGCATGTCTATATCCTTTCGACCGCAAAGCGGCGATTTCGCTGCCAAAAGTAGCGCAACTCTGCGCAATTTTTCCTCTCTCCCGATGGGACTGCGAAGCGCGCCGAAGCGAATCGTCAGGAAAAGCCCCGCAAAGCGGGATGAGAGAGGCCAGACTTGCAAAAAATACGCTTCAGAAAGGTTACTCTGCCCACTATCGTGTACAATAGAAATATGCCCCGGTTGCCTGATTTTGCTTTTGGGCGGGAGAAGCAATGTTCAGCCTTCTATTCCATTCTGCAGGTCAGAATATGTTGTATCGTCCCTTTCGCCGCACGCATCGGTTATTGACGTAGTTAGTAGATGTAAAAAAGATGGAAGAAATCAGGTCTCAAATCGAAACACTGCAACAGCGCATTCGAGAACTCGAACAAGAAAAGGAAACGCTACAGACCGCGCAGGCGCGCATCCGTCTCTTTTTTGATTTAGCCGTGGATGCGATGGCTTTGATACGGTTGAAAGACAATGCCATCCTGGAGTTCAATGCACGCTTCGAGGAACTGTATGGATTTGAACGGTCAGAAGCCCTGATGCTTTCCCTCGAGGCACTCAGTAGTGGAAAATCTCCCTATAATTCCAAAGGATTACAGCAATGGCTGCGACGCGCACAGGAACAGGGGACGCAAATTTTCGAGTGGCAAAGCAAAAACAAGGCGGGGCATCTCTTTTGGGTGGAAATCAGCGCGCGCATGGTTGAAATAGACCAGGAAGCCTTTTTACTCGTGACGATACGCGATATTCAGGAACGCAAGCGGGCAGAGCAAATTCAGGTTGCTATCTATCGAATTTTTCAACTCGCGCAATCAAGTCAGACCTTTTTCGAGCTCTTTTCGCTGGTACATGAAATTCTTTTGACCATCTTGCCAGCCAGGAACTTGCTGGTTGCGATTTATAACCCTGCTTTAGGACTGGTAACGTATCCTTATCACTACGACGCCCATGAAACATGGCCCTCGGTGCATGCTCCCGATAACGGCCTGGTGACACAGGTCATCGATTCAGGGCAGCCGGTGCTACTCCGTAACGATGCGGAGAAAACCGCACAAAAACACAACAGCAAACCAAAAAAGTTCATAGACTGGCTGGGCGTGCCGCTGAAAACCTCGCGCGGCGTGTTGGGGATGATTGCACTCAAGAACTACGATACCAACCGCCGTTTTGACAATCAGGATAAAGAAACCCTGGCCCTGCTGGCTTCTCAAATTGCCCTGGCCGTTGAACGCAAACAAGCCGAAGATGCCTTGCGCGAATCCGAAGCGCGTTGGCGAACTTTAATGGAAAACACCCCGCAATTGATTTTCACCGTCAATCGCAACGGGGAAATTGTCTTTGTCAACCGCTCGCTCTACGGGCTGAAACGCGAAGAATTGTTGGGACAATCAGTCTTGTCCTATCTAGCAGGCAGCAATGACGAGGAAAAACAAAACCTGCTTCTGCGCGTATTTCGAGAACGGCAGGCCATTTCTTTTGAAATATGTCTGGAAACGCCCGAACGCCGTGAACTCTGGCTCTCCTGCAATCTTTCCCCAGTAATTGACGACCGTCATGTTGAGGTTGCCATCTTCAACGCCACCGACATCACCGACCGGAAAATTGCCGAACGTGAAATTCAGGCTCTCAACGAGGCCCTGGAACGGCGCGTCCAGGAGCGTACCGCCGAGTTAGAAGCCGCCAACAAAGAATTGGAAGCGTTCTCCTATTCGATTTCTCACGATTTGCGCGCGCCTCTGCGCGCTATCAACGGCTTTGGCCGGATTCTGTGGGATACCCTGAACGGACAAATTCCCGAAGAAACCCTGCGCCACCTGGTCATCATTCGAGAAAACGCCCATCAGATGGGCCGATTGATTGACGACTTGCTGGCCTTCTCGCGCCTGAGCCGCCAGGTGGTCAATGAATCGCGCCTGGAGCCGCGTGAATTGGTGGAACATGCGCTGATAACGCTTGAACCCGAACGCACCGGGCGCAATCTGGTTTTGCGAATAGGAGACTTACCCGCCTGCCATGGCGACCCCGTCCTCTTACAGCAGGTGTGGCTTAACTTGCTCTCGAACGCATTGAAATTCACCCGTTCCAGAAATCCGGCTATCATCGAAATCGGTGCCGAACAAACCCCAACCGAGACAATTTACTTCGTGAAAGACAACGGTGCAGGGTTCGATATGCGTTATGCCGATAAATTGTTTGGTGTATTTCAGCGCTTACATCGCGCCGAAGAATTCGAGGGCACCGGCGTAGGGCTGGCCATCGTACAACGCATCGTCTGGCGGCACGGCGGACGGGTATGGGCCAAAGCGGAACCCAACCAGGGTGCCGAGTTCTTCTTTGCGCTCCCACGCAGAGAAAACAGTCAAATTTGATAATTTCTA
>JANWWK010000049.1 GCA_025056175.1 Anaerolineales bacterium
GGCCCCTCTCCCTACGGGAGAGGGGAGAAATGGCCCAGATTTTTGCCGCTTTTGGCAGCGACATCGCCGATTTGCGGCCGTTTCCCTCTCCCGTAGGGAGTGGGTTAGGGTGAGGGTAGATAGTTACCATTCCGCAAAAAACAGCGACCACCAACATCGGACGGTCGCTGTTTTTGATAGGAAAATGTGTACTGAGAAATCTTGAGAATACAAACCGCCCGCTGACGCGGGCGGTTTTGTAAAAGCCTGTTGGCAATGACCTACTCTCCCAGGGGGCTGCCCCCCAAGTACCATCGGCGCTGACGAGCTTAACTTCCGGGTTCGGGATGGGACCGGGTGTACCCTCGTCGCTCAAATCACCAAAAGACTTTATTCACATTGTAAAATGACACCGAATAACACCGTTGACCTGTTACCACAAGAAAAAGTATCAAGTTCTCCGTACCACGCGGGGGAAGCCCTCGAACATTAGTACGGCTTAGCTGCACGCATTACTGCGCTTACACTTGCCGCCTATATAGCAGGTAGTCTTCCTGCGTTCTTACTGGATTAACTCCATGAGGGATCTTATCTTGAGGCGAGTTTCCCACTTAGATGCTTTCAGCGGTTATCTCTGCCAGACATAGCTACCCAGCGATGCTCCTGGCGGAACAACTGGCACACCAGCGGTCTGTCCACCCCGGTCCTCTCGTACTAGGGGCAGCTCCTCTCAAATCCCTTACGCCCACAGCGGATAGAGACCGACCTGTCTCACGACGGTCTGAACCCAGCTCGCGTACCGCTTTAACGGGCGAACAGCCCGACCCTTGGGACCTTGTCCAGCCCCAGGATGCGATGAGCCGACATCGAGGTGCCGAGCGAAGTCGTCGATGTGAACTCTTGGACTTCACCAGCCTGTTATCCCCGGGGTAGCTTTTATCCGGTAAGCCACAGCCCTTCCACTCGGTACTGTGGGATCACTAAGCCCGACTTTCGTCTCTGCTCGACGCGTTGGTCTTGCAGTCAAGCTCCCTTCTGCCTTTGCACTCTATGGGTGGTTTCCATTCACCCTGAGGGAACCTTTGGGCGCCTCCGTTACCTTTTAGGAGGCGACCGCCCCAGTCAAACTGCCCATCTGGCACGGTCCCCCATCCAGATTCATGGAATGGGGTTAGGATCTAAATATCATCAGGGTGGTATTTCACCGACGGCTCCACCGAGGCTAGCGCCCCAGCTTCAAAGCCTCCCACCTATCCTACACAGACGATACCCAAATTCAATGCCAAACTGCAGTAAAGCTCCACGGGGTCTTTTTGTCCTGCTGCGGGTAGGCCGCATCTTCACAGCCATTTCAATTTCACCGGGTCCATCGTTGAGACAGTGCTCTAGTTGTTACGCGGTTCGTGCGGGTCGGAACTTACCCGACAAGGAATTTCGCTCGGTTTACCTCGCTCTGTTTCCAGAGGAGCCGGACTTTATCTTTTTCTACCGGTATTCATCTCGGAAGCAATTTTGCGAATTTTCTCGAGGCCCTGCGGCGTGAGGTGTTCCTGGCGCTCCATCAGGAGCAGAACATCTCGAAACTTGAGAAAATCCACATGCTTTTTGGTCTTCAGGGGATGTTTTTGAAAGAAGGGCACAATTCGTTCTCGCAGGTGAGTAAAATTTCTTACCCGATACGCCATCCGTTCCTCGTGATTACGACGGACGACCCCGCACCCGAAAAATGTCTTGAGCGCATACAGAATTTGCACATCGCGCTCATGCTGTACGACAGTGAATTCAGGTAGAACCTGATAGCCTGCCTGCATTTCCGGGTGAGAATAAATTCCCACGTAGAAACAACCTTCTCCATCCACAAACCCAACGACCCATTGTGCTTCCAGATTGATACCGGCGGAAATCGAACGTGAAGTCTCTGAGGGTTCTTCTTGAAATTCGTCATTCATAGAAGCCTTCCCTGCGGATTGTCCCCATGTCCAGCAGATTTTTACTGCCCAACGCATACGCGGAGCGAGTACTGCGTGGCTGTACGAGGAGTTTCCCGCATATAGTTCGATTTTACTAAGGCTCGCGAATGAACCTTAGGACCGTTATAGTTACGGCCGCCGTTCACCGGGGCTTCGGTTCAAAGCTTCGCTTGCGCTAACCTCTCCCCTTAACCTTCCGGCACTGGGCACGCGTCAGCCCCTATACTTCGCCTTACGGCTTAGCAGAGACCTGTGTTTTTGTTAAACAGTCACTAGAGCCAATTTACTGCGGCCTGTCACCAGGCACCCCTTCTCCCGAAGTTACGGGGTCATGTTGCCTAGTTCCTTAACGATGGTTCTCCCGAACGCCTTGGTGCATTTACACCCATCTACCAGTGTCGGATTGCGGTACGGGCGCCCAAACTTCAACGCTTAGTGGCTTTTCTCGGCAGCGAGGCTCAATCACTTATGCCTTGGCGGCTCGCTCTTGCCTGGGCTCGGCTGGTGGATTTGCCTGCCAGCCTCAACGCCTCTGCAGATCGCACCTCCACAACCAATCGGAGGCTGACCTACCCCACTGCGTCCCCACATCGCTCTATTCAGGCGGTTCCGGAATGTTGACCGGATGTCCATCACCTACGCCTTTCGGCCTCGGCTAAGGTCCCGACTAACCCAACGCGGAATGACCTGGCGTTGGAAACCTTAGATTTACGGCGAACACGGTTCTCACGTGTTTGTACGCTACTCATGCCTGCATTCTCACTTCCGCCCGCTCCAGCCGTCCTTACGGTCGGCCTTCCCCGCTGGCGGAACGCTCCCCTACCGACCCGACGAATGTCGAGTCCCATGGCTTCGGTACTACGCTTAGCCCCGTTAAGTTTTCCGCGCAAGGTCACTAGACCAGTAAGCTATTACGCACTTTTTAAAGGATGGCTGCTTCTAAGCCAACCTCCTGGTTGTTCAAGTAACCTCACCTCGTTTCCCACTTAGCGTAGATTTAAGGACCTTAGCCGATGATCTGGGCTGTTTCCCTTTCGACCCCGAAACTCATCTCCCGGAGTCCGACTGCCGTGTTATGGAGTACTGGCATTCCGAGTTTGATTGGGTTCGGTAGGCAGTAAGCCCCCTAGCCCATTCAGTGCTGTACCTCCAGTACTAAACACACGACGCTAGCCCTAAAGCTATTTCGGGGAGAACCAGCTATCTCCGAGTTCGTTTGGCATATCACCTCTACCCACAGGTCATCCCCTAACTTTGCAACGTTAGTAGGTTCGGGCCTCCACAAGTGATTAGACTCGCTTCACCCTGCCCATGGGTAGCTCACCCGGTTTCGGGTCTAATCCCAGCGACTATACGCCCTGTTCAGACTCGCTTTCGCTACGGCTTCGGGTGTCACTCCCTTAACCTCGCCACTGAGATTAACTCGCAGGCTCATTCTCCAAGAGGCACGCCGTCAGGCATAGCGCCGCGCACAAGATTTCTCTATAGCACCGACACGCCATTAGCCCTCCGACTGCTTGTAAGCTTACGGTTTCAGGTTCTATTTCACTCCCCTAACAGGGGGACTTTTCACCTTTCCCTCACGGTACTTGTTCACTATCGGTCGCCAAGCGTATTTAGCCTTGGAGAGTGGACTCCCCAGATTCCTGCCGGATTAGCGTGCCCGGCAGTACTCAGGTACCTTGCGGAAGTCAGTCCGTTTTCGCATACGGGGCTATTACCCTCTCTGGCAGGCTTTCCCACACCTTTCTGCTAACCGACTGATTTGTAACTTCACAATGCAAGGCCCTACAACCCCAGCCCGCAGGCTGGTTTGGGCTGTTCCCCGTTCGCTCGCCACTACTAGGGGAATGTTTTCTTTTCCTCCGGGTACTTAGATGTTTCAGTTCCCCGGGTGCCCCTCCTCAAGCCTATGTGTTCAGCAAGAGGATGCTGGAGGTTCGCTCCAGCGGGTTTCCCCATTCGGAAATCTCCGGGTCGAACGCCTGTTAACGGCTAACCGGAGCTTATCGCAGTTTCCCACGTCCTTCATCGGCACTTGGCGCCTAGGCATCCACCGTAAGCCCTTAGTAGCTTCTCCACGTGATACGGAGAAATTGATACTTTTTCTATTGGCCTACAATGTACTTACATGCTTTAGGTCAAAAAAACGATGTTATTCAGTTGTCAAGGTTCTGGTTCACCGTTGAGCGGTGAGCGATGCTCTCGAACTTGACTTCAAGTGCATCGGTCAGCGTTCAACTTTTTTCAACGTTCGACAAGGCGACCCGGCTCATCGCCGGGCCGCAAACGCGCCTTGCGATGGAAGCCTGTGGATTTTAGAACACGCTGCTCGTATTCACCAAAACAAAATCACCTTTGACAAACTTGATGCAGCTCTGTGGAGATGACGGGATTTGAACCCGTGACCTTCGCCTTGCAAAGGCGCTGCTCTCCCGCTGAGCTACATCCCCAAGCCACTTTCAGGTGGGCTTGACAGGATTCGAACCTGTGACCCCTGCGTTATCAGCACAGTGCTCTAACCATCTGAGCTACAAGCCCGCGCATGGCAACTCAACAACTGAGAAGTGACAAGAAATACGCTGCCTGCCGACCTTCGCGCACCGCGCACGAAGGATTTTGTTATTTGAGCAGACCCGCGTGAGTAGGTCGCTCGATACTCTAGAAAGGAGGTGATCCAGGCGCACCTTCCGGTACTCCTACCTTGTTACGACTTCGTCCCAGTCACCAGCACCACCTTCGACAGCGCCCTCCTTGCGGTTAGGCTACCGGCTTCAGGTGTTACCAGCTCCCATGACGTGACGGGCGGTGTGTACAAGGCCCGAGAACGTATTCAACGCACTATGGCTGACGCGCGTTTACTAGCAACTCCGACTTCACGCAGGCGGGTTTCAGCCTGCGATCTGAACTGAGACCGGCTTTGGGGATTGGCTCTACCTCGCGGCTTAGCAACCCATTGTACCGGCCATTGTAGCGTGTGTGTAGCCCCGGACATAAAGGCCATGCTGACTTGACGTCATCCCCACCTTCCTCCGGCTTGATACCGGCGGTCCCACGTGACACGTATAACACGTAGCGAGGGTTGCGCTCGTTAGCGGACTTAACCGAACATCTCACGACACGAGCTGACGACAGCCATGCAGCACCTGTGAGGGCTCCCTTGCGGGTCGGTCACCTTTCGGATCCCTACCACCCACATGTCAAACCCGGGTAAGGTTCTTCGTGTAGCATCGAATTAAACCACACGCTCCGCTGCTTGTGCGGGCCCCCGTCAATTCCTTTGAGTTTTAACCTTGCGGCCGTAGTCCCCAGGCGGTAGACTTATCGCGTTAGCTTCGACACCGATGGTTTTTAACCCACCGACGCCAAGTCTACATCGTTTACTGCTAGGACTACCGGGGTCTCTAATCCCGTTTGCTACCCTAGCCTTCGCGTCTGAGCGTCAGGAACATCCCAGAAGGCCGCCTTCGCCACTGGTGTTCCTCCCGATATCTACGCATTTCACCACTACACCGGGAATTCCACCTTCCTCTGATGCCCTCTAGTCCGGTAGTATTGAACGACCTCTCCTAGTTAAGCCAGGAGCTTTCACATCCAACTTGCCGAACCGCCTGCACGCGCTTTACGCCCAGTAAATCCGGATAACGCTTGCCTCCTACGTTTTACCGCGGCTGCTGGCACGTAGTTAGCCGAGGCTTATTCCTGGGATACTGTCCTTTCTCATCTCCCAGAAAAGTGCTTTACGATCCGAAGACCTTCATCGCACACGCGGCGTTGCTGGGTCAGGCTTTCGCCCATTGCCCAATATTCCCTACTGCTGCCACCCGTAGGTGTATGGACCGTGTTTCAGTTCCATTGTGAGGGGCCACCCTCTCAGGCCCCTTACCCGTCGTAGCCTTGGTAGGCCATTACCCTACCAACTAGCTGATGGGACGCAGGCCCCTCCCAAAGCGGATTTCTCCTTTAGAAATCTGGCTTCTAATCCAGAAAACCACATGCGGTATTAGCAATCCTTTCGGACTGTTATCCCACACTTTGGGGCAGGTCACCAACGCGTTACTCACCCGTTCGCCACTAAGGCGCTATTGCTAACGCCTCCGTTCGACTTGCATGTATTAGGCACGCCGCCAGCGTTCATCCTGAGCCAGGATCAAACTCTCCGCAAAAATATCACTCTTTCGAGTGGTAGTTACGGATTTTTAGAACGACAGGGCTTTGTCGTATTTCTTATCACTTTTCAGTTGTTAAGGTGCCGTCCCTTGCTGCAGGCGACCTGCCCGCAACATCTTGGCCTGTCAGAAGCCACCTGAGAGACAAATTTACCGATGTCACAGCGTTCTACATCGGCGCACCAGACTGCGAAACAACTTGCTTGCGTCTCTGGCGGGGACGTCTCTCTTGATTGTAAGCGATTTGTCGTTTTCGACGAAATCGTTTCTCGTTGAGCGGCTTGTCTATTATATTCAAGCCATGTCTTTTGTCAAGGTTTTTGTCAGACCAATTTTGTAACTGTTTTGCAATTTTTTGTCCGACAACTTTCTTGATGTTTGCCCCGTTTCAGGGGGCGAGAGCGAATTATATTCATTCGCTCGTTTCTGTCAAGGCTTTTGGCAACCAGTTTCCGAACTCGTTTTTTTGTTTCGGCGTTTTGGTGTGCCATCCGCAACAGCGAAGCCGAATTATATGCGCAAGGGCCAAAGAGTCAAGAGGCTGAAAATGTCTGGGGAGATATTTTAAGGTTAAAAAATCAGGAGCAGGCCACTCGCCTGCTCCTGCTCACTGGTTATCGGTTGGGGTTGTTGTCAAGAACGGCTTCGATGCGTTGCATGACGTCAGGGGTCAGTTTGGGGACGACTTCCAGGGCCTTCATGTTCTCATGAATCTGCGACACGCGGCTGGCGCCGGTGATGACCGTGCTGACGTTCGGGTTCTTGAGACACCAGGCAATTGCCATCTGCGCCAGGGTAGCACCGAGTTCTTCAGCCAATGGTTGTAAGGCGCGGACTTTGGCAAGGCGCTGTTCGTCAGTCAGGGCGCCGCGCAGCCATTCGTAGCCTGAAAGCGCGCCGCGACTATCGGCAGGGATACCATTGTTGTATTTGCCGGTCAGCAAACCCGAAGCCAGTGGCGACCAGGTGGTGGCGCCATAGCCATAGTCTTTGAACAGGCGGGCGTATTCCTTCTCAAAGCGCTCGCGGACGAACATGTTGTAGTGCGGTTGCTCCATCACCGGCTTGTGCAGATGATGTTTTTCGGCAATTTCAATCGCGGCCACGATTTCGGCAGCAGACCACTCGGACGTTCCCCAGTAAAGCGCTTTGCCCCATTCGATGATGTTGTGCATGGCCCAAACAGTTTCTTCGATAGGGGTGGTCGGGTCGGGGCGATGGCAGAAAATCAGGTCTACGTAGTCCAGGCCAAAGCGTCGGAGCGAGCCATTGATGCCCTCGATGAGACGCTTGCGGTTGAGAGTATTTTTTTCGTTCACGCCGTCTTCGATGCCCCAATAGAATTTGGTCGAAACCAGGTAACTGGAACGCCGCCAGCCCAGTTTTCTGAGCGCTGCGCCCATCACTTCTTCGGATTTGCCGCCGGCATAAACTTCCGCATTATCGAAGAAATTGACGCCGTAATCACGGGCAACGGACATCAGTTCAACGGCGGAGTCAATATCTACCTGGTTATGGAAGGTGACCCAGGAACCAAGCGACAGTTCGCTGATTTGCAGGCCGGAACGGCCCAGGTGACGGTAGTTCATAAAGAAAATCTCCTTGTTGTTGGTTGAGATGGGCAAGACGAAATGAGTTTCGCCTTACGGCTGGGGTTCGTGAAATTCTTCGACGCGATAGGTTTCGACTTGCAGATGTTTTTTGCGCCAGAGGTCGGGGGATGCGCCCATTTTCAGACACAGGTGGTTGAGAAATTCTTCTTTTTGGGGCAGGTGTGACCAAACTTGCGGTAGAAAGGTGGCGCGCCGCCAGCCATCGCGCAAGATGACCCCATCCTGGCCTGGTATGAGTTTGGAGAGCAGGTCATCCGGGTCAGTGTAAAGCAGAGGTTGGGGACGGGTGAGACGCGAGATTTCAATCCGAACACGCGGCAGTTCGAAGGGGGTCACGGGGAGAAACCGCGGGTCGCGCAAGGCAGCCGCCACCGCATGTTCGCGCACATCTTCGGCCAGGGGTTGATACGGTTCGAGCGCACCAATACAGCCGCGCAGCTGTTCGTTCATCGTCAGAGTGACGAAGGATGCGCCTTCTGCGCGCAAAGCAGGCGTCAGGGTGGTCAGGTCGAGAGGAGGGAGCGCCTCGCCGCGCACTCCATGTTCCAACGCTTCCCGCGCCAGACGCAGCAGGAGTGCTTTCTCTTCGTCTGTGAGACGGTCGGTCATGGTTGCATTCCTGAGGCATCAACGGGCCAGGCGACGATACGCACGGTCGTAGTAGAGCAAAGGGTCGGCCTGAGGTTGGCTTTGCGCGGCCAGAACAGCGCCAATGAAAAGGGTGTGCGTGCCAGAAGTGAAGGTGGCAATCACACGGCAGTCGAAATGCGCCAGGCCGCCCTCAAGCAAGGGGACACCCGTCTGAAGGGTAAAGGTTTTCAAACCGGCGAGACGGTCTTGTTCATCGGGGGTGCGTCCGGCAAAGCGGTCGGAGATGTCTTCCTGGCCTTGTGAGAGCAAGGTGACGCCGAAGAATCTGGATTCGCGCACCAGTGCGTGTGTGCGGGTATTCTGGGCCAGAGAAATCAACACTTGCGGAGGGGTAAGTGAGACGGATGTGAAGGAACTGACGGTCATCCCATGCGAAATGCCGTTGTGCGAGGCGGTGACGATGGCAACGCCGGTCGCCCATTGACGCATGGCGCGGCGCAGCGCTTCGGGGTCAGCGGTCATGAACTTCTCCAGAGTTTTTTTCATCTTACTGCGCGGAGCAAGGCACGTCAAGACAAAAAAGGCAGGAAGAGTTCTGAAAAGCGATTTGTCTAAAGCCAAATTTTAAGGTACTATAACAGGTATGGAAACGCAAACGCCCCTCCCGGTCACGCCGCGCCGCAGGCCGTCATCGCCGCGGGTGTTGTTACGCGCACTGGCAGCGGCTATGCTGGTTGCTACGCTATTCGTGACGTTTACGCCAGCCAGTCTTTCACGCAGTTTGAGTGACCAGTTGAGCCTGTTGCTTACGCCGCAAGCCGAAGGGGAGTTTTTACCAGGAGGTACGTCACGCCCGAAAATTCGCATTGGGATTGTGGCCGGGCATTGGGGCAATGATTCGGGCGCGGTGTGCGAAAATGGCACCACCGAAGTGGATGTGAATTTGCGAATTGCAACGCTGGTTCAACAAAAATTGACCGCACTGGGCTTTGAGACCGACTTGCTGGAGGAGTTTGACCCTCGATTGACGGGGTATCGCGCTGCGGCGTTGGTTTCTATCCACAACGATTCGTGCGTTTATATCAACGACCAGGCCACCGGATTCAAGGTGGCACGTGCAATGAGCGCCCGCGACCAAAACCTGGCGGGGCGGTTGGAGGCCTGTCTGCGCGACCGGTATCAGCGACGCACTGGCTTGCCCTGGCACAACAGCATCACGAATGACATGACGCTCTACCACGCTTTCGATGAAATCAGTCCTGATACGACGGCGGCGATTATCGAGACGGGTTTTCTCAACCTGGATTACCGCATTTTGACTGAAAACACCGACCAGGTGGCAACCGGCGTGGTGGACGGGATTTTGTGCTTCATCAATAACGAAAACATCGCGCCGACCGCCGTGCCATGAGGAAATCATGACCGCCAAGCCACGCTCAACGCGCCCAGCCGCAGACGACCGCCCAGCCAGGCCGGGCAGTGAAAAGGCCGCGCGAAACAGGCGAAATCAACGGGAACAACAGGCTGCCTGGTTCATCCTGGCAGCGTCTTTTGTGTGCATGGGGGCGTGGAGCGTTGCCTTTCTTACGATTTATCCCGCTATGGCGCACGTTGGGACGCCCTTTTTGGCTCAGGCGCCCCCGAAGGACAATCCAGCGGAGATGAGCGTTTCGACAATATCGCGCACAATGCTGCCTCCGACAGAAACGCACCCCCCAACGCAAACAACTGCGCCAACTCTTTCCCCTACCCTGTCAGCGACCGTCACTGCATCGGCCACCGCCACCCCCACATTCACCGAAACTGCGGTTTCTACCCCCACCGAAACGCCGACAGAGCAAGATACGCCCACACCGTTGCCGACCGACACGCCGGAGCCAATTCTGCCAACAGCCACGCTGCCGAGGAGCCATTCCGGCAGCAGCGGAGTGAAGTGGATTGAAGTAGACCTTTCGGAGCAAATGCTCTACGCCTGGGAAGGGAAAACTCTGGTGGCGTCTTTTCTGGTTTCTACGGGGGCGGCGCCATACCATACAGTGACAGGCAGTTACCCGATTTATGAAAAGCATCTCAAGGCGAATATGTGGGGGCCGGGGTATTTCTTTCCCGATGTTCCCTATACGATGTACTTCTATAAAGGCTATGGCATTCACGGCACTTACTGGCACAACAATTTCGGGACGCCGATGAGCCATGGATGTATCAACCTCTCGATTGCCGATGCCAGGTGGCTGTATTTCTGGGCAACGATTGGCACGTCGGTCAAGATACATTATTGAGCCAGAGAAGCGGTAGGAAGCACGGATTACAGGTGACATATGATGTCTCAACACGAAATCGCTCGTCAGTGGCTTCAACAGGCGCACCAGGCGCTGAAAGCCGGCGATAAGCACGCTGCGCGTCGTTGGGCCGAGCAAGCCGCGCGCACAGCGCCGACGTGGGAAGACGTGTGGTTGATGATGGCGGCGGTCTCGCCGCCGCAGGAGAGCATCGAGCATCTTCAGCGCGCTCTGCACATCAACCCCGGCAGCGAACGAGCGCGCAAAGGCATGGAGTGGGCGCTCAGGCGGCTGAAGACCGTTTCAGCGCCGAAAGACGAGCCGCCAAAGACCACCGTTCTGCCACAGGCCGCTGCTCCGCCGGGGAGGCCTCTCGCTTTTGCGGCGGCAAAGCAGGACGCTTCTGTTGGGGAGAGAACCCAACCCACCCGCGCGGTTCCGTCCCCAATCGAAGCGAAGCCTGCTCCGGCGTCCAGCCACCCCCGTCAGACAATCTCCAGACCGAAACACGCCCCCGCCCGTCCGGCGCAGAAGGTCTCCTATCAGTTCCTTTTGCCATTACTGGCGTTTCTCTTATGCGCCGTCATCGGCGGGGTCATCTGGTGGAGCGCAACGCCTGCGGCAGCTTTCTTTCGCAGTGAAGCAGGCGGTCCGGCATGGGCGCAGATGGACATTGCCACACACACCCCAACGCTCTCCTCAACCCCTGGCGCAAGCGCGACCTGGACGGCTTCTGCCTCCCCCACCCAAACGGGAACGCCCACATTGACCAGGACGCTCAGCCCTTCGCCCTCGCCAACCGCCAGTCTGACGCCCCTGCCAAGCGCAACGCCGTCCGCCACCCCCACCGAAGAGCCAACGCCCACGCCTTTGCCGACCGACACGGAAGTGCCGACGCCTGTCATCCCTACCCCGGCGCCACCGAAAGTGCTTTCGGCTGGCGCAGACGGCGAACGATGGATAGACGTTGACCTTTCGCGGCAGATGTTGTATGCCTATGAGGGCGATACGCTGGTTCGCGCTTTTGTGGTTTCGACCGGAACCTGGCAGTACCCCACTGTCACGGGACAATATCGCATTTACATCAAGTACCGCTTTAAGGATATGTCTGGACCGGGCTATTATTTGAAAAACGTGCCTTATACGATGTTCTTCTACAAAGGGTATGCCATTCACGGCACATATTGGCACAATAACTTTGGAACGCCGATGAGTCATGGCTGCGTGAACCTGACCATTGCCGATGCTGAGTGGTTATACAATTTTGCTTCCGTTGGCACGCTGGTGAATGTGCATTATTGAGATGCCGAAATGAATACCGGCAAAGGCAGATTTTCTCGCCGCGATTTTCTGAAATTGAGCGCTGGCCTGTTGGGTGGAGCGCTGGCTTCAGCACTGAATCTGACCGAAAGTCTGGCGGGGATGCCGCCGGCGCTGGGGCGGGTATGCTGGAACCGGCTGAAAGTGCACGAGGCGCCAGAGTCTTCGGCGCCAGTGATTACCACGCACAAATTCGATGAAGTGCTGGAGATTGCACAGGTTGTGTGGAGTCCCGACCGGACGGCGTATAACCGGCGCTGGTATCAACTGCAGACGGGCGGCTTCGTCTATTCTGGCGGTGTGCAACCAGTGCAGAATGTGCTGAACCCTCCGGTCACCGACATCCCCAAAGAAGGATTGCTGGCCGAATTGAGCGTGCCTTTCAGTGACTCGCACTGGAAACCGACCCGTCTTTCGCGGCGCGGATACCGCTTGTATTACGGCACCACGTATTGGGTGCGAGCTATTTTTGAAGATGAAAGAGGAGACCCCTGGTACCGTATTTACGATGACCTGATGCAGCTGGTCTTTTTCATCCGCGCCGAACATCTGCGCATTGTGCCGCCAGAAGAACTGACGCCGCTCTCACCCGATGTGCCTGCAGAAGAAAAATGGCTTGTGGTGAGCCTGCCGGAGCAGAAGATGGCGGCGTTTGAGGGCGAAAACGTGGTGTTCACCGCCACCGTTTCGACCGGCAGAGGCAAAGGCAATGCTCATTATGCCAGTACGCCTTCGGGGCGCTTCACGACTTTTTTCAAACGGCCAGCAGGCCACATGGTGGGTGGGAGCGAAGGGTCGGCCTACGATTTGCCGGGTGTCCCCTGGGCTTCATACATTAACGACCAGGGAGTTTCGTTTCACGGAACGTATTGGCACAACGATTTCGGCGCACCGCGCAGTGCCGGATGCATCAATTTGCCGAATGAGCAGGCCAAATGGATTTACCGCTGGACCACTCCCGCTGTGCCACCAGGCAAACGTCACGTGTATCAACCAGGACGCGGCACCCGTGTATTGGTTTACGAAGAGCCGGTCTTTTCTGTCGAAAACGCAAGCATCCGCTACCGGCTCAATGAGACTCAAGACTGGAAGGAGAGATAAAACATGCACCCCGCTTTTGGATATGACCATTACCTGCTCAAACGCCAGGTCTTTGCGCTTACGGGCAAACTGCGCTTTTACAACCCCCAGGGGCAGATGGTTCTGTTCAGTGAGCAGAAGATGTTCAAGCTGCGCGAAGACATCCGCATTTATACGGACGAAAAGAAATCGCAGGAGGTGCTGGCCATCCGCGCCCGTCAGATTCTGGATTTTTCGGCGGCCTACGATATCTTCGCCAGCGACGAAGGGCAAAAGGTAGGGGTATTGCGTCGCAAGGGCTTAAATTCACTCGTGCGGGATGAATGGGAAGTGCTGGATGCCAGCGAACGGTTGATAGGGAAACTCTTCGAGGATGACATCGTGCTGGCGCTTTTACGCCGCCTGTTGCTGGGGTCGCTTTTGCCGCTCAATTATGATTTAACGCTCGGTGAACAGCGCGCCGCCGATTTCAAGCAGCGCTTCAACCTGTTCCGCTACGAAATGGACATTGACTTTCGGATGGATAAAGACAACCGCCTGGACCGCCGCATCGGTCTGGCGGCGGCCACGCTGCTCGCTCTCATTGAAGGACGTCAGGAATGATGAGTCGCAAAGCCTTGTTCCCTGGTCTTGTGTTCGACGAGTATGACCGCCCGCTGGAAACAGGCTGGATTGGAAGCGAACCGGCCTATGTGATTGATGACGCCGGCTTTCGGCGGCATGTCCCCTCCGAACAGATTGACCGCGCCGTGCTGCACGAAATTAAGCGGACGATTGCCGGTCACGAGGAGATTCTCAGCCGCGAGGCAGCCAAACTGATAGGGGCTGAAGACCCCTTCAGCAAGGCCATCATCGAAAATCAATTGAAGAACATCGAGAAGCAGTTCGAATCTTTGTTCGAGGTCGGTTTGCCAGAAGAAATGCGCGCCTGGCTGGGGATGATTGGGTTCAAAGTGATTGTGAACTACCGCGGCGAGGTCATCGAAGTGCGGCAAGCAGGAAGAGTCGAAGACGAGTGAATTTCTTGAAAACGCGTCACTATCTGGCCTGCCTCACCCCGTCGCGGCGGGTTCGACTGCTGCCGGTAAGACGACCACAAATTTCGTCCCCTGTCCCACTTTGGATTCGACCCAGATGCGTCCCTGATGATTTTCCACAATCGAACGAACGATAGCCAGCCCCAGTCCGGTGCCAGGCGTGCCTTTGGGGGCATTGCTGGCGCGGTAAAACTTCTCGAAGATGTGCGGCTGGTCGGCAGGTGGAATGCCCACGCCGGTATCGGCTACTTCAAAAATAACCTGAGAATCTTCTCTCCGCAAGGTGACTGAGACTTTGCCACCCTCAGGCGTATATTTGACGGCATTGACCAGCAAGTTATCTACCATCTGCCGGAGGCGGATGGGATTGCCGCGAATGATGGGCAGGTTCGGTTCTACGTGAATGGTGAAGTCGAGCTTTTTGTCAGCAATCTGGCGGCCCAGGTTATCTACTGTAAATTGCAAAATTTGCTCAAGGGCAACATCATCTTTGCGGGTATCGAACCCGGCTTCGATGCGGCCCAAATCCAGCAAGTCATTGACCAGGGCGGTGATGTTCTGCGCGCTGGCCTGGACATGCCGCACAAATTGTTTCTGCTGGTCGTTGAGCGGGCCAACGCGGTCGAGCAGCTCGATGTATCCCATGATGGCCGTCAGGGGGGAGCGCAGGTCGTGCGAAATGGTGTGGATGAAGTCACTCTTCAGCCGGTCGAGCATCTTCAGGTGAGAAATATCTTCTAACGTGATGACCGAACCGATTTCTGGAATGGGCGTGTACTGATAGTTGCAAACGCGCCCATCCTCAAAGGTGACTTCGTTGGTTTTGAGAGGATTCTGTTGTTGAATGGAGTTGAGCAGGACGGTGAAATCGTTGTTTGTGATAACTTCCAGCACCGGTTTGCCGGTGAAATCGCCCAACCCCAGGCCAAAAATACGCCGCGCCGCCGGGTTGAGCAGGATGATGCGGTTTTCTTTGTCCAGCAAAATGACGCCATCTTGAATGTTGTTGATGGTGGCATCCAGTTTATTGCGCTCGTTTTCTGTCTGCTGATACAGTTGCGCGTTCTGAATCGCAATCGCAGCGTATTCAGACAGTACGGTCATCAAGAGTTCGTGATGCCGGGTGAAAGGGCGCTTGAATTGACGGTTATCCACGCCCAAAACGCCGATGACGCGGTCATTGTACAGCAATGGGACGTAAATCAGCGCATAGACCAGATAGGCCGTCTTGATTTTGTTGGGAGAATCGGCATTGAACGAAACGGGTTGGCCGGTATGAATAACCTGCCCGGCAATGGTATCTCTGACCGGCAAACGAAAGGTGCGGGCAAAACTTTCTTCAAAGTTGCGCCCGGCGCGCATGTAGAGTTCGTTCGTTTGTTCATCCAGCAGGAGCAGATGGCCTTCTTCCGCACCGGTCAATTCCACCGCGGCGGTGACCACGCTGGTCAGAACGCTGTCCAGGTCGAGCGTGGAGGTAATCGAGCGTCCCAGTTTGACAAGCGTCCCCATCTCATCTACGCGCTGTTCGAGCGAGGCCGTAGTGCGGCGAATTTCGCGGCGTACCCAATCACCCAGTTGTTGGGCGCGCTTCTGGCTACGTTTGATGGCGTTGACAATGTCGTCAATCTTGAGGGGCGGGTGCAGATAATCGCTCAGGCCGAGTTTGAGCGCTTGCTTGACCAGGGCGGGGTTATCACTGTTGGCAAAAAAGAGAATCGGCATGGTGGGGAAACGCTCCAGCACCATTCCGGCCAAATCCATGCCTTTTTTGCCGCCCAACGTTTCGGTGATAACCACCAGGGTAGGGATGGTTTCCATCAGGACTTTATCGAGCGTGGCGGGGTCTCTGGCAATAGCAACTGCATAGCCACCAGCACGCAAGGCACGCTCTAACAACCCCAACGTGGGCGACTCCTCCATTGCAAGCAGGATTAAGTCCATCTGTGGCATATATGATAATTTTACCCTACTTGAAGGAAAGAGTAAGGAAAGAGTCGTCAGCGCGGCTGGGTTTTTTGTTCGTTCAAAATCAGCGCAAGATGCCTGACCCCTGCATGTACGGTTTCGATGGCCTGTTTTTGCTGGTCGTTTAGCGACCCCATTTTCCCGGAAACCAGCAATTCAAGCGGATAACCAATCACTTGAATCGTAGATTGCAGTTCCTGACGCATCCGTGCCAGTTCATCGGTTTTGCGTTGTTCGCCGGCTTTGGCGAGTTCTGCGGTTTGGGAGAGCGCGCGGAACAAACTGGCGTTGATAAGTGAAATCGAAGCATAATCGGCAATCGCTTCCAGGATGGTCTGCTCGCCAGCGGCAAACGGGCGTTCAGATTTACGCACCACAGTCATCAGACCAATGGCTTCGTTCTTGACTTTGATAGGAACAACCATCGCCGCTTTGCCAAGCGAAGCCACTTTGAACTTTGTCAGGGGCGCGCCGTGAATCTCCAGCGTTTCCGCAGACATGGCAACCAGCGCGCTGATGCCATCATCCAGCGGCTGGCCGAGTTTTCTGGCCCAGGCTTCGGGCAAACCGCGGTGTGCCGAGAGCAAAAACGTTTTGGTTTTTTCGTCTTTGAGCGTCAACCAGGCAATATCGGCTTCGGCCACCTGCGTCACGGCTTCCACAATTTTCTCGAACAACGCGCGCTGGTCGGTAATCGAAATCACAGCGCGGCCAACCGAAAAGATGGTGGTCAACTCGCGCACGCGGCGCTGTAATTCGGCATTGGCCTGTTTAAGTTGGGCATCCAATTTGGCGCGTTCGCGGGCTTCACGGGTTTGGGAAAGGGAACGCTCCACCGCCGCAACAACTTCAGCCTCGCGCACCGGAAGCATGAGATAATCAAATGCGCCCAGTCGAAAGGTCTGAATGACATGCGGTTCCTGGCCTTTTTCGGCCAGAACAATCACCGGAACGGCCATCCCCTGCGAAGAGAGTGCCACCAGCAAGTCTTTGGCGCCCAATCCGGGCAGGTTCAGGTTTGCCAGGATGACATCCGGCTGAAATTGAATGGCCTGTTTGATGGCGCTGGGGCCATCAATAGCAATTTCGACCCGATACCCAAGTGGTTGAAGCGCCTGCCGCCCGATGAGGTCACTGACATCCGGGTCGCTTTCGACGATAAGAATTTTTTCACTGTTCACGGGAGACATACCCGCTTATGATAGCACGAATTCGCCATTTTGTTGGGCGAGATGCAACCGAATTAAAATTCTGTAAGTCATTTTCTTTCCAGGAGAATACAACATGAACAACGATTTCCTTTGGTGGCGCGATGGCGTCATCTACCAGATTTATCCGCGTTCCTTTGCCGATTCCAATGGAGACGGGGTCGGCGATTTGCCAGGCATTACCGCCAGACTGGATTATCTCGCCGAATTGGGGATAGATGCCATCTGGCTCTCACCGTTTTACCCCTCACCACAAGCCGATTTCGGGTACGATGTCAGCGATTATAAGAACGTGGACCCGCTCTTTGGCACGCTGGCCGATTTTGATACGCTGGTCGCTGAGGCCCACCGGCGGGGAATTCGGGTGGTGGTGGATTTGGTGCTGAATCACACTTCCGACCAGCATCCCTGGTTTCTGGAATCGCGCTCCAGCCGCGATAACCCCAAACGAGATTGGTATCTGTGGCGGCAAAAACCTAACAACTGGCACTCAATTTTTGGCGGGCGCGGCTGGGAATGGGACGCGAAAACCGGTGAGTATTACTTTCACATGTTCCTGAAGCAGCAGCCAGATGTCAACTGGCGCAATCCCGAAGTGCGCCGGGAAATGCTGGATGTCTTTCGTTTTTGGGCCGAGCGCGGCGTAGATGGCTTTCGGCTGGATGTCTTCAATGCGTATTTCAAGCATCCCGATTTTCCCAACAACCCGCGTAAGCCCGGCTTTGCCCTGCGTTCTTTCGACCGTCAACAGCATATTTACGATATTGACCAGCCGGAAATGTATCCGCTGCTGAAGGAAATCCGTGCGCTGCTCGATGCTTACCCGGAGCGTTACGCGGTCGGTGAGACTTTTCTCGCCACGCCGGAACGAGCAGCCTCGTATTGCGGCAGCGACAAACTCCATGCTGCCTTCAATTTCGATTTTCTGTTCCGAAAATTCTCGGCAACCGATTTTGCCGAAGGAATCCGCCTTTGGGAAGCCGCAATTGGAGAAAACGGCTGGCCGAATTACGTCCTGAGCAATCACGACCAGCCGCGTTCGGCCACCCGCTATACCAAAGGTGAAGACGATGCCCGCGCCAAAGTGGTGCTTGGTCTGTTGCTCACCCTGCGCGGCACGCCGTTTCTCTATTACGGTGAAGAAATTGGGATGAGGGACATCACCCTCACGCGGCACGAAATTCAGGACCCGCCTGGCAAATACTATTGGCCGTTCTACAAAGGGCGTGATGGCTGTCGCTCACCGATGCAGTGGGACGAATCGCCGTATGCCGGCTTTTCCACCGTGAAACCCTGGCTGCCAGTGCATCCGAATCACCTTCGGCGGAACGTAAAGACGCAGCGAAACGACCCTGGCTCGCTGTTCCATTTCGTCCGAACATTGCTGGCGCTGCGTAAACAGCAGCCAGCGCTGCTACGGGGGGCTTTCCGGTTTCTGCAGGTGGCCGATGCGGAGGTGCTGGCCTACGAGCGCGTTCTGGAGGGAGAACGAATCTGGGTCTATCTCAACTTCAGCGCGCAGGAAAAAACCGTTTCGCTGCCGGGCCAGGCGCGCTCGCTGTTCTCTTCGCATGGCGAGGAGAGTCGCATCTTCAGGGAAGTTTTGAACATGCACCCCTACGAAGTGAGCATCGTGCATGGATAGTGAGACAGGGCTAAATTTGCTATACTAAAAGCATGAATTTTGCCCGCTTGCTGCCTTATCTGGCTGGTGGAAAGACGGAAGCCTTTGGCCCGTTAGCGCGTTACCTGCCGCCCGCACCGGAGGGAACCGCCCGCGCCTTTTTTACCGGGCGGTTTCCACCAGGCAGCTGGATACTCGACCCGTTTGGGTCGGCGCCACGTTTTGCCGTTGAACTGGCGCGCGCCGGGGCGCGGGTGCTGGTGACAGCAGGTAATCCCATCCATCGTTCTCTGCTCGACCTGACCGCCCACCCCCCCAGCCGAAGCGATTTGCAGGCGGCTCTGGCCGACCTGGCTGCTGCGCGCAAAGAAGACGAACGGCTTGAAACGCATCTCCAGGCACTCTATCTCACCCGCTGTGCAGGCTGTGAACGTGAACTGCCTGCCGAAGCCTTTTTTTGGGATAGCCGCAGCGGAGCGCTGACCGGTAAGTTGTATAACTGCACCTGCGGCTCTGGAGGAGAGCAACCCGCCACACCTGAAGACGTCGAACGCGCTGCCGCCTGGTCACGTGCCGATGCCCTGCATCGCTCTCGCGCGCTGGGGCGAATTGCACCCTCTGATGATCCGGACCGGCCTGCCGCGCAGGAAGCAATGGAGATGTATTCGCCGCGCGCCGTCTATGCGCTTGGCACACTGGTCAACCGGTTAGATTCCATTCAAACCAGTGGGGAACGCCGTCGCTGTATGCAGGCGCTCTTGCTTTGGGCTTTTGATGCGGCGAATGCGCTCTGGCCGCACCCCTCGGACCGCCCGCGCCCCCGTCAGCTGACGTTGCCTGGTATTTTCCGCGAGAACAACGTCTGGAAGGCGCTCGAAGCAGGCGTGGATGGCTGGGGACAGGACGCTAACCCGCCAGTTGCCTACACGTTGTGGCCCGAAGAACCACCCGAAAGCGGCGGCCTGTGCATCTATGAGGGGCCACTGCGCGAGATGAGCGAGACGTTGCGCGAAATTCCCTTCCGCGCCGTGGTGGGCGCGTTGCCACGTCCTAACCAGGCGTTCTGGACGCTTTCGGCGCTATGGGCTGGCTGGTTATGGGGCCGCGAGGCGGTAGGAGCGTTCAAGGGCGTTTTGCGCCGCCGCCGCTACGATTGGAACTGGCACAGCGAAGCGCTCAAAGCATTGTTTCACCACCTGGCTGCAAATTTGCCAACGGGCATTCCATTCTTTGGACTGCTCGCCGAGCCAGAGCCGGGATTCGTTTCTGCCGCCCTGCACGCCGCCCGTTCTGCTGGCTGGGCGTTGACGGGGCTGGCACTGCGCGGTGAGCAAGACCCGATTCAACTTCACTGGACGAAAGCCCAAACCCCGCACCCGGCGCGCCGAAGGTTAAACACCAACGACGCCCGCCAGATTCTGCGAGAGATTTTGGAGACACATGGCGAACCCCTGCCCTATCTCCACCTGCACACGCTCGCGCTCTCGGCATTCACTGCCAGAGGAATGTCACCTGCCGAAAACGAGACCCTGAGCGCTTACGATACCATTCTGCAAACTGCGCTGCAAAACCCGGAATTCGAAGACCTGGAACGCCGCGCCACCCCCCAAACGGGCACCTGGGCGCTGAAGGATTGGCAGCGGCAGCGAATGTTCAGACAGATGGAATGAACGCAGCCGCCTTCGATTTTACAAAATTAACCCATTTGGATAACCTGCTCATAACCGATTTTTGATTTTTTGCGGTAAAATCGCGGCTTGTTTAGTGAACCTTCTAACATTTACGCGCAAAACTCCGCTTTGCGGTTTATCAGAAAGTGAACCATGGAATCTCGAACTGACAATTTCCGGCAGGCCGTGCAGGATTTTCATCAGGCCCGTCAGCGGGCGGCTTTCGAGGAAATTCTGGCGCGCATGACCGGCAAACCCAACCAGCTGCTCTCTTACGAAGAGGTGGCGCAAAAGCTCAAGTTGCAGGGACGCGCCGAACGCGGCATTCAGACCATCCCCGTCAAGGCCATCGTCGGCAGCGTGGGGCGCTATACCGATTTCACCCGCACTTTTTTGCCGCGCAAGGCGGTGGATGAAGACCGCTGGGCGCGGGTAAAAGCTTCTCTGGATGATAATCCTATCGGCTGGCCGCCTATCGAAGTGTATAAGGTGGGCGAGGCCTATTTTGTTCTGGACGGCAATCACCGCGTTTCGATTGCCCGGCAGGAGGGCTGGGAAACCATCGAAGCGCGCGTCATCGAAGTCAAAACGAATGTGCCGCTGACGCCGGATGTCAGCCCAGATGACTTGATTATCAAAGCCGAATATGCCGAATTTCTGGATGAGACGCAGCTTCATACCCTGCGGCCTGACGCTGATTTGAGCGTTTCCATTCCAGGTCAATACGATAAGTTGCGGGAGTACATCCAGGTACACCGTTATTTCATGGGGCTTGACTTCCAGCGCGATATTTCCTATGAAGAAGCGTTAACGCACTGGTACGATACGGAGTATCTGCCGCTCGTCAACATCATCCGCGAACGCGGTTTGTTGCGATGGTTTCCTGAGCGCACCGAAACCGACCTGTACCTGTGGTTATCGGAGCATCGCGCCGCGCTTCAGGAGGAACTTGGCTGGCAATTACGCCCCGATGCCGTTGCCGATGTTATTCTTCAAGAGCAAGCCGGAGAATCACTCGATAAAACAGGCGCCTGGCGGCAAGCGCGCCTGATAGACCGCTACACGGAACACCTGTTTCACGATATTCTCGTGCCGGTCAGCGGCGAGGTCGAGAGTTGGCGCATCGTCAAACAGGCTATTCTGATTGCCCAACGAGAAGGCGCAACGTTGAAAGGCCTGCACGTAGTACGGACAGAAAAACAAGCCGCCACCGCCAAAGCGCAGGAAGTGAAAGAACGCTTCGAGGCGCTGTGCCGCGAGGCAGGAGTCAACGGCAGTCTGGCTATCGAAAGTGGAGAGCCAGCCAGGAAAATTCTGGAGCGCGCTATTTTGACCGACCTGGTGATGCTCAAAATCGTGTACCCGCCAGGGTCAGGACTTTCGGGGCTGGCTTCTCCGTTACGGGCTATCATTTCGCGCTCGCCACGTCCGGTGCTGGCACTCCCCACCGCCGCCACCGAATTGGACCGTGCTGTACTGGCCTTTGACGGCGGCGCGAAGTCGAAAGAAGCGCTGTTCGTTGCGGCGTATCTGGCAGAACGCTGGCATACCGCACTGACGGTTTTCACTGGCGAGGGGTCGAACACCGCTACAGCGCAGGAAACTGCCCGTCAATACCTGGAGTTACACGAAATTCAGGCCGACTATGTCGTTGGAAAGGCCTCTCCCGAAACCTTAAAGCGGATTGCACAAGAGCATCAGGCCAACCTGATTCTCATGGGAGGATATAGCGGCGCACTTCTCAAAGAAGTGACGCTGGGCAGCTGGGTCAATTACATGTTGCGTGAACAAGACGCGCCGGTGCTGATTTGCCGCTAACGCAACTTTTTGTGTGCCGGAGCATCTAAATAGACAGAAAATATCCGCTTTCTTTTTCGGAAAGGAGAAGTC
This sequence comes from Anaerolineales bacterium, assembly GCA_025056175.1. Classification (GTDB taxonomy): domain Bacteria; phylum Chloroflexota; class Anaerolineae; order Anaerolineales; family Villigracilaceae; genus UBA5195. The sequence continues at coordinate 22,399 of JANWWK010000049.1, forward strand.
AATGACACCGAACATGGGAACAGTTGACCGCATCATCCGCCTGGTGATTGCCGCTGTGCTGGCCTATCTGTATCTGGGCGGGGTTGTAACCGGCACGCTGGGAATCGTCTTGCTTGTTGTAGCTGTCGTTTTTGCCGCAACCAGCGCCATCGCCTTCTGCCCAATGTATCTGCCGTTCAAAATCAGCACCCGTAAGTAATCTTGTCAGCGGGCAAAAGCCCGTCCTTTCCAATCTCCCACTTCTTTCCTCTTTTATCTTCCGGCGTACAGTACAGAAGGTAAAAGAGGAAAGTGCGTTTAACTGTTGTACAATTAGCCTGTTTCCTATGCCCACGCGTAAAAGTTCTGCTTTCCGGTCTCTTCACTGGCTTCCTTTCCTGGCGGCAGGCTTGACCGGGTTGTATTTCCTGCTGATTACCGGATACGCACTGATGCAGGGGGTTCAGCTGACCCAAGAAAGCCGCCAGCGCGAAGTGCAGGCATGGGCTGACTTGAAACCTCTCCAGCGGGAAAATCTCTCCTCCCTCGAAATCATCCGTCAGAAAGGGCTGCTCTCGCGCGGCACATGCCTGGCTTTTTCTCCTTCCGGGCATTTGCTTGCAAGCGGGTCGGATGCAGCGGATGTGACGGTGTTCGATAGCCTGACCGGAGCACGGCTACGACGTTACGCAAGCACAGGCGGCTACGTTCTGGATACGGCCTTTTCGCCCGATGAAACAGTCCTGGCCACTGCAGAATGGAACGGAACGATTCGCCTGTGGGGAATGGCCGAAACTGGGCTCATCGGGGTTTTGAACGGTCATTCCGCCGAAGTCAATGCGCTGGCGTTTCACCCGAACGGGAACTGGCTGGCAAGCGGAGGAGGCGATTCGGCCCTGTTGTTGTGGAACTGGCGTGAGCAGCAGGTTCTGCGCGCCGAAAAGATGAACGCAGTCGTTGGCGCAGTGGCCTTCAGCCCCGATGGGCGCCTGCTGGCCGCCGGAGACATGACCGGCGCGCTGTGGTTGTGGTCGGAGATAGAAACGCAAAACGAACCGCGCTGCCGCTGGCAACATCCTGGCGGTGTCTCTGATATTCGTTTTTCCGCCGATTCCCGCACAGTATATGCCGCCGGCGGAGCAAGCATCTCGCGCTGGAACGCAGAAGATTGCTCGCTGATAGGGTTATTTTCCACACCAGAAAGTCAACCGCTTTTGAAGATGGCTCTCTCGCCCGATGAGCGGCTTCTGGCTGGATGTGGAGGCAGGTGGCGCGAACCGCATTTGTGGATTTGGACTCTGCCCGAAGGCAACGCAGTGCTTGCCGGAGCGTTTCCATCACGAGTGGAGGTTGTTCGAGACCTGCTCTTCGACCCCACAGGACGCGCCCTTCTGACAGTTTCACACGATGGACAGATTCGATGGTGGGGAGTGCGCTAGAAGGCGGATGGGGAACAGATGGCAACAGACAAACCAACGCATCCGTGGTTAAACCTGTTTGCCACGCTGACGGGAATGGCGGCGGCGGCCTGCGCGGTCATCACGATGGGTATGGCTGTCTTCTTACCGCCTGCAACGGTCGCGCTAACGGCTTCGCCTGCGCGTCCGTCCACCATCACGCCCGCGCCTACCCCCACGCATACCTTCACGCCCACCCCCACCCTTCGCCCAACGCAAGCCCCGCGCGTGGAAATCATCTCAGTCGAAACGCTCGTCTTCGAGACGGGATGCCAGCTCAATCTTACCGTTCAGGTGCAGGGTGAAGCACTGGCAGGCTATTTTTACATGCAATTGGAAGCCGATTCAGAAGCGGCGGAGCGGGTTTCCGCAGAGATGTTCCTCCCGCCGGGCCGTTCGAGCGGTCACGTGCTGATGCTCCAGGTGGATGAAACAGTGTCCGCCCTGTGGTTTGGATACGAAGGCGGCGAATCCAACCGGCTGGGTGGGTTATTCTGTCCACCTGTCCCCTGAAGTGATGAGTCATCCAGTGACGTTTCCCCCGTTGTTCTTCCAACTCCTGTATAATTCGAGCAGTAAGATGCGCATATTGTAAACCGGTCATTCCATAAGCCTGGCATCGAAAGCAGGGACAGCACACAGGCAAAGCCATCAGAAGCATTGTGACCGTCTCCGTTTTGTGTTTGGAAAGAACGAATATGGCGCTGAAAATTTTATCCATAGACGATGACCCCTCTATCACCAAGCTCATCCGTATTTTATTGGGTATCTATGGGATGGAGGTGCTGACGGCAAACACCGGCAGAGAAGGGCTGGCGCTGGTGCGTTCTGAATCACCGGATTTGGTGTTGTTGGATATCATGATGCCAGAGATGAACGGCTGGGAGGTCTGTCAGGCCATTCGCTCGTTCAGTGATGTGCCAATTATCGCGTTTTCTGCGCTGGGCAGTCCGCAGGAGGTCGAAAAGGCGCTGCGCATGGGGTTCAACGATTTCCTGGAAAAGCCGTCTTCCGCAGAAATTCTGGTCGAACGAATTCAGAAATTGACGACAAAAAAACCTGATTTTCCGCCACCCGCCTAAATCGCTGCTTTCTGGCCTTTTCGCTCTCCCCTTGAGAGAGTCAGGATGAGGGAAAATCGTTACGAAAAACACAGAAAGAAAAAGTGGCGACCGCCGTTGGGGCGGTCGCCATCTAATTGGATGGGCAGGGCGCTACTGATTAGCGGTCAACACCACGCGAGGGGGTGAGCGAAGTCGTGCCTTCGTATTCGACCTTCATCAGGACGGCGCGCACGGCATAGCGGTAGTTGTAGGTATCCAGCCAGGGGACGTAGCCCTTGCAGGTAAGCAGCGTCAGCCACGTGTAGCCGTCTTTCTTGAAGACCGAGAAGTCACTGGGCAGAACTGTGCGCATTTCGCGAACTTCGTAGGTGTAGCGGTAACCATCGGCGTGCAGGATGATGACGCTGCCCCAGTAGAGTTTATCCAGGTTGCGGAAGGGGCCGGGCGTGCCATCAGCCAGGGTGACGTGTGCCGTCAGACCGGTGGTGCCAACCTGCCCGGGGAAGGTCGTTCCGGTCAGGTAACCGGCCTGGTTGGAGAGCCAGGTCAGGTCCCAGCCGTCCTCGGTGAGCGGGATGCCGGTGATGGGCAGTTTCAGGCCCAGGGAGGGGATTTCCAGCCACATGTTGCCCAGGGTGGTGTAGGCTTTCTCCGCTGGTTGCTCAGGCAAACGGGTGACACGTCCCGGAGCAAAGCCGGTTTGCGGCAATTCTTGCGGGGCGTTAATGGTGACGGACGAGGATGCGCCGTAGTCATTCACGCCGGCGGCATCTGCCGGGTCGTACCAGCGTTCGTTGGCGAAATCGTTGTAGTCGGAGAGCGAGACCGGCTGGCCGTTCGGCTGCGGGTCAATCGGCAGGCTCGTCCAGGCCACGTTGGCTGTGTTAGTGGCCGGAGAAGGCCCGACGAAAATGGCCTGGAAGGTGATGGTGGAGGTTTGCCCTAAGGGGAAGACCGCCCAGGTGAAGGTGAGCGTGCGCGTAGCGCTGTTGTAATCGGTGGTGGTCGGCGCCAGGCCCGTGACCTGAATACTGCCAGGAACAAACTGGAAGTTAGAGGGCAAAACATCCGTTACCACAACATCGTAGGCATCCACGCGGCTTTCGGGCGTGTGCGCAATGCTGAGCGAGAAGGTCACCGGACTGCCAAAGGGCAGCGTGGTGGGCTGAGCGCTCTTGTCAATGCCTAGCTCAGGTTCAACGATTTCGAGCGGGGGCGCGGAAGCCGCGAGAGAACCACCATCCCAGCTCCACAGGACGCTGTTGTTCAGTCCACCCACGCCGTTGACGTTTTGGGCAATATCCAGAACGACAACTTCGTAGGTCACCAGCAGGGTTTCCCCAGCGGTGGTGGAGGGATTGGTCACCGTGCCGAAGTTGAAATTGATGCGGCGGCCCTGGTTGGCGGCCAGCGGGTTGCCGAGTGGTTCGGCCTGGACGGTGGGGTTGACCGGGTCATTGCAGGCATCGGCGAAACCGCCAGGCAGCGTGGTGGTGAGATTGCCGCCATCTACGCTGACGCAGGAGACGAACGCCAGACCAAAATCCAGGATGTCGAGCGCGCGCAGGTTGGTCAGGGTGGCGCCGGCGGGAATGTCCAGGCTAATCTGGTAGGTAACCACTTCTCCAATCAGGACGCGCGGCAAAGGCGGCGCGGCGGGGTGCGAGGGGTCATCGGGGTCAACGTCAATGTCTGTTCCGGTGATAGTCTTGACGTTAGAGGAGGCTACAATGTCCAGGTCATCATCCGTATCGGTCAGGCCGGGGATAGCATCATCGGTGACGGTGACGCTGTTAAGCAGGTTCGGGCCAACCGCATTGTCGTTGACGCGCACGGTGACGGTGATGGTGGTCGAAGCGCCCGAAGCCAGGCTGATGCCGCTCCATTCCAGCGTGCTGCCGCTGATGCTGGACGGTGCAGGCACGGCGCTCTGGAAGGTTACTTCGGACGGA
>JANWWK010000018.1 GCA_025056175.1 Anaerolineales bacterium
TACAGCATCAAAATTGACTATCTCAAAACCCCGCCAGAGCGCAAATACATCGCCTCGCCAGATACGCAAACACTCGCTCCACTCCTGTTTTCGCGCTATCAGAACCTGGAATTGATTGGCAAAGGCGGGATGGCCGAAGTCTATCGCGCCGAACATCCAACTCAGCAGCGCGTGGTTGCTATCAAAGTTTTGCTCTCCAGCCTGGCGGGAGATGAGACCTTTCGGCGGCGCTTCCTGCGCGAGGCGCACATTCTCTCCGGGTTAGAGCATCCCCACATTGTGCGGCTGTTCGATTTTGGCGAAGAAAACGGCCTGTACTACATGGTGATGGAATACCTGAACGGCGCGAATCTCTCGGCATATCTCAAACAAAACGGACGCATGCCCCTGGCAGCAGCCTTACCCCTGCTGCGCGAAGTGGCCGATGCGCTGGATTACGCCCATGCCGCCGGCCTGGTGCATCGAGACGTCAAACCCTCCAACATCATGCTCGATACCCAGGGTGCAACCACCCGCGCCGTTTTGACCGATTTCGGCATTTCCAAAGTGACCAGTGCGCACACACATATCACGGCTTCGGCAGCCGTGCTGGGAACCTTCGATTACATCGCCCCCGAACAAATTCAGGGCGCCGAGGAAATTGACGGACGCGCCGATGTGTACGCCTTGGGCGTGATGACCTACCAACTGCTGACCGGTTCGCTGCCCTTCAAACGTCCCAGCGCCGGCGCGCTCCTGCTGGCGCATCTGACCGCGCCTCCTCCCGATGCGCGCGAAGTCTTACCGTCTCTGCCGCGCCACACGGCGCTTGCCATTCAGCGCGCAATGGCAAAAAAGCCCGCCGAACGTTTCTCGACCGCATCCGAATTCGTGCTGGCGCTTGGGTAAAAAGTAGCTACCTGTCGTATCCGTTTGGATGACTGCGATGCCACTCCCACGCGCTGCCGATGATGTCGCGCAGGTTATCGTGCTGCGGCTGCCAGCCCAACTCACGCCGGATTTTCTCGGAAGAGGCTACCAGCCGGGCCGAGTCACCTGGACGGCGAGGCATTTCTTTGACCGGAATCTGGCTTCCCACCACTTCACTGGCGGTATCAATCACCTCGCGCACCGAATAACCATGCCCAGAGCCAACGTTGTAAATCAACCTATCCTGCTCTGCCAGCGCTTCCACCGTTAGAATATGCGCCGAAACCAAATCGGCGATGTGAATGTAATCACGAATGCACGTCCCATCAGGCGTGGGGTAATCCGTCCCAAAGATATAAGCATACTCAGCTTTTCCCAGCGCAACCTGAAGCACGCGCGGGATGAGATGACTCTCTGGCTGGTGCGCTTCGCCGCGTCCGGGCAATGCACCGCTGGCGTTGAAGTAGCGCAAAGCGGCATAATGCAACCCGTGAACCTGACGATACCACTCCAGCGATTGCTCCACAGCCAGTTTGGTATAGCCGTAGGTATTCGTTGGCCCCAGGGGGGACTCTTCGGTCAGCGGCTCATCGCTCGATTGATACACCGCCGCCGTGGAGGAAAGCAAAAAACGCGGCACGCCAGCCTTCACCGCCGCTTCAATCAGCAGCAACGAATTGATAAGATTGTTCCGAAAAAACCTGGCCGGGTCTTTCATGCTCTCGCCGGCTTCAATAAATGCCGCAAAGTGCATAACAGCATCGTACTGCTCTTCCTTAAGCGCCAGTGCCAGCGCAAGCGTATCCGAAAGTTCGGCATGGATGAACTTTGCGCCTTGTGGCACCGCCTGCCGATGCCCGGTAACAAGCGAATCGTACACCGTCACCCGATGCCCGGCCTTAAGCAATGCTTCGGCAGTGGCCGAACCAATATATCCCGCCCCACCGGTGATGAAAATGTTCATGAAACACTCCTTTTTAGACCGCAGACCATTGACCAGACCCTGTTCTACGGTCTATCGTCAATTGTCTATGGTTGGTTTTGCCAAATGCCACTCCGTCGCCTGCTGATACCTGTGCGCCAGGCGAAAGAGCGTTGCTTCGTCGAAATGCCGCCCCATCAACTGCATCCCAATCGGCAGTCCGGCGGCATCAAACCCCACCGGAAACGCCAACCCCGGCACTCCGGCCAGGTTGGCGGGCAGGGTGAAAATATCTTCCAGATACATCGCCAGAGGGTCATTGCGATGCGCGCCCAGCGGGAAGGCCGTCGTCGGCGCGACGGGGCAGGCCACCACATCCACCTGCTCAAAAACCTGCTCAAAATCGCGCCGGATGAGGGTGCGCACCTTTTGCGCCTGCCCATAGAAGGCATCATAATACCCTGCCGAAAGCGCATAGGTGCCGAGCATAATGCGCCGGCGCACTTCATCGCCAAATTTTTCGCCCCGCGTCTTGTAAAAGACATCCCACATCGTCTCTCCGCTCACGCGCGGGCCATAGCGCACTCCATCGAAGCGCGCCAGATTGGCCGAAGCCTCAGCCGTGGCAATTAGATAATAGACCGGCAGGGCATATTCGGTGTGCGGCAGGCTGACCTCGCGCACATCTGCCCCTAATTCTGCCATTTTCTGGATAGCCGCGCGCACGGCTTCTTCAACTTCGGACTGAACCCCCGCGATGAAATACTCCTTCGGCACCCCAATCCGGATTCCTTCCAGGCTGGCACTTGCTTCCGTTTCGAGGACAATGTTTGCATCTGGAACGTCTTGCGTGGTTGCATCCAGTGGGTCGCGTCCGTTATAGACGGAGAACACCACCGCCGCATCCGCAGCGCTGTGCGCAAACACCCCGACGACATCGAGCGAGGAACCATACGCCACCAGCCCATAGCGCGAAGCGCGCCCGTAGGTTGGCTTGAGGCCGGTCACGCCGCAAAACGAGGCCGGTTGCCGCACCGACCCGCCGGTATCCGTCCCCAGCGCCGCCGGAACGAACCCCGCTGCCACCGCCGCCGCCGACCCGCCCGAAGAGCCTCCTGGCGCGCGAGACAGGTCCCAGGGGTTGCGCGTGGGGCCATAGGCCGAGTTTTCGGTGCTGGAGCCCATCGCGAACTCATCGGTGTTCGTCTTGCCAAGCAGAATGGCACCGGCGTCTTGCAGTTTTTTCACCACCGTTGCCGTAAATGGGGGAATGTATCCCTCCAAAATTTTGGAGCCACAGGTACAGGGCATTCCTTCCACGGTGAGAACGTCTTTGATGGCTATTGGCACGCCTAATAGCGGCATGTGCTCGCCGGCCACCGTCTTCCGTTTCCGGTCGGCCTCGTCTGCCTGTTTAAGGGCGCCATCCGCATCGAGATACAAAAAGGCATGAATCGCCCCATCCAACGCAGCAATGCGTTCCAGGCAGGCAGAGACCAGTTCGCGGCTGGAAATTTCCCCTCGCTGAAGCAGGGTTTGGGCCTGGGTAAGAGAAAGCATAGGAGTCAGGGAGAGGTGTCAGGTGCGAGATGGGAAGAATGACCTGGCGCCTTATTCAAACACCGGTGGAATCTTAAACTGCCCTTGTTCGTGTTCGGGCGCGTTTTTGAGCAGTGCCTCGCGCGGCAGAGCAGGGCGTGGTTCGTCAGGGCGGAGGTGGCTGTCGCCGCTGAAGATGCTGGCAGTCGGAGGGATGCTGGAGGTATCCAGCCGTTGCAGCTGAGCGACGTAATCCAAAATGGCCGAGAGCTGTTCGCGGTAACGCGCTTTTTCCTCTTCGGTCAACTCCAGGCGGGCAAGTTTTGCAATGTGTTCAACTTCTTGAAGAGTGAGCGGCATGCGCGCGATTATACCGCATCAGAACCACTCTACCCGGTTGCGCCCCCTGCTTTTGGCAACGTACAGTGCCTGGTCGGCGCGGGAAAAGAGTTTTTCCAGCGTATCACCCGCTTGAAAGTCGGAACCGCCAAAGGAGAAGGTCACCCGCAGGTTGTTGGCAAAAACCCGGGCCTCGATGAGCTGGCGAATGCGCTCAATGGTCTGGAGATGATTAAGCGCGTTGCCCTCGTGGAGCAGAATGACGAATTCCTCGCCGCCCCAGCGGCCTACCAGGTCGCGCTCCCGCAGGCTGGTCTTGAGCAGCGCGGCGGTTTCGCGCAAGACAATGTCGCCGGTATCGTGACCATGCGTGTCGTTGATGGCTTTGAAGAAATCAATATCAGCCACCACCAGACCAAACTGGGGATTCGGTTCGGTCATGCGCTTCTCAATCATCTGGCTGAGCGCGCGGCGATTCGGAAGCCCGGTGAGCGGGTCGAGATACGCCAGCGTTTCGACATCCAGCGCGCGGTTTTGGGTCTCCACCAGGTCATCTTTGGCTTTGGCAAGGATGAGCGTAATAAAGGCCACGGCCACCAGGCGCGTTTGCAGACGGAAGAATTCGCGCAATATCTCGCTCGAAAACCCCGGCAGAAGCGGCAAGGTGACGAGAAAAATCAAAACGATTTGCCCCACGCAAATCCACAAAGCATGTTTGCGGTCGAAGAAAATGTAAGTCAGGATGAAGCCGATGGCAATCGTCCAGAAAGTGGCTTGAATTTCTCCCAACCAGTTAACCAGTTCGTGCGCTGAGGGGATGTACACCAGGTACACATATTTGCTCAAGCTAAAAGCAAAATTGACAAGAATGATAAAACGCTCAATCCAGCGAAGGGGCAGGTTGGGGTTGAGCAGGCCCAGCCCTGCCATCGCCAGGCCAACCATCAAGCCGCCGTAGGTAATCCGCCAGAAGGGAATATCGAAGCGCAGCAACCAGGTCCAGGCAATGACCGGCAGGCTTAACAGTACCGCCCCAAAGTAGGCCTGGCGTTTGAACTTGTTCTGTTGCCGAAACACAGCACGCAAGCCGGCGGCTTGAGGGAGCGGTTGAGTGGGTTTCAAGGGATTTCTTCTTTCTGCACCAATGCAACAAATAAAGCAACAATCTCGGGGTCAAAATGTTTGCCGGCCTGTTCCTGAATGTAGCGCAGGGCGCGTTCACGCTCCCAGCCCGGGCGATAGGGACGGTCGGAAGTGAGGGCATCCCATACATCGGCAATCGCAAAAATGCGCGCTGCGAGCGGAATTTCACGGCCCTTCAAGCCACGCGGATAGCCGGTGCCATCCCATTTTTCGTGATGGCAGTAGGGAATATCCAACGCCGGGCGCAAATAGGCAATGTCTTTGAGCATGTCGTAGGCATATTGCGGGTGGCGGCGCATGGTTTCCCATTCCTGAAGGGTGAGGGTTTCGGTTTTGTGCAGGATGGAATCGGGGATGGCGACTTTGCCAATATCGTGCAGGAGTGCGCCGCGCCGGATGTGAACAAGTTGCTCTTCATCAATTTTCATCGCACGCGCCAGGCGCAGAGTCAGGTCGGTCACGCGGCGGGTGTGGCCTTCGGTATCCTTATCGCGCAGTTCCAGCGCGCGCGCCCAACCGGCAAGGGTTTCATCGTACGATTGTCGCAATTGTTCCTCGGCCTGTTTCTGACGAGTAACATCGCGAAAGTTGACAACAACGCCTTGAATGGCAGGATTTTCCAGCAGGTTGTTGAGCGTGGCTTCGAGCGCGCGCCAGCGGCCTTTGCTATTTTGAATGCGAAAGGTGAGCGAAACCAGCGTTTTGGGAAAGCGCAGGCTGCGCAAGAACGCCCTGCGAACCAGAGGCAGGTCTTCCGGGTAAATTTTCTGTTTCAAGGCAGCAATGGAAATGTGTTTTGTATCGTAGCCAAGCAGTTGTTCTTGTACAGGAGAAATGTACTTAAAATTGCCCTTGCGGTCCAGCACAGCCATGCCTTCGGCGGCATGTTCAGTGAGAGCGCGGAAGTAGGCCTCGCGCGTTTCCAGCTCGGCAAACAGGCGGGCAGTTCTCAGCGCGCCGGCGGCGTGGGAGGCCAACGCCTGCGCCAGGTGAATTTCATGCTGGGTAAATTTGCGCCGATAGCGGCTTTCCCATAATTCTGCCAGACCCACCAGGTCACCCTGCCAGAGCAACGGCAGGAACAATTTGGTCTTCACGCAGTATTCTCGAAATTCATGCCGCTCGCTTTCGGACAGGCGGGGGTCATCTTCGTACAAAACAAGCGGCAAACCCTGCCGGGCAATCGTCAAAATCAACGGAAAATCGCTAATCGGATACGCGCGGCCCAAATCCGATACGCGTTCGGAGACACAGGCTTCCTCGGCCCAATACTCGGAAAGCACGGTGAGCGTGCCATCTTTTTCGTTTACATCGAGCAGATAGGTGCTGGTGACGTGCAGCGCAGCGGCCATCTGGTGGCTGAGCAAATTCAAAAGCGCCGAAAAATCGCTCACCCGCGCCGACATTTCCTGGGCGGCCACAAACAATGCTGCCTGTTCGTTTGATTTGGCGCGCGTTTCCGCAAACAGGCGGGCATTTTGCAGGGCAGCAATCAGAAAATGCGCTAACGTTTGTCCGGCTTCGATATCCGCAGGAGAAAAGGAATGTGGATACCGATAATAAACAACAAAAGCGCCAATCAACCGTTTTTGTAAGAACAGCGGAAAAACTGCATAGGCGCGAATGTGTTCGCTTTCGAGCAGAGGCCGGATGTTTTGCGTCAGCGGTGAGATATGCACATCCTCAATCACAAGCGGTTGTGGGTTCGAGAGCAATTGCCCGCCTGGAATTTCGCGGAAGATGCGGTTGATTTGTTCAACGTATTCCGGCGAGAGACCGCTGAAGTGTGGGCAGGACAGGCGGTCGCTGTCGGGGTCGTATTCATAAACAGCGGCGCGGTCGGTTTCCAGCAAGTTGCGCGCGGCCTGCAAGGCAATTTGCCAGATGGTGGCCTCGCTGCGCTCTCCGAGCAATTCCTGGGCAATGCTGGTGAATTTTTCGCGTCGGGCCTGGTTTTTGATGGCATCCAGTGCATGGGCCAGATTGGCGGCGACTTTCTCAAAGAACTCTTTTTCTGCCGTTTGTCCATATTTCAGGGAAACAAGCATTCCGCCCAAACAACGTTGGCCGCGAAGGAGCGGAATCGCCAGACGCGATTGACTTTCTACGCTTTGATGCAGGTTGATGGCTTGCTCGACCAATCCACGCAAAGATTCGTCTTCATCGCTTTGGCAGAATGTCCATTCCCAGCCCGGTTCATCGCCTGCCCTTAATCCCAGCCAGACCGGGTAGCCGTTTCGTTCCAAAATGTGGCAAATTGTTTGCAGCAACGCCGTGCTTTCGTGCTGGCGAGCGACTTCCTGGTTGATGTCATTTTCCAGCGCGACGAACTGACCGGTAATTTGCAGCCAGGCCAGCGTTTGGACGAAGGAACGAAACAGATGCTGCGTGATGCCGATGGTAGTCAGACCGATGACGAAAAAGACAATCCCGCCCGTCAGCCAGGATGTGGGGTCGTGGGCGTTGTAACGCATGGGTTCTGCCAGTTGAATGAAACCAGAGACGTGCAGCCAGCCCATCAGCCCAAAGTTGAGCATGGCCAGGCCGAGGGCAATGTACGGGTAAGGCGGCTCCAAAAAAATGGCGGAAAACAGGAGAAAAATCAACAAAATCAGCCGCGCATCGCCGCTGAGCGCCGAAAGCCAGAACAAGCCCATGCTCAACGCATAGTACATCCCCAGCATCAAAGCCACCCGCGTCCGCGCGGAAAGACGAGGGAAGAAGGCCGTGAAGAGCAACAGGCCATAAGCGGCAGTGTATAGCGCAGTGGAAAACAAAAAGGCGCGCAGCGCTGCTTCCGGGGGGGCGGTGGTTTCCTGGTAGTTATGTAACGAATTCAGGACCCCGGCCACATATCCTGGCAGCCAGGCCAGTGTCTGTGTTTTGAGTAGCACCGATAAGGCGCTTTGCTTCCAGGATTCGGCCAACGCGCGAGTTTGCTCCATAACAGTTAAAATTTACCCTGTTTTTTATAAAAATGGGTTGACAAAGGCGTAAGGCACGCTTATTTCCACGCCTGGGCGTACCAGTGCAGGTATTCTTCGACATGCGCCGACCAGTAGGCTTCGTCATGAAAACCGATATATTCGTGCCACTCGTGGGGCAGGTTCATCTCATCGAGCAGGCGAGCAAAGGCGAGGGCATTCTGATACTGGCTATCGGATAGGCCGACATCCACATACACACGCGGAAACGTTTCGCGGTCAGCATCACGCAGACGCAGGCGCAGGGTGGTCATGTCGCTATAAAAGACCGCCGGGGAGTGCGCGCCGACCGCCCCAAATACGTCTGGATTGCGCAGGCCGAGGTGGATGGCCCAGGCCCCGCCGCGCGAGAGGCCGCCAAGGGCCCGAAATGCTGCCTGCGGACGGGTGCGGTAGGTCGAATCAATGCGCGGCAGAAGCATTTCCAGAAAGACCTGCGCAAACGGGTATTCAACCGGTTGTTTGTACGAATAATCGTAGGGAAAAACGATGAGAAAGGGGGGAATCTCACCACTGCGGATGAGACGTTCGGCGGTTTCTACGGCTCCAATCCGTATCCACTGCTCTTCGTCATAGTTTTGTCCGTGCAACAGGTATAACACCGGCAACGATGACTGCGCCTCGTAGCAGGGGGGCAGATATACAGTGTAGCGCATGGGTTTGTCGAGTAAACTGGTCTCGATGACGCCGCGCTCCAGGTGTCCGCCTGTTTCGGGGCATTCCCGATGGGTGGGAGAGGCTGTAAGAGAAGGTGTTGCGGCAAGGGAGGGGGGAGGCGGTGTCGGTGTGGAGGTTGCTAAAGACGAGAAGACGGGGAATGGAGTGGAAGACGGCACGGGATGCGGAGTCGGTGTATTTAACGGTTGGCAAGCCCGTGCCGCAAAAAGAAGCACGAGCAAAAAACCGCTTCGGAGAACGAGAAGCGGCTGGAAAGGTAAACCACGCCGTCTTGTTTCCATGATGAAAACCGGGTTATTCTTCCCCTTTTCCGCGCAGTTCGCGGGTCGTCTTGATGCGTTGTTCAATAATTTCGTTAAAGCGGAGTTTATTGCGTTTTTTCAGGGCCGGGTCTATGATGGCAGTTTTGAGCTCCTGGCGTAACATGGCAGCAGAGGTGTAAGGAACAGGTTCCAAAACCCAGGGGTACTTTTTGTGTAAACCGTTCATCATCGCAAAGGGGCGTTCGCCAACCTGAATGATGGGGACGAACGGCACCTGGTAATCGGGCAGGGTGGTGGGCAGGTCGAGCGGGGCGGCTTTGGGGTTGGTCATATCGGCAATGACGAAGTAAGACAGGCTGGCGAGGGTGCGGATGGTGTCGGTGAAGTCTTTTTCGCTGGGGCGCTCGTATTCAAAGACGACTGGCAGCAGGTCGTATTTGCGCAGGCCATCTTTGAGCGTTTCGAGAATGGCTTTTCGGTCGGGGGTGCCGAAGTGTCCAAGCAGGAGGACGGTTTTTGAGGTGAGAGTATCTATGGCTTCGCGGATTTCCTGGTTATTCAGGAAGAGATAAACGAATTGGGCAACTTTGATGTTGTCTACGGTGATGGTGGGTTGGCCGCGATGGGTGATGACCAGGTCGGTTTGTTCGCTGAATTCGCCTTGTAAATCACGCACGTTGACGCCATAAACCCAGCAGCCAGAGACGCGCGCGCCTTCAATACGGGCGCTGGCAAGGCTGGCGTTCGCGAGGGTGGCAGCGGTCAGGTCGGCATCGGTCAGGTCGGCGCCGAGCAGGTCGGACCCAAACAGGTTGGCACGGGCCAGGTTAGCGCGGCGCAGGTTGGCTGTGATGAGACGGGCTTCGATGAGGTTGGCACGGCTCAGGTCTGCGTGCATCAGGTCGGCATCGGTCAGGTTGGCACGTTCCAAAAAGGCTTTTTGCAGGTTGGCGTGATTGAGGTTGATGCGGCTCAAATCCACCCCATACAGGTCAGCACCGCTCAGGTCAATGAGAACGTCAGGATGGGCGGCACGCCATTCATTCCAGGCAGAAACGCCTTGTTCGAGAATTGCAAATTGCACAGAGTTGGTCATGGCATTCCATGTTTGGGTGACATGGTTGGGCGCAGAAGAGCAGGCAAACGCAGTGCGCGCACGGGGAACCGGGTTACGCTCTCATTGTACAACGGCGCGGGGGGAATGTACAAAGATCTCATGCTCCTATCATGATGTTAAAATTCAACACTGCTCGTTGATGGCCTGTTTTCTCGCAGTGAGAGGCGCAGGGGGTGAAGAGTTACAGAATGTTGAAAATTCCCGCATGGATTGACGGTAAAGACCGGTTTGGATTATACTGCGCCGTACACAACGGGGTGTGGCGCAGCTGGCTAGCGCGCTTGCTTTGGGAGCAAGAGGTCGTCGGTTCGAATCCGTCCACCCCGACAGTGTCAACCGCCGTGTCATGCCTGGCCGGCGGTTTGCTGTCTCCGGTGGCTGCGCCGGCAAGTGCAGAATTGCACAAAACTTGTTTTTATGGTAGATTATCAGAAAATTTGTCCAATTAACGGAGGCTGGAAGATGAACGCTGCCAAAGTGCCGGATATTGTCGTAAGCCGGCTGCCGGTGTATTTGCGCGCCCTGCAACGACTGGCCGATGCGGGAATGACCACTACGTCTTCCAAAGAATTGGGAGAGAAGGTGGGCATTTCGGCGGCGCAAATCCGCAAAGATTTATCGCAATTTGGCGAATTCGGCAAGCAAGGCACAGGATACTACATCCCGTATCTCATCGAACGGCTGAGCAAAATTTTGAAGGTGGAACACGTCTGGGATGTAGCCGTCGTGGGCATGGGAGAAATCGGCCACGCGGTGGTGCGCTATCAGGGCTTTGGCAATCGCGGCTTTCGGGTAGCGATGTGTTTCGATAACGACCCGGAAAAAATTGGCAAACAGGTTTGCACGGGAACGCCAAACTGTTCGTTTGTCATCCGCGATGCGCGAAATATGGTCAAAGATATTCGCGAGGCAAATATCAAACTGGCGATGCTCTGTACGCCGGCTTCCGCAGCACAACAGGTGGCTGACCATCTGGTGGAAGCGGGCGTGCGCGGTATTCTGAATTACGCGCCTCTGCGCTTGATGGTGCCGTCAGGGGTCAAAGTGCAACACATTGACCCGGCCATCTACCTGCAACGCATGACGTATTACATCGAACCATAAACGCTTTCCTTTTGACATTCTGAAGACGTGCGGCTAAAATGAGTATAGTCATTCCTGTATCCATTCGGCGCGTTGCTTCAAGGAGACGCATGTGAGTACCAAATGGCCTGAAAAATACGTCATTGGCCTGACCGGCAATATCGCCACCGGCAAAAGTGTGGTGCGTAAGATGTTGGAACATCTGGGCGCCTACGGCATAGATGCCGATGCGCTTTCGCACCGCGCGATTGCCAAAGGCGCGCCGGGTTACCAGGCGACGGTGGATGCTTTTGGAAAGTGGATTCTCGCGCCCGATGGGGAGATTGACCGCGCCAAGTTGGGGCGCCTGGTCTTTAACGATGCCGAAGCGATGGCGCGGCTGGAAGACATTGTTCACCCGCTGGTTTCGCAAGCCGTTGACGTGATGGTAAAACGCGCTTCGCAAAAGGTTATCGTCATCGAGGCCATCAAGTTGCTGGAGAGCGAACTACGGAATGTCTGCGATGCGATATGGGTGGTCAACGCGCCCGAAGAAATGCAGGTTCAGCGCCTGGTGGAAAAACGCGGCATGAGCCGGGAAGAAGCGCTACAACGCATTCATTTCCAAAGCGCACAGCATCAGAAACTGGCTGCTGCCAACGTGGTCATTCAGAACACGGGCAGTTTCGAGCAGACCTGGCAAAATGTAAGCGCGGCGTGGAAGAAAATCAACCAGCCAGGGGATACGATTCAAATCCCTGCGCGTTCCTCCGAAGGTGCATTCAGCGTTGTGCGGGGACGCCCGCGTGACTCGGCGGCAATTGCCGAACTGGTCACCCGTCTGAGCGGGGGGACCAAAACCATGTCGCCCGATGATGTCATGGCTGCGTTCGGCGAAAAAGCCTTTTTGCTCCTGCAGTGGAACGGTCAGAACGTAGGCATCGCCGGCTGGCAGGTGGAAAACCTGGTAGCACGCACCACTGAATTTTTCATTGACTCTTCGGTTCCGGCAGAAGCCGGCTTAAAAACATTGATAAGCGAAGTGGAACGTGCCTCGGGTGAACTTCAATGCGAGGCTTCATTGCTCTTCCTGCCGCCGAACCTGGCCGCTTTACAGGGAACCTGGAAACAACTGGGCTATGAACCGCGCACACCACAATCGCTGGGCGTGCAGGCCTGGAGTGATGCTGCTGTCGAATCGGCCCAGCCCAATACCACACTCTTTTTCAAGCAATTGCGACAAGACCGTGTCTTGCGGCCTATCTAATTGCAGGCAGGGTAACAGGTAACCAGGGACCCGGTAAGCAGGCCAAACCCTGTTTACCTGCCATTGACTGGTTATCGTGACCGAGCTGTTCAACGACCTCTTCTTCATTTTTCAACGCCTGACCTGGCTGAGCGTCATTGACATTCTGTTGGTGGCGCTGGTCTTTTTTTTCCTGCTCTATCTGGTGCGCGATACCCAGGCAATGGTGCTATTGCGCGGCGCACTTTTTCTGGTTGTTTTATTGGCTTTGCTCACCGGCCTGGTGGAGCTGCCTGCCTTTTCCTGGCTGGTGCGAACAACACTTCCCGCGCTGTTGCTGGCGATACCGGTCATCTTTGCCCCAGAAATTCGGCGCGGACTGGAGCGAATTGGACGCGCTGGAACTTACATTCCGGGCCAATCTGAAAAAGAAAGCCGCGAGAATCAGGCGGCAGTACAGGCCATTGTCAGCGCATGCGCGCGACTCTCGGCGCGTCAACATGGGGCGCTAATTGTCTTACAGCGGCTGGATAGCCTGGATGAATACGCCGACACCGGCGTCAAGATGGAAGCACGTCTGACCCCTGAACTGCTCCTGCAGGTGTTTTACCCCAACACGCCCCTGCATGACGGCGCGGTTATCGTGCAGAGAGCAAAAATCATCGCCGCGGCATGTGTCATGCCACTTTCGGCCAGCGGCATTTTAGCACGCTCACCCGAACGCCAGATGGGGCTGCGTCATCGCGCCGCACTGGGCATCTCGGAAGTATCCGATGCCATTGCGGTGGTCGTTTCGGAAGAAACCGGTTCGATTTCGATTGCACACGCCGGACGCATGATTCGGCGGCTCGACCCTGAGCGGCTGGAGAACATCCTGACCGCCTTCTACCGCCCGGAGCAAAAGCGCACTGGTTTTCTCCGGCGGCATTTTCCGTATTTATTCCGCGTGGAAGAGTAATCTCAAACGATGCTCAACTGGTTCCTCAATAATCTGAAGACATTCCTGCTGGCGTGCGCGATGGCGGTTGCCGTCTGGGTTTCGGCGGTAACAACCGCAGACCCCGACGAAGTACGCGCTTATCCGCGCGCGGTGCCGCTGGAAGTGCTCGGACAAGACCCACGCCTGGTGATTGTTGGAACTTTGCCAGAGCGTGTCAACGTCACCCTGCGGGCGCCGCGCTCGGTGTGGGAACAGTTGACTGCCTCCGAAGGCCAGGTGCGTGCTTTGCTCGACCTTTCTGGCCTGGAAGCCGGCCAGCACCGCGTGCAGATACAATTGCAGGTTGCCGTGCAACCGGTTCGGGTGGTATCGGTCACTCCCCAGATGCTGGATGTTAACCTGGAACTGCTGGCGACCAAAATTCTGCCGGTTGAGCTTTCCATTCGCGGCGAGCCGGCCATAGGCTACGAGGCTGGGGCAGCGCGCCTGACCCCACAGCAAGTGACCATCGTCGGACCACAATCCCGTGTCGAACAGGTGATAAGCGTGCGTTCCGATTTGAGCATTGCCGGGGTGCGGCAGGATGTGCAAACCACCCTCGCTCTGCGTCTGCTCGATGCCAATGGCGCAGCCGTGAACGGCTTGACCGTAAGCCCCGAAAGTGTTCAGGTGTTTATTCCGATTGTTCAGCAAGGCGGCTACCGCGATATTGCCGTCAAGGTCAACGTGCGCGGACAGGTCGCAGCGGGCTATCGGCTCACGACCATTTCGGTCTTTCCACCGGTGTTAACGGTGTACTCGCCCAACCCGGCGCTGGTCAAGGAGTTGCCCGGCTACATCGAAACCGAACCGCTCAACCTGAACGGCGCTTCGCAAGATATTGATGTGCGCCTGGCCCTGCTCTTGCCGGAAGGTATCAGCATTGTGGGCGAGCAGACAGTGCGCGTGCAAGTTGGTGTGGATGCCATCGAAGGCAGTTTGAGCCTGAACGAGGTCGTCATCACCGTCGTGGGATTGCCGCCCGGCCTGGAGGCCGTCATTTCGCCGGAGCGATTGGATGTCATCCTGACAGGGCCGCTACCCCTGCTCGATAAATTGAACGCCAATGACGTCCGTTTCTTTGTAGATTTGACCGGTTTGCCAATTGGCACGCATCAGGTCGTGCCGCAGGCGCAAATTTTCATCGGTGATATTCAGGTTCAATCCTTCAACCCTGGCACGGTAGAGGTCATCATCCGCCCTGCAAATACCCCTACCCCCAATTCTTCTCCTTGAGACCTATGCCTAAACCCGTCGTTGCTCTGGTTGGACGCCCGAATGTGGGCAAAAGCACGCTCTTCAATCGCCTGGCAGGCGAACGCCTGGCAATTGTAGATGACACCCCCGGTACGACCCGAGACCGGATTTTTGCCGATTCCGAGTGGAACGGAATCCCGTTTACCGTTGTGGATACTGGTGGGATTGACCCCACGCATGGCGGACGCACGCCGCTTTCGGTGGGTTCTGCCGAATTCATCGAACAGATTCGCGCGCAGGCGCAGATTGCTATCCGCGATGCAGACGTCGTTCTCCTGCTGGTAGATGGCGAAACCGGCCCTACCCCCGCTGACCAGGAAGTGGCCGGGATTTTGCGCCGCCATCAACGCCTGGTCGAAGGAAAGCCCACCCCGCCCGTCTTCCTGGTCGTCAATAAATGTGAAAGCGCGCGCGCACGTCAGAACGCAACAGCCTTTTACGAATTGGGGCTGGGAGACCCGTACCCGGTTTCAGCCATTCACGGCACCGATGTAGGCGACCTGCTCGATGAGGTGGTGAAAGCCTTTCCGGCAACCGGCGAAGCCGAAGAGGATGAATCGGTCAAAATTGCGATTGTGGGAAAGCCCAATGCCGGCAAATCGAGCCTGCTCAACCGCCTGGCAGGCGAAGAGCGCGCCATCGTCAGCCCAATTGCTGGCACCACGCGTGATGCCATTGACACAAAAATCACGTTCGATGGCATCCCGATTACACTCATAGATACCGCCGGCATTCGGCGGCGCGGCAAAATTGAGCGTGGGGTAGAGCAGTATAGTGTTCTGCGCTCCTTCAAAGCTATCGAACGCGCCGATGTAGTCTTACTCATGATTGACGCGCTGGAAGGAATCACTGCTCAAGATGCCCACATTGCCGGCTATATTTTGGACGAGTGGAAAAGTTGCGTCGTCCTGGTGAACAAGTGGGATGCCCTGCCAAAGGACACTTACACCATGGAGGCCTACACCCAAATTGTGCGCCGGGAACTGAACTTTATGGATTACGTCCCGCTCCTGTTCATCTCAGCGAAAACTGGTCAGCGCGTAGACCAGGTGTTACCGCTGGCATTGCGCGTGCAGGAAGAGCGTCTGGCGCGCCTGAGCACCTCCAAAATCAACGACATTCTCCAAAAAGCGGTAGATTATCAGCCCCCTCCCTCCCATGCCGGACGGCAACTCAAAATCTACTACGGCACACAGGTTCGTTCCGACCCGCCCACCTTCGTCCTGTTCGTCAACGACCCGGCGCTCCTGCATTTTTCCTACATGCGCTACCTGGAAAACCGCATCCGCGCCGAATATGGCTTCCTGGGAACGCCCATCAAACTGGCGGCCAAAGGGCATCGAGAGAAATAAGCCCCCATGCACGTACTTTTCTTGTTTCTGGATGGCGTGGGGCTGGGGGAAGATGACGCTGCGCGCAACCCCCTGGCGCGCGCCCACCTGCCCCACCTGACGGCATTACTGGAGGGGCGTCGCCTGGTAGCCGCTTCGGCGCCGTTCTCAAACCGGCGTGCCACACTCCTGGCACTGGATGCCTGTTTGGGCGTTGCGGGACTGCCACAATCGGCCACCGGACAGGCCGTCCTGCTCACCGGGCGCAACATCCCCGCAGAAATTGGCTATCACTACGGCCCCAAACCCGACCCGGCAACTGCCGCTGCGCTGGCAGACGGCGGCGTGTTTGGCGCACTAACGCGCGCCGGCAAACGCGCTGCCCTGCTGAATGCCTACCCGGCAGGCTATTTTCAAGCCATTCGCTCGGGCCGGCGGCTCTACTCCGCCATTCCCCTGGCCGTCACCCGCGCCGGGTTGCCCCTGCACAGCGCAGATGACCTTCGAGCAGGCCGTGCCATCAGCGCCGACCTGACCGGTTCGGGATGGCATGAGCGGCTCGGACATTCGGAAGTGCCTTTGCTCGCGCCTGACCAGGCCGGTATCAGACTTGCGGAACTGGCAGCCGGCTGTGATTTCGCTTTCTTCGAGTATTGGCTGACCGATTACGCCGGTCACGCCCAGGACATGCAAGCCGCCGTGCGCCTGCTGGAAGAATTTGATGCTGTGCTGGGCGGCCTGCTCGCTGCCTGGGATGACCAGACTGGCCTGATTGTGTTGACTTCCGACCATGGCAACCTGGAAGACCTCTCCACCCGGCGGCACACAACCAACCCGGTGCCGCTCCTGCTGGTGGGCAACGCGCAGATGCGCGACTCCTTTTCTGGGATAAAAGATTTGACCGGCGTAGCGCTCCGCCTGCTGGCTTTGTTTTCATAAGGCACAGTTTTACACAAGATTAACCCTCTCGTAAACATGTGTTAATCTCCATGCAGTAACTTGAAGCGGCGCAGAATAGGCCGCGCGCATGCTTTTAATCCCCCGCATTGAACGCGAACCTGAACAGGGCAAAACCATAAAATCAATGTTAAACAACCACCGATTGATTTGCTTCGGATTTCGGGTAAACTAATAACAGGAACACATGTATGGATGCGAGAGCGTTACTTCTCGAAGCAATAGACAACCGCTGGCAAACCTACCGCGAGCAAATCAAAACCTGCCGTCGAGAATTTTCCGAAGAAGCCGTTCACGACTTGCGGGTGGCCGCACGGCGATTGCTGGCACTGGTGGATTTGATTCGCGCCATCGCGCCGCATCCACGTTTACAAAAAATTCGCAAAGCGCTCAAAGGACAGCTAGACGAATTCGACGGATTGCGTGATACTCAGGTGATGCTCGCCGAAGTTTCCGAGAACCTGGAAACCCTGCCAGAACTCAAACCCATCCGGCAAATTCTACAGAAGCGGGAACGCCGTTTTTTGCGCGAGGCCGAAGAAATCATCGAAGACCTGAAGCCCGCTGGTATTGCCCGGCGTTTGGAAAAGACTCGCGCCATGATAGCACAAGTACAAGCCGGCCCGGCTTTCGATGCGCTGGTATTGCAGGCAGTAGATGAAGCCTACGGTACCGTCCTGCAGCGCTATGCGTGGATTCATGCCTCTCAGCCCGCAACCATCCACCGCACACGCATTGCGTTCAAACGGTTTCGCTACATGGTAGAAATCATTCACCCGCTCTTGCCAGATTTCCCACGCACCAATTTCAAGCGCATGCACGATTATCAAACCGCGATGGGGGAAATTCAAGATGCCGAAGTTTTCCTTTTTACGCTGGAGGAAATGACCGAAATTGAAGGCATCGAAGTCATTCGCCGCCATTACGAGCAGCGTCACCAGCAATTGATTGCAGTTTTTATGGAAGAAAAAAGCCAGGTAGAAACCTTCTGGCGGCCTGCGCCCGAACAACCGTTCCCCTGGCAAGTGATACAACCAGCTGAAACAAAAGCGCTGTCCCCTTCCTGACCGGTTTTTCTTTATCCGCTCCACCTGCTACCTATCCGCTTCTCCGCATTGAGACGTTATGACGCTCCCGCCCAACGACCCCATCCTGACGCTTTCAGACCCTAAACTCTACATCAACCGTGAACTGGGCATGCTGGAATTTCAGCGCCGCGTGTTAGAAGAAGCCCAAGATGAAAACAACCCCCTGCTGGAGCGGGTCAAATTCCTTGCCATTTTCGGCTCGAACATGGATGAATTCTTCATGGTGCGCGTATCGGGCATTCGCAAACAGGTGGAAGCGCACATTCCAGACATTTCGATAGACGGACGCACCCCGCGCGATGTACTGGCAGCCATCCGTAAAACATCGCATGAACTTTATGAAGAAGCCCTGCACTGCTGGAACAAAAAATTACTCCCCAAACTGGATAAAGCCGGCATTCACATACTTGACTATACCAGATTGAACCCTGCCCAGCGTGAACGCGCTGATACCTACTTCCGTGAAGTGGTTTTTCCCGTTCTCACACCGCTTGCGCTCGACCCGGGTCATCCGTTTCCGCACATTTCTAACCTGAGCCTGAACCTGGCGGTGGTCATCCGCGATACCAAAGGCAACGAAAAATTTGCTCGTCTCAAGGTGCCCGATACCCTGCCGCGTCTCGTACCGGTCAAACGCTCCTCCGGCGGAGAGCGCAAAGACGGCACGATACCGCGCCAGCACTACTTTGTCTGGCTGGAACAGGTAATTGCCGCCAACCTGACGCTTCTATTTCCAGGCATGCAGGTTGTTTCAGCGCATCCATTCCGCATTGTGCGCGATGCGGATGTGGAGATTCAGGAACTCGAAGCCGATGACCTGCTCGAAACCATGCAGGCCAGCATTCGGCGGCGTAAATTCGGCTCGGTGGTGCAGGTTGCCATCTACGAGAGCATGCCCTCCAGCGTGCGCGATTTACTCATCGAAAACCTGGAGGTGCGCCCAACCGACCTGTACATACAGAGCAGTCCATTGGGACTGGTGAGCCTGTGGCAATTGTATAACACGCTGGAATTGCATGAGTTGAAATACCCGCCGTACAAACCCTTCGTCATTCCGGCCTTTCGTCAACCGGGTGCCCCTGCCGATATTTTCGATGCCATCCGGCAGGAGAATCTCCTGCTCCATCACCCTTACGATTCGTTTACACCAGTGGTGGATTTTTTGAACGCCGCGGCGCGCGACCCGCAAGTACTGGCCATCAAGCAGACTCTCTATCGGGTGGGGCAAAATTCGCCGGTGGTGGAAGCCCTGCTGGAAGCGTCTGAACGTGGCAAACAGGTGGCAGTGCTGGTGGAGTTAAAGGCGCGCTTCGACGAAGAGAGCAATATCGGCTGGGCGCGGCGGCTGGAGCAAGTAGGCGTGCATGTCGTCTACGGCCTGGTCGGGCTGAAAACGCACAGCAAAATTGCGATGGTTGTCCGGCGCGAAGGGGAGGGCATCCGCCGCTATTTGCACCTGGCAACCGGCAATTACAACCCATCCACTGCGCGCATCTACGAAGATTTAGGGTTGTTTACCTGCGATGAAGAGATGGGCGCGGATGCCACCGACCTGTTCAACTACCTGACCGGCTACTCCACCAAACAAGATTACAAAAAACTGCTCGTGGCACCGGTCAACCTGCGCCGTCGACTCGAAGCGCTCATCCGCCGCGAAATTGCCCACGCACGCGCTGGCAAGAAAGCACACCTCATTTTCAAAGTGAATGCCATTGTAGACCAGCCCATCATTCAACTGCTTTATGAAGCCTCGCAGAGCGGAGTGCAGGTAGATTTGCTGGTACGCGGCATTTGCTGCTTGCGTCCGGGGCTCAAGGGCGTGAGCGAGAACATTCGCGTCATCAGCATCGTGGGACGCTATCTTGAACACAGCCGGATTTATTATTTCTACAACGATGGTGCAGAAGAAATTTATTTAGGAAGTGCTGACCTCATGCCCCGCAACCTCGACCACCGCGTGGAAGTGGTGTTCCCCCTCGAAAAACCCGGTCATGTTCATTACATGAAGAGCCAGGTTCTGGATATTTACCTGAAAGACACCCTGCGCGCCCGCCTGATGCGGCCCGATGGCACCTATGTCCGCGCCAAAGCCGATAACAATGCCCTGGATGTGCAGGCGTGGTTAATGAGCCACCGGGTGGAGAAAAAAATGTGAGCAGGCACAATGCGCCCGCGCGCTAGGCGCGAGCGCGATTGACCAGATAGAAAATCGCCCGCACACCTGTAATTATCAACAGACTGGCTGAGAGAACCCCGCCCAAAATCATCAGAGACCGCCGTACTTTGGGCGATTTTTTCTCTAACTCGATGGAAGGAACGAACGAGAGGCGCTGGCGAACTGTCTGCACCAGACGCGGTGAGGGCTGCACCGGACGCAACAATTCTTGCAAGCGCATTTCGAGCGCGTCGGAGGAAACGGTCAAATTTCGACGGGCCATCATGAGTTACTCCAAAGGAAAGAAGACAATTCCGACCGTTCCAGGGCCAAGATTGGCAGCAACAGAAATCGAAAGGTCGGTCAGAAACAGGTCACGGGTATTGAACATCTTGCGGGCGCGCTCCATCAGGTCAGCACCGGCCTGTGGGTCACGGGCATGGACAATAGACATCATCACTTCGCGGTCGCCCACGTATTCTTTGACCATTTCCAGCAGACGGTCGAGCGAGGCTTTGCGGGTGCGGACTTTTTCGGCCATGTTCAGAACGCCCTCTTTGAGAACAGCAATCGGCTTGACATTCAACATGGAGGCCAGCGCGGCCTGGAGCGTCCCTACCCGCCCGCTCATGCGCGCATATTCAAGTGTATCGAGCGCCAGAATCACACCGCAGCGCGAACGCAGGGCTTCCAGATGTTGCAGGATTTCTTCCAGGCTTTTGCCAGCGCGCTCCAGCAGGCGCGCTTCGCGGCACAAAATCCCAATTGCAGCCGAGCCACTCATCGAATCGAACGGGATGATGCGAAAGGTCTCGGCCAGTTCCTGTGCGGCGGCCACCGCCGAAGCATAGGTGCCGGAGAGTTTGCTGGTGACGTGAATGGAAAGAATGGTATCTCCCGCCTGAGCAATTTTCTTATAAAACTCGGCGAACTGATGCGGCGAAGGCTGCGAGGTCTTTGGCACACGCTTGTTCTCGTCCACCAGTCTGTAAAACCCCTCGCGGTCCAGGTTGACATCCGAGAGATATGTGGTTTCTCCAAAGTGAATGTTGATTGGTACAACCTGAATATCGTACTGCTCTTTCCACTCGCGGGGCATATCGGCAGCGCCATCGGTGACAATTCTTAACATCGGAACCTCCTCAGTAACAACCAACTATTCGCTGTAGTCTTCTGCGCCGCCAATCTGGTCGCGCAGAGAGAGCAGCGTACGATGATACAGACTCTTCACCGCGCCTTCGCTGCGTCCCATGATCTGGCCGATTTCTGCGTTGGAAAGGTGTTCGACGAACTTGAGAATCAAAAGTGTTTGGCGTTCGGCAGGCAGGGAACGAATCAGTCGAAGCAACGCTTCTTGCCGTTCGTTGTGAACAAGCGTATTTTCGGGATGTTCGCCTTTCGCCGGCAAAGGCGCATCCGAAAGTGGAATTTCTTGTCGGCGGCCGCGGTCACGGTGCCAGTTGGCGACCAGATTGTGGGCAATCCGGTATAACCAGGCCGAAAACGGTACGCCGCGGTCGGTATAGTTGCCGATGTGATTCATCGCTCGTTGAAAGACGCGCGCCGTCAGGTCTTCCGCGTCATCTAAATTGCCGGTGCGGTAGTACACGTAGTTGAAAATTCGGTCTACGTACCGCTCATACAGCATTCCGAAAGCATTGCGGTCACCCTGGGCAGCCAATGCCAGGATTTCATCTTCTTGCAAGGGGTCGGCCAAGGGGGTCATCCTTACCGGCGGTTTGAAACATTTAACCCCGCCGGATTTGAGAAGTTTCTGGAGAGTTTCGAGTATAACACGTGCGCTGGTCTCACAACCTGATTTCTGCGCGCTTGAAATTCTGACCAATTTTGTGGTATAATCACTTTACAAAATTGTAAGTTATCAAAAACGTCAGGGGCGAGATTGGACTGGAGATTGGTGGAGCGCCCCGTTGCGAAATGGGGATTTTTTTATTCGTTTTATCCGGGTGACGGTCATTTTCGTATCTGAAAGATATTGACTGCCGCCCCTCAGGGAGGCCAGCATGAGCTTTATGGGGAAATTCTTTGCCGGTATTCATTTTTTGATTGCGCTGACCGTTGGGCTGACCTTGCCCCTGGCGCAAGCGGCGCCGGTTCGCGCCGATGAACTCGCCGCGCCTGCCGCCGATACCACCGGTTTACCAGCCCTGCCACGCACGCTGTGGAGTGATACCGCCGAACCGGCCAATCCGAACTTTCAAGACGTGGGCGGCCCGATTCAGTTAGGCGTGCGCTTCACCTCTACCGATAGCGGTTATGTGACCGGTATCCGCTTCTTCAAAGGTTCGCAGAACACCGGAACGCACACCGGGCAGTTATACGACCTGGCGGGCAACCTGCTGGCTTCGGCAGTTTTCACCAACGAAACCGCCGCCGGCTGGCAGACGGTTTACTTTGCCGCGCCGGTCTTCATCACCGCCGGGCAGACGTATGTTGCCTCTTACCACACCGCATCCGGTTTTTACGCCCGAACGCCCAACTATTTCACTTCAGCGCGGGTCAACTTGCCGCTCACGGCCCCTGCCGATGATGGCGGCGTGACGAACATCAACGGCGTGTATGCCTACTCCACCACGCCCACCTATCCCGACCAGGCCTACGAGCAGAGCAACTACTGGGTGGATGTGGTCTTTGAGACGCCCGAAATGCCCGCGCGCGGCACGCTGGGCGTTTATGTCGGCGCGCGCGTCACCTATCGCTTTCCAACCGCCATGAACCCGGCCACCATCAACGCGGCAACTTTTCTCGTGCGTAACCCGGCTAACGAGATTCTCCCCGCCACCGTCTCTTACGATTCTGCCGCCCGGATGGCGATTCTCACTCCCGCCAGCCAGTTCAACAACCAGACCACTTACAGCGTGACGATTCTCGGCGGGGCGGGCGGCGTGCGCGATGCGCTCGGCAACCCTCTGCCTGCCGACATCACCTGGAACTTCACCACCGAGGCCGCTTACCCCGATTCCGGCCCCGGCGGGCCGATTCTGGTCATCGGCAGCACTTACGATGGCTTCAGCCGCTACTATCCCGAAATTCTGCGCGCTGAGGGCTTGAATGCCTTCCGCTTCACCGACCTGAGCCGCGTCAGCGCCGCCACCCTGAACAATTACGACGTGGTGATACTGGCGCATACCACCCTCTCTGATACGCAGGCCGCCATGTTCACGAACTGGGTGACGAACGGCGGCAACCTGATTGCCATGCGCCCCGACCCGCGCCTGGCATCTTTGCTCGGCATTGCTCCTGCCGGAAGCCCCCCGCTCAGCGAGGGCTACATCCTGGTCAACGGAAGCGGGCCCGGCGCGGGAATCGTCAACCAGACAATTCAATATCACGGTGCGGCAGACCGTTATCTGTTGAGCGGCGCGGCCAATCTCGCCACGCTTTATGCCGATGCCTTCACCGCCACCGCCAGCCCGGCGGTCACGCTGGCAAGCGTCGGCGCGAACGGCGGACAGGCCGCTATGTTCGCCTATGACCTGGCGCGCTCGGTCGTCCTCACCCGCCAGGGCAACCCACGCTGGTCGGGCGACGACCGCGATGGCATCATCCCCACCCGCTCGGCAGACCTGTTCTACGGCAACAAAGCCGGTGACCCGCAGCCCGATTGGGTCAACCTGGATAAAGTCGCCATCCCACAGGCCGATGAGCAGCAGCGTTTGCTGGCGAACCTGATTCTCAGCATGAATCTCGACAAAAAACCATTGCCGCGCTTCTGGTATTTCCCGCGCGATGAAAAAGCGGTGGTGGTGATGACCTCGGATGACCACGCCGATAACGTGGTCTATAACAGCCTGTACGATGACCGCCTGGACCAGTTGAACGCCTACAGTCCGCCCGGTTGTTCGGTGGACGATTGGGAATGCGTGCGCCAGAGCATTTATCTGGTGGTGGGTTTTGTCACCAACCCCGCCGAAAACGCCAAAATTCAGGCTTACGCCGCGCAAGGACACGAGTTTGGCGTTCACATCAGCACCAACTGCGCCGATTACACCAACGCCGCGCTCGATGCGTTTTTCACCAGCGGGATGGCCTGGTTTGGGAGCAATTTCTCCTTCCTGCCCGCGCCCCGCACCGAGCGCACGCATTGCGTGGCCTGGAGCAACTACGTCGAACATATCAAAGTCCGCCGTTCGCACGGCATTCGGCTCGACACCAACTTTTACTACTATCCCGCCTCGTGGGTCAATAACCGTCCTGGCATGTTCACCGGTTCGGGCCTGATGATGAAGTTCGCCGACCTGGATGGCAGCCTGATTGACGTGTATCAGGCCGTGACGCACATGACTGACGAAGCCGGGCAGACTTACCCCTACACGATTGACACCCTGCTCGATAACGCGCTTGGCCCACTCGGCTACTACGGGGCCTTCGTCACCAACATTCACTCCGATTCGGGCGCGTTTTCTGATGCGAACATAGACATCATCGAATCGTCCCTGGCGCGCGGCGTGCCAATCATCTCTGCCCAGCAGATGCTCACCTGGCTGGATGGCCGCAACGGGTCGAGTTTCAGCGCCTTCGACTGGCAGAACGATATTCTCTCCTTCCGTGTCAATGCGGCGGCGGGGGCGCGCGGCCTGCGGGGGATGCTGCCCGTTCAGGGGCCAAATCATCCCCTCACCGCCATCACCCGCAACGGCGTGCAGATTGCCTATCGGACGGAGTTCATCAAAGGCGTGGAATATGCCTTCTTCGATGCCCCCAGCGGCGATTACCAGGCCTTCTACGCGCCCGATACCACCCCGCCGGTCATCACCAATGTCCAGGCCACCATCAACGGCGACGGCACGGTGACGATTACCTGGGATACCGACGAATTCGCCAATTCGCGCGTGGATTACGGTACAAATCCGCTGGCCTTGACGAATAACGCGCAGGACTCAGCCCTGACCCTGGCGCATTCCATCACCCTCACCGGCCTGACGCCCAACACCACCTATCATTACCGCGTCACATCCGCCGATGCCTGGGGCAACAGCGCCACCGAGCCGCCGGAACCCAACCTGCCGCTCTCGTTCACCACGCCCTACAACCCCTTCACTGATACCACTGTGATTGACTTCCAGAGCGGAACGCTGGCCGCCTGCTATGTGGGCGCGGCAGACAACGGCGAACTCCTGCTTGGCCCCACGCTGGGGGAGGAATTTTCCGGCACGGGTCTGCCTGCCGGGTGGACGCCCTACGCCTGGGCCGGTCATGCCCCGGTCGTGGCAACCGGACGCCTGACGCTGGATGACGCCGCCGTCTATTATGCCAGCACAGCCTTCGGGCCGGGTCACTCGCTGGAATTTACTGCCACCTTTGGCGCGGACGACTATCAGCTGGCCGGGTTCGTGGGCAACGGGGCGTGGAACGAGTATTGGGCTGCCTTTGGCACGGTTGCCAGCACCAATCAGGTCTACATCACCATCAGCGGCGGTACGAACATCCCAATTGGGGCGTTGGTGGGCGCGCCGCACCGCTACCGCATCCAGCGCGTGGGCAATGTCTTCACGTTCTACGTGGATGATGTTCAGGTTGGTTCGCCTGCCGGGTACACTCCGCCCGGCGTGGGAAACGTCCGAATCGGCTTCATCGATGACGAATATGATGGCGACCCCTTGCGCGTTGACTGGCTGCGGGTTGCGCCCTACGCCACCCCGTGCGTCTTTACCTCGCGCGTATTCGACGCCGGTCTGCCTTCTGATTGGCTCCTGCTCACCTGGCTTGGAACGGCTCCCGCCGGAACAACTGCCGCGTTCGAGACCCGCACTGGCAATACCCCCACGCCTGATGCCTCCTGGTCAGCCTGGGAAGCCGTCAGCGGGACGGATATGGTCAGCCCGGATGGACGCTACGCCCAATATCGCGCCACGCTGACCACCAGCAGCCCTTTCTTCATCACGCCAATTGTCGAATCGGTCAGCCTGACCTATGCGGCCATCAACCAGCCGCCAACCGTCAGCATTGACCAGTTCATCACCCAGACCGACCCGACCAACGCCTCGCCCATCCGCTTTACGGTGGTCTTCAGTGAACCGGTCAGCGGATTCGATGGCAGTGACGTGCTTCTCTCTGGCACAGCAGGCGCGACCACAGTGGTTGTGACCGGCAGTGGGGCAACCTACATCGTGGAAGTGAGCGGCATGGGAGCGGATGGCACGGTGATTGCCACAATTCCCGCTAACGCCGCTCTGGATAGCGGCGGGTTGGGTAATCTGGCCAGCACCAGCACGGATAACACCGTTACCTACGATACCACTGCTCCAACGGTCACGGTCGAACAGGCCGCCGGTCAGTCCGACCCGACCAACGCCACGCCAATTCTCTTTACGGTCACGTTCAGCGAGCCGGTCAGCGGATTCACGGCCTCCGATGTCGTCCTTTCCGGCACGGCGGGCGCGACGACGGTCAACGTGACCGGTTTGGGGCCGGTTTATACCCTCGAAGTGAGCGGAATGGCAACGGATGGCACGGTCATTGCCGCTATTCCGGCGAATGCCGCGCAGGATGCCGCCGGGAATGGCAACGCCGCCAGCACCAGCGTAGATAATCAAGTAACCTTTGATGCTCTGGGACCGACCGTGACGGTCGAACAGGCTGCCGCTCAGCCCGACCCAACCAACGCCGGGCCGATTCTGTTCACGGTCACGTTCAGCGAGCCGGTCAGCGGATTCACGGCCTCCGATGTCGTTCTATCCGGCACGGCGGGCGCGACCACGGTCGTTGTCACCGGTTCAGGGGCCAATTACACCCTGGCGGTGAGCGGCATGGCAGCCGATGGCACGGTCAGCGCGTCCATTCCGTTTGGGGCGGCGCAGGACGGAAGCGGTAATGACAGCCTGGCAAGCACCAGCACGGATAACACCGTCACCTACGATACCACTCCGCCGGTCGTGACCATCGGCGCGCCTGGTTTGGCAGTCACCAACAGCGGCCCGGTCACGTTCCCGGTCACGGTCAGCGGCGCAAGCACAGTGAACCTGACGGCGGGCGATGTGACGCTCAACGCCACCGGGACGGCCAATGGCGCGATTACGGTCACAAATGGAGCCACCGCCACGCCCACCATCACGGTCAGCGGAATCAGCGGGAATGGGACGCTGGGAATCTCCATCGCGGCGGGAATCGCCCTGGATGCAGCAGGCAATTCCAGCGCGGCAGCCGGGCCATCTTCCACCTTCGTTGTGGATAACACCGCCCCCACCGTCGTCTCTATCACCCGCGCCGACCCCAGCCCCACCAACGCCGCCTCGGTGAATTTCAATGTGACCTTTAGCGAGCCGGTCGGCGGACTTGCGGCGGCCAACTTCAGCCTGCCTGCTCTGGGAGTTACGGGCGCTTCGATTACCGCTATCAGCGGTGGCGGCGCGAATTACACTGTAACCGTGAACACCGGCGCGGGCGATGGCGTGCTTGGCCTGAATCTGGTGAACAGCACCGGGTTGGCCGACCCCGCCGGGAACGCAGTGAGCGGTCTGCCGTTCGCGGGCGAAATGTATGTGATTGAAAAACTCAACCCGCAGGTTGTCTCGATTACCCGCGTCGACCCGAATCCGACCACCGCCACGAGCGTCCGCTTCGCCATCACCTTCTCCAAAGCGGTGACGGGCGTTTCAGACAGCAGCTTCTCGCTGGCAGCGACGGGCGTGAGCGGCGCGTCTCTGGTCAGCGTAACTGGCAGCGGCGCTTCGTACACCGCCGTCGTCAACGTTGGAACAGGCGAAGGCACGCTTGGCCTGAACCTGACGGATGCAAGCGGCATTTCCGATGCGGTGGGCAACCCGCTGACCGGCGTTCCGTTTACCGGTGAGTTCTACACCATTGACCTGACCCCGCCAACCCTGACTGCGAACGGAGTCAGCAGCGTTCCGGCAACGGGTGACGGCGCAATTACCGAATTGGAAATCGTGACGGTCAACATCACGCAACTTTTGGTACGATTCAGCGAAGACGTGAACGACCCGCCCGGCGATAGCGGCGCAAACGACGTGACCAACCCCGCCAACTATCTGCTGGTGCAGGATAACGGCGACGGCATTCAGACCGATTCTTGCGCTGTGGGCGTAAACGGCGGCGACCTGCCCGCCCTGATTGACGCAGTGACTTATGACAACACGACCTTTACCGCCACGCTCAACCTGAACGGCGGCGGCGGACTGGCAAACGGCGTCTATCGCCTGCTGGTGTGCGGCACCACCTCCATCACTGACCTGGCAGGCAACCGCCTGGCAGGTGATGGGACGAACGCCCAAACCGATTTTTCCCGCAACTTCATTATGGCGGCGCGCGGCGTGGGCGGCGGAGAGGAAACTCCCACGCCCATCCGGCTGAATGACGTGCTTATCCCGGCCACCGGCTTTGAGCCGGGCATTCTCACCGACCTGCCAGCGCAGCCTGCCAGTAAAATGTATACGGCCTACTCCGGGCTGATTCTCGAAATTCCGCGCCTGGGCGTGAAGGTGGAAATTGTGGGCGTGCCGTTCACCGAACAAGGCTGGGATGTCACCTGGCTCTACAAGCAGGCTGGTTATCTCCACGGCTCAGCGTTCCCCACCACAGCGGGCAATTCCGTCATCACTGCCCATGTGTGGGATGCCCTCAACCGCCCCGGCCCGTTCTACGGCCTGAAAGACCTGGTCTATGGCGATAAAATCATCGTCCGCGCCTGGGGTAAGGTCTTCACCTACGAAGTGCAGAGCAACGCCCGCATTTCGCCGCGCAGTATCTACCAGGTCATGAAGCGCGAAACGCTCTCCTGGCTGACGCTCGTCACCTGCGAGACCTTTGACGCCGACAAAGGCAATTATCTCTACCGCCGCATGGTGCGCGCCGTTCTGGTCAGCGTGAGCGAGGAAAAATAACCCTATTTCGAGAGTCTGCTATGTCCTCCTATTTCGTCCACCCGCAAGGAATTGTCGAACCCGGCGCTGAAATCGGCGAGGGGACGCGCATCTGGGCTTTTGCACACGTTTTGCCCGGCGCGAAAATTGGCCGCGATTGTAATCTGTGCGATGGCGTGTTCGTCGAGAACGATGTCATCGTGGGCGACCGCGTGACCCTGAAGAGCGGCGTGCAGCTGTGGGATGGCATTCGGCTGGAAGATGATGTCTTCGTTGGGCCGAACGCCACCTTCACCAACGACCGGTTCCCGCGCAGCAAACACTACCCGGAGAAGTTCCTGCAAACCCGCGTGTGCCGCGGCGCTTCGATTGGCGCAAATGCCACCATTCTGCCCGGTCTCACCATTGGCGCGCACGCGATGGTGGGAGCGGGAGCGGTCGTCACCCGCGACGTGCCGCCGTATGCAATTGTCGCTGGCAACCCGGCCCGCATTCGCGGGTATGTCAACACCGCCGATACGCGCGCCATCGCGCCCCAAACCAGCGAGCAGGGCATTCCACAGTTGCGCGTGCAGGGCGCGCGGCTCATCCAGCTGCCCAAAATTGTGGATTTGCGCGGCAGCCTGACCTTTGGCGAATATGACAAGCACCTGCCCTTTCCCCCCAGACGCTATTTCGTCATCTTCGATGTCCCCTCGCTCGAAGTGCGGGGCGAACATGCCCACCGCGAACAGCACCAATTCCTGGTCTGCCTGAAAGGCTCATGTTCGGTGGTGCTGGATGATACCGAAACCCGCGAAGAAGTGGTTCTCGATAAGCCCAACCTGGGGCTGTACCTGCCGCCGATGGTGTGGGGCATTCAGTACAAATACACCGCCGACGCCGTTCTGCTCGTACTGGCTTCGGATGTCTATGACGCGGCGGATTACATCCGCGATTACGATACGTTCGTTCAAGAAAAGAAGGCGCGCCATGCGTGAGATTCCCTTTCTGGACATGAAATCGCCCTATCTGGAGTTGCAGGCCGAACTCGATTCCGCCTGGGCGCGGGTGATGCGCTCCGGCTGGTACATTTTGGGCGAGGAAGTGCAGGCTTTTGAGCAGGAATTTGCCCGTTATGTGGGCGCGGAGTATTGCGTGGGCGTGGGGAATGGGTTAGAAGCGCTTCATCTCATCCTGCGGGCGTATGACATTGGCCCCGGCGATGAAGTCATCGTCCCCTCCAACACCTACATCGCCACCTGGCTGGCCGTCTCTTACGCGGGCGCAACGCTCGTGCCGGTCGAACCGGTGGAGCGGACATACAACCTCGACCCGGAACGCATCGAAGCCGCGCTCACCCCGCGCACCAAAGCGATTCTGGTTGTCCACCTCTACGGTCAAACCGCTGAGATGGACGCCATCTGCGCCGTTGCCCGCAAGCACGGCCTGAAGGTCATCGAAGACGCGGCGCAGGCGCATGGCGCGCGCTACTGGGGAAAAATGGCCGGAAATTTGGGCGACGCTGCCGGGTGGAGCTTCTACCCCGGCAAAAATCTCGGCGCATTGGGCGATGGCGGCGCTGTCACCACCAACGACCCGGCCCTTGCGGAGCGCATCCGCACGTTGCGAAATTACGGCTCCAAAGTGAAGTATTACAACCTGGAAAAAGGCTTCAACAGCCGCCTGGACGAGTTGCAGGCCGCCCTGCTGCGCGTAAAACTGCCGCATTTGGACGAATGGAACGCCCGCCGCGCCCGCATTGCCGCGTTTTACCTGGAATCCCTGCGCGAGACCGGTCTCCTCCTGCCGCATGTGCCAGAGGGCATGACCCCCTGCTGGCACCTGTTCGTCGTCCGCGCGCCCCAGCGTGATGCGCTCCAGGCGCATCTCAAAGCGCAGGGCATCGGGACGATGATTCACTACCCTGTGCCGCCCCACTTGCAGGCAGCCTACCGCGAACTCGGTCTGCCGGCGGGGAGTTTTCCTGTCAGCGAAGCCATCCACCGCGAAGTATTGAGCCTGCCGATGGGTCCACACTTGAGCATGGAAGACGCCGCGCGGGTGGTGGAAGCGGTCAAAGCGTTTTTCACCCCTCTCCCCGCGCGCGAAGGAGTACGAGAAAAGGAATACCAGCGGTGACCACCCTCCACAACCGCGTCATCAAATCCACCACCATCATCGGCGGCTCTTCGGCGGTGAATATTCTGTTCCGCATTTTGCAGGCCAAAGCCGCTGCCCTGTTGATTGGCCCGGCCGGGGTCGGGCTGATGGGTGTGTACAATTCCATCCTGGCGCTGGCAAGCATGGCCGCCGGCATGGGGCTGGAGACCAGCGGCGTGCGTCAGATTGCCGAAGCGGCTGGCAGTGGCGAGGAAGAGCGCGTTTCCCGCACCATTTGCGCCTTTCGGCGGCTGGCGCTGGGGTTGGGCGTGCTGGGCGCGCTCATCTTGCTCGCCTTTAGCCCGCTTATTGCCCATCTCACCTTTGGCGATGACGCACGCGCCCCGGCCATCGGCTTCCTCTCCCTGGCCCTGTTCTGCCTGGTGCTGGCGAGCGCCCAAAACACCCTGATTCGCGGCGTGCGGCGCATCGGCGACCTGGCCAAAACCAGCATCTTCGGCATTGCGCTTGGCACGGTGTTGGGGCTGCCACTCTTATACTGGTTCGGGTTACAGGGCATCCCTTTCTACCTGATTTTCACCGCCGCCCTGACTCTGCTCGTCTCCTGGTGGTATGCCCGCCGCATCCCGCTCGCGCCGGTCACGCTCACCTGGCGGCAGACCTGGCAGGAAGCGCGCGAACTGCTGAGTTTGGGCATCGCTTTCATGGCCTCCGGGCTGGTCACGCTGGCGGTGGGCTACCTGGTGCGCGTCCTGGTCTTGCGCCAGTTGGGATTGGAAGCCGCCGGGTTCTACGAGGCCGCCAGCGCGCTCTCGAATGTCTATATCGGCTTCATTTTGGGCGCCATGGGCGCCGATTACTTCCCCCACCTGGCCTCGCTTGCCAGAGATGACCCCGAAAGCAACCGCCTGATGAATGCCCAGGTCGAAGTCGGCCTGCTGGCCGCCGCGCCGGGCATCCTGCTCGTGCTGGCACTTGGCCCCTTCCTGCTCGAGCTGCTCTACTCGCGGGAATTCGCCGCCGCGTTCGAGATTTTGCGCTGGCAGGCGCTTGGCACCTTTTTGCGAATCTACTCCTGGCCGCTGGCTTACCTGATGCTGGCGCGCGGCAAAAAAACGCTCTACTTTTGGAACGAACTGCTCACCAACCTGCTCTACCTCGGCGCGCTGACCGGCCTGGTCAACCTGGTGGGGCTGCCGGGCATTGGCATCGCCTTTTTTCTGATGTACGTTTTCTACACCCTGGCCGTCACTCTGCTCGCCCGGCGTCTCTCTGGCTTTGGCTGGTCGGGGCAAAATCTGACCCAAACCGCCGTGCTCGCCCCGCTCGTCCTGCTGGCCTTTGGCCTGACCTATCTCCTCCCGCCGCTCTGGATGGCCGCCGCCGGCATCCTGCTCGCCTTGCTGACCGGCCTCTACGCCTTGCGCTGCCTCTACCGACTGTTTGGCCCAGACGTTTTTCAGGCTTACCTGCAACGCCTGCGCGCCCGCCTGGGATGGAAAACCCTATGACCCCCCGCCCTCTGCTGACCTTTGCCGTCATCACTTACCGGCAGGAAGAATACGCCGCCCAGGCCGCCCAGGGCGCGTTGAGCCAGACCTACGCGCCCCTGGAAATCATCCTCTCCGATGACTGCTCGCCCGATGACACCTTCGACGTCTTGCGACGCGCGGCAGAAGCATATCGCGGCCCGAATCGCGTCACAGTGCGGCGCACGGAGCGCAACCTGGGACTCATCGGCCACCTCAACGACATCATGCGCCTGGCGCAAGGTGAACTGCTCATCATTGCCGCCGGAGACGACATCTCCCTGCCTCAGCGCGCCGAACGGGTGTACGAAACCTGGCGTCAATCGGGCGGACGGGCGCACTCCATCTTCTCCAACGCCATCTGGATAGACGAAACGGGGCGCCCGCTCAACCCCCTGCACAAAACGCCCATCCTGCCCGAAGAACTGACCCTCTCGGCCTACGCCGCCCGCCGCGTTCCTTCCCTGGTCAACGGCGCAACGCACGCCTGGACGCGCGACCTCTTTGACCACTTTGGCCCTCTCCCGCTCGAAGCGCGCGCCGAAGACATCCTGCTGCCCTTTCGCGCGGCCCTGCTCGGCGAAATCCGCTACATCTACGAGCCGCTCGTCCTCTACCGGCGCGATTCGGGCCGTCTTCGAGACGCGCAAGGCCGCTCCTCGCTTGCCCAACACCGTCAGCGCTGGGCCGGATGGCAGGAAATGCACGCTGCCGTTTACCGCGCCCGCCTGCGCGACCTGCAAACCTGTCTGCAAAACGGCCTCTCCCCGCATCCACCCGCCGAACTTGAAGCCGTTCGCCACATCACCGCGCAGCGCCTCGCCCAACTGGAAGAACTCCTGGCCGCGCGCGGCAGCGATACCCGCCTGCCGCCCCTGCGCCGCCTGGCTTTGCGCGCCAGAATCTTTTTCGACCCGCTGTTCGACTTCCTGCGCCTGAACCTGTACTACCGCTACCAGGACTTGCGCCGCAAGCAATGAGCCAGACATCCGTTTCTCCGTTCATCCGTTCCCGCGTCCGTTTCTCCGTTTCATCCGCTGTCCAATCCGTTCCCCATCATGACCCTTCCCCGCCGCATCCTGTTGCTCTCCCTTTGCGCGCTGCTCGTCCTGGTCTCCCCGGCCTGCCTGCCGCCCCATCCGCCGCCCACGCCGCCTGCCTCGCTGACACCCCCTCCCGCGTCCCCCACAGCGACCACAACCGCCACGCTTCCGGTCTCAGAAACGCCCTCCCCTGCTCCTACCGAACTGTCCCCACCGCAATTCACCTACCGCTTTGGCCGTCTCACCATCGTCACCACGCTGCTGAAGATGGAAATCAAAGACGGTGCTATCGTCCTGCTGCGCGACCAGGCCAGCGGCGAAACCCTGCTCGAAAGCGACCCCTCCGGCCAATGCGATTTGGATTTCTTGCTCTCCGGCGGGTTCACCTCGCGCGACCGTGCGGGCAACCTCGTCCGCGCCTGTCCGCCTTCTTTTCAGAAGACGGATTTCCAGCAAATAGACGACTATCGCGTTCGGCTGCTCTATCAGGGCTTGAACGATGCCCCCGATACCCGCCTGACTCTTGACCTGGCCGTTGACCCTGCCACCGGCGAAGTCCTGCTGCAACTGACCGGTCAGGAGGCCCGCCCCGGGCAGACCCCTGCCGCGCTCAACCTGGCGCTGATGAACCTGAAACCCCAGTCCATGCTCCTGGGGAGCGGGGTGGAAGTGCGGAGAGCAGACCCGCCCCTCGAAACGCAGACCACCGAAGCCGGGTACGGCCTCTACGGGGTGACGATGGCCGTCCTGCAGGGGGAGCAGGCTGCGGCGGCGATGTGGTCCGAATCTACCCAATTCGCACCCGAATTCATCCGCCTGATTCATGACCCCGCGCGCGACCATCTGATTCTGCACAGCGAACCCGACCCCAAAGAGACCGTCACCGGGCGCATTGTCAGCCCGCCCTGGCGCATTGGGACGTATGCGCGCTGGGAACAGGCTGCCCGCCGCTGGCGGCAGGAGTTCGAGCGGCGCACAGGCGCGCGCCCTCTGTGGGAACATCGCGCTGCATGGGTGCGCCGGGTTCACGCTGTGTTTGATGCCACGAACCAACTATACGAAGACACCCCCCAGAAATACGCCGAACTGGCTGCTGTTGCCCCGCCCGAATGTGTCTTGTTCTATCTGTGGAACGGCGACCGGCTGGTCTTGTTTGGCGACCCGACACTGGCGGCGGGCATTGGCCGCCCCGACCCTGGCCTGCTGCGAAACATCCAGGCCTACGGCTGGCCGCTCCTGCTCTATCATCCCTTCAACCTGATTTACACCGAAAACGGCGCCAAAGAGCGGCTGGCCTCTCTCGCCGCGCAGGGCTGGCTGCCGCCCGGCTACCAGTTCACGCCCGATTTCCCCGGCGCGCCCGAGGCGTGGTATGCCTATTGGCAAAACGCGCGCGGCGATTACGATGACACGCTGGCAATTTTGCACCCCGCCGCCCCGGAATTTCAAGGCTATCTGGTGCAAAATTTTGGCAACTATGCCTCGCGTTATGGCGCAAAAGCCGCCTATCTGGACGTTTTGGGCAACGACGGCATTGGCTTCTTTGCGCCAGAGCGACGCCTCATCGCCGGGCAGGATTATGTTTTCGGAGAAATCGGCGCGCTGACCCGGCTGCAAACCACACTCCCCGATTTGGCCGTGATGAGCGAATATCAAGCCCCCTGGCTGGTGCCGTATGTCTTTTACACATGGGAGGGCGTGGAAACGCACCTGCGCCAGGCCGAAATTGCCAGCATGCGCCTCAATCACCCTCTGCGGGCGGCCTTGCTCGCCAGTTACCAGTGGACGCGCGAAACCAACGGCGAACAGGCCGATGACCTGCTGGCAGCCCTGCTCGGAACGCTGCCGCAAATCTCGCTCGTGGGCGATTACGAAGTGAGCGATTCGCGCGCCGTGTGGAGCCAGCAACGAGCGGCGCTCTTTTGCCAGGAAGAACTCTTCCACGACCTGCCCGACCGCTGGGATGCCGACGCCCTGGCCTACTACCGCAGTCAGCGCACCGGCCACTGGTTCAAACTGGCGCGCATGGGGACAACCTACGGGTATGTCGAAATCCTGCTCGATGGCACAGAGCGGATAAGACTCAAACGGTAACTGTGCATCACCCGTTTGCAGAGCGATGGCGCGCCGGACGGAAAGTCACTGCTCACCATTTGGCAGGGTCTTGCCAGGGGTCGAACCCTTCGTCGGCCAGTGCGATGAGTGGCAACACCCATACCCTTTCGGTCAGTGGATAGGCACGTTCGCCAGGGTAAAACACTAACAAGCGGTCGAGCCGCAAGTCTTCCAACGCGGCGCGCATGGAGGGCGTCAGGCGTGGGGCATCCATTCGTTTACACTCCACACCCAACCGCCGTCCCTGATGAACGAGGAACAAATCAAGTTCCGCGCCGTTATGTGTTGCCCAAAAATAGGCTTCCTGGGGCTGCAGCGCTTTAAGAACTTCCTCCATTGCGTACCCCTCCCATGAAGCACCGCTTTTGGGATGAACCTGCAAATCCAGCACGGAGCGGATGCCAAGCAAGAAATGTAACAGACCGCTATCTCGAAAATAGATTTTTGGGGCTTTAACCTGCCGCTTGGAGAGATTCTCATGCCAGGGCGGCAACACCCGCACCATAAAGACCCCCTCCAACAGGTCGAGATAGTTTCTCGCCGAGGTCTGGCTAATTCCGAGTGCACGCGCCGGTTCGGCGGCATTCCAGACCTGACCGTGATAATGCGCCAGCATCATCCAAAAACGAAGCAGGGTTGTGGTAGAGACGCGCGCTCCCCACAGGGGCAAATCCCGCTCCAGCAAGAGTTGCGTGAAATTCTTGCGCCAGGCCAGGCTATCTTCTTCGCTTTGCGCCAGAAACG
This sequence comes from Anaerolineales bacterium, assembly GCA_025056175.1. GTDB lineage: Bacteria > Chloroflexota > Anaerolineae > Anaerolineales > Villigracilaceae > UBA5195. The sequence goes on from JANWWK010000018.1 coordinate 36,347, forward strand.
AGAGCGGAAACCCGCCTCGCAGCCAGTGCCTTTCCATATTTTGCGCGCCAATTTCAGCCAGCCGAAATCCACTCACGGAGACGATTTCCATACGTCCGGCCAAACTCTCGGAGGCAGCCCGCAACAGGTCGGGCGAAGCACTGCCCAAAATGAGAAAACGCGCAGGCAAAGGGTCACGGTCAGACAGCACGCGCAAAAGTGGAAACAGGTCGGGGCGGCGCTGAATTTCGTCAATCACGACCGTTCCTGTCAGGCTGCGCAGGGTGGTCATCGGTTCTTCCAGGCGCAACAGGCTAACCGGGTCTTCCAAATCGAAGTAATTGACCGAATTTAAAGGCACAAACTGACGCGCCAGGGTTGTTTTGCCGGTTTGCCGCGCGCCAATCAGCGCCACCACACGGCTGCGCTGCAGAGCAGTTTGAATGGCTTGCTGAAGGGCAGGGCGAGCAATCATAGCGCGCATTTTACCACGAAATTTAGCATTTATGTTTTCGATTTTCTTGGCAATTGCAGGGATATCCTGAATACAGCATCAAGAAAGTTTTTTGAAATTTGTCTTCGCCCTAACCCTTCCTGCAAGGGGAGAGGATAAGCCCTAAAGCAGCATTAAACCCCTCTCCCGGCTACCTGCGAGAGCAAGTGGGAGCGGGAAACAACCGCAAGTCGGCGATTTCTCTGCCAGAAACAGCGAAACTCTGGGCGATTTCTACTCTCCCAGCGGAACTGCGAATCGCCCCGAAGGGTTGGGGGCTGGCAGGAGCAGGTGTTTACCCCGCAGGTGCTTCCGGTGCTTTTGCATTCAAATCCGGCAGAGCAGGAACCGCCACATACTCCGTTTGAGCATCCGCAGGGGTATTGGGTGGGAGTGGGTTTTTCGGTCGGGGTGGCGTAGGCATAACCTGTTAGTGTTGGGGCAGGGGTGGAGGTGGGAGAAACACAAGGCATGCAACAATGATTGTTTGCAGGACAAGAATAAGAACGACTGCATAAGCCTAATTCGCTGCATGGCAAATATATAGACGTGCATGTTCCACCAAGTTGTAAACAATAATATACAGGTGTTGGAGTGCGGGTTGGGGTTGGATGGATGGGGGTTTTGGTTGGAGTGGGAGGGATGGGGGTTGGGGTTGGATGGATGGGGGTTTTGGTTGGAGTGGGAGGGATGGGGGTTTTGGTTGGAGGCTGGGGAGTAGCAGTTGGAATACAATAAATATTGTAATATGGACAGCTACTCATATCACATCGGTTGGTACAACAATAACTTTTATTTGTTCCACAACCACCACATCTAAAACCACCACAAGCAGAAGAATTATTAATACATGAACATCCTGCAATAACATCTTGTTTTGAAGATAAAAAAACAAAAACAAATATCAAAAATATCAATATCTTTCTCCCCATAAAAGTAGTATAGCAGATTTTGGAAGATGGAAGGTGGAAGGTGGAGGGTGGAGGGCAGGGCTTTCTTAAAGTCGGGTAAGCAGCGCAAAGGCTTCTGCAGGATGAGCATTGAAGTAGCGTCTGGCAGAAGGCAGGTAACGATATTTCAAGTTGCCCAGCAGGATACCAATTACCAGGTTGTTGATACACGCC
>JANWWK010000026.1 GCA_025056175.1 Anaerolineales bacterium
TATCGGTCAGGCCGGGGATAGCATCATCGGCTACGGTGACGCTGTTGAGCAGGTTCGGGCCAACCGCATTGTCATTGACGCGCACGGTGACGGTGATGGTGGTCGAAGCGCCCGAAGCCAGGCTGATGCCGCTCCATTCCAGCGTGCTGCCGCTGATGCTGGACGGTGCAGGCACGGCGCTCTGGAAGGTCACTTCTGTCGGAAGCGTATCCGTCACGCGCACGGCGGTCAGGTCTTGCAGACCGACATTGGTCACATTGAGGGTATAGGTGATGACCGTGCCAGGCGCAACGGTGGTCAAACCATCGTCTTTCTCAATCGAGAGGATGGCATCGCGGTCGGAGTCGGTGTCACTGTTATCGGAGGGGTCGGTTTCGATGACACCAGTCGGTGGGGTCACGGTAACGGTGTTGTTGAGCGTACCGGTGGCGGCGGCAGCAATGGTGACGTTGACCGTATAGGTGATGCTCGACCCAACCGGCAGGTTGACCGTGTCGCTAAAGTCGGCGCTGCCGGGGCCATAGCCATCACAGCCAGTGGCACCGCCGGTAACGCTGGTGCAAACCCATTCCCAGGAGAGGATTTGGGACGGGCGGGTATCGGTCACAAGCGCACCGGTGACATCTGCCGGGCCATCGTTGGAGACCACGATGGTGTAGGTCAGGGTACCGCCAGGCAGATAGTAGCCAATTCCATCATCTTTGGTGACGGAGAGGTCGGCGCGCTGCTCGTTGTAAACGCCAAAGTCCACGCGGAATTCGGTTGTAGAGCCGTCAGCGTTGTTGGTGGTCTGTTCGGCTGCCGGGGTCAGGGCAAAGACGCTGCTTTGGATGTAGCCGCCAGGGAAGCCCAGGCTGCCAACTTCTGTGCCGTTGTCATCCGAATCGGTCGTGTTGACATCAGGATTGGGCGCAGGTTCATATGTGCCGCCGCCGGTGCTGGAGTAGTAGTCGCGCAGCACGCCCGTGCCCTGGAAGTTGCCTTGAGGCAGGCGGACGATGTACGACCCCTGCGGCAGGCCGGCGAAGGTGTAAATGCCGCCGCCCGAGGTGGTGGTCGTGGCGAGCAGGGTCGAGCCGTCGGCAGACCAGAGTTGCACGGTCACCCCGTCAATGCCGGTTTCCCCGCCATCCAGCAGACCGTTGTTGTTGGTGTCGTTCCAGACCTGGTTGCCCAGCCGGATAGTGTAGAAGCCGAAGTCCACTGTCATGTTGGCGCGGGCATCGGGTTGGCCCTGCGTGCCGCCATCCAGGTCAGTTTCGCCGGTGGGTTCAACCGGCCCGAGGCCGAGCGTGACGGCTTGCGAAATCACTGCGCCGCTGAACGTACCGGAGGTCTGGCGAATGCCGTTATCGTCCGAGTCGGCATCGTTGTCCGGGTCGGGGGCGGTAATTTCAGCCAGCGAGCCGTCATTGTTGCGGGTCGTGCCGGAAGACCAGTAGCCGTTGAGGACGGTGGCAAAATTGGAGGCCGGGATGACCACGACATAGTCACCGGAAGCCAGGTTGTTGAAGAGATAGTAGCCGCCGTTGACGGTGGTGGTCGTCGCCAGCACCGCGCCGGTAGGATTGCCAGAAGTATCCGCGCGGTAGAGTTCCACGGTCACGCCGTCAATGCCGACTTCGCCCGCGTCAATCTGACGGTTGTTGTTGGTATCGAACCAGACGCGGTTGCCGAGCGCATACTGCGGAATGAAGCCGAAGTCAATCGTCGGATTGTGGGTCGAGCCGCTGGAATGAGTGACGGTGTTATTGTTCAACGCGCCATTCGCGCCGGGCGTGAGCGTGAAGACAGCGGAAGAAACTGTGCCTGCGCCCGTGCCAAGGCCGTTGTCGTTGTTATCGGCGTTGGTGTTCGGGTTGGCGCTATCGGCGGCATTGTAGGTGTCAATGGTGCTGGTGGTGGAGGGCGGCGCGACCACGCGCACGATGTAATCGCCCTGCGGCAGGCCATCGAAGCGGTAGTTGCCGCCCGCATCGGTGACGACGCCACCAGGGCCATCATCTGCTGTGCCGAGGATGCCATCCGGGCCGACCGGGATTTCGGTCACGCCATCAGCAGCGTACAGGCGAACGGTGATACCGGGCAGCGGGGCGTCAAGCGGGCCGCCATCGTAGTTGCCGTTCTCATCGCCATCAGTGTAGACCAGGTTGCCGACCGAAACGCGGTAGAAGCCAAAGTCCACGGTCATATTGGCGCGGCCATCGGGCTGCGCGCCCTGGCCAACCGCGGAGTCCAGTTGCGACGCCGCTTCGCCGGTGGGTTCGGTCAGCCCATCCGGGCCGAGCGTGACAGCGCGGGAAATAACCGCATTGCTGAACGCGCCGCTCGTCTGGCGGGTGCCGTTGTCATCCGCGTCAACGGGTGTGTCGTCGGCGTCGGGCGCCGGGGTTTCGGCAATCGAGCCATCTGACTGCAGGGTTGTGCCGGAAGACCAGTAGCCAACCAGCGCGCCTGTTCCGGTGAAGTTAGAAGCAGGCAGAACGACGACATAGTCGCCAGGGGTCAGGTAATCGAACAGATAGTAGCCGCCCGCGTTGGTGGTGGCCGAGGCCAGCGCCGCGCCGGTCGGGTTGCCGAACGAATCGGCGCGATAGAGTTCAACCAGCACGTTCGCTACCGGTTGCTCGCCCGCATCCATCAGGCTATTGTTGTTGGTATCGAACCAGACGCGGTTGCCCAACGCATAGGCCTGAACAAAGCCAAAATCTGCCGTGAAGTTGACGTTATCATCATCCAGCGCGCCAGTGTAGTTGGACTGATTTTCACCGGTGCGTTCCGTATTGGGCTGGAGATTGTAGTTTTGAGTGCGCACACCCGATACCGCAGGCGGGCTGGCGGGCGTGGTGTCTATGCCGTTTTCATCCACATCCTCATCGGACGTCTCATTCGTCCCTGCGCCCGTGCTGGACAGATAGCCTTCCAGCGGGCCGCCGGGTTGGAACTGGCTGGCCGGGATTTCGACATAGTACAGGCCGGGGATGAGATTATCGAAGAAGTAGTAGCCGCCGCCAGCGGTCGTGGTGGTTTGGGTGATGTCATCGGCTGTGCCAAAGACGCCATCCAGACCCGCGCCATGCAAAACCACTGTCACGCCATCCACGCCCGCTTCATCGCTGTCGAAGCGGCCATTGTTGGTATTGCCGGGCGTGGCGCCGGTATCGCGCCAGACGCGGTTGCCAATGGCGACCAGGTCAATATAGCCAAAGTCAACGGTGTTGTCGGTGGTGGTGCCGGTGGCATTGCTGACAGTGATATTCGGCTTGGCAGAGGAATCAGGTCTCGTGCCGCCGCCGGGAGTCATCACCAGGAAGTTGACCGCATCGGAAGTGACCACGCCAACCCCCAACCCATCGCCGTTGTCGTTGTTATCCACGTTCCAGTTGGGGTTGTCGTTGTCGTTTTGCGGGTTGGTGTCAATCGTACTCCTGACGCCCGCAGGCAGGGTGACTTCGACACGGTAACTGCCCGCCGGTAGGCCGGAGAACTGGTACAAGCCCGAAGCGTTGGTCAGTACGCCGCCGGGCGCGTCATCTGCTGTGCCGAGGATGCCATCCGGCCCGACGGGAATCTGGTTGCCGGCACTGTCGTACAGGCGGACAGCAACGTTGACGGCAGGGGTATCGCCGGTGTTGAAGTGCCCGCTGATGTCGTTGTCGCGGAAGACCAGGTTGCCGATTGCGACGCGGTAGAAGCCAAAGTCCACAGTGCGGTTGCTGCGATTGTTGGGCGCTTCACCGCCGGTTTGCGGGTTGGTGGCCGGGTCGTTGTCATTGGTTGGTTCAGCCTGGCCGCCAAGGGTAATGGCGTAGGACGCCACGTAATTGACCGCCGCGCCGGAGAAGGTCGTCACGCCGTTGTCATCATTGTCCGCGTCATTATCGGGGTCGGGCGTCACGCCTTCGGCAGGCGCGCCGCTGGCGCTGTTCCAGGACGTGCCGGAACTCCAGTAGCCGCGCAGTGGGTCGCCCGGCACGGTATCCCCGGCGCCAACGTCCCGGAAATTATCGGCGGGGATGACGACCAGGTATTCACCGGGGAAGAGATTGTCGAAGCGGTAGTAGCCTGGCACGCCGCCGTTGTTGGCGGTGGTGGTGAAGGCCAGGAAGGTGTCGGTGCCGGGGTCATAGACGCCGTTGGCGTTGGTATCGCGATAGAGTTCAACCCGCACGCCATTGACGCCGACTTCGCCCGCATCGAGCGTGCTGTTGTTATTGGTATCGAACCAGACGCGGTTGCCCAGCGAGTAGGCGCGCACAAAGCCAAAGTCCACCGTCAGGTCAGTGGTGGTGCCGTTGGCGTTGCTTACGGTCACATTCGGCTTGGCCGAGGAATCGGGCCGCGCGCCGCCGCCGGGAGTCAGGATAAACAGGTTCGCGGCAGCGGTCGGGGAGCTGACAGGAACCGTGCCTGTGCCGATGCCGTTATCGTTGTTGTCCACGTTCCAGTTCGGGTTGTCGTTATCGTTCTGCGGGTTAGTGTCAATCGTGCTGACCATCACGCCCAGCGCGGCGGGCAGGCCGCTGACGCGAACGATGTATTCGCCCTGCGGAAGGCCGTTGAACAGATACAAGCCGGAGGCATCGGTGGTCGCCGTGGCAATCAGGGTCGTATTATTGCGCTGGTAAAGTTGTACTGTTGCGCCTGCAATGACGACATCACCCGCATCGTACACGCCGTTCAGGTTGACATCCTCGAAGACCAGGTTGCCAATTTGCCCGCGGTAGAAGCCGAAGTCCACCGTCAGGTTCGAGCGGCCATCGGGCTGGCTGCCATGCTGTGCAACCGGGTCGAGGTCATCGTCATTGGTCGGTTCGCTCAATCCATTCGGGCCGAGCGTGACGGCGCGGGAAATGACTGCATTGTTGAACGCGCCGCTCGTTTGCCGCGTGCCATTATCGTCGAGGTCAACGTCATCATCGGGGTCGGGCGCCGCGGTTTCGGTGATATTGCCATTCGTGTTGTTGCGAACCGTAGCCGAAGACCAGTAGCCATTCAGCCGACCTGCACCGGTGAAATTGGAGGCAGGCAGGACGACAACGTAATTGCCGGGTGGCAGGAAGTCGAACAGGTAGTAGCCGCTGGCATTGGTCGTGGTTGTACGCGCAACCCCGTCGGCTAACACCGGGGTGGTGGGGTTGCCGGAGGCGTCGGCAAAGTAGAGCGCGACCAGAACGTTATCCACGCCCACTTCACCCGCATCCATTGTGCTGTTGTTATTGGTGTCGAACCAGACGCGGTTGCCCAGCGCGTAGGCTTCGACAAAGCCGAAATCAATCGTCAGGTCGCTATTGGCATCGGTTTCGCCAAAGCGTCCGCGCGAGTTGGGGCCATCCCCGGCTGTGGGGTTGAACCCGAGCGCCGTGCTGGTATCGCCGCTGCCGGTTTCGCCGGTGGGCATGCCGGTCAGAGGAATAGCGGTGAGATTGATGGTGGTGGAGATGACGCCGTAGCCAGTGGTGGGATTGAGCGGGTCGCGGCCATTGTCGCGGCTGTCGGTGTTGTTGGTGGCGTTATCCACATGGTTGGTGCTGCTGGTATAGCCAAGCAACGCCGAGTAACTTCCACCCGCGTCGAAGTTATCCGGGTCCACGCCGACAATGTAACGGCCGGGCGGCAGGTTATCGAACAGGTAGTAGCCGTTAGAGTCGGTCACGTCCCAGGCAATCCAGTCATCGCTGCGGTCGCCAATCACGCCCAAATCATCGGGGATGCCGTCGTTGTTGTTATCACGGTACAGATTGACGCGCGCGCCTGCGACCGGTTGTTCCCCGGCATCGAAAATACCGTTGTTGGTGTTGGCGCCCGTACCGGTGTCGAACCACAGGTAATTACCGATGCTGCGCGGCGGGCGAACGAAGCCAAAGTCAATCGTCAGGTTGCTATTCGCATCGGTTTGACCGTAGGTACCGCGGTTGTTTGGTCCATAAGTACCGGAGTTGTTGATATCCGTCTCGTTGCCCGGCGTGAGCGGTTCGCTGTTGTAAGCCATGTTAATGCGCTGGCTGGTGACGCCGGTGGAAGCCGGGTTGGCGGCATCAACGCCGTTATCGTTTACATCAGTGGCGTCATCGGCAGGCGGCGTGCGGTCATAACTGCTGATATAGTTGTGCAGAGGGCTGCCGCTGGCAAAGTTCGAAGCTGGGATATGCACGAAGTAGTCGCCAGGCTGAAGGCGCTGGAAGAGATAGTAGCCTTGCGCGTCCGTCGTGGTAAAGTACAGGAAGGTATCGGTCGTCGCGTTGAACACACCATCGCCGTTATCGCGCCACAGTTCCACGCGCACGTTGGCAACGCCGGGTTCTGTGCCGTCCTGAATGCCGTTGTTGTATTGCGAACGGAAGACCGTCTCGCCTGCGCCGCTATCGAACCAGACGCGATTGCCCAAACTCATGGGAGGAATGAAACCAAAGTCAATCGTCAGGTTGCTGTTCTCGTCAGTCTCGCCAAAGCGCCCGCGCGAGTTGGGGCCATCCCAACCGGTGGGGTTGTAGGCCGCATTGGCGGGAGAGCCGGGGTCGGGCTGACCGCTCAGGTGAGTTTCGCCGGTCGGCTCGCTCACGCCGCGCTGCAACACAATCACACCGCTGCGCACGCCGCTCGTTTCGGGGAAGTCGGCGTTGACGCCGTTATCGTCGCTGTCAATATCGGCGATGGTTGTGCCACCGTTTACGCCCACCAGTTCCGTGCCGGTTGGCTGGCTGCTGTACCAGCCGCGCAGAACGCCCGGCGCCGCAGGCAGCGGGCCAGCGCCATCGGGGTCGAAGGAGTCGGTGAAGTTGCCCGCGCTGACAACCACATAGTAGCTGCCGGGGTCGAGGTTGTCGAACAGGTAGAAGCCATTGGCATCGGTGATGTCGAAGCGAATCAGTTCATCGGGGGTCAGGTTGCCGTCCAGGTTGCCGTCGCGGTACAAATCCACGCGCGCGCCGACCACAGGCGGTTCGCCAGACTGGCGGATGCCATCATTGATGGTGCCGCCGCCCGCGCCGTTATCGAACCACAAATGATTACCGATACTGAAAGGAACATCGGTGCCGCCGAAGAAGCCAAAGTCAACGGTCAGGTCGCTGTTGGCATCGCGTTCGCCGTTGCGGCCGCGCCGCGTGCCAGGCGGACCGTCGCGGTCGTTGCTGGAGAGGTCGCTCTCACTGACCGGTTCAGCATTCGCCGAAAGCGTAATGACCGGGCTGAAGACTTCATTGCCGGGTGTGGCCGGGTCAATGCCATGGTCTGCACGGTCAGGATTGCCATCCGGCGGGTTGGTGTAGGTCGCGCTGGGGGGTGTGCCGGTGCTGCTGCGCAGGGTATAGAGCGGCCCGCCTGAGGCAAAATTGCTGGCCGGAATGCCCACCACATAGTTCCCGGCAGGCAGGTTGCTGAACAGGTAGTAGCCGCCGCTGTCGGTGGTGGTGGTGGCAATGGGCGTTGTGGTGTTGGATGCCAGGTAAAGGTTCACCGTCACGCCCGCAATGCCGGGGTTGACATCATCGGCGGCGTTGATGGTGCCGCTGTTATCGGCATCACGCCAGACACGGTTACCAATGCTGAAACGTTCGGGGATAGTGATGCCGACCTTGCGCGGTTCAGAGGCCAGCAGGTCGCGGATGTTGCTGTTGACATCGGTATAAGAACCGACATGAGAGAAAGAGTTCCAGGCAATTTCGCGCGATTGGGCATCGTCGTTGTTGAAGACACCCACCACAGGCGAATCGGCTGGAATGGACATCGGTACGCCAAAACGAACGATGTTGGTCGGGTCACCTTCGATATATGGCGCAATCGTGATACCGCTGTTCAGGCGAATGCGATACGCGCGCACTGTCGCCCAATCGGCGGCAGTCCAGCCGGTGGTCGCCGCGCTGGGAATCCAGGTATTGCTGCACCCGGCCGGAACCAGGTCGCCAGGGCTCTGGTTGAAAACTTCGGGACGGCAGGGATTGGTGGAAGTGCTGTATTCAATGGTGAAGTTCCCCGCCGAGAGACCCGCACCACCCAGGAATTGAATCGGGCCGGTCATTACCGGGCGGAATTCGGAATCGCGGGACGAATTAAAGAGCGTACCGCCCGACCCCCGGTCGCCATAGAAGGGCAGGATGTCGTACAGGACGTAATTCAACATCGGCACGTTGCCATCGTTGAAGATGCGCAACTGATACTCGAAGTCATCCAAATCTGCTGCGCCAGGCGGAGGTGAAACATATTGGCCGGGGTTGAGCGCGCCTTCGGGGTAAGCCTGCGAAATGCAGGGGAAGCGCGTAAACGGATTGCTGCTGCCCGGCAAACCGCTTGTGCCGCCATTCGGACAGGAGGCATCGGGCAGGAAGGTATCTTTGTTGACCACCTGGCTGTTGACCGCCGCGGTGCTGCGAATCCACTTCTCGCCGCGCAGGGCTGCCGAGCGGTCGACAATGTAATTATCCGTCGTCTGACAGGCAGGCTCTGCTGCGTTGCTATCTCCATCTACATCACTGCCATCGGTCGTCTGCGTGCCAATTTCGCACAAGACATCCATCGAGTCAGTCACAACAAACATATCGTTGGTGCGCGTGCCGGGTAATTGGCCGCGCGGGATGCGGGCAAAGAATTCAAGGGTCAGAACCTGGCTTCCTAATGCCTGTTGGGGAATGGTCAGGTTGTTGATTTCCCACAACAACGTTTGTCCCGCACCAGGGTTGGGGCCGCTGCGCGTGAAGGTCACCGTCGCAGCAGGGTACGCCGTGGAGAGCAGAGTCCCGTTCACGCGGATATCTCCCGCCCGCACAAAAATCAGGTCGCTGGGCAGAATATCACGAATGGTGGGGTTAACGAGCGGCGCAGAGGAACGTTCCGTCAGGTCAACAGTCAGGACGTAGCGCAGCGTATCGCCGGGCAGAATGGTGGCATCGGAAGTAAACGGGTTGATATTGGGGTTTTCCCACTCATCCCACGGCGTGCCGGGCGTTTCGTTCTTGCTGATGCGCAAACTGGCATAATCGCCGCGCACGGTCATGGTTTCGTTGAAGCAGGGGTCAGTTACCGGGCCGCCGCTTCCGACCCGGCTGACCTGCGCGCAGTTGGTGTAGGTCTGCCCCACCACGGCAGCGGGCATGGCAGCGCCAGAGGGCGGGTCGGCCACAGTGGCGGTCGCACGCGGGGTGACGCGGATTTCGGGGCGGCTTGCAAACTGCCAGACGTAAGGCAGACCGGCTTCATAAGTGCCATTGCCGTCCCAGTCATGCTCAAAGCGCCAGCGCACGCTGGTGATGTTCGCCACCGGGGCAGTGTAAGTAGCGTTGGTGTTATACAGAACCGGCTGACCGGGGAAGGCCGTCCAGGTCGCGCCGTAGTTGGTGGAGTACTCGACGTAGGCGCGCACGTAATTGAAGTCCGCGCTCCATGTGCCGCTGGTCACGCTGGTGACGCGCAGTTGGGGCGGCAGGGTGTCAATCAGGGTTACGCCGTTGGCCGGGTAGTTGGTGGCATTGGTATTGAGTTCCAAAATGAAGCGCCCCGTGCCGGTGATACCCACCGGGTCGCCAGCGTCGCTCTTGCTGTAGGTGGGAACATCCGCAATCGGGTCAATTTCGTGCGTAATTTGGGTTGTCCCCGGGTTGAATGGGACGCCATTCCCGTTGGAGTCGGTGTAAGTGGAGGTCAGGTTTGCGGCGTTCGTTATGTTGTCGCCGATACTAAACGTGGGTGAGGGATACCGAATGGTGACAAAACGGGTAATACAATCGGGCGGGTACAGCGGCCCGGCCACCGTCGGCCAGGTAACAACGCCGCTGCTGTAAGTTCCTCCATTGCTGGCTGCCACAAAAACTGCCCCGGCGGGCAAGGTGTCGGTCAGGGTGATATTTGAGAGCGCGGCAATGCCGCCCGAGCCGGGCGGCACCGGGCACAGTTGCAGGCGATACGTTACATCCGTATCCACCGTAGGCTCAATGACCGGCGCAACGCGGGTTTTGGTCAGCGACCAACTGGGCGAAACCGGGCCAATCGTAATCGGGGGAGCGGATGCAGGAGTGGCGTTTGTCCAACCAATTGGACCGGGCGGGTCAATCCGTCCGTTAACAGTGTTGTTGATAGTGGCAGGCAAAGGACGAAAATCCATGCTGACACGAACGGCAATCACTGCATCGTACTGCGTACCATCGAGCAAATTGTTGTCGGTTTTGGTAATCGTCACAGTGCGGGTGCCACCATTATAGTTAATATCAAAGCCGCTCGGCACCGACGAGTTGGGCGGGGGCAGGTATTCCAGCCCCGACTGCAAAACATCGGTGATTTCCATCGCGCCGCAGGCAGTGGTCAGGCTGCTACACTCCCAACGGATACGGTAACGGATAACATCCCCTACCTGAGCCGTGGTGATGTTGTCATCCACTGTTTTGGTCAGGATAAGTTGTGGCGCGCCGCTGTTCATTGGCGCAGGTTCCACAGGCGCTGCGACTGCTTCCCCGGCAGGCTGCCAGACAACAACCGACCCGAGAACCAGGAACAGCACCAGGAAGAGCCGAAACGAAAAAAGAGAAGTTCGTGAAATGAATTTCATGGAAGGGCCTCCCGGCTTTTTTTGTTTTCCCTCCGGGCCGGTTTCGCTCTGACTCCCTGGCGGCTTAGTCTTTCTGGCGAAAGACAGCGACCAATTCGGCCGACCAGTTCAACGTCTCCACAGATTGCAATGAGTTTGCAATTAATTTGATTATAAGGCAAAACCAGAAAGTTGTCCGACCAGCCTAACGAAATCGTATAGTGAGCGACTGACAAAATTGCGAGGTACAGGAATACAGGTTATCTCCTTTTTGTTCAAAATTCAGTCATTGAATTTTAGGCAAAGATTGAGTATAATCGCCCAATCTTCGCAGAGTGCTGCGCTTGCAAATCTTTTCAGAGGAGACAAACTTTATGGAAATCAATTATCAAGAAACCAGCAAAGACTTGTTGATGCGCATTTACATTCATGAAACCTACGGCGCACGCAACATTGACCAGTGGAACATCGAGGTGCTGAATCCGCAGCCGGGGCAGAAAATTTTGGATGTTGGTTGTGGCACGGGCAAACAATGCTTTTTGTATAGCGACCACACCGGCCGGAAGGCAGAAATTATCGGCGGTGATTTTTCGGAAGAGTTGCTGGAAAAAGCCCGCGCCAGACAGGCTGAACGCGGTGATACAAACATCACGTTCCAGTTTCTGGATTTCAACAAGCCATTTGCCTTTGCCGATGAAACGTTCGATATCGTTTCCAGCGCTTTTGCAATTTACTATGCGGCTGATTTGAAGTTCACGTTCCGCGAAGCGCATCGTGTTACCAAACCGGGCGGACGGCTGTTTGTCACTGGGCCGCTGCCTGAAAACAAGAAGATGTTCTACGACATCATCAAGGAAGCCACCGGCAAGCCCATCCCCCCCATGCCGGGTTCCAGCCGCTTCAAAGGCGAGATTTTTGAGACAATTCAAAGCATTTTTGCGCACACCGAACTGCTCGTGTTTGAGAATCCACTCACGTTCCCTGAAGTCAGTCCATTTATGGATTATGTGCGCGCCTCGCTGAGCGAAGACCGCAAGCTGTGGACAAGCATGTTCAATACCCGCGAAGAATACGAGCAGATTCTGCGCAGTATTGAAGCGGTGGCTACCCGCTGGTTCGAGCGCGATGGCAAACTGGTGATGACTAAAGTGGTCGGCGGAATTTTGGCGACGAAGTAAAGCAGAGCAGCGGAGAAACGGCGCAGAGCAAGCGGGTAACCGGATGAACAATGGATGACGGATAAGAAAAGCACATGAACTTTTACGGAAAACGTGTCCTCTTCATCGGCGCACACCCTGACGATATCGAACTGGGCTGCGGAGCGCTGATTCATCAAATTGTCCGCACAACGGAACTTTTGTGCGTCACGCTCTCCGATAACCAGAAAAATCCGCTTCTCACCAATCTCGTGCAGGAGCATTATCGCAGCATGTCCGTTCTGGGGGTTCCGCGTGAGCGGGTCATCCTCGGGCCGTTTACAACCCGCATCTTCCCCGATGCTCGCCAGGAAATTCTGGAATATTTTCTGAAACTACGCCGCGATTTTCAGCCCGATTTGATTTTCGTCCATTCCCGCGCAGATGTCCACCAGGACCACAACACCATCACCGAAGAAGCCCTGCGCGCGTTTCGCGGAATTACCGTGTTGGGGTACGATGTCGTCCGCTCTTCGTATGGGTTCTTTCCCCACTTCATCGTTCAGGTAAGTGAGGAAGATGTCAACAAGAAAATCGAGGCGCTGGCACAATACGAAACCTACCGCGATAAGTACTATTTCAACAGCGAACTGACCCGCGCGATTATGGTGCGGCACGGCGCTTTGGGTGAAGTTCCATTTGCGGAAGGGTTCGATATCCTGCGAATTGTGGGGACGTTTGGCAAAACAGAGAAAAGCGGATAGCAAAAGCGAACAAGGCGAATAGAAAAACCGGAGAACGTTTTTCGTTCTCCGGTTCGTTTTTTGCGCAACGGGGTACGTTATTCTTTCGGCACACCCACGAACAGTTTACCATCCTGAATCCGCACCGGATAGGCGGGGATATCCACCACAGCGGGCATACTCATGGCTTTGCCGGTACGTACGTCGAATTCTGCACCATGCCGGGGGCAGACGATGTGGTAACCTTCTAAATCGCCATCGCCTAACGGGCCATCATCGTGCGTGCAAATATCCCCTACGGCAAAGAATTGCCCGGCGATATTAAAAACAACAATCGGGTGCTCGCCAATTTCCACAAACAGACGCTCACCGTTGGGCAAATCGGCAGGACCAACTTCATAAAATTCGGCTCGCGATTCATCCAGAGAGGTGTAGTTGAACACAGCATTACTCCACAAGAGAATCAGGGGCTTCGCCCAGCCCATAGACACCCGCTTTCAGCACTTTAAGCGAAAGCAAAGCGCATTTCAGGCGCACCGGGCCCAGGTCCAGCCCAAGCAGGTCCAGGACGTAGTCTTTGTCCAGGTGTTTTACTTCTTCAAGCGGTTTGCCGATGATGGATTCCAGCAGTAAATCTGCCGAAGCCTGCGAGATGGCACATCCATGCCCCTGAAAGGCAGCTTCGCTGACGCGGTTGTTTTCATCTACGCGCAAAGTGATTTCGATGTGGTCACCGCACAAGGGGTTGCTATCGGCAAAGGCGTAGTCGTGCGGGTCCAGGTAGCCGCGGTAAGACGGATTTTTATAATGTTCGATGATAACTTCTCGATAGAGGTCGTCCATGTCAGTAATCAGTATTCAGTGAACAGTTCCGTGAGATTAGCCAAAGTATTTTTTGACTTTATAAATGCCCTGCACCAGTTTATCCACTTCCTCTTTGGTGGAGTAAAGGTAGAAACTGGCGCGAGAGGTGGCAGGGATGTGGAATTTCTCGTGCAGCGGCTGGGCGCAGTGATGCCCGGCACGGACGGCGATGCCATCCTGGTCGAGAATTTGTGCCACATCATGCGGGTGAACACCCTCTAGCGTGAACGCCGCCACTCCACCTTTGTGTTCGGCAGAGGGGCCAAATAGTTTGACGCCCGGAATTTCTTCGAGACGCTCAAGCGCATATGCGGTGATTTCGTGTTCGTGCGCAGCGATGGCGTCCATTCCTACGTCGGTCAGATAATCGCAGGCTGCACCAAGCCCAACCGCTTCGGCAATCGCGGGTGTGCCGGCCTCAAACTTGTGTGGCAGAGTGTTGGGTTTGAAGGCGCGCAGTTTGACTTCTCGTATCATATCCCCACCGCCAAGAAAGGGGGGCATGGCTTCAAGCAAATCGGCTTTGCCGTATAAAACGCCGATTCCTGTCGGGCCACACATCTTATGCGCCGAAAATGCCAGAAAATCCACATCCAGCGCCTGCACATCTACGGCAAAGTGGGGCACCGATTGCGCTCCATCCAGCAAGGTGACGGCTCCGGCCTGATGGGCCAGGCGGATAATTTCTTCCGCCGGGTTGATGGTGCCGAGCACGTTCGACATGTGGGTAAACGCAACCAGTTTGGGCGCTTGTTCGAGCAGCTGGCGATATGTCTCCAGGTCGAGCAGGCCACTTTCGGTGACGGGAATGAATTCCAGCCGAATACCGCGTTCCATCGCCAGCATGTGCCAGGGGACCAGGTTGCTGTGATGTTCCATCTCGGTCAGAATGACCAAATCACCAGCGGAGAGATGGGTGCGCGCCCAGCTGTAGGCTACCAGGTTGATGGCTTCGGTGGTGTTACGAGTGTAGATGACCTGTCGGGATGAGGGCGCATTAATGAAGCGGGCAATTTTCTCACGCGCCTGTTCATAAAGCGCAGTGGCTTCTTCGGCCAACGTGTGAACGCCGCGATGGATATTGGCATTGGAGCGGCGGTAGTACTCCTCCATCGCCTGCAAGACGGCCAGGGGTTTTTGGGCCGTTGCAGTGGAATCGAGATACACGACCGGTACTCCAGGACGCACTTCACGCTGGAGGACGGGAAAATCGGCGCGGATTTGGTTTACATCAAACGTCATGCACTTCCCTATCTTGTCTGTTGGCGCTCTTATGTTCTGGCACTAGTAATCGGGAATATCATCTTTGGGCAGGCTCTTTTTGATGATGGGGGGAGTCTTCTTGCCAGTACCTGCCGGGCGAATCTGGTCGGAATTCAGCGGATACCACAAAATGCGGTCGGGGACCATCCAGCCGTCGGTGAGAAAAACGTTGGAGCGAAACTGAACAGCGACCATTTTGTTGTCAATCTGCACCACAATTCCTTTCAGCCAGCCGCGCACGCGGTCATGGCCGCGTTCGTGGTCGCACAAGGCTTCAACCACATCCCCGACCTCGAAAGAGTATTGCGCTGCCGGGGAGCGCATGTACGAAAAAGCTGAAGAAGCGCCGCGTACCGGGCGTTTCAGTTCACCGGTTTTGGGAAGAATGGGTGGACGGGTGGGTTGTTTCATAAGAGAATCTGCCTCTGGAAGGGGTCTCGATTTTCGCTTCGGCGCGAAAATCGTATTATTTTACATCAGGTTGCGAGGCAAACGCAATTTCGATTGTGAAAGGTGCGCACACAAGGTTGCTTAAGGCGGCTGTGCGGTCAACGAAAATGCCAAGCGTGCCGCGCAGGCTGAATCAGGGGAGAGCGCGGCACGCTTGAACCAATTATTCGGACATCTTGGCGGCAATATATTCCTGGAAGCGTTCCCGCACGCCCTCAAAGGGGATGCGCTGGAAGATGGGGTCGAAGAAGCCTTCTACGACCAGTTTCTCGGCTTCGGCCTGTGGAATGCCGCGCGATTTCAGGTAAAAGAGCGGCTCCTGCTCCAGTTTGCCAACCGTCGCCCCGTGCGTACAGCGCACATCATCAGCACAGATTTCCAGGCCGGGGATGCTGTCGGCGCGGGCGCGTTCATCCAGAACCAGGTTGCGGTTAGCCTGGTAGCCATCGGTTTTTTGTGCGCCGGGGGCGACGTAAATCATGCCCTGCCACACCGAGCGGCTCTTGCCTTTGAGCGCACCTTTGAAGAGCAGGTCGCTGGTGGTGTTGGGAGCCAGGTGGTTTTGCTGGGTATCATGGTCGAGGTGCTGCGTTCCATCGGTAAAGTAAAAGCCAGACATGCGTCCCTGGGCGCCCTGACCGGCCAGGTCAAGTTCGGAGAAGTTCTTGGTCAGGCGCGAGCCGATGGCGCCGAAAATCCAGTCCAGTTGCGCGTCGCGTTCGACGCGGGCGCGCTCGTGGCTGAAGTTCCACACATGCTTGCCCCACGATTGCAGTTCCACAAAGCGCAGGGAAGCGCCCTGCAGCACCTGAATTTCAACCAGCCCGGCGTGCAGGGTGTTGGCACCGGGTTCATCGGGCGAGGCAGCCTCGTGAACATACGTGACGGAGGCGCCTTCATCTACCAGTACCAGCAAGTGGGAAACATGGGCAAACGCACCCGGCCCCCACAAAATGCTGTGCAGCGGGGCTTCCACCTGCAAACCTTTGGGGACGTATAAGACAACACCGTTTTGAGCAAAGGCACCCGCCAGGGCAGCAAATTTGCCTTCTTCGGGGTTGACAACCCGCCCAATCAGGCGCGCCACCAGCTCGGGGTGTTCACGTTCAGCGGTGAGCAGGTCGGTGAAGATGACGCCCTGCGCTGCGAGGGTTTCATCGAGTTCCACCGTTGCACCGCCAGGTAACAGGACGATTTGCCCGCCGTGCTGACCATCGGCCAGAGGGCGCAACAGGTCTTCGCGCACGGGCGGCAGGTCTTCATAAGCACCGGGGCGGGGCAAGGTGAAGGTATCTGCCGGAAGCTGGTGAATATCGGTGCGCCGCCAGGCTTCCAGAGAGGTGTCAGGCAACGGCAGTTTCTGGAACTGGTTCCAGGCACGCAGGCGATATTCGCTCAACACACCTTCAGCGCGGACATCGGCCTGTGCAAAAGAGAATTCCTTTGCAGTCACTTCAGCCCGACGCGAGCGGGAGGAAACAATGACTTTTGGTTTTTCTTCCATAAAGAGGTAACTCCATTTGGCAGGACAGGTTCGCTAACTTGTTCTACATCAAGTTCCTACCCAATGCTCCCTTCCATCTGGAGCTGGATGAGGCGGTTCATTTCAACGGCGTACTCCATCGGCAACTCTTTGACGAGCGGTTCGATGAAGCCGGAGACCACCATTGTGGTGGCTTCTTCTTCGCTCAGGCCGCGCGACATCAGGTAGAAGAGTTGTTCCTCGCCCACTTTGCTCACCGAGGCCTCGTGGCCGATGGTCACATCGTCTTCGTCAATTTCGATGTAGGGATACGTATCGGAGCGGCTCTGAGGGTCGAGCAGGAGGGCATCGCACACCACGTTCGACTTGACACCCTTTGCGCCTTTGTAAACCTTGAGCAAACCGCGATAGGAGGCGCGTCCACCGGCTTTAGAGATGGATTTGGAGGTGATTTTGCTGGTGGTGTTGGGGGCAAAATGCACCATCTTGGAGCCGGCATCCTGTATCTGCCTGGGGCCGGCAAAGGCCATCGAGAGCATTTCGCCATGCGCGCCGGGTTCCATCAGGTAGCAGGAGGGGTACTTCATGGTCACTTTGGAGCCGATATTCGCATCTACCCATTCGTGCGTGGCATCGGCATATACTTTGGCGCGCTGGGTGACCAGGTTATACACGTTATGACTCCAGTTCTGAATGGTGGTGTAGCGCGAGCGTGCGCCTTTTTTGACGATAATTTCGATGACGCCGCTGTGGAAGGAGTCGGTGGTATATTGAGGCGCGGTGCAGTTATGAGAAATCACGCCTTCGGCCTGGTAAGATTCATCCTCTTCCACCGAGAAGTTATACACTTCGGTTTCCTGTTCTTCGACAGTTATCCTCTTGATAGGCATATACTGAAAGTTTTCATCCAGCACAAACGGCGAGCCGCACCACTCTCCTGCCGGAGCCGAAATCCCAACGATTTCACCGAATTGTGGATTGAACGGTGAAGCTACCACAACAGCATAGAGGTCACGGCGCGGAGCAACACGCTGCTGGCGGTTGACAGAAGCAGCGATTCCGAGTCGTAAGAGCGCATCTCGGAAAGCATACGCCAGGCTCGACGAGACAGAATTGAAGCAGAACATGTTTTTACGAGCATCATAACTGCCATCGCCCAGCCACATACCACGCACAAACTCTGCCAGGTATTCTCGCGGTGCGCTCAAAATCCATTCCGGCACACGCTTTTCATAAACGTTCACACCAAATTCACGGGCAAAGGCACGCGCCACCTCCGTAGAAGCCAGCACAAGAGTCTGACCATTCTGGCGAGGAGCGTTTTTGATAGGCAATTTGCCAAAGTAGCGCCAGAGCAATTCTCGAACGTCGGCAAGCAGGTCAGTCTCACGAACGTTAAAAGAGAAAGTCAAATAGTGTTCATTATCCACATGCCCTTCGGCAAAGTAATATCCCAGCAAGCGGTAAAAATCTGGTTCTTGTGGGAAGGAAACATACCGCTGTTCGGGCGCATGACGGCCCCGACCAATTTCAACCTGAATGCCGGCGGCCACCAATTCTGCTTCGGGTTGATATACCGGCACAACCAGGTAATCTCCTCTGTTGACGCTATCAGCGCGCGCCCAGACCAGTTGGAATTCCTGGTTGCGTTCGGCGCGACGTTTACGACGGACCACCAGGAGCGGATGGTCAGCCGTCACACGCAGTTTCCGTTTACTGTCACCGTAGTATTCGATGGTGTAAATTTTGCCGTGATATGGACGAACCTGGGTATGATATACCCTGCGCCAGCGGCCAAGATGAGTCAACACTTCATCGCCAACCTGCACCTGTTCAATAGGCTTTTCACCCTGACGGGTACGCACCTGGGCTCCAGCCAGGAAACAGCCCTCAACATAGTGTACCTGCGCCCCTTCGTCCACAATAATCAGCGTGCGCTCAAATTGGCCGACGTTGGCCGTGTTGAGCCGGAAATAGGCCTGGAGCGGTAAATCTACCTTGACGCCTTTCGGGACGTACACGAACGAACCACCAGACCAGACGGCGCTGTTGAGGGCGGCAAATTTATTGTCTTCGATGGGAACCACCGTGCCAAAGTATTCGCGGAACAGGTCGGGGTGCTGTTTCAGGCCATCTTCAATTGAGAGGAAGATGACGCCTTGCTTTTCGAGATGTTCCTGGATGGAGTGGTACACCATTTCCGATTCATACTGCGCCCCCACCCCTGCCAGGAACTTGCGTTCCGCTTCGGGAATGCCAAGCCGGTCGAAGGTGCGTTTAATGTCATCCGGCACGTCATCCCACGATTTTTCCTGTTTTTCGGTGGGTTTGACGTAGTAATAGATGTCATTCAAATCCAGGTCTTTGAGGGAAGGCCCCCAGTTGGGCATGGGGCGCTTGAGGAAATGGTCGAGCGCCTTCAGGCGGAACTCCAGCATCCATTGCGGTTCGCCTTTCATGTAAGAAATCTGCTCGACAATTTCGCGGTCTAAGCCTTTGCGAGATTTGAACGCGTAGTAGTCATCACGGTCACGAAAACCGTATTTGTATTCGCCAATTTCGGCAAGAATTTGGGCATCTTCACTCATAAGGAACTCCCATCAAACCATTAAACTGTTCAGGCAGTTTCTTCAACGACCTTTTCTCGAATCCAATCGTAGCCGTGTTCTTCCAGGTGCAGGGCCAGGTCAGGACCACCGCTTTCGACAATCCGGCCATCCATCATGACATGCACGAAGTGCGGCTTGATGTAGTTAAGTAAGCGCTGGTAGTGCGTAATCACCAATACGCCCATGTTCTCGTTCATCAGAGCATTGACGCCATCGGCAACGATACGAAGCGCGTCAATATCCAGGCCTGAGTCGGTTTCATCCAGGATAGCAATGCTGGGCTGAAGAACAGCCATTTGCAGAATTTCAGCGCGTTTCTTTTCGCCGCCAGAGAAGCCATCGTTCAGATAACGTCCGGCAAAAGCCTGGTCCATCTTGAGCATGTCCATCTTGGCCTTGAGCATTTTGCGGAATTCAGGAATCGGGATGCCCTTATCTTCGGGGTTTTCGGCGCGGCGGCGGGCGTTGATGGCTGAACGCAGGAAGTTGGCAACCGTCACACCTGGAATGGCAACCGGGTACTGGAAGGCCAGGAAGAGTCCCAGCCGCGAGCGTTCATCTGGCTCAAGTTCGAGAATGTTCTGCCCTTTGAACCAGACTTCGCCTTCGGTCACTTCGTAAGCCGGGTGTCCCATCAGCGCGTAAGAGAGGGTGGATTTGCCCGTGCCATTGGGGCCCATGATGGCATGGATTTCGCCCGGATGGATGGTGAGCGAAAGCCCCTTAACGATTTCCTTGCCCTCGATACCGACGTGCAGGTTCTTGATTTCGAGTGATGACATAACTGCTCCTGAATTTTGTTTTCCGGCAATGCCGGGGAATGAGATTTGTTCTGTTCGAGCGGGATTATAGCAAATCGGAGCAAAAAAGTCAAATATTTATGATATTTTTCTAATTTATTCTCTTCGGACGCGATGAACTATCTCGCCCCTTTGCGTCCAAACTGTCGTTCCAGCAATTCAACCGAAAGGTGAATCATGGTCGGTCGGCCATGCGGACAGGTGCGCGGCGATTCGCAATTCTCCAGGTCGGTCAGCAGCGCACGCTGTTCTTCAGGGGTCAGCACCTGCCCGGCTTTGACGGCCAGGCGCTTGCACACCCGCGCCGCCACACGGGCTTCGATTTCCGTTTGCAGAGGCGTTTCGTCTTCCTCAAAGTCTTCGACCAGCGCGCGCAAGGCGGCAGCAGGGTCGGCATTTCCAAACAAGACCGGCATGGCGCGGATTTGGAAACTGTTCGGCCCAAATGGTTCGACCTCGAACCCGAAACGGCTCAACACCGGCAGCTGGTCAGCGATGACCGCTGCCCCTGCTGGTGGCAGGGTGACGACGACCGGGGTCAGCAGAGATTGGGCGGGAATGCGTTGTTGTGCGTGTTGCGCCATTAATTTTTCAAACAAAATCCGTTCGTGGGCAGCATGCTGGTCAATCAGATACAGACCATCTGGCCCTTCGGCAATCAGGTAAGTGGCGCCAATTTGGCCAATGAGCCGGAGCAGAGGCAGCGAAACGAGAGAGGCACGGGCAGGGAAAGGTGAAGACGCAACCGTCTCCGGCGTGGTTGCCAACACCGGCCCGATGTGTGCTTCGGGTTCGACTCTGGAATCATGGCCGATGGTCCAATCTAACCCTGCTGCGGGCAGTGCGCCCCCCGGAAGCGGATTGTTTTCAACAGAAGGGACAGAGTGAACACTCCTCCACAAGTTCTGTGGCTGGGGCAAAGTTGGCACGGGAGAATAGGCCAGCAAAGCGCGCCGCACCGAACGTTGGACAAAACTGAAAACGCGGTCTTGATTGCGAAAACGCACTTCCGCTTTGGCGGGGTGAACGTTGACATCCACTTCTTCCGGTTCGATTTGCAGAAAGAGCGCCGTGAGAGGGTAGCGACCAACCATGAGCAGGGTGTGATAGGCTTGAAGAATCGCCTGCGTGAGCGCGGTATCGGCCACCCAGCGCCCATTGATAAAGAGGGTCATCTCACGACGGTTCGAGCGGGTAAGGGCGGCAGGAGAGATGTAGCCATTCAAAACCAGGTCATCTTCTTCGGCCAGCACCTCCAGCATTTCCTTTGCCACCTCCACCCCATACAGGGCGGCCAGGATGGCGCGCCGGTCACCATCCCCGGTGGTTTGCAGAGAGACCGTTTTGCCATCCGTCAGGCGGAAGCGCACGTGCGGATAGGCCAGCGCGTAGCGGGCCAGCAAGTTATCTATGGCGCGGCGTTCGGTCACATCTTGCTTGAGGAATTTCAGCCGCGCTGGCACGTTGTAGAACAGGTCTTCGACGCGCACGACCGTTCCAACCGGCGCACCGACCACTTCCACTGCGCCTGGTCGCCCCCCTTCTACACGGATGCGCGCGCCGGTCGGTGCTTCTTTGACCCGGCTGGTCAAAGTCAGGCGGGAGACGGAGCCAATCGAGGCCAGCGCTTCTCCCCGAAAGCCCAACGTGGCAACACGGAACAGGTCGGCGGCAGAAGCCAGTTTGCTGGTGGCGTGCCGTTCAACAGCGAGGGGCAATTCCTCCGCCGGAATACCACTCCCGTCATCTGCGACCTCAATTAAGCGGCGTCCAGCATCCTGGACGATGACCTGAATGTTTTTTGCACTCGCATCGAGCGCGTTCTCGACCAGTTCCTTGACGACCGAAGCCGGTCGTTCGACCACCTCCCCAGCGGCAATTTGGGAGGCAACTTCAGGGGCGAGCAAGCGAATGGGCATGGGGTGATTATAACAAAACGGTACGTTATAATCAGCGCGATGCGACGTTTCCTTTTGCTCTTGTGTGCGCTTGTTTTGAGTGCCTGCCAACCTGTTCCACCTTCTTCTCCAGTTCCGCCCACCAGCGCGCCCCCTACGCGCACTCCGCGCCCCAGTATTACGCCCATCCCACCGCCCACCCACGCCCCCACGTGGACGCCCGTGGCGGCGGCTTCTGCCACGCCCGAGCTGTTCTTCTACCGTTACACGATCGAAGCCTTACGCCTGCGTTCTTACGGCGGCGGCAAAATCGAACTGGTACGCAAAACGGCAGAAACGCCGCTGTACAACCAATACGTGTTTCGCTACCCGTCCGATGGCCTGACCATTTACGGATACGCCAACCTGCCGCGCGGCGATGGCCCCTTCTCGGTTATCATCATGCTGCATGGTGCATCCAACCCCCAGGCTTACGACATTTTTGAACAGGATACCGAATATGCCGATCTGCTGGCGCGGCGTGGTTATATCGTTCTGCACCCAAACTATCGCAACTTTGCGCCCTCAGACCCCGGTGAAAACCTGTTCCTGGCAGGTTATGCCATTGACGTGTTGAACCTGATTGCCCTGGTGCAGAGTGAAGCCGGGCAAACCTGGAGCAATTTGCGCACGGCCAAACCAGGCAAAATTGGGCTGTGGGCCTTCAGCATGGGCGGCGCAGTGGCCTGGCGCGTACTGACCGTTACCTCTGCCGTGCGCGCGGCGTTCCTGTACGCCCCCATGAGCGGGGACGACGCCGAAAACGCAAAAATGCTGGTGCATGAGCCAGATGCCGCAGCCACGCTGGCGCTGCCGACCTTTGCACTGGCTGCCGCCTCTCCACAAAATTTTTATCGCTACATCGAAGTCCCTGTTGACATTCATCACGGCACATCAGATTCAGTCGTGCCGGTAACGTGGTCTGAACAGACGTGTACGCAGTTGAAGGCGCTCGGAAAAACGGTCAACTGCTATTTTTACGAGGCACAAGACCATTCGTTCACCGGTCAGGCCGGGCAGAAACTACAAACGCGCATGAACAATTTTTTCGATAAATATCTCAAGTTCGCCCCCACCTCTACGGCAACCGTCACACCCTGAAGGTATAATCGCCCCCATGTACTACACCACTCTGCTCATAGACCTGGATGACACGCTGTATCCGGCCAGCAACGGCTTGTGGCAGGCGATTAAAGAACGCATCCGCCTCTACATGCGCGAGCGGTTGGGCATCCCTGCCGAGGTTGTTCCACAACTCGCCGAGCGATACTGGCGGGAATACGGCACGACACTGCGCGGATTGCAGGCCAACTATGCCATCCAGACGTTCGATTACCTGGACTACGTCCACGATGTGCCGCTGGCAGATTATCTTTCGCCCAACCCGGCTCTGCGGGCTGTGCTGGAGTCTATTCCGGCGCGCAAATACATCTTCACGAACGCCGATGCAGGCCATGCCCGGCGCGTATTGGCGCATTTGCAGATTGAAGCCTGCTTCGAGGGGATTGTGGATATTCTCGCTGTCGAGCCGTATTGCAAACCCATGCCCGAAGCATTCGAGATTGCCCAACGCCTGGCTGGCGAACCCGACCCTCGCCGCTGTGTGATGATAGACGACCTGCACCACACCACGCGCGCCGCCCGCGCACGGGGATTATTTGCACTCCTCTACGGGCAAAACGGCTCCCACCCCGACGCCGACGCCACCTTCAATGATTGGTCGCTTTTACCCACCCTGTTGAATGGGAGGCCCTGATGCACCCGGAAAACATCTGGATTGTGATTGTCCTGCTGGTGGTGATTCTGGCCGGTTCGAATCTGTTGATGTTGGCCCTGGTGCGCGGTTGGAGGCCACATAAAGGTGAAAAAGGATTTTTGCAAAACTTTACCCAGCCCTGGAAGACCGAGAACGACCAATGGAAGGAATTAAGTGAACGCGTGAAACAACTTGAAGAGCGGGAAAAATAAGAAAGGACATATGCCAAAACGCATTTTCATCTCCGCCGACCATGGCATGGCGGTTATCTATTTTCTGCAATCGGATGTTTTGCCCACGCTGCTGGAAGCAGGTGTGGAAGTCGTTATCCTGACCGATGATGAGACCAAAGACAAAATCGCAGCAAAGTTTGCCCGTCCCGGGCTGACTTTTGAGGGATTACGCCTCAAACAGGCGCAAACGTACGCGAACACGGTACAGCCGCGCCTGCAATGGCTGCTGGCTTACTTACGGCGGGTAGGCGGTTCCTGGCGCATCAATACCGAAGCGATGGATAGCCATATCTGGGAAGTGTGGGCCGAAAATTCGTGGAAATTCCGGCTGGGCATCTGGCTGCCCGCGGCGCTGGCAATTCTGCTCTTGCGCTCCAGCCGTCTGGCGCGCAAAGCACTCGTTCAGGCCCAAATGCGTTTCAATCCGCATTTGTATGCTGATTTGTTCGAGAAATACCATCCCGACCTGGTCATCGCTTCCACCCCTGGCTGGCGCATGGACCGCTACCTGTTGCGTGAAGCCGCTGAAAGGCACATCCCGACCATGAGCGTCATCGTTGGCTGGGATAATCCCTCCAGTTACACCATTCCCGGCGCACCAGTGGATTGGGTCACTTGCTGGTCACAAATTCAAAAGGAAGAACTCGTGTTCGGTTCAGACTGGACGCCAGAACGGGTTCACATTGGCGGGATTCCCTCGTATGATGGCTACTTGCGGCGGGAATGGCTGATGCCGCGCGAGGAATACTTCAAGCTGCACAGGCTCGACCCTCAGCGGAAATTGATTTCGTATGCCAGCAGTTTCGTCCACTTCGCCCCCAATTGGCCCAACATCGAAACCTTAGCGCGGCTGGTGGCCTCCGATTCGCTGGCCGAACCGGCACAGCTGCTCATCCGTCTGCATCCCAGTCACTTTCAGGAAAAACCCCGCATCTTTGCGGAAGAGCGTGAGCGGGTTTTCGCGCTGGAAAAGGAATATCCGCATGTTCACGTTGTGCAACCTGTGCCGTTGGGCGGTTCTCTGGGATATTATGGCGGCGAGGATATGCCCGAAAAGGCCTCCATGCTGGCCTATTCCGATGTGATGGTAACGGTTTATTCCACCATGCTGGTCGAATGCGCCGTTCACGATACGCCGATGGTAGCAGCAGTGCTGGATACTCCCGGCGGCTGGAATGTGCCGGGGAAATTTTCACTGGCGCTGAAAGACATCGGCCACTGGCCCACTCACCTGCGCTTTCGACAGGCGCGTGCCGGCAAGGTGGCCGCCAACGAACATGAATTGCGTGAAGCGTTGAACGCCTACCTGAAGAACCCCCAACTCGATGCCGATGCGCGTCGCAAATTCGTTGAAAACGAAATCACCTGCACCGATGGCACAAGCGGCAAACGCACGGCAGCGTTCATCCTGCAAGTGCTTGGCAAAGACTAATGGCTCAACGAGGGGATGCAGTCGGCGTGGGGGTGAAGGCCGGCTGCGGCTTGCTGATGTCTTCGATGTAGACGATGGCGCTGCGACAGGCCGGGTCGAGCGCCTGGGCTATCAGGTCCCAGCCAAAGGGAACTTGTGCGGTGGCAACGCTATAAGCCTGCTGAACGGCTTCGCTGAGACAACCCGGCCCGGCATGGTAGTTGACCAGCGTCAGTTTCCAGAGCGTTTCGTAATCGAGAGAGCGCCCCGGAGATTGGCCAGTAACGTTTTGGATGATTTTTCCGGTTTGTTCGCAGTTCGCCAGCAAGGTGCGCCCAAAGACCGAAACGCTGAAGTTGGCGCGCGAAAGGTCAATGCCAAGCGGACATTGGGCGCAGGTGGCATCTACACTGGCAACCAGTGCGCCGCGCAACAACTTCCGGTTGGCTTCACTCAAACCGCTGTACGAATTGTTTTCACAGACGCTTTTATCCAGCACCAAGGGGCAAAAATCATCGAAGAAAGCGCGATTCCACAGCAGGGCGGTATCGGCACCATTTTCGGTCAACTGTCCTAAGCCCACATCGGCTCCGTTGCGAAAAACACCTGGCCAGAACTGACTTTCACGGCTGAACAAGTTTTTGAGCAATTGAGCCGGCACATCCGTCTTGAGGGCAATATCGTGAATCAGATGGTCGAACTGGTTCTGCCATTGTTCGACGGCTGGTTTGGCAGCCTCCAGGCCGCAGGGTGAGGCCGTTCCGGCGGGGGTCAGGCCGCCATCGGCGCAGGCGCGCACATCTACCACGCCCTGAGCAATCAAATTGCCAGCCAGATAAGCATATGGGATGCTGGAAGTCAGTTGTTCGGGGAATTCGGGCGTGGTTAGCCACTGGGGCAGACCTTCCACAGGGGGAAAGGCATCCCAACTGATGGCGCACGAGGCAATACGCGCGCCAACCCATTGTGTGCTAAGCACATCCACATACCAGCGTTTGACCAGCCGCTGGTCATCAGTTTGTCCGCCTTGCGTCAGAACGCGCACCAGCGCAGTGAAGACGTGGCTCGAATCACCATAGGTAGAGTAAGCCCAAAATTGCAACGAGACGCCTTCGGAGGTGGTCTGTTCCAGGCTGAATTCACACCGCGCACCCTGACAGGAAAACGCATCGCTCCCGGCGTAGCCCTGTATGCTCGTGATGGACTCGTTCGGGAGCGGTTCCTCCGCCGTCAGCACCAGTTTGGGCTGGGTTGAACACCAGTTATCCGGGTCGGGATTACAATTTTCGACCGAAACCCACACCTGCGGAGGCGGCAATTTGACGGTAATTTCCTTTTGGGAAGGTTTGCTGGAGACGTTTTGCAGGTAATACCCCGGACAATCACGGATGTTTTCTGCTTTGCACGGCAGCGAATATGCTTTCCATTCGGCATAGACCTGCGGGTCACAAGCCCACGAGAGTTCATTATCCGTGGGCAGACCGGGATGGTCTACCCATAAAGCACAGTAGATGTTGTTGTTCTTCCACGCAATCAGCCACCACTCGTACAGCGTGATGTCTACCGTGAGAGAAGTATACCGGTCGGGGCCGGGCGGTGTACCGGTGGGAGGAGAGGCAGCCTGAACCCACCCGGTCTGCTTCAGCAGGCTGGAAGCCAGCACCAGGCCAAGCGCAAGCATCAGAATCGCCACCCACCCAAAACGTACTTTCATCGGGAACGCCGCTCCCCTCGAACCAATCCTGTAGACACGATGATGCGCGAGACGCTCACCGCTTTGCAGGGCTTCGTCCCGCCGCTCTCCCTGCGGAAGATGGGCGGGCAGGTCGTTACTGTAAACGTAGTATAACAAGAAACGCGGCGCAAATCCAAGCGATTTGTGCCGTCGGGTTTAATGTTCCAGTTCCTGAAGGGTTTGCTCCTCGCGCCGCAGGTTCTGCCAGCGCACAACCAGGCTGATGACGTAACCAATCAGCACAACGGCAAAGACAATATGCCCGGCTATCATGTAATTTAGCGTATCGGGAGTGGTTTCCATGCCTGACTCCTAATGAGTTAATTGAAGTTTACGGCGTTCGACCTGTTCGGCAAACTGCCCCAGGCGAATGCGGTGCCAGAACAACGTGATGAAGATGACCGAAAAGACGGCAATGTTGAAGAGCATGGTCACAACCATATCGCCGGTCATGTTCATCTTTTCGCTGCCACCAGCGCCAATGATGACGGGGTGAATGGTGCGGAACAGGCGAATCGAGACGAAGGTGAGTGGAACGCTGAGGCCACCAAAGATGGTGTAAACCGCCCCAAAACGGGCGCGGCGTTCCGGGTCTTCGATGCCCTGACGCAGGAGCAGATAGGCCAGGTAAATCATTTCGAGGATAGCAGCGGTAGTCAAACGTGGCTCCCACGTCCACCAGGTTCCCCAGGCCGGGCGCGCCCAAATGGAACCGAGAACAATGGCGATGAAGAAGAACACCAGGCTGATTTCGACCGCAGCAACGTTGATGGCATCCCACTTCAGGTCTTTGGTGACCAAATACAGAATAGCAACGACGGCAGCGATGATAAACCCAATCATCCCTACCCAGGCTGTGGCAACATGGAAGTAAAACAACTTTTGCACTGCGCCCATCACTCGTTCAACAGGCGCATACCAAAAAACCATCAGGGTGCCGGCGGCCAGCAGCAGGGCAGAGAGAATGTTCAGAACGTGCAAAAGACGGGGCTGAGGGGACATAGGCCTCCTGGTAACTTAGAGATTAGAAATGAGAGAAGGATGGTTTTATTCTTCTATTACGAAATCGAACACCATAAAGGCAACGGCAATAAAGATAACATCATAAACGAGCAGGATGTTGACCCAGGGGATAATCTCACTCCATTCCGCGCCGTTCAAGAATCCGCCGGAGGCTTTGACGGCGGCCACGAAGACCGGAATGATGACCGGGAAGAGCAGAATGGGCAGCAAGACATCGCGTGTGCGAGTTTGCACCGACATGGCCGAGAGCAGAGTGCCAACGGCGGTATAACCTACCGACCCCAGCAACGTAACTCCCAGCAAACCAGGGTAAAACAGGTTGACATTGTACATGATGCTGTAGAGCGGCAGGACGATGGCTTCCACCGCGAGCATGAAAGCCAGATTGCTCAGGGCTTTGCCAAAGTAGATGGCCGAACGGTCTACCGGCACGAGCAGCAGACCATCCAGGCAGCCACGGTCTTTTTCGATTGCCATCGAACGGTTCAACCCCAGCGTGCCGGCGAAGGCGAAGGTCACCCATAACGCGCCGGCGGTGATTTCACTGCGGGTCTGTACGTCTAACTCAAGAGCAAAATAGAAGATGAGCAAAACCAGCACCGAGAAGACCAGCATGGCCGAAAGCAGCTCGCGCGAGCGAAGTTCGGCGGTCAGGTCTTTCCAGGTGACGGCGAGAATGGCGCGGAGATACGAAGTGGACAACGGAGACTCGGCAGATGAAAGAGATGGAAACAGATACCTGACAGCAAAGTGGAATCAGCCTGCCAGCGCCTGTTTGTAAAAGGTCAACAGGTTGGAATTTTGTAAATCGGTGCGGGTGACCGAAGCAGCAATGACACCGCGCGAAAGGACATCGAAGCGGGTGGCAAGGTCTTCGGCACGGGCCAGGTCGTGCGAGGTCATCACCACCGTCCGCCCAGCCGCAGCCACATTTTTCAGAACCGAATCGAGCATTTCAGAGGCATCCTGGTCGAGGCCGGTATACGGCTCGTCGAAGAGCATCACATCGGGGTCGTGCAACACGGCGCGGCCAATTGCCAGACGTTGCTGCATTCCACGCGAGAAGGTGCGCACCAGGTCGCGGCGACGGGTTGAGAGACCCACCATATCCAACACTTCCTGAATCCGCACGTTCAGGTTCGGCACACCGTACATGCGTCCATAGAACTGCAAGTTCTCTTCAGCGGTCAAGTCGCCATACAGCAGAGGCAGGTGAGAGACCACGCCCAGGCGGCGACGGACAGCAGCAGATTGCTCAGGAAGCCGGTGTCCCGCCACACGTACCTGTCCCAACGTAGGACGCGAAAGCGAGGCCAGAATGCGCAGAAAGGTGGTTTTGCCCGCGCCGTTCGGGCCGAGCAGGGCAACGAATTCTCCGCTTTGCACCTGAAAATCCAGCCCGCGCAGGACGTTTTTCAACCCAAAGCGTTTGACGAGTCTGGTGACCTCGATGGATGGTGACACGATTGGCTCCAAGGGTGCAATCTACACGGAGATTACTGAGAATTGCGCAACATTGCCTTCAGTTCAGCCCGGCGCGCCTGATACGCTTCCGCAGAGATGTTGCCAGCGCGGAACTGGTCATCCAATGCAACGATAGCATCCAGGATGTCTTCTTCGCTCATCGACGTTTCGTCTTCTTCGATGGCTTCGAAGGCTTCTTCTTCGTCGTCCTCTTCGTCCTTGCGGCGGTCACGCAGATAGAGGAAAACGCCAGCCAAAATCAGGGCGACGCCAAACGCACCAATCCCGATGACCAGGGCTTGAGAAGAGGAACTGCTGGCGGCAGCGGCAGAGGTCATGGCTGGTGTGCCGGAGAGGGTGGCCGAGAAGGTTTGCCCGGCTTCCAGGCTTCCGGCACGATATAGCTGGAAGGTGAAACCGCTGCCCATGTTCTGCACTCCGCCATCTTGCAGATTGCGGCCTTCGGCTTTGACGCCCTGCGGCACGAGCAGGTTCAACATCCCGGTCTTGAAATTGAAGGTTTGGGTCAATTCCAGTTTCGGCCCGCCGAAGACTCTCGCCCAGGGCGAGGTATCGGACTGGTGGGGCAACTCAAAGGCAAAAACGAGAGCATAGTCGCTCTGATTGCCCGAAGGCAGAATGGGAAGCGTATCCCCAAAGCCGGAGGGAGTCTGCACAAAGCGCTCTCCCAGCGCACCTTCCTCGAATTGCAAATTCTGGTAACCCGCAGGCAATGGAATTTCGATGACGGGTTTGCCCGCTTCCGGCGCGATGATGGTTCTATCGCCCATGTTGGCAAAAATCAGATATTCCACCACCTGCACCACGCCCGGCTGAGAATAATCGAGCAGAATATGAGCGGTAGAAATTGCCAGCGCGGAAGTGTCGGTGGTGGTTTCGTAGAGGGTAATCGGCAAATCGTAGATGTTCAAGCCATCGTTCGCCGGAATGGCCGCCTGCGATTCGTAGGTGACGCCGTTGTATTCGACCGAGACGTAGTAGGCATCGGTCGGAGAAAGCGACACGTTCTCAAAGCGATATGTTCCATCGGCAGAAACGGTCGTCTGACGGGTTTCGCCTTGTGTGAATTGTTGCGTGGCGACATCGTGAACGAATCCATGCAGGGTCACTTTCAGCCCCGCCGGCAGTGGTGCGCCAGAACCATTCGTAATCGTTCCGCGAATGACACC
>JANWWK010000032.1 GCA_025056175.1 Anaerolineales bacterium
GCCTTTAATGATGGGCTCGCGGTTCTGCAAATGAGTTTTTCGAGAGCGGATGGTATCGCCAAACTTGCGCTTGATGACAGAATTGACGGTTTCGGTTTTCCAGCGTTGCCCGAACAAACCATCCAGACGAGAAGCGGCGACCAAATCGGCTTTGGCTTTGCGTTGCGGGTCAACCAGTTTGCCGTGTCGGCGGACTGGCGGAAGAATGTCCAGCGGGCTCAAGCGCCTGGCGTCAAAGCCTGCGTCCGCCAGCATCAGCCACGTGCGTTGTTTGGTTTCACGACGAGTGCCAAAGCGAGCGCAACCCCGTTTCAAAGCGTTCAAATGAGGCACATCATTACTCGGACCATGTCCCGATTGTCAGGCAAGAATGTATTGAGTTTGTGTACCAAGATATTTTCTTCTTCCAGTAGATTATCTTTGCAACAGAGCAAAAGCAAAATCACACGGCATAATTGAGAAAGTGTTGAGCCTTATGTTTCAAAACTGAGCGATTCTGGCATGTGGATTTCTGTGAAAATCAAAGAGCGTATTCTCAAATTGGCAGGTGAGTCTTAAAGGCAAAACCGTGCCAACACAGTGTTCTGGGAAACTCAACCATCCTTCTGTGGGCTCGTTCCTGACTGACCGCACCACCCCCAAAAAGGCTGTGAGGCAGATGTCACGAAGCCAGAACAATTACCAATCCATTTCCGCTCTGGTTTGCCAAGTTCTTGAGCGGCATGGAGAATAAAATATTATATCTGTATCGGATGTTCCGTTGGCTAACGTTCATCCTTCTCCTTTTCTGGCTGCTGGTTTACTGGCAGGGCGGATTGAAACTCTGTGCAGACTTCCGCAGCGCGCTCAAGAGCCGGGTTTCGAGGCTGGATGTCTTTCTATTGGTTTTTTTGGCGATTTTAGGCTTGGGAATGACGCTCACGGCGGCCTGGACGGTATTCACATGGACAAAACCCGCTGCAGATAGCCTCCTGGAGGGGTGGGGGTTTATCCTGACCCTAACAGGCGTGATTGGCACATTCTTTTCTCGTGCGGTATTGGGAAAATTCTGGGCCGCGCAGACGGCCACGCAGTCAGACCATGTGGTCGTGGTTGCCGGACCGTACAGCGTGGTACGGCATCCCATCTATTCTTTTGCAATTTTGCTGTATAGTGGGGCGGGGATGGTGTTTCCCGTTTGGTGGAATTTGCTTGCGGCAGCGGGCATCGTATTGGGGTATGCGCTCAAGGCGTGGGAGGAAGAACGCTTTCTGGTGCGTCATCTTGAAGGCTATGCAGAATATCGGCGGCGAGTGCGCTGGCGGCTTTTTCCGGGCCTGTGGTGAGGTCATTTTTCTATCAGCGCCTTGGCTGCTGCGCCAGAGCGGGTATGCACATTCAGCTTCTCGAAGATGGCCTTGAGATGTCGTTTGACGGTGTTGGTGGTGATAACCAGCCGCTCCGCGATTTCTTTGTTGGTCAGCCCCTGTGCCAGCAAGTCTAACACTTCGCGCTCGCGTTCGGTGAGAGCGGCCAGTTCACTTACCGGGCGGCCTGATTTGCGCGCTTCCTCAACCATGCGAAGAAACGATGAACGCTCGAAAGCCTGTTTCTCCAGGTAGCCAAAGATGCCGTGTTCGGCATAGGCGCGCTGAATTTCTTCGGGCGAGGCAATCCCGCTGACCACAATGGCCGGGATACCGCCGGCGCGCGTGCTGGCGAGCAAGCGATAGCCTTCTGGTTCTTCACCAGTAGATTTAGCATCCCACCAACCGGAGACACTGCCACTGAGAGATAAATCCACCACGGCAAGGGTGTATTTTTCTCGCCGTAAGAAGCCCAGCGCTTCGCCAAAACTGGCGCAAGCACGTACCTGAAAGCCAGCATCGCTCAACAGTTCCGAAAGGATGCTGCGCCAGCCTGCGTCATCTTCTACCACCAGGGCGCGCCCGGCACCAGAGTCCACCTGAGCAGGTGCATGCACAGAGGGGCTTTGTACTCCTGCGGCGGCCCCCGGAGCCGCAACCGGGTTGGGGCCGGGTGCGCTTGCCAGGGCGCGCGAGACCAGGTCTCGGAACTGGCCTCGATGGAAGTTTTCCTTCCGCAGGAAGGAATACGCGCCGTATTCCGTCAGCGCAGCGACGGCTACTTCGACGGTGGCAAAACCGGTCAGCAGGATAGCGCGGCAGGCCGGGTCGAGTTTGCGGACGGCTTCCAGCACGCGCAGACCGTCGGTGTTGTTGTGGTCAGCAGGAGAGAGGGAGAGGTCGAGAACGGCCAGGCGGTGCGGTTGGGCTTTGAGCAGGGTCAGTGCTTCCGGTAAGGAGGCGGCCAGGTCAACTGCCAGGCCGCAATCGGCCAGGATTTCAGCCAGGATTTGCTGCCAGGAGGGGTCGTCTTCGACCAGGAGAGCGCGGGGAAAGGAAGTCATGCAGTCTCCTTGTGGCGCGGCAGGCGCAGACGAAACGATGCGCCGCGGTGTTCGCCGTTTTCAAGTTCGATCGAACCGCCCAGGCGGGTCATCAGTGTTTTGACCCACCACAGGCCAAAACCAAGCTTGCCGGGGCGCGAAGCCGCCCGCCCCGAGACGTTCAACTCAAAAATACGCTCTTTCAGTTCAGGCGGGATGCCCGGGCCGTTATCACGGACGGTGATTTCGACCCAATCGGGGTCGGCCTGCCCGCGAATTTCAATGACGCCTCGTCCGCGCATGGCATCGGCAGCGTTTTCGAGCAGGTTGGTAAAGACGAAGGTCAGGCTTTGTCCGCCTGCAACCACCAGCGGCAGGCGCTCCAGCCCTTCCTGACGGATTTCAATGCCGGGGGGCAGCCCGGCGGCTTCGATGGCTTCGCTCAGGCGTGCGGCGATGTACACCGGTTCCAGGCGGATGGGGCGCAGATGGGAGAGATTATCGCGCACGGTTTGCATCGCTTCCATTGCACAGCGTTCGATTTCTGCCAGGTTGCGCGCCAGGTACGGGTCGCCTTCCACCAGGGGGGCGCGTTTTTCCTGAATGCTCTGGACACGAACAGGAATGGTGCCAACTTTGTTGTTCAGGTGGTGGAGCAGGTTCGAAGCAATGTCGCCAACGGCGGCAAAGGTTTCGGCCACCGAACGTTGTTCCTGTGCGGCGCGCAGGGCTTGTTGACGACGGTCATTTTGCACGGCCAGTGCGGCATAGTGCGCCAGAAAAGTCAGCACTTTGCGGTCCCAGTCGCGCCAGGTGGAATGTTCCCCTTCTGATGGTGAAGTCAGTGGCGGGGCAGAATCGTAAATGCCAAATGCTCCCAACGGTTGCCCTTCTTCTCCGGCCAGCAGGGGGACGATGAGTGCGCGCGTCCAGTGCTGGCTTTGCGCCAGGTCGCGGCGGTGAAAGCGCGGGTCACTGCGGGCGTCCTCGGTCATTACCGTTTCCCGAGTCAGCACCGCCTGGCCGGTGAGACTGCCCTCCAGCGGGATGCGTTCGCTGTGCAGGCCGCCTGAGGAGGCTGCCAGGATGAGTTCGTGTTCCCGTCGCAGCCATAAGGCGCTGGAGGGGACATTGAGCAGGTCGCAGGCGGCTTCGGCCAGATGTTCCAGCACCTGTTCGCAGGGTTGAGAGAAGATACGTCGTGCGGCTTCTTCAACGGCATTCAGCAGGCGCATTTCCTGAATGGCGGTTACGGCATAAACCGCCAGCGATTGCAGCAGATGCCGGTCGTCATCGTCAAACGCGCCGGTTTCGGGGCTTTCCAGGTTCAGAACGCCTTCCAGGCGTCCGCTCGCGTCAATCAACGGCACAGCCAGCTCGGAGCGCATGCGCAAATCGGCGTCGAGCGGGTAGTACATCCCGCACCAGGGTTCGGCTTGCAAATCGTGAATCAGGATGGGTTGACGGCTGCGAGCAACGTGCGCCATGATGCTGTTGGAGTTGAGCGGCAGGGCTTCAATTTTGGGCCGCGTCAGCGCAGCGCCGGCGTATGCGCGGGTCACAAGGGTTTGTTCCCTTCGGTCGAGCAGGCGAAAGATACCGTAATGTGCATCGGTCATCTCCAGCGCCAGCTGCAAAATGGCTTCCAGCGTTTCTTCCAGGCGCAGGCGGGAGGAGATGAGCATTCCGGCGCGGCGCAAGCGATGAAGTTCCTCTTCTTTGCGCGTCAGGTCGCGCCGCATGGCGGCCAGCCGACGGGTGTGGAAGATTGCCATTGCGGCCTGGTGGGCAAAGTTTTCGAGCATCAGGCGTTCGAGTTGAGTGAACGGACGCGCTTCTTGCAGGTAGATGTACAGAACTCCGACCGCCTGTTCTGCCACAATCAACGGAAAGCACCCTACGGCCTGCACACCGCGCATGGCATGGTAAGGATGGACGCCCAAATCAGGTTGTTCGTAGGAGACCAATCCACGCCGTTGTTGAATGGCGCGTGCGCCAATTCCGTTTGGGCGCGGAAAGTCATCCAGGAATGGCTCTGCTGGTTCTGCCTGGTGCTGGGGGGGCTGGAAGAGGGGGGATGACGCAGCGGGGGAGGCCGAAACACGTGATTTGCGCTCAAAAACACCGCGCGCTTCATCGTAGGTGTAGATGATGGCCGAAGAACCCGGCACGACACGGATGGCGCTTTCCACAATCAGTTGCAGACTGTCGGCGCTGGAAATCACATCATCCGCACCGATGCGGTTGATGGCGCCGCTAATCTGATTCAGACTGGCGAGCGCTTCCAGCAGGCGCGGGTCTGATTCGGTGGGAGGCAGGCTGTCAGCAGGGTTCATGGGAGTGTTCCAGCGTGTGTGCGGATTATACCCGTCTGTGCCAGGAGGAGAGACGGTTGACCGCCGACCGCTGACGGCAGGCCAAAAGGTCGGCGGTCAGTTGTCGGCGGTCTGGAAAGGAGAAGCGCCAGGATGCCGCGCAGGTTGGCTAAACGTCAAAATACAGGATGAACTCGTAGGGCGTGGGGCGCAGGCGGACGGGGTCTACTTCCATTGTGCGCTTGTATTCGATGTAGGCTTCGAGCAATTCGGTGGTGAAGACATCGCCCTTGAGCAGGAACTCGTGGTCGGCTTCGAGCGCGTCTAACACTTCGGCCAGCGAGCCGGGAACCTGCTTGATGAGTTTGGCTTCTTCAGCGGGCAGGTCGTACAGGTCTTTGTCCTGCGGGCTGCCGGGGTCAATGCGGTTCTGAATGCCGTCTAACCCGGCCATGAGAATTGCGGCGAAGCACAAATAGGGGTTGCTGGAGGGGTCTGGTGCGCGGAACTCGACCCGTTTGGCCTTGCTGCTCTTGGTGACCGGAATGCGGCAGATGGCCGAGCGGTTGCGCTGCGAGTAGGCCAGGTTGACGGGCGCCTCGAAGCCCGGCACCAGGCGGCGATACGAGTTGGTAGATGGCGAGGTGAGCGCCAGCAAGGCCGGAGCGTGTTTGAGCAATCCACCGATGTAGTATTTAGCCGTTTCCGAAAGACCGGCGTAACCGGAGGGGTCGTAAAAGACGTTGGTATCGCCTTTCCACAGAGAAGAGTGAACGTGCATGCCGGAGCCGTTGTCGCCGAAGAGCGGTTTGGGCATAAAGGTGACGGTCTTGCCGTTCTGGCGGGCGACGTTTTTGGCAATGTATTTGTATGTCAACAACTGGTCGGCCATGCGGGTCAGGGTCGTGAAGCGCATGCCCAATTCGGCCTGTCCGGCGGTGGCGACCTCGTGGTGATGTACTTCCATCGGCACACCAGCTGCTTCGAGCGCCATCACGATTTTGGAGCGCACGTCGCTGAGCGTGTCCGCCGGCGGCACCGGGAAGTAGCCGCGCTTGGGCTGAATTTGTCCGCCAAAGTTTTGCCGGTCGGCGCGCCCGCTGTTCCACCAGCCTTCTTCGCTGTCAATGTAGTAGAACGATTCGTGCGTGGTGCTGCCATAGCGGACGTTATCGAAGATGAAAAACTCTGCTTCCGGCCCAAAGTAAGCCGTATCGGCGATGCCGGTCTGTTTCAGGTAGGCTTCGGCTTTGCGTGCCACGTAGCGCGGGTCGCGGGCATAAGGCTGCAGCGTGATGGGGTCATACACATCGCAGGTGACGACCAGCGTGGGGATATTCGCCACCGGGTCAATGAAGACCGTTTCAGGGTCGGGCTTCAGGAGCATATCGGATTCGTGAATTTCCTGGAAGCCGCGAATCGAAGAACCATCGAACGGAATGCCTTCCTCGAAGAACTCCGCCGTGAAGCGGCGCACCGGGATGGTGAAGTGCTGCCACTGCCCCGGCAAGTCGGTGAAGCGGATGTCCACCATCTTGACGCTCTTTGCCAGTTCGAGCGCATCTGCAACTGTTTTCGCCATAGTTCTCTCTCCTTGAGGGGAATGGATTGCGTTTTGCAAGTTCGATGGTGATTATATGGACAGCACGGGGCAGCGTCCATTACCCAAATGGGTATTTTTAGGCAGGCAAAAGCGCCAGGAAGCCTTCCTGGCGCTTGAAGGAGCTGGTTGTATCTGTTGCTAATCTGCGCCGGCCGGGGAACTGACTGCGTCGCCGGGGTAGGCTTCTGCGCCGTGTTCTTTGAAATCCAGGCCTTTGAATTCTTCTTCGCGGGAGATACGCAGGCCGACGAATTTCTTGAGCAGAACAAAGAACAGCAGATAGCCAGTGAATACACACCAGACGCCCACGACCACGACACCAATCAACTGCGCCAGGAATTGCCCGAAATTCCCGGCAATCAGACCGGTGACGCCGCCTTCGGTTGCAAAGATGCCCAGCGCCAGGGTTCCCCAAATACCGTTCATCAGGTGAACCGGTACGGCGGAGACGGGGTCGTCAATTTTCAATTTTTCCAGCAAGATAGCGCCGTAAACGACCACCACACCGCTGACTGCGCCAATCAGGATAGATGCAGCCGGCGTGACGAAGGCGCAAGGGGCGGTGATGGCAACCAGGCCTGCCAGCGCACCGTTAAGCGTGGCACCCAGGTCTGGCTTACGAGTGACGAAGGCCCAGGTCACAATCATCGCCACCAGGGCACCCGTCGCCGCTGCCAGGTTGGTGTTGACGGCCACCAGTGCGACGGCATCGGCATTCCCGCCGTGAATTGCCAGCTGGCTGCCGGGGTTGAAGCCGAACCAGCCCATCCACAGAATGAAGACGCCCAATGTCGCCATTGAAATCGAGTGTCCGGGGATAGGGCGCGGAGTGCCGTCTTTGGCAAAGCGCCCAATGCGCGGTCCAAGCGCCAGCGTGCCGACCAATGCCAGCCATCCACCAATGCTGTGAACGACGGTTGAACCGGCGAAATCTTTGAAGCCCGCACCAAACGGCAGGGTCGCCAGCCAGCCGCCACCCCACATCCAGTGACCGGCAATCGGGTAGATGATTGCGCTAATCACTGCGCTGTAAATCAGATAGGCCACGAAGCGCGTGCGTTCGGACATCGCGCCGGAAACGATGGTGGCCGCAGTTCCGGCAAAAACCAGCTGGAAAAACCAGAATGCCATCACCGGCAGACCAGCCACATCTTCGCCGCCGCTCAGGAAAAATCCGCTGGTGCCAATCCAACCGGCGGCAGATGCCCCGAACATCAGGGCATATCCGATGGCCCAGAAGGCCAGCGAAGCAAATACAAAGTCAATGACGTTCTTGAACAGGATGTTGGTGGTGTTTTTGGCGCGGGTCAGACCGGCCTCCAGGAAGGCAAAACCAGCCTGCATCCAGAACACCAGCACGGCAGCAATCAGCACCCAAACGGTGTTCAATCCGCGCATCAGTTCGGCGGTGGGGTCTGGCTCCTGCGCGTAGGCTGGGGTGACCGTCAGCAGCGAGGCGGCGACAATTGCCGGAAGGAAAACCCAGCGCAACCACTTGAGATGACGCAGCAAGTTCGTTTTCATAATTCTCTCTCCTTTTTCGTTGGTTGGCCTTCCCGTTGGCGGGGAAGCGCCGCGTGTTGAACTGGTTGGATTGTACGGAAAGCGCTCCGTTGTTGAAATTACCCGTCTGGAGAATTTTCAGGGCGGCGTTTCTGACCCAAACGGGGCATTCAACTGTGCTACCGTTACCCAAATGGGTGAACTCAATACCAGCCGAAATGTCCTTTGGCCGCCACCAGCAGAGAAGCCACCATCATCGCCAGCAGCGTGGGCGGTACGGCCAGCGCCAGCCAGCGTTTCCAGCCAACTTTGACGTGATTGCGTTCCATGAACGTATAGGCCACCACGTTGGCTGATGCGCCAATGGGCGTCAGGCTGCCTCCCAGGTCTACTCCCAGCGCCAGTGACCAGACCATCAGTGCCAGAGCCGGCATGCCCGGCGTGTGTGCCAGTTCTTCCAGCACATAACTCATCGCCAGCGCCAGCGGGACGTTATCCAGCACGCCGCTTGCCAGACCCGGAATCCAGTGCAGGGCCATGACCAGCCCACCGTTCGAGGTAGATGCATTCGCCAGCACATCTGCGAACATCTCAAACAGGTGAACCTTTTCCAGTCCGCCAATCAACAGGAACAGGCCGCCGAAGAACAAAATGCTTTCGCCATCCACTTTTAAGATGACCGATTTGACCTCGCCCGGCTTGAGCGCGATGAGAGCCAGCGCCGCCGGCGTAAGCGCTGCAATTGCCGCGTTGATATGGATGCCGGTCAGGTGGCTGAGCGGTAGATGGAAAATCAACAGCAGGACTGCCGCGCCAAACCCTATCAATCCGATGCGGGTCAGATGAGCATGGACAGGTTCATGGTGCAGCCGCTCGATTTCGGCAATCGTCTCTGGAGTGAGCGCTTCGCGCGCATGGTGCAAGGCTTCACGATTGATGCGGTAAAACATCACCAGCAAAATCACGGCCACCAGCGCAGAAATCGGCCCGGTATGGGTCACAAAGTCGCTGAATCCAAACCCCAGGGTCGTTCCCAGAATAACATTTGGCGGGTCACCCACCAGAGTAGCTGCCCCGCCTGTGTTGGCAGCGCACACTTCGGCAATGATGACCGGTACAGGGTCAAGTTTGAGCAGACGCGCCAGTTGCAGCGTCAGCGCCGAGAGAAACAGCATGACGGTGATGCTGTCTATGAACATCGCCAGAAAAGCCGCCAGTAGAACCAGGATGATAAACAACGCTGTCGGATGGTAATTGACGCGGCGCATCGCATTCAGCGCCAGCCAGGAGAAAAACCCGGCTTCGTGGAGAATCGAAACCAGAATGAACATGCCTGAAAGCAACCCAAGCGTTTCCCAGTTGATATAAGTCAGCGCGTCTTGCGGCGTCAGCACGCCAAACGCCAGCAATGCGCCGCCACCCAGCAACGCAACCCAGTGACGGGGAAATTTTTCGCTGACGATGAAGGCATACGCAATCAAGAAAATAGCAACAGCGGTAATCATAGCAGCCCTCCAGAGGGGAGTTCGAGTCTCTGGAAGCATTGTATGAAAACCATCCGATAGAAGAAATTCCCCGTATGGAGAGTTTTTGGCCCGTTCTCACCGCTCCAGGTGGACTGGAATGACCCAAATGGGTACTTTGTGAAAACAAAACACCGCCGGAACGGCCCGGCGGTGCTGTGCTTTAAGCGTTTGGCTGGCAGACTTATTTCGGCATGCTCTTCAACAATTCTGCAATGACTGCATCGGTTTTAATGCCCTCTGCCAGGCCGTCGAAGTTGAGCAGAATGCGGTGACGCAGCGCAGCCGGTGCAACAGCGTGAACGTCCTCGAAGGCAACGTTGTAGCGGCCTGCGAGCAGTGCAGTCACTTTTGCGCCCAGCAGCAACGCCTGTCCGCCGCGCGGCGAGACGCCGTAACGAACGTATTGTTTGACGAGCGGCGGCGCATTTTCATCCTGTGGGTGGGTGGCGAGCATTAACCGGGCAATGTATTCTTTGACGTGCGAAGCCGCCGGCACCGTCCGCGCCAGGGTGCGCATT
Source organism: Anaerolineales bacterium (assembly GCA_025056175.1). GTDB lineage: Bacteria > Chloroflexota > Anaerolineae > Anaerolineales > Villigracilaceae > UBA5195. The sequence continues at coordinate 9,855 of JANWWK010000032.1, forward strand.
TCTACGATGTCCTTGCCAGTGGCCGCGCGCCCGGCGGATGCAGTTTCTTTGCCGGTAGTGCGCTCCAGAATTTCGACCATCTCGTTCACATTCGGCAGGTTTACGTCCACCTTGAAGAAAAAGCGGTCTAATTGCGCTTCTGGCAGGGGATACGTCCCCTCCATCTCCAGTGGGTTTTGGGTTGCCAGCACAAAGAACGGCTCCTCGAGCCGATAGGTTTTCTGCGCCACTGTCACCGAGCCTTCCTGCATGGCCTCCAGCAATGCGCTCTGGGTCTTGGGCGTGGCACGGTTGATTTCATCGGCCAGCACCAGATTGGCAAAAATCGGCCCCGGACGGAAGCGGAACGTGCGTTGCTCGATACCACTGGAGGAAGCCGCCGATTCCAGAATTTCGGTGCCGAGGATGTCGGCGGGCATCAGGTCGGGCGTAAATTGAATGCGTGAAAATTTCAAATCCAGGGCCTGGCCGAGTGTACGTATCAGCATGGTCTTGCCCAGTCCTGGCACACCCTCCAGCAGGACATGTCCGCCGGCCAGGATGCTGACCAGTACATGCCGCACCACTTCTTGCTGTCCAACAATCACTTTGCCGACTTCGCGTTCGATTTGTGCTGCGGTCTCGCGGAACTGCTCAATCGATAGTTCACTCATGAATTTTGTCTCTCCTGGAACGCTTCTCTGTTCTTTATCCGCTTATTTGAGCGAATCGAAATATCTGCGGATTATCTGCGTAAATTCGAGCGGAATCTGGCCGCTTTCGATGGCGCGGCGGTTGAGTTCTTCGTACTGACCAAGTACTTCCGTATAAGGCACCAGACTTTGCCCCGAATCTATCGGTGCAGAGGGAGATTGCCCGATGACTTGCCCCCCTTCTCCCTGACCGCTGTTCAACCCCACTTGTGGGCCACCTTCCCCGCCCAGCAGGCTGGGGGCATAAATTTGCTCATACGTTTTTTCACCACCATCACCGGGCTGATTGTTTGGAGAATTGGACGATGACCCGGCCTCGCCCGCTTGCGCGTTGGGATTCTCCCCCGTCCCTTTGCCGCTCCCTGCGGCTGCGTTCCCCTGGGAGGATTGCCCGGCGCTGCTGGTTGCTTGTCCCGGCGTATTTCCGCCGCCGGCGGCCAGCACCTGCCCGGTGCATTGCTGCACCTGCGCAGCAGCTTGCCTGGCAGCCTGGTTCATGATTTGCTGCTGGCTGGCCTGTGTGATTGTCTGCGCAGCCTGTTGTAAGGCTTGCTGCGCGGCAGCAGCATTACCGCTTTGCAACGCCTGGGCTGCCTGGTTTAACTGTTGCGCCAGCTGAGGGTTGTTCTCTTGCACCGCTTGTGCCATTTGTTGTAATTGCTGTGTCAGCTGCCTGGTTTCCTGTGACGAAAGTTGTGAGGGGTCTATCTTCGCCAGTTCGGCAGCAGCATGGATGGGGTTGCCGTTTTTCAGTTGTTCGCCCACCGCTTGTAAGGGTGTATCTTCTTGCGCGGCAAGCTCTTGCCCGGTTTGCTCAAGAGCCTGAAGAGTCTTCTCAGCCTGGGGCGCGCTCAGCGCTTGCAATTGTTCGCCCGTCTTGACCAGCACCGAAACCGCACCTTCCTGCGTGGGGTTTTGTTTGAGTTCCTGCAACGCCTGCTGGAGTGGCGCCGATAATGCTTTTTTCTGCTCTTCGCTGAGGGCAGGATTGATTTCAACCTCTTTCAGCAGCTCTTCCAGGCGTTCGGACTGTTCCTGGATAACCTGTTCTACGGCCCTCGCGCGCTGAGTCTCCTGGAAAAAACTCTTGCTTTGCGCGTAGCCAAAAAGTATCAGACCAATAAGTACAAAGGGTAACAGCGCTTCCAGCGGGCGGATGCGCAGGGGCAGACTGCGTTGCGGATTCACGCGGCGGGCAGCGTCCACAGCGTCTTTCAACTGACGGCGGCGCAGTTCTTCGGGTACAAGCGTGGGCATGGCGTGCAGTTCCAGCGCGGTCGAGATGCGTTCCTGCAAGTGAAAAGCGCGGTCGAAATCGCGCGCTGCTTGCAGGCGAGGGAGCGGCCACAGCGCCGCCCCCATGCTGGTCAGCGTAGCAACGCCCAAAGAGACCAGCGTGACGAAGGCTGCAAATTCCGATTCAACAAACCAGCCTTGAAGTGTACCGGTCAGTCCCCATAGCAGGGCCAGCAACAGCCCCAGGGAAAGACCGCGGACCCCCCAGGTCAATCCCCGCCGGGTGCGCCTCCAGCGTATCCAGCGGTCCAGATGCAGGTGAAGTTCAGAAAGTGCGTTCATGTGCGACTCGGACGACGAACAAAGTGAATACTCAATAAAATCAGGATAATCGCCAGGGTAGTATGCAGAATAGTGAATGGTATCCAGGGAGACGGAAGGGGTAAATTCAGCGAGCCGAACGCAGAAGTGGTGTACCACAGCGACTGGTCTTGAATAAGAATGACTTCACTGATGAGAGCCGTCAACAGAGGGTTGGTGCAAATGATGGCCCATAAGAAGATTCCCAGAATCATCTCAAGCGCTTTATCACTCAATGTCAGCGCGCTAAAGGGAATAGATACGACCAGCCCAAATCCCAGCAGGGTATAGGATACCACGATAATTCCATACGCGCTCACGGTAGATGCCAGTGTGCGGCGCATCACGCTGGAGGTGAACAATCCCAACGCCGCAAAGAACAGGGCGGTAACTCCCAATAACAGGCTGGAGATGAGAAATTCGGCCAACCCTACTCCGCCGAGCAAAAAGGCCAGGCTTTGAATGGGCAGCCCCGCCAGCATGAGCAGGAACAAATAAACGAGCGCTACACAGAGTTTACCCAGCACAAGCGAACGCGCTGAAAGCAGAGTGGTGCGTAACAGGTCGAAGGTACGGTGTTCCCGCTCGCTGGTAATCGCCCCGGCAGTCAAAGCCGGGGCAATGAAGCTGATGAGCAGAAGTTCCATAAGTACCACCGTTCCGAACAGCAGTTTCCCCACGTTTTGTCGAAATTGCACATCCACAGGGGTGTAGTTCGCCTGGACTGCCATGACCAGATACATCAGGGCAACGAAGACGCTGATGATGGTCACATAGCCGGTGACCAACCAAAAGGCGCGCCGCCCACGCATGATACCGCGCAATTCTTTGCGGATAACAGGGTTATCTATCAGGCGGGTGTACCAGTTGGCTGAATTCGGAAGGGGAGAGAGAGATGCAGTCATAAATTTGTTGTCTTCCTTACGTGTACTTTGCGGTCGAAAGACGTTTTCATCCGAAATTACGAAACAATCAGGCGAGGAGTTGGCAAAGTGTTCAAGATTTTGATGTCGAAAGACGTTTTCATCCGAAATTACGAAACAATCCCTTTCGTTGCCCGCAGAAAGACTTCCTCCAGCGTTTGTGTATCTTCGTGGAACTGAACCAGCGGTAGCCCGTGTGCGAGTAAGTCCCTCAGCAGACCGTGCAGGGCGGAGTCGTCACCCTCGAACTCGGCCTCAAAAGCAATCCATTCGCTGTTTCGCAACCCTTCCAGCGGACGCAGGTCTCGAATGCCGGCCAGCTTGCTGATTGTGCGTTGCGCTTGTGCCGGGTCCACCGTCTTCAGCAGGCCGAGATGCAGAATACGGTGTGGAATCAGGCGGTTGTTAAGTTGTTCCAGGCTGCCCAGGGCTACCACTTTGCCACTTTCTAAAATGGCAACCCGCGTACAAAGTTGACTGACATCAGCCAGGATGTGGCTGGAGAACAGAATGGTTTTGCCCAGGCGCGCAATTTCGCGCAACAGCTCGCGGATTTCGATGCGTGCGCGGGGGTCCAGGCCGGAGGCGGGTTCATCCAGCACCAGCACTTCCGGGTCATGAATCAGGACGCGCGCCAGCCCGAGCCGCTGCTTCAGACCGGTGGAGAGCGTATCTACCATATCATCGCGGCGGTGACCAATTTCCACCAGCTCCAGCAGGTCGGCAATCAGCGCGGCACGTTTGGCCGGGGCGATTTTATAGCATGCGCCGAAGAAATCCAGATATTCCTGTACGCTCATATCGCCATAGACGCCGAACGAATCGGGCATGTAACCAAGCATACGCCGCACCTCGCGTGGCTGGCGTTGGACGGAATGCCCGCCCACGCGGATTTCGCCGCTATCTGGCTGAAGCAGGGTCGCCAGCATCCGCATGGTGGTTGTTTTACCTGCGCCGTTCGGCCCTACCAACCCGAAAATTTCACCGGGATGCACCGTCAGGCTCAGGTCATCTACAGCGATGCGTTTGCCAAAACGCTTGGTGAGATGCTCAATCTCGATGATTACGCTCATGGCTGCACCACCAGGTCTATGCTGGACTCGTAGATTTCGCCCCAACTGCTGGTGTCATCTTGCAGGCGAATACGTACTTCACCGCCGGGGCCAACGAACTGTGCCGGTTCAGCAAGGTCTATGTCGTCCCACGTAGACACGCGCATACTGCTCCACTGTCGGGTTTTGTAGTTCCACACATACAACATCGTATTTAAGGGGGCTGTACTCCCATCCAGCCTGATGGTAAGGGAAGTCACCTGTGAAAATTGCAGAGGAAACGCCGGGCGAAAACGTAATTCATATCCCTGACTCAGACGTCCATATCCACTGGAATACGGAGAGACATCCGGCGTAGAAGATTCCCAAACGAACAAAGCCGGATTGATGAGCAGCGTATCGCCTTCCATCCGAAATTGGGGGGTAAGTTGATGAATATAGAAAGCCGTATCTATCGTTTTCGCGTTGACATCACTCAATTCTATCGGCAGGAGTGGCGTTTCGACCCACCCCATCAGATAAATGCCCCAGTTCGAGGGGTAAAGTTGATAATCTTGCACCACGACTGCCGCGCGTAGCAACGCATCGCGGCGCAGTTTCTGTTCATCTCCGAGAACATAGGTGGAATTGTAGGGGTCGGGCAGGAAATTCGGGCTATAGAAGCCGGAGTTATTTCTGCTGACCTGAAGCGGTAAACGTATCGGCACCAATTGTCCTGGGGAAAGGTCACCCACATGGGTCACGCTGCCAGGCGTGACGAGGAAAGCATCCTGGAGAGTGATTTTGCTCTGGTTGGTTACCGTGCCGCTCAAAAGGGGCAGGCGGTCGCTTATCGTCACAGTTAAGTCGTGGGCAATCTGGAAGGCTGGCAGAGTTCCCTCCGCCGCAACTGCTTTCATCCCCCCGATTTCAACTTGTGCCTGCGGCAGAATCTGGCCTGTGCTTTGTTCGAGTGCCAGCCAGTTTTTTTCATCTTGAATTTTGAAGACATTATTGCTTTGCGGTAGAAACTTGAATCCCTGTGTACTTTTCAAGTCGTAACGGGTGCGGTTGGGAGAGTAAACACCTGCTATGGCTTTGACTTGTGCCATCGGCAGGGTATCCCATCCCTGAATGACGGCCAAACGGTTGAGTGTCGGGCGTGTACCGCGATAGAGAAAGCCTGAAACGTAAGCAAAAGCACTGAAGCCAAGTACCAATGCCGGAATCGTCAGCCAGGCCCATTCGGGACGCTTGATTTGCCGTAGGATTAGAAAGTTAACCGGCCCAATGATGAGTAGATATATCCCCAGCCAGCCGCAAACCAGCAGAAAATTCGGCAACCCAATCTCCGGCACAGTAGCCACAGCACTGACAGCTTTGTCATCATTCCAGGGCCACTCCAGCCAGCGTGGACGGGCAACGCGCGCTCCCAGCAGATGAGTATAGACTGTTTCCATCCCCTGCCATTCGCGCAGCGGTTGCACGCCAGGGTCTGCCGCCAGGTAATAGACCTCGCCCAGCCCAATTGGTCGACGGGTTAACAGTGGCACCCCATCTGTTTCGATGAGCGTTTGCCCAGTGGGATGCAGTGTTCCGCTGGCGAGCGTTGCGCTGCTGTCAGAGGACCATGCCAGGTGAAAGTAGGTTGCCAGTGGCGCCAGGCTCTCCGTCCGACGCGTAAAAGTCGGCGTCAGCGGGAGATACTCCGTCAATCCCGCAGTGTTGCGCTGCCAGGCATCGCCGCCGGTGACGAGCAGTTTGCCGCCTTGCGCCAGCCAGTCACCCAGCGCGGCGCGCTGTGCAGCAGTCAACTCGCCCGTATCTGCATCGGAGACTACCAGCGCATCGAGCGCCTGCCAACCATGCGGCGCATCGGGCAGGTCGGTCACCTGAAGGGGAATCACGCGGCTTCTTCCATTGAAAAAGGCAATATCGCTTAGAAGTTCGTAATCAGAAGGTGTTTCCGCTAATAAACCGACCAGGAGCGTATCAACACCCTCGCAGGTCAGGTTAACATCCCGTTCAATCAGCGTTTTGTTTTTTTCGTTCACGCTCACAGTGAGTTTTCCCGTCCAGCCTTCTGCAAAAACGTACAGGAAAAACTCCTTTCGCGCTCCCGCAGGAAGCGAAAGTTCAAGGCCATAGGCGGTTCGACCGTTCCACCGATTATCATACGATGCCTGCACTTGCGCAGCGACCTCGGCTCCTGTGTTTTCGACCGTTACCCGTACAGGAAACCAGCGATTTTCTTTACAAAAACCGTCGAAGCCGGGCCGGATGACAAGGCGAATCGGCGATTGATTTTGTGCCTGTGCGCCTGACGTAAACATCGGTAAGAGCAAGATGCTGATGAGCACAGAAACGGCTAGCCAGCGGGTCGGGTGTGATTTCAAGGTTATCTCTCCCGGAGCAGGTTCATTGCCTGAATCATATCATACCCCCAGACGTTGCAAGATGGGAAAAGGTTCTCTCCCTGAGCATGGCAAAATCTGCCTGGCAGGCGCTTGACAGTGCGCCCTGCCGCCGCTATAATCAGCCCGCTTAAACGAGACCTTTCCAATCCGCCACCGGATGCAATCATTTCAAGGAGTACAGCATGCCCCCTCATCCAAAGCGTAAGCACTCGAAGGGACGCCGCGACCGCCGCCGCGCCCACGATGCCTTGCAGGCTCGCAACCTGGTCGCCTGCCCCAATTGCGGCGAGATGCGCCTGCCGCACACTGTTTGTCCCTCCTGCGGGCAATACAAGGGCCGCGAGGTCGTCGAAGTCGAGAAAGCCAAAAAATAACCGTTTCCGGCACCGGCGCGCCGTGACCTTCACGGCGCGTTCGTGTTTTAACCCCCGCGAGGTGAAACCATGACGATTGATTTTTCCAAAACTGCTTTCGTATTTCCAGGTCAGGGGTCGCAGGCCGTGGGCATGGGGCGTGCGCTGGCCGAAGCCTTTCCTGCTGCGCGTGCTGTCTTCGAAGAAGCCGATGTCATTTTAGGTTTCCCGTTCTCCCAACTGATGTGGGATGGTCCCAAAGAAGAACTGGACGACACCCTGAACACGCAACCGGCCTTGTTTATTCACTCTCTCGCTGCCTGGCGAGCAATTAACCCGCCGCCTGTTCCCATTTTCGTGGCCGGACACTCGCTCGGGCAGCTTTCTGCGCTCACGGCAGCGGGGGCGCTCTCCTTTGCCGAAGGCCTGCGGCTCGTCCGCAAGCGAGGTGAACTGATGAAACTGGCCGGCGAACGCAACCCGGGCGGCATGGCTGCTATTTTAGGGCTGGATATTCCCACGCTGGAACAGGTTTGTGCTGCAGCCAGCACACCTGCGGAGGTGGTGCAGGTGGCAAATGACAACTGCCCTGGTCAGGTGGTGATTTCCGGACACAAAGCCGCGCTGGAGCGGGCTATTGCCGGTGCAAAAGCTGCTGGCGCCAAACGCGCTCTGCCGCTGGCGGTCAGCATTGCGGCGCACTCTCCATTGATGGCAAGTATTCAGTCTGAGTGGGATGCTGCCGTAAACGAGGCACCTTTTTCCGATGCGCGCATTCCAGTCGTGGGCAACGTCTCCGCTGGACCGCTCGTTTCTGCTGAGGCGCTGCGCGCAGATGTGCGAGCGCAAATGCAGAATCGTGTGCGCTGGACTGAATCGGTGCACTGGATGCGCGCCCAGGGGGTCGAAACCTTTGTTGAGGCAGGCACCGGTGTTGTTCTGGGTGGCCTGGTCAAGCGCATTCTCGAAGGTGTGACCACGCTTCCGCTGGGAAATCCTGAGGACTTTGCCGCTTTGTAGTATCTACTGCGTCCATGCTGCTTGAACGGTCTTTAGGGGATGCACCCATTCAGGCCGAACGTGCGGAGGTATCCTGGGTTGCTTCTCCTGCTTTCTGGTGTCGTTCGGCCTGGTCGTGCAGACCGAGAACGGTGAAATATTCTGCCGCGCGCCACAGGTAAGGACGCGCTTCGGCGGTTTTGCCCCGCTCGTAGAGCAACCAGCCGTAGTTGCCGGTTTGCGCTGCGATCGAATAACGGTCGCCGATTTCCAGGTATATCTGGCAGGCATGGTGTAGGGCTTCCTGGGCGGCCTGTTCCTGTCCATGCAGCAGGGCAATTGCGCCTTGTGCCGCCAGTGTATTTGCTTCTCCTAACCGCGCTCCGGTCTGGTGATAGAGACGTTCGGCACGCCGAAAGGATTGACGCGCGGATTCGAATTCTTCTTTCTGAAAAAAGAGTTCACCCAGGCCGTAAAACACATTTGCTTCGCCCAGTTTATTGTGCAGTGAGCGGTACATGCCCAACGCTTCCAGATAGAGTTTCTGGCTTTCCTCATAATCCTCGCGACGACGCGCCAGGTCGCCCAGATTTTCGATGCAGGCCGCTTCTCCCAGGCGATAGCCGATGGAGCGATAGACCTCCAACGCCTGGGCATACCGTTCTTGCGCCTCGACCAGCCCGCCCTGGAGACGCGCGGCGTGCGCCAGCCCTTGCAGACAGTTGGCCTTACCGAGCGAATTGCCGATTTTGCGGTAGATTTCGAGCGCTTCACCATACCGAATTTGCGCCTGACGGTACTGACCCTGATGAAGCAAAAGTTCGCCCATGTTTTGAATGCAGTTGGCCTCGCCCAGGGGGTCATTTTCGCGCCGGTACAGGGGCAGGGCTTCGCGGTAACGACGTTCCGCACGGAAGAAATTGCCTGTCAGGCGGGCTACATCGCCCAAACTGCGGAGACACGCCGCTACGCCAGGCGTTTGCTTGAGCGTGCGGTAGATTTGGAGCGCCTGGAGATAACAATCTTCGGCCTGCCTGGTTTCGGACAGTTGAATATAGACATCCCCCATTCGCTGCTGGCAGACGGCAATGCGCGGGATGTTGTTGGTTTGGGTGTAGTGTGTCAGAGCGCGCTCAAAATTGTCCAAAGATTGCGCGTAGTCATCAATCCAGTAATAAACTTCTGCCAGTTTAACGCGTGAAGCAGCTTCATTTTCCAGGTCGGAGAGGGTGTGAAACAGGTGAGCGGCCTGTTTCAGGTAGGAAACTGCCAGTTGACGGTCGGAGAGGTCTGTCAGAGAGGCATAACTGCGTCCGATAATGAGCAGCAGGGCGGCGAGTTCGCGGCGGCGGGTGGGGTCGGTTTCAATTTTGCGACGCAGGGCTTCGAGTTGCTCCAGGTTCTTTTTGGCCGGGCGTGTATCGCCTTCGCGTTCAGGTGGCAGGATGGCGCCCGTGGGCGGTTCGAGACGTGCAGCGCTCAGCCCTGTGGATTGAAACTGAAACGCCGCGCTGTACCAATCGAAGAAATCTGGGGCGGCCAGGTCGAGGCGGTCCATGGCCAGGTCGGTGAGGAACAGCACGACCGGAATGGGCAGCGTCAGCCGCAGGATGTCCCGTTCTGCGTTGAGCGCGGCGGCAAAAGGTGGGCGCCCGCCGATGGTATCATCTGCTTCGATGAGGTGTTCCATGCCGGTCACGACCAGAGCGGCCTGGCGTGGTTTTTGCAGCAGGGCGCGTCCTTCGGGAGTGGCATGCAGGGCCTGGCGCAGATTGACCGGATGTCGGTTGGAGAGGTCGAGATGAACCAGGCGGATGCCCTCGGCTTGCAGGCTTTCTTTGAGCCGGACGATGACCTGATTGCGCTGAAGCGGGTCATTGACGCGCGCCAATCCCAGCGAAAATTGCCCCTGGTGGAAGAGTGCAAAGCGCCGCAAGCGCTCGAATTCGTCGGGGGAGGGGGTTGTTCGTTCGGTCATTTGCGTATAGTCACCAAAGGAGAGAATCCTGGTCTGGTAAGATGCTTCCAAAGCCGTTTGCAGGATAAGGCTCAGGCACGCAATACACTGCCACGCTCCCGACGGGCGGCTTCCAGGGCGGCTTTGAATTCGGGCGTCTCCCACAACAGAGGGTGGACACCAATCCAGCGTTCGGCTTCGTATTCCAGCGCGGCGCGACGGTAGAGCAGGAAACGGCCATCTTCATCGGGGTTGATGGTGGTTTCCAGGTGTGTTTTGGCGAGTAGTTCGTAGTGTCGCAGGGTCAGTTTGCGCGCCATTTCGCCGCGCACCAGGCTGGCGGCGCGGTTGACGGCGCGTTCGTCAATCAGGCTGGTTGATTCTAACAGGGCTTCTTTGAGCAGACGCAGCAAGTCGCGCGGACAGCCACCCGAAAGGTGCGCCAGCCGTACTGCTATTGAGGGGTCGGCAAACAGATTTTTATCCACCCGCAGGTAGATGGCGTTGAGCAAGGCTGCGACGCTTTTTTCCTGGATGGCGTGATGATTCCCGCGCGGGTAAACGGGCAACATGGGTAATGTTTCAGGTTCGTAGCGGTCTTCGACCGTCTCGCCGGGTGGGTTGTAGAGTAGCGAGATGGGCAGGACGAAAATGGTGTGCGCGTCTATGCCGGTCAGCAGGTCGGCGTTGGTCAGCACGGCACGGCTAATCATTTCCGGGGGGTAGCGGTCCAGGTTATCCAGGATGAAAATGATGCCGCGCGGGTAAGCTCTTTGGGAGATTTTGCGCGATTCGGCCAGGAGCAGGTTGAGGTTCTGGCGCAGCTGGTCGGGGTATTTTTCGACGGCTTGTTTGATTTCCTCGCGTTGTTTGCCGGTGGTTTTACGCAGCAGGCTCAGACCGGAGAGTAGTTTTCCAAGCGGGGTGTTCGCGCCGAGTTCCACGTCTCCCGAGAAGGCAATCACGCGCTCTACCTCGCGCTGTTCAATGTGGGTTACTTCCTGAAACCAATCGGTCACAACCTTGACGGCGCGTTCTGGCAGGGGGCGCAGTGTTTTGTCGGTGTCGAAGGCTTCATCGAGCAGGCGCAGCATCAACAGGAAGAGGTCGCCAAAGCCGATTTCGTTGGGGTCGGCCTGTTCGTTGACGACGGCGTAGAGTGGCAGGTAGCCTTCGGAGCGGGCGCGATCCATCACGCGCGCCAGTTCGGTAGATTTGCCGCAGCCGCGATGCCCGGCAACAGCGATGTGGCTGTATTTGCGTTCGGCTTCGGCGCCGCGCAAACGGCGTGTAATGCGGTCGTGCAGGTTGGTGCCGCGCGCCGGGTCAAAATCGCACCAGCGCGGGTCGCCAGGGTTGAGCGGTTCATCGGGGTTACAGCGTCCAATCGCTTCGATAATCTGGTTATTCATGGTCACCTCGCGTCACAAGAACTCTGGCAGTAAGGGTGCAAGATTCGTGCCGCGTATGTCCGGCAAAGTGGGATAAAATAGCGGCTATGAATTACAACGCTCTGATTTTCGATATGGACGGTACACTCGTCCACAACATGCCCATTCACAACCAGGCCTGGAGTGATACGCTGGCCGAAGCCGGCATCCAGATTGACCTGGAGGAGTTTAACCGCCTGACGACCGGCAAAAAGAACGGTGAAATTTTACGTTTGATGCTCGGTGCGCACATTAGCGAGCAGGAAATTGCTTTCTGGAGCGCGCGCAAAGAGGCGCTGTATCGTGAACGATTCGCCTGTTGCCGTGAACCGCTTCCGGGTTTGTTGGATTTTTTGGAGCAAGCCCATGCGCTGAATTTGCCGATGGCAGTAGCGACCGCCGCTCCGCCGGAAAATGTCAAATTTATTCTTGATGAAATGGATTTGCGGCGGCATTTTCGCGCGGTGATTGGCGCGCAGGACGTCCGAAACGGGAAGCCGGACCCAGAAATTTTTCTCAAGGCTGCTCAGACGCTGGAAGTGCGACCAGAAGCCTGTCTGGTCTTTGAGGATGCGCTGGCCGGCATCGAAGCCGCTGCCCGTGCTGGGATGGATGCCGTTTTTCTGTGTACGACCCTGCCGGCACGGGAGGTCGAAGGCTTACCGCACGTCTTACGCGCTGTGCCGGATTTTACCCACCTGGATTTGCCTGCTCTGCTTGGTTGAGTGTTGTGAAAATCTGAAATGTTTTTTGTGTTTTTGGAGCTGAAAATATGACCTCCTCTCGTCCTCTCATTGGGTTGACAACTTATACCAGCAAGAACGAATACGGTAACCCGGTGGTTGCGCTGGCAACGCATTATATCCGTGCTGTTTTGGAGGCCGGTGGTTTGCCAGTTTTAATTCCGAATCGGTTGCGCGAAGCGGAATGGCGGGAATTTTATGCGCGATTGGATGGCGTGGTGTTTACCGGGGGTGGTGACATTCAGCCCGAAATGTTCGGTGGGGAACCTCATCCGAATGTGGATGGAGTGGACCCGGAGCGCGATGCGCTGGAACTGCCTCTGGTGCGCGCCGCAGCCCAGGACGGCAAGCCGTTTTTGGGGATTTGCCGTGGGTTGCAGGTGGTGAATGTGGCTCTGGGCGGCACGTTGTTTACTGATGTGGCCGACCAGTTGCCCGGCGCTCTTCGCCACGACTGGCACGAAGGCTTTCCACGCACGCATCTGGCGCATTCGGTGCAGGTGGCGGAAAACAGCCGTCTGTCTCAGGTGTTTGGGGAGTCGGTGACTCTGGTCAATAGCCTGCACCATCAGGGGATTCGAGACCTGGCGCCGGTTTTGCAACCGACGGCGTTTGCTCCCGATGGCTTGGTTGAGGCGGTGGAATTGCCCGGACATCCGTTTGGGCTGGCGGTGCAGTGGCATCCCGAATGGTTGATGGAGCACGAATCGGCGCGGCGGTTGTTTCAGACGTTTGTTGAGGTATGTCGAACACGGATGAACGGATGATGGCGCAGATGCCAACCATTGGCATTTTCGATTCGGGGCTAGGGGGGCTTTCGGTGTTGCGTGAGATTCGCGCGCAGTTGCCATATGCTCCCCTTTTGTATTTTGCTGACCAGGCGCATGTGCCGTATGGACCGCGTGCGCTCGACGAAGTGCGTGCATTTTCGGAGGAAATTACCCGTTTTTTGCTCTCAAACGGGGCGCAGGGGATTGTGGTAGCCTGTAATACGGCTTCTGCCGCCGCCTTACATTTTTTGCGCGAACGATTTCCGGGTGTGCCGTTTGTGGGCATGGAACCGGCAGTGAAACCGGCAGCAGAGCAGACGCGTACGAGAGTCGTTGGCGTGCTGGCTACTCCGGCAACTTTTCAGGGCGCATTGTATGCTTCGGTGTTGGAGCGTTTTGCGCAAGGGGTGACGGTGTTGCAGGATACCTGTCCTGGCCTGGTGGGGCAAATTGAGCGCGGGGCGCTTCAGGATGCCGAAACGCGCAGGATTTTGGAAACGGCGCTATTCCCAATGCTGGAACGCGGAATTGATACGGTTGTACTGGGATGTACGCATTATCCGTTTGTGATTCCGTTAATCAGGCAAATTGTGGGAGATGCGGTGCGGGTGATTGACCCGGCTCCGGCGGTGGCGCGGCAGGTGAGGCGGGTTTTTGCTTCTGATACGACCGATGGCTGGGGTAGGGAGGTTGCTCCCATCCAGTATTATACGTCTGGTGACCCGGCCACTTTTTCTGCGCTGGTATCACGCCTGGGAGTAGAAGCGGGGGTGGTGCGCGCCGTCCGGTGGGAGCAAGGGCGCTTATATGAGAAGGGATATGTTGTGGCAGAAGGGAAGTAGAAGACCGTATAGCCAGAGGTTTTAGCCGTCTTCGGATGGCTTTGGGGCGCTTCTCGCAGGCCAGGTAACCTAATCTGCGGGGGAGACTCCTAAATCGTCCGGTGAAATGACTAATCCAGAAAAGGCCTCAAACGTCAGGTGGGGCATAGTCAGGCTGCGCGTTTGTTTGAGGTGAACAAAGAGCGTCTGGTAACTGGCGGCAACAGCGGTTTTCGGGTTCAGTCCGAGGGTACAGGCCAGGGCAGTGATTTTTTCCGGGTTTTCGGCTTCGATTTCCACGAAATGCCCATAGGGGAGTTCATCCAGGGCTGCGTACGCTGTTCCCCATTCATACAGCGTCCGGTATTTTTCGTAAATCATGACGACCTGGTAGCCTAAACCATTCAGGAAAAGTTGAGCGTTTTCGAAGTCGTTCACGACCAGTTCGATTTCGGTGCGTGCCAGCGCCCCGGCAATTGCCTGCCCAGGGCCTTTAAAGGTCAGGCGGATGTCGTCGAAGCGGCGCAGGCGCAATACTTTGTGTTCCTGCAAAAGTGTGCCTGCCGGGTTGTCGTAGCGCAGGTTGTATTCAAAGGTGCGCGGCACACGGCATACTGCCCCCAATGCGCGCAGGCGGGCTTCGATGGCCGCTAAATGGCGCACGTAGAATTTGGCTTCAATTTCCTGGTGAGAGCTTGTCATGAATTTGAATCCGATGTTTGGAGGTGTTGCGGCGCTTGTTACGTTATGATTGATACACAGATAGCCAGTCAGCATTTTACTTGAATTTTGCCCGGTTTGGTTTATGGACAGGAAAACCCTCGAACGCCTGATTGTGGAAGCTTTGCAGAAAACGAATTTTACGCGCGCGGTTGACCTGGCGTTTACCTATGGCTATCGTACTGCGCCTTCGATTGCGTCTGGCCTGGAGATGTGGACGCGGGATGTACGTTTTCTGGAGTTGATGTTTGGCAATACGCCCTGGTTGCTGGCAGCAGTTCCACAAGATGTGCAGGGACAATTGCGATTAATTGCTGGTTTGTGGCATTTGTTGGGCAAACAGGAAGCGCTTCAAATTGTGCGCCTTGCCAACGGGCATTTGCCCGGTACACACATCGGTAGTCATTGGGCACCCGATATGTTTCTCCGCCATGCAGAGTTCCTGGCGATGATGGAGACGCTGCGCGAACGCGCTGCTCAGCGACCTGGTTTACGCCTCGCCATTCGCACCGCTGGCGATGATTTCGTCTGCCAGGCGTGCCGTCAAATGGCAAAAATGCGCTACAAATTGCATGATGACTTTGAACTGCCCAACCCGCTGTGTACCTGCAAGATGGGCTGCCGTTGCCATATTCATCCTACGATTTACTAGGGAGCGAAATCAGTACAAACATCCGGCCAGGAGATGACACTTTGAACCCTGACCGGAAAAATTCCCTATGATACAATGTGACCGTGACCGATGCTTCGGTGACTTAAATTGAATAGCCTCTCGACTGCGCGGCGCTCGGGGCGAAAACTACTTCCAATTTCCATAAAGGAGACTGAAAGCATGAAACATTTCCTCGATGTGTCCGATTATTCTCCCGCAGAGATTCAGGACATTCTGGACCTTGCCATTCGGCTGAAGAAGGAATACTTCGCCGGGGGTAACCCGCCGCTGTTTAAGGGCAAAGTGCTGGGGATGATTTTCCAGAAGCCAAGCCTGCGTACCCGCGTCTCGTTCGATATGGCAATGCGCCACATGGGGGGAGACGCGCTGTATCTTTCCCCGAATGAAATTGGTCTCGGCAAACGCGAATCGATTGCTGATGTTGCCCGCGTCATGTCTGGGTATGTTCATGCAATGATGGCGCGCGTGTTCGACCACGCTCACGTAGTGGAGCTGGCGAAATGGTCTTCGGTGCCGGTGATTAATGGGTTGAGCGATTATTCGCACCCGTGTCAGGCAATGGCCGATGCGCTCACGATTATCGAAAAATTTGGTTCGATGAAGGGTTTGAACGTGGTCTTCGTCGGCGATGGCAACAACGTGGCGGTTTCTCTCATGCACATTTCCGTTATGCTTGGCGCCAATTTCCGCATTGCCAACCCCGAAGGCTACGATATGCCGGAGACTGCCAGAAAAATTGGGGCGGAATTGGCCGCCAAATCGGGCGCGAGCATCACCTATCTGCGTGACCCGCACGAAGCCGTGAAGGATGCCCACGTCATCTACACCGATACCTGGACTTCGATGGGGCAGGAAGAAGAAGCCGCCCGGCGTGAAGCCGTTTTTCCGCCGTATCAGGTGAATGCGAAGCTGGTGAGCGAAGCGCGCAAAGATGTGATTGTGATGCACTGTCTGC
Source organism: Anaerolineales bacterium (assembly GCA_025056175.1). GTDB lineage: Bacteria > Chloroflexota > Anaerolineae > Anaerolineales > Villigracilaceae > UBA5195. The sequence continues at coordinate 25,935 of JANWWK010000032.1, forward strand.
CAGCGCATCGCAACCACGAATTGACCGATGAAGTGGCTGATGGGCCGCATTCGGTTATCTTCCCACAGGCGCACAATCGCCTGCACGCGCAAAAAGCTATTCTGGCGCGGCTCTTTGAGGTGGCGTAGTATGAAAACGCAAGATTTTATTGCTCTGGAAGAACAATACGGTGCACACAATTATCATCCGCTGGATGTCGTCATCGAACGCGCCGAGGGGGTGTGGGTGTATGACGTGGAGGGGAACCGCTACCTGGATTGTCTCTCGTCTTATTCCGCCGTCAACCAGGGGCATGTTCACCCTCGCATTTTGCAGGCCATGCTCGAACAGGCCAAAAAGGTCACGCTTACCTCGCGCGCTTTCCGCAATGACCAGCTGCCGCTCTTTTACAAGGAACTCTCCGAGTTCAGCGGTTATGAGATGTCTATCCCGATGAACTCGGGCGCAGAGGCGGTGGAAACAGCCATTAAGCTGGCGCGTAAGTGGGCTTACCGTGTGAAGGGCGTGCCGCGTTACCAGGCGGAAATTATCACTGTGAGCGGTAATTTTCACGGACGCACCACGACCATCATTTCGTTCAGCACCGAGCCGCTTTACAAAGAAGATTTTGGCCCGTTTACACCGGGGTTTGTCACCGTTCCTTATGGCGATGCCGATGCGTTGGAACGCGCGATTACACCGAACACGGCTGCCGTCTCGGTGGAGCCGATTCAGGGCGAGGCAGGCGTAGTGATGCCGCCGGCGGGGTATCTCAAACGGGTGAGCGAAATCTGCAAACGGTACAACGTCTTGTTCATTGCTGATGAAATTCAAACCGGGCTGTGCCGCACCGGCAAGCGGTTTGCTTTTCAGCACGAGGACGTGCGCCCGGATATGGTCGTGATTGGCAAGGCGCTTTCGGGCGGGTTTTACCCGGTCTCTGCGGTGCTGGCCGACCGTCCGATTATGGGGTTGTTCCAGCCAGGAGAGCATGGTTCTACGTTTGGCGGCAACCCGCTGGCGGCTGCCATCGGACGCGCGGCACTGGCCGTCTTGCGTGATGAGAAGCTGGACGAACGTTCTGCCGAGTTGGGCGCGTATTTCCTGGAACAATTGCAGGAAATTCCCAGCCGGCACATCAAAGAAGTGCGCGGTAAGGGATTGTTTATTGGGGTTGAACTCAAACCAGAAGCGGGTGGAGCGCGTCGTTTCTGTGTAGAACTGCAAAAACGTGGCATTCTGGCGAAGGAGACGCATGAACACGTCATTCGCCTGGCGCCGCCGTTGGTGATTGATAAGGAGACGATTGATTGGGCGCTGCCCCGTATTCGGGAAGTGCTGCAAATGAACTGAAAAACATAGAACCCCGAAAGTCAGCGAGACTTTTGGGGTTCTCCATCCTATCGGTTTGTGCATCAGGAGGTTCTATGAACATAGGCATTCCCAAAGAGCGCCGCCCGTTCGAGTTTCGGGTAGGACTTTCTCCTGCGGGGGTAGAAATTCTTGTTCAACATGGACATACGGTCTATGTCGAAAATGAAGCTGGTGTGGGCGCCGGGTTTAGCAACCAGGAATACCAGAACGCAGGCGCGCAGATTGTATATTCGCCGCACGAGGTCTTTGGCCGGGCCGATTTGCTCTTGAAGATTGCCCGCCCCATGCAGGAGGAAATCCAGATGATGCGCCCCGGCACAGTGTTGATGGGTTTGCTTCATCTGGCGGCCACCCGTCAGGAGCGAATCAACGCCTTGCTCCAGAACCAGATTACTTCCATCGCCTACGAAGAAATCCGCGAGCCAGATGGCAACATGCCTGTTTTGCGCTCTCTGAGCCAGATTGGTGGGATGATGACCGCCCAAATTGCGGCGCGCCTGATGCAGAGCAATTTTGGCGGCAAAGGGATTTTGTTGGGCGGCGTGGCGGGTGTTCCTCCGGCAGAGGTGGTCATCATTGGGGCAGGAACTGCCGGTGCCTGTGCCGCGAAGGCGTTTTTGGGGTTCGGCGCGCATGTGACGGTGTTGGACAAAAGCCTGGAGCCGCTTCAGCGCATTCATGAACGTTTTCCCAGCGTGGTAACGATGATTTCAACCCGGCGCAACATCGAGCGCGCCACCTCGTATGCCGATGTCGTGATTGGCGCCGTGTTGGTGCCAGGAGAACGCGCCCCCATCGTGCTTACGCGCGAAACCTTCCGGGCGATGAAACCACGCTCGTTGTTTATTGACCTTTCGATTGACCAGGGTGGATGTGCCGAAACTTCGCGCCCGACCACCCATGACCAACCGACTTATATCGAGGAAGGTATCATCCACTTCTGTGTTCCCAACATCCCCAGTCTGGCAGCACGTACTGCTACGCATGCCTTTGTGAATGCAGCGATGCCATATATTCGAGATTTAGCGCAATTCGGAGTAGAAGAATCTATGAAACAGTTCCCGGCCATCGAAGCCGCAGTGAACACGCACCGCGGCGAATTGCGCCACATGCACCGCTGGGCGGTTGAACAAGGAGCGTAACTCATGAGCTGGCAGAGCATTTACCAATCCCGTGTCACTACGCCCGATGAAGCGGTCAAGGCCATTCAGTCGGGCAACCGAGTCTTTCTTACCGGCAATGTTTCCGTTCCCAAGATGATTCTGGCGGCATTGGTGCGGCGTGCGCCCGAGCTGCACGATGTGGAAATCTGCCAGGCGCTCACAGTCGGCCCCGCCGACTACGTTGCTCCCGAGATGCAGGGGCACTTGCGCGTCAATACCATGTTCATCAGCGCGAATGTTCGCAAGGCTGTTCACGAAGGCCGCGCAGATTTTACGCCCGTGCTGCTTTCTGAGTTTCCGCTCCTGTTCAAAAACGGCATTTTGCCGCTGGATGTGGCGATGATTCACGTCTCACCGCCCGATGAGCATGGATTTTGCTCGCTAGGCGTGGAAGTCGGCCTGACCAAATCGGCCGCCGAATCAGCCAAAATCATCATTGCCGAGGTGAACGAGCAAATGCCCCGCACGTTGGGCGATTCCTTCATTCACGTCAGTCGTTTGAATTACATCATTCCGGTAGATTATCCGATAGCCGAATTGCGGATGTCGGAGGAGGGCGACCCGGTCATTACCGAGAAAATTGCCGGGTTCATTGCTGAGTTAATCCCCGATGGCGCCACGATGCAGATGGGCATTGGCGCAATCCCCGATGCCGTGCTGAAATATCTCTTTCACAAGAAGGATTTGGGTATTCACACTGAATTGTTTGCCGAAGGGGTGATTGACCTGGTGGAAGCCGGTGTGCTGACGAATGCACGCAAAACCATTCACACCGGCAAAATTGTGGCCGGGTTCATTCTCGGCACCGAGCGGCTCTACAAATGGGTGGATGACAATCCACTGATTGAATTTCATCGCACCGAATACGTCAACGACCCCTTCGTCATCGCCCAAAACGACCGTATGGTTGCGATTAACTCGGCCATCGAAATTGACCTGACCGGGCAGGTGTGCGCCGATTCGATTGGCCCCAAACTGTATTCTGGCGTGGGCGGACA
>JANWWK010000033.1 GCA_025056175.1 Anaerolineales bacterium
CGGCTGCGCCCGAAGTCCCGCCGTCCGCGCCGACCGCCGCTCCCTCCGATGTGCCTGACTGGCTGAGCAGCCTGCAAACGGCTGCGCCCGAAGTCCCGCCGTCCGCGCCGACCGCCGCTCCCTCGGAGGTGCCTGACTGGCTGAGCGGCCTGCAGGCGGCTGTGCCCGAAGCCCCGTCCTCCGCGCCGACCACCGCTCCCTCGGAGGTGCCTGACTGGCTGAGCGGTCTGCAAACGGCTGCGCCCGAAACCCCGCCGTCTGTTCCTCCTTCTGCTCCCTCACCCAAACCTTTCCCCACCGGTACGTTGCGAGAACTGGGGGCGCTCTCTGAACCTGAATCGTCTGCCGAAGTCCCCGACTGGCTGGCAGGGTTGACGGGGGGGACCGCGTTTTCCTTTTCATCCGAAACTGCATCGGTGCAGGAAAAGCCGGCAGAACCGGTTGCAACACCACAACCGGAATTGCCAGACCTGTCAAACGCTTCTACGCCCTCGCCTTTTTCCGCTTCAGAGACGCCTTCTATTGACAGCCTCTTGATGGATATTCCGGATTGGCTGGCTGGATTTACCCCCTCTCCTGAAACCAGTCCGTCCGAACCAGCTGCACCAGAGCAGACTGACCTTCAGCCGGTCGAGTTACCCTCCTGGGTGCAGGCCATGCGTCCAGTTGAAACGATGCTTACCGGCGTCGATGCAGCGGAAGCAGGCGAAGAGGCCGAACAGCAAGGACCGCTCGCAGGACTTCGCAGCGTTTTGCCCTCTGTACCGGGTGTGCTTGAAATTCGCAAGCCCAAACCTTACCCGCTCAAGCTACAAGCGGGCGAAACCCAGCGCACCCAGGCTGCTCTACTGGAACGATTGCTTTCTTCTGAAACCGAATCCAAACCCGTAGCGGCGCCTGAAAAAGTTCCCTTACTGCGCCCTCTGCGCTGGGTATTATTTGGACTGCTGACCCTGGCTGTCTTACTTCCTGCAATTCTTGGCAGTCGTTTCTTATCCGTGCCTGAATTGCCAACCGACCCGAACGCCCCGTTCAATCGCTTCTACGATACCCTCTCCGCTACTGTTCCCAACGATGCGCTCGTCCTGGTCGTGACCGACTATCCACCCGGTTTTGCTGGTGAGTTGGAACAGGCTGCCGTGCCTGTAGTGACCCATCTGATGCGCAAAAACGCACGACTGACCTTCCTGTCCACATCGCCGCTTAGCATGGAAATGGGAGAGCGGTTGCTCCAGAAAAGCCGTGCCGTGTATGCCAGAAACGGTCAGCAACCGCCTTCCTACGTCGTAGGGCAGCAGTACCTGTTTCTTGGCTATTTGCCCGGTGGCGCGGCAGGCGTCAAAGGCTTTGCCGAACAGCCGCAGAAAATGACCGGAGTCGACTCGGTCAGCGGCGATTTGTGGCAAACCGACATGTTGCGTGACAAAGTGACCGACCTTTCCGGTTTCGATGTTGTTTTGGTCATCACCGATGACCCCGATAATGGCCGTCTGTGGATTGAACAGACCGCTGGTCGCATCGGAAATACTCCTCTTCTCATGGTGACCAGCGCCCAGGCCGGGCCACTCATTCAGCCTTATGCGGCTTCAGGGCAATTGGATGGTCTGGTCATCGGCCTGGAAGGTGGTGCGCTCTACGAAAAACGGGACTCCCAGCCGGGGCAGGTCTATCCCGGTCATATCAAAGCCCTGTATTGGGATGGTTTTGGTGCTGCCTGGAGCATTGCTCTCCTGGCGATTCTGTTTGGCGCGTTGTGGAGTCTTGTCGAGCGCTTCCGTGCACGCAACGACGCCGTTGAACAGGACGAGGCATAGCATGGAAAGCAACGAACTCATCATCGGACTGCTCAGTTTCCTGTTTACTGTGCTAATCATGAGCTATCTCATCGGCGATAGCCCTGCATTTCGCCTGGCGGTTCATGCTTTTGTTGGCGTAGCCGCCGGCTACGTCACGGCAACGGTTTTTCGCCAGGTCGTTGTGGATAAACTCTTCCTGCCGTTATTGGTGGGTTCTCCGCTTGACCGCGTTTTGATGTTGTTCCCACTGACCTTGAGCATCCTTTTGCTGGCAAAGCTATCGCCTGCACTTGAGTGGTTGGGCCGCCCAGTTGTGGCCTTTCTGGTTGGTGTTGGAACGGCAACTGCTGTCGCAGGCGCGGTGCTTGGCACTTTGTTTCCCCAAATTCAGGCATCGTCTGCAATGTTTGGGCAAAGCGCGGGCGGCATCTTATCTGGCGCGTTCATCTTGTTTGGAACGGTAACCACCATTGCTTATTTTCAGTTTACGGTGGGAAAATCCAGCGCCGGCCGGCGCGGCAGAGTGATAACTCTCCTGGCGTGGATAGGCCAGGTGTTCATCGCAATCGCTTTGGGCGCCATCTTTGCCGGCGTATTGGCGGCAGCATTGACTGCCTTTGTTGACCGTATTCAATCTATCGTCCTCTTTTTGGATTCTCTTCTTCGATAAGACGATTATGCCTGCCTCTCTCGTGGATGGTAACTCTCTGCTGGCAGTGGATATTGGCGCAGTCACGACCCGCGCCGCGTACTTCGATGTGGTCGAAGGACAGTATCGTCTGATTGGAATGGGACAATGCCCCACCACGAATGACGGCGGTGTCCGCAATCTGGTGCTGGGCGTGCAGTTAGCGGTCGAAAACCTGCAAAACTTGCTCGGAAAACAGTTTATGGATGAAGAAGGCCGCCTGCTCATCCCCTCTCAGCCGGATGGTGCCGGTGTGGATGGTATGGTGGCTACCCTCTCGGCTGGTGCACCGATCAAGACTCTGCTGGTTGGCTTGTTACCGGAGGTTTCGCTCAAATCGATTGAAAAACTGGTTCATGCGTCTTATGCTCGCGTCCTCGATACCATCAGTCTTAATGATTCGCGTCGCCTGGATGAACAGGTCAACGCGGTCATCCGTCAAAGCCCGGAATTGATACTGATTGCTGGTGGCGTGGATGGCGGTGCAACGCATTCTATTAACAGCATCATCGAAACCATCGGCCTGGCTGCTTATCTCATGCCCGATGGACAACGCCCGGCTATGCTTTACGCAGGCAATCGCGCTTTGGCAGGAGGCATCCGCGCCACGCTGGGCAAAATCGCTTCGGAACTGGTCATTTGTCCGAATGTGCGCCCTTCGCTTGACGTAGAAGACCTGGCTCCGGCTCAACGCGAACTCGCCAAATTGACTATCAATATTCGCCAGCGGCAAATGCCGGAAATCGAAGAATTGCGCGTTCTCACCGGAGGGGTTGTTTTGCCGACCGCCTATGCCCAGGGACGAATGACGCGCTTCCTTTCGGTAGATGGTGAAAACAAACACATCCTGAGCGTGGATGTTGGCGCTTCAGCGGTTTCGATGGCTGCTGCTTTTGGCGAGTCTCTTTACCTGAATGTCTTCCCCCAATTTGGGCTGGGAGAACCGCTGGCCGGATTGCTCAAATACACCACGCTGGACGAGGTTGCCCGCTGGCTGCCGGTAGAAATGCCGCTCGAAAGTGTGCGCGACTTTCTCTACCAGAAATCGCTTTATCCGCAACACCTGCCCGCCACCCATGAAGAATTGTTCCTGGAGCAGGCGATTGCCCGCCAAAATTTGCTTCTCGCTGCTCAAGCGATGACTCAACGTCTGCCGGGCAGGTATCGGCGCACCGGAAGTTTGTTTCCCAACTTTGAACTTATCCTGGCGAGCGGTTCGGTTTTGACCAACGCGCCCACCCTGGGGCAAAAGCTGCTCCTGCTTTTGGATGCCTTGCAGCCAGCAGGCATTACCACCCTGGCGATAGACCAGAATAACCTGCTCCCTATGCTTGGCGCGGCGGCAGAAGTCAACAGTCTGCTCCCCGTTCAGGTTATTGCTTCGGGCGCATTGGCTTATCTGGCAACCGTCATCTCTCCGGTCAGCAATTCCGCCTATGGCACGCCCATCGTGCGCGCCAAACTCATCCGTGAAGATGGCACGACGCTGACCAGTGAAGTCAACATGGGCAATCTGCAAATTCTTCCGCTCGAAAACGGGCAAACCGCTCGCCTGGAATTGCGTCCCTTGCGAAATGCAGATGTCGGTCTGGGGCCAGGACGTGCCGGCGCGCTCGATGTCATCGGTTCCTCCCTGGGCGTCGTAATTGATGCGCGTGGACGGCCGTTACGCCTGCCCTCCGATGCAGGCGGGCGTGTGAAACTGCTCAAAAAATGGCTCAAAACAGTGGGAGGCTGACCATGTTTGCGCCGCTCATTCACATTCTCCCATTGGCAACCATTCTACGCACGCGCCTGCTGCCCGTCGAGGGAAAAATCATCATCGGCATTGGACAAAAAGTCAACCCCACCGATACGGTGGCCGAAGCCGTTGTCGGGCGTAAACATCTGGTGGTTGATGTTGCCCAAAAACTGAACATTCCCCAACGGGATGTCCCCCGCTTTATCAAGGTCAAGAAAGGCCAGCAGGTCTCCAAAGAAGAAGTCCTGGCCGAAACACCGGGCCTGTTTGGAAAGGACGTTCTCTCTCCGGCAGCAGGAACGATTGTTGCCATCGGAAGCGGAAAAATCGTGATTGAAACCGGTGGCGCTATTTTTGAACTTCGCGCTGGTATTCCTGGCGTCATCGCGCAAACGATAGGGACGCGCGGCGTGGTCATCCGCGCAACCGGCGGCCTGATACAGGGCGTGTGGGGCAACGGAAAACTCGATTACGGTACGATGCAAAGTTTGATGGAAGGCCCCGACGAACTGTTCGACCCGACGCGGATTGACGTCAGTCTGCGTGGCACGATTCTGCTTGGCGGCCATGTCGAATCTCAAAAAGTCTTTCAAAACGCGACAGATTTGGCTGTTCGGGGGCTGATTGTGACGAGCATGAACCCGGCCCTGCTTCAAGCCGCGCTTCAAGTGCCGTTCCCGGTGCTGGTGCTGGAAGGCTTCGGACGGCGGCCTATGACACCGGCAACCTACAAACTGCTCAGCACCAACGTCAAACGCGATATTTCTTTGAATGCTGAAATGCCCAATCGGCATAGCCCGCTCGCGCGACAAGAAACCAGCCTTCGCCCCGAAGTCTTCATCCCTTTGCCTGTTTCGCAAGAACCACCCGAACCGCGCCAGGTTGAGACCTTTGCGCCTGGTCAACCCGTGCGTGTTATGTTTCTCTCGAAGCCTGCCCGCCATGGGACGATTGTCCAATTGCGCCCCATGGCGCTTTTGCCCAACGGCCTTCAGGCCAGCGCTGCCGAAGTCCGTCTCGAAACCGGAGAACAAATTCTGGCCCCGCTCACCAATCTGGAAGTGGTGGGGTAAAATATACCGACCTATGCGAGGAGAATGAACATGGCTAACGCATTTATTTTCGATGACGAGGAAGAACCAAAGCCCGGTCAATCGTCGCAAGAATTTGCCGCCGATGAAGTGGACGAGGAAGAGGCAGGCGAAGAAGAAGGTGAAGGGAGTAACCGCACCTTCCTGTTCATTGCCATTGCGCTGGGTGTTATCATCTTGCTGACCCTGATTTGCGGCAGTATTTTGACCTTCACGGTTTTCCTGCCTGCACAGAACAACGCCCGCGCCACGCAAACCGAACAGGCCATGCTGGCACTCAACATGACGCAGGCCGCCGAGCAGACTGCCATCGTTCAGGCGTTTACGCCCACGCCTACCTTCACGGAAACTCCCACACCAGCGCCAACGGCCACCCCTGTGATTCTCTTCCCCACAGAGACTCCCACCACCATCGCAGTAGACCCGGCCACTGCCACCGTGCAGGCATTGGAAACGCGGCGCGCGCAAGTCAACTTGACGGCAACCGCGCAGGCAACGGCAGGGCTGACTGGCACGCCCCGCACGGCGGTGGCTGGCGCCCTCACGGCTTCTCCCACCGCGCTCTCGCAAACCGGCTTCGCCGATGAAGTGGGCTTGCCTGGCCTGTTCATTGCAGCGGTGATTTTGCTGGCAATCATTCTGCTTGCGCGTCGTCTGCGACAAGCGCCGCTTTCGCGCTAACGCACTGTCTCCACCCTTCCTGGCTGCTTCTTATCCTGGCGCGAGAGGCTCTCCCGCGCCAGGATTGCTTTGTTCCATCGGGCATTTACCAGGCCAGGTTATCGCTTTTCTGTTTTGCGTTCCGGCTGGCGGAGTGGCACTTGCAGGAAGAACGTACTGCCTTTTCCCAGCTGACTTTCCAGCCAGACCTTGCCCCCGTGGCGTTCGGCAATAGATTTAACGATAGCCAGCCCCAGGCCGGAACCTTTTTGCTCACGGGCTTCGCGCTGTCCACCGCGATAGAATTTTTCAAACAGGCGTGGCTGGTCAATCGGCGCAATCCCGATACCGGTATCTTCTACCTCGAACTGAATTGCATCCCCGATGATTTTTAGCCGCACGCTCACCCGTCCGTCTTTAGGGGTGTATTTGATGGCGTTTTCCACCAGGTTATACATGGCTTGTTCTAACAAGGCCGAATCAGCCTCGACCAGCGGCATGGTGTTTTCGGGCATTTGCGATGTGAGCGTGATGTTCTTCTGTGCTGCCTGAGGCTGCAACGTGCTGACCACCCGCTCCACCGTGTCGGTGACCGGCACCATTTGCAGGTTCAGCCCCACACCGGCTTCGATGCGTCCCAAATCCAGCAGGTTGTTGACCATTCTCGACATATTCTCGACGCCAATCACGATTTTCTTCACGTAACCCTGCTGCTGTTCGTTCAGCGAACCGACCATCTCCAGCATGGTTGCATATCCGCGCATCAGCGTCAGCGGGGAGCGCAAATCATGGCTGACGGTGCTGACGAATTCGGTCTTGAGCGTATCCAGCTGTTTGAAGTGCGTAATATCGCGCAAGATACAGACCCGTCCCATCGGACGACCATCGGCAACGACCGGCGAAGCGGTTGCCAGATAGACCTGGTTGTTGAGCAAAGTCACTTCTGCCGAGAGTTTATCCGGTGGGGCGTTAACGCTTAAGATGTCAATCAATGTTTGCTGTGTGATAAGTTTCTCAATGGGCTGGCCTTCCCCAGTACCTACCGCCGGCCCGAAAGCCTGCCAGGCCGCCGGGTTGGAGAGCAAAAGACGGTTATACTGGTCAGTGACCAGCACCGGGTCAGGTGTGGAAGCCAGAATGGCCGCCAATCGTTGCCGGCCTACTTCGGCGGTGCGGAACAAGTGGTTATTCGATGCCGCCAGCGCCGCCTGTCCGGCCAGCGTGGTCATAAAGCGTACATCCGTTTCCGAAAACAGGCGTGGCTGGTCGAACCCGGCCCACAAGACGCCGTAATAGCGGTTTTCGTGGCGCAAGGACATTGCCAGCAAGGAGGCCGGCATAGGACGACCGGTGCTGAGTTCCAGGCCGCGTGCGCGGAAGACATTCGTCAGAACCAGCCGTTCTTGCTGTTGCACCAGGTGGGCAATCTGTTCATCCAGGTAGGCGTATTTTTCTTTGGAAGGACCAAGCGCGAAAACGCCTCCTTTTTCCGCTTCGGCTTCATCCTCCTGCGGCGTCATCACCACACGCACCGAATTGGCGCCGATAGCCAGCACGGCCTCCATCACCGGCTGGATGGCGTCTTGCAAATCCAGGCTGGAGGCCACCCCCTGACTGACCAGCAGAAGGCGGTTCAACTCTTCCAGGCGTGATTGCAGGCTAATGCGCATTTGCTCAAAGGCGCGCCGCAGCTGACCAACTTCATCCACGCCTTCGACCGTCATCGCATGGTCTAATTGTCCCTGGGCAATACGTACTGCCTCACTGGACAGACTTTGTAGAGAGGTGGTAACGGCTTTGAGGCCCAACCGTAGAGAGACCAGCGCAATCAGGGCTAGCGCAACAATCATGCCCGAAAGCGGCGCAGCAATATCCAGCGCGAGTTGTTGAGCTTGCTGGGCTGGTACGGTTAAGACCACCGACCACGCTCGTCCAGCTACTGGCTGATAATACACCAGATTGCGCGTCCCGCCCCGTCCGGTATCGTCGAAGAATCCCGCTTGTGTTTCTATTCGTCCTGTGTAAGAGGTCATCACCTGTTGTTCAGCGGAGTGATACAGGATGCGCCCGTTCTCGTCGAGTAGAATCCCCTCTCCACCCAGTTCTTGCATGGCACGCAGATTGGTGAGAATCGGTTGGAAAAACGGATTGTTGGATAAATCGGTGCGCGCAATCAGTACCCGTCCCGCTTCCGCTGCTTCTGAACTGGCTGGAATGACCGCGATGAAGGAAATGCGGGCGGGTCGTCCTGTTTGTGCGGGTGGAATGGGATACGTTTGGCTGAGAACGCCGTTGAGTGCCAGGTCAATGCCGTTCAATTCTTCGGGATAAAGCAGCAACGACGGGGCCGTCGCCGCAGGGTAGCTTCCCACAACTTGTTTTTGTCGGTCAAATACCAGCAACTGGTCGAAGAAAGGCACCGACCGAATTTCTTCGCTCAGCAGAGAGGAAAGCGCCTGGCCCTGTGCGGTGGCGATGTTTGGAGTGTGCGCCATTTGCAGCGCCAGGTTCTGTCCGGTTTCGAGAAAGAACGGCACACTCTGGGCGGTGAGTTCCGCTGTTCCTTTCATGCGTTTGCTGAGCATTTCGCGTGCCGAATTGCCTGCCACTACCCAGTTGCCCACCAGCAAAGCCAGCAGCAAAAGCACCGTCAGCGCACCGGTGCCGAACAGAAAACGCGCTTCAAGGCTGCGCTCGGTTGGAGAAGGCTGGAGCGGCAGACGACGCCCAAACCAGGCTGGAAAAGCAATTGCCAATATCTGTGTAAACAGTCCACCTATCAAAAATTCTGCGCCGATGGCTGGCGCGGCGTTGGATGTGCTGGAAACTGCGTAAATCAGGCTGTCGGCAATGGAGAGGTTGGCCGGGTCGGCGATGGTAAAGAATGCTGTAGCAATGTGAAGGGGAACGTACACAAGCGCCAGGGCCGCCGCAGCAATCAGCGGTTCGCTCAACAGGCGAAACAGGCGCGTGCGGTATCGTTGGCGGACGGCGGTGCTGAACAGACCGGCCAGCAGGGCAAGTTCCAGCGGCGTGAACAGGCTGTGCGAATCCCATAACAGCCGCACGGCGCCGCCGAGAAACCCGGCAAGCGCCGCCGGAAACGGCCCGAACAAACCGCCCGCAACCATCCAGGGCAGGGCCGAGAATAGCATCAGCGCAGGGTTTTTAAGCTCTTGTGGTGAGTTTGGGACTGGCAAGGCGGTTTCTGCTGGCAGGCGCAACCCGATGGACAGCGCAAATATGGCTTGCAACACGAGCAAAACCATTACAGCCAGGAGATTGCGTTCCTGCCAGGCGGGTTGTGTATGCCACCACGACCATAGCTTCCAGGCAAGTAGTACCGCCAGCAAAAGCCAACCTGCAATGCCGATGGCTGAGGGGAACAGCAGGACGGGGTAGGAATCGGGCAGCCAGAAGAAAATATCCATAGCCGGGAACGCTGCAAGAAATGTGCCGCAACGAAATGATTATAGCATGAGCGGGTTATTTTTCCTGTTTTCGGCGCGCGGGGCGATGGTTTTCATGGCGCGCAAAATCCTTGACTCTCTTGCGCCTTTGGGGTAAACTACCGTGCCTGCAAATAGTGACGCGGGGTAGAGCAGAGGCAGCTCGTCGGGCTCATAACCCGGAGGTCGCAGGTTCGAGTCCTGCCCCCGCAACTGAAAACCACAGCCGATACGGCTGTGGTTTTATTTTTTACGCGGTTTCTGCAATTGTCGGTAGAGGCAAGGCTTCGATGAGGCCGCGCACGCGGAATTTTTCGATGTAATCTCGCGCTTCCCAGTAATCCAGGTCGAGTTCATCCGCAATCTCGAACACCGATTGGCGGCCCTCAAAACGCATCATCATTTTCTCGATGGCACGGTTTAATTTCCAGTTCACCTGCCAGTCTACAAACAGGCCATGTCCCGAAAGGAACACCGGCCCGCGGAACTTGCGCTTTGGCAGGTAGTCGGTCGCGTAGATGCGGATGATTTCCTCGATGACATCTGCCGCTTCTTGCAGTTTGTCCTCGTGCATGATGTCCAGGTTGTCATCAGTGGTGTGATATTCGGGGTACGGGTAACGGCTGATGGAGAGACAGGGGACGTTAATACCCGGCCCGTTGAGAACACGCTCATCGTTCGCGATGATGTCGGCAAAGGTGCCTTCGCGGAATTCTTTGCCGCGTTTTCGGAGAACGTATTGGCCGACCTTATCGAGTCGGGAGTTGTGTTGACGGCTGTGTTGCAGGGCCAGCGTATTGTCGTTGCCCGTCATCTCAATAAAAATGCCGCCTTTGAACCCTGGAATCAGGTCTTCATGATGAGCGAGGTAAGCAATTGTGCCGATGGTTTCTGGCCCGAACCAGAAGCGAATGCTCATTGCGCCGGGCGGGAGCGGGTTGGCTGCCAGCCGCCGCGCCACTTCGATAGCCGTTACCACACCTGCTGCGTCATCGTTGGCCTGGTTGGGGTGGCAGACGTGCGCCATGATGAACATCTCGCCGGCTTCGGGGTTCCTGCCGCCGCGCGGGTGTAACACAGCTTCGGCCACCTTGAAGCCGCCCTGTGCCGGGTTCGTTTGGAACTCGGAACGGATGACCACGCGGTAGTTCACGTTGCGTGGCAGGGCGTCGAACAGGTTTTTGCTCAGGCAGAATCCCCAGGAGCGGTCGTAATATTTGAATTTCCACGGGATGGCGTGCGGGCGTTTTTCGTTGTAATACAGGTGTGGCTCGAGCTCGTGGAACGGCATGACGGCTTCGATGGGCAGGGAATACGAGACGAGATGCAGGGGATTGTCCTTGAAATCCACAATCCGCTGACCATCTTCGGTCTCCAGATAGGCTTCGTGGACGACGTACCGCTCCGGCACATACCAGGTCCAGACCGGGGTCAGGGGGGTGTAGGTTTCGATTTTGTAGTTGGCTGTTTCTGGCAGGTATGTGCCGATAATTTCCAGCGCTGCATCTGTCCCGTCGGAAGCCAGCGTGCGGTGCAACGGCACAATTTCGGCAAGCACCTCTTTGAGGGAAGAAATCGGTTTCATCGGCGGAATCCAGTCTCTGGCGCGTTCAGGTGTTTCAATGCGGTAGGTCAGACCCGGTCCGGGGTGTTCTTTCATGGCCTGCACGGCCACGCGGAAGACGTCGTTGCACTTCATCAGGCGGCATTCGCCCAGCCCAATGGTGCGTTTGTTTACGACCTGGCTATCTAACAACGCACCGATTGGCTCGAAATCCAGTACCACGCCGCGCTCTACATCACGCACGAACATGGTCACAGTCACTTCATGCGGCTTGCCTTGCATATCAATGGCCGTGCCTTTGAATTCCTTCAGGAAGCGGTAATCTACGCCTGCCATTTGCTCGCAATGATGCAGGAAGGTGATGGATTTGCTGTAAGGCAGGCCGATAATCAGAATTCTGGCATCCCACGCGCGGAATTTGCTGAAAATGGTGGTTTCGCCAAAGCAATCGTTGGAGCGATGGGCAGCGACTTCGTCGGCGCGCCTGCCGATGGCCGCCATTGAGTAGATGGGGTGGAACATCCGTTTTGCGCGTGGGTCGGTGCGTACCAGTTCGGTCAGGATACCCATCTGTGAAGGGGTGGTACGCATATCCCACGGGACGCCGCGCAGGAAGTCGTAGTTGAACGTAGGCATGATGAGTGTGCCTTCGGGGCCGAGGATGTCGAGCAACGCTTCGATGACCGTCTGTGGACCGCCTTCTACTCCACCTGGCGCGCGGGAGAGGGTGGAGTAGGCGCTGTGGACGAACAGGGTATCGCCTTCAGCCACGCCAAGAGCGCGGAATTCTTCGATAAGCAGGGAACGAGTAAGCAAGGTACAACTCCTGAAGAGAAAATGAGCGAGAAAAATACCCTCTGCGAGCGGTAAGGGTGTTGAAATCAGACTGGGAGGTGTCAACTGCCGTTGGCGAGCAGGCGTTTCAGGTCTGCCAGCACTTGTTCTGGTGATTGGAACAGGATACCGTGCATGCCCAGATGGCGGCAGGCTTGGATGTTTTCGCTGAAATCATCTACGAAAACGGCTTCTTCAGGCCGAACGCCGAGCGCCTGCAGTGCATGATGGTAAATGCCGGGCATCGGTTTGACCATGCGCACTTCGGCAGAGATGGTCAGATGGTCAAAGGCATCTGTGAACTGTTGGCGCTGAATCCATGCTCGCAATCCCTCCCAGGCGTTGGAAATCAGCCCGGTCTTGTGGGTTTTGCGTGCTTCGCGCAGAAAGGCGATGAGATTCCAGTCAATGCTATCGCCGCCGAAGAATTGCTCCTGAATGCGCAGACGCTCGGAAAGTGGCAGGCCGAGCCGCCGCGTGATACTGACCCAGTGTGCTTCCTCGGTCAACGCGCCCAGCGACGCGCGGGCAGCGGTGCTGTAAATCCCACCGCCAAACACCACCTGGTCTATTTCTCTGTAATTCAGGCCGCATTCCTCGGCCAGGTGGGTGCGAGGGGTGCGGTCTTCGGTGCGGACGAGTACCCCACCCAGGTCGAAGTAGATGGCTCGGATAGGCATGGGTAGCTTTCAGGCTGTGAGCAATTTTCTTGTAGATGGGTTCAACGCAAAGGCTTTGCGCGCCAGTTTGGTCACCCGGCGGCATTTGGGGCAGCGCGCGTCGTAGTGCGCGTGAGAATCTCTTTTGAGCAGTGCAATCGCTTCCATTACCTGTTCATTCGTTAGAGCAAAAGGCATAGCGCAAAATTGACATTTGATTTGCATACCGTCTCCTTGTCCACGGCGCTTTTTGCGCCGTCATAGCCTGAATTGTAGCACTTTCTGACACGAAAGCAGCAGGTTGTAGCGGCGCATCTCTGCTTGCCGGATTCGCCGAGATACGATAGGATTCATCCAATTGCCTGCTTTTTTGCTCTGGAGTAATTGCCGATGAAGATTCGTCCCTGGCTGTTCCTGTGTGCAATGTCTGTGTGGGTGCTTTCGGCCTGTATCCCATCCGTTCCGCAGCCTTCCGTCTCTGCGCAAACACCCACTTCGCCTGTTGATTCACCAACCGAAGCGTTGCCCTCACCCACGCTTCCGCCAACCGCCACGCCCGTTCCCCGCGTTCTGACCATTTGTTTGGGACAGGAACCGAATAGCCTGTATCCGTTCGATGTTTTGAATGCCGCGGCACGAGGGGTGTTGGAGGCTGTGTATGATGGGCCGATAGATTCGTTTGTTAAGGGCTATCAACCAGTCATCCTGGAACAGATTCCTTCCCTCCAGAATGGCGATGCCCAATTGACCAGTGTCGCCGTCAAGCGGGGGGATATGGTCGTCAACGCTGCCGGGCAGGTTGTGCCGCTCGATTTTGGCGTCTCTGTGTTGCCAGCGGGATGTTACGATGACTCATGCGCCGTCAAGTTCAGCAGCGCTTCCGAATTGCAGATGGACCAGGTTGTGGTCACTTTTCGTTTGCGCGCTGACCTGAAATGGTCAGATGGCACACCTCTTACGGCCAGAGATTCGCTCTATGCCTTTCAACTGGCTTCCGACCCGGCCACGCCTGGCTCAAAGTATCTGATAGACCGCACGCAATCTTACGAACTGCTCGATGACCTGACGGTGCAGTGGTGGGGATTACCCGGCTTTGTGGACCCTTCGTATGCCGATAATTTTTGGGCGCCCCTGCCACAACATGCCTGGGGCGGTCTCTCTGCCGCCGAACTGGCAACCGCTACCCCCGCGACCCGCCCCCCGCTGGGGTGGGGACCTTATGTCTTCACCGAGTGGGCCTCGGGAGAATACATCCGCTTCGATAAAAACCCCAACTACTTCCGTGCCGAAGAGGGGCTGCCTTTCTTTGAGACGCTTGTCTTTCGCTTTATAGATAATCCGCCTGCTGCCATCAGCGCCCTGATTGCCGGACAGTGTGACATCCTGGATACCACTGTTCGGTTGGAGAATCACATTGATTTGCTGACGGAACTGGAACGCAACAGCCAGGTCAAATTGTTTACTTCCACTACACCGGTGATGGAACGGCTGGATTTTGGCATTCGACCGGCAGCGTTCGATAGCGGCGTGACCGCCAGCGACCCCAAACGCCCCGACTTCTTTGGCGACGTGCGCACCCGGCAGGGACTTGCTTACTGCCTTGACCGCACAGGGGTAGTGAATGCTGTCCTCAAAGGTATGTCGCAGGTGCCAGATACGTTCCTTTCGCCTGCTCATGCGCTGTTTTCGGATAATACTGCCAAATATCCGTTCGATATTTCCAAAGGCATTGCGTTACTGGAGGCTGCCGGATGGAGCGACCCGGATAATGACCCGGCAACCCCGCGTGTGGCTGCAACTGTTCGCGGCGTCCCCCCCGGCACGCCGCTCGTAGTGCGCTATTGGACCACCTCCGCGCTCCAGCGTCAACAAGTCAGCCTCCTCTTATCCAGGTCGCTGGCTCAGTGCGGCGTGGGTGTGCAGGTGGAATACTTCACCCAGGATTCGTTTTATGCCCCCGGCCCGGATGGCCCGCTGTTTGGCCGCAAGTTCGACCTGGCCGAGTACGCGGTTGCGGTGGTGGGCAGTGAACCGGTCTGCTCCTGGCTGACGGAAGCGCAAATCCCGCGTGCTTCCAACCGCTGGGTGGGGCTGAATGTGAGCGGTTACATTAACCCCGATTTCGATTTGCTCTGCCGCAAAGCCTCACGCACCCTGCCTGACCAGCCCGAACACGCCGCCGCTTATGCCCAGGCACAGACTTTGTTTGCCAACGATTTGCCGTTTGTTCCGCTATACATGCGCATCAAAATTGCTGCGGCCCGTCGTGACCTGTGTAACCTGCGCCTGGATCCCTTTGCACTGAACGACCTGTGGAATCTGGAAGACCTGGATTACAAATCCTCGTGCGAGTGACCAACGAGCCGTGTAATTCTCTGGCTGCCCTTTCCCCTGCCTGTTCTTCGACACGGTAGAAGGGAGAAATTGCCTGGACTTTTGCCGTTTTCTTCCGTCACTTGTTAAGACAATCTTAATCTTATCTGCAGATTGGCTTGACTGTGCAAAATCCTTATGCTATAGTGTTGTGTGCGTGAATTTGATTTCCACTCAACACTCTCAATCTTCGATACGACGCGTTGAAAGGAGGTGATTCCTCTCCAGCGGTACCACCCCCCTTCTCTTTTCTGTTTTCCCCACCCATTCGTATCCTAAATTTCTCTCAGGAGGAGAAACACAATGTTGCGAAATCGCTTGATGGCCGTTCTCGGTCTGGTTTTGGTCGCCAGCATGGTTCTGGCGGCGTGCGGAACCCCCACCCCCGCCCCCACGCAGCCCCCGGCTGAACCCACCAAGGCGCCCGAAAAACCCGCGGCGACTCCCACCGAAGTTCCGCCGACCCCCACCCCTGAACCGACCCCCATTCCGCGCACCACGCGCACTGGCGGTTGGCTCGATACCATCACGATGGTCAAAATTTCGCCCGATGCTGTGTTGACCCAGTTGCAGGCCGGCGAAATTGACATCTACGCTTCGGCTCTGGCGCGCGCCGAACAGTTTAAGGCCGCTCAGGATGCCAAACTGGCTTACACCCAGAACTTTGGCGGCTCCTATGAGTTGACCTTCAACCCCTATGGTGGCGGCGACAATGGCGCCCTGTTCGACCAGTCCACCGGCAAACTTAATCCCTTTGCCATTCCTGCCATCCGCGAAGCCATGAACATGCTCGTGGACCGCGATTACATCGTGCAGGAAATTTATGGCGGGCTGGCCTCGCCCAAGTTCTTCCCCATCACCGGCGCCTTCCCCGATTACGCTCGCCTTGCTGACGTGGCTCGTGAGCTCGAAGCCAAGTATGCGTACAACGAAGCCAAGGCCAACGAAGTCATCACTGCCGAAATGGAGAAACTGGGTGCCACCAAAGTAGATGGAAAGTGGACCTACAATGGCGAACCGGTCACCCTCATCTTCATCATCCGCAACGATGGCGACGGCACCCGCAAAGTGATTGGCGATTACGTCTCTGCGCAGCTGGAGAAAATCGGCTTCACAGTGGACCGCCAGTACAAGACTTCTTCGGAAGCCTCGCCCATCTGGATTCGCGGTAACCCCGCCGATGGCCTGTGGCATCTCTACACAGGCGGTTGGTTGACCACCGCTATCTCCCGCGACCAGGGCGGTAACTTCCTCTTCTACTACACCAAAGATGGTCTGGGTCAACCGCTCTGGCAGGCCTATAAACCCACCGAAGAGTTCTATCAGCTGGCACAGACGCTGAACAACAACAACTTCAAGACCGTCGAAGAACGCCGCGAACTGTTCGCCAAAGCCCTGCGCCTGGCGATGCAGGATTCCGTGCGCGTCTGGCTGGTGGACCAGAAAGCCTTCAGCCCCTTCCGTCCGAATGTGAGCGTGACGGCTGACCTGGCTGGTGGTGTGCAAGGCTCCGTGTTGCAGGCCTTCACGTTGCGCTTTGCCGATAAGGAAGGCGGTGAACTGAAGTATGCCATGTCCGACCTGCTGGTGGAACCCTGGAACCCGGTTGGCGGCTCCAACTGGGTGTTCGATACCGCTCCCAAGCGCTTCATCAACGACTACGGTGTCGTTCCTGACCCCTTCACCGGCTTGAGCTGGCCGCAGCGCATCGAGAGCGCTTCGGTGGAAGTCAAGGAAGGTTTGCCGGTTGCCAAGACTTTGGATTGGGTAGATTTCAAGTTCGCGCCTGAAATCAAAGTGCCGGCGGATGCCTTCATTGACTGGGATGCTGAAAAGCAGGTCTTCATCACCGTCGGCGAAAAATTCCCCGATGGCCTGACTGCCAACCGCAAGAGCACGGTCGTCTATCCGAAGGACTTCTACCAGAAGACCAAGTGGCATGATGGCAGCAACTTCTCGGCCGCTGACTTCATGATGCTGTGGATTATGACCTTTGACCGCGCCAAAGAAGCCAGCAAGATTTACGACAAGGCTGCGGTGGCTTCCTTCCAGACCTTTGCGAAGGACTTCAAAGGCTTCCGTGTTGTCTCGACTGACCCCTTCACGGTTGAGTACTACTCAGACACCTTCGCGCTTGATGCCGAATTGAACGTTTATACCAACTGGCCCGAATATGGCTATGGCAACGGTGCCTGGCACATGATTGCCATCGGCAACCTGGCTGAAGAGAACGGCGAACTTGCCTACACGGCTGGTAAAGCTGATGAAAAGAAAATCGAGTGGATGTCGTACATTGATGGCCCAAGCCTGGAAATCCTGAAGAAATATCTGGACCAGGCTGCTGCCGAAAAGTACATCCCCTATGCGCCGACTCTGAGCAAGTACATCACGCCCGAAGAAGCCGCTGCCCGTTACCAGAACCTGGCGAACTGGTACGCCAAGCAGGGCCACTTCTGGGTCAGCACCGGCCCCTACTACCTGGATAAAGTCTTCAGTGTCGAGAAGACCCTGACCCTCAAGCGCAATCCCGATTTCCAGGATTTGGCGGATGAATGGGCGCGCTTTGCCGAACCCAAGATTGCCGAAGCCGAAGTGGATGGCGAAGGCCGCGTGACCATCGGCAAGGAAGCTTCCTTCGATGTCTTCGTGACCTTCAAAGACCAGCCTTACCCGGCCGAAGAAATTCAGGAAGTCAAGTACCTGCTCTTCGATGCTTCTGGTGCGCTGGTTGCCACTGGCGCTGCTGAAGCGGCTGGCGATGGGCAATACACCATCAAACTGGCGGCCGATGTGACCAGCAAACTGGCGGAAGGCTCCAACAAACTTGAAGTGATTGTCGTTTCCAAGCTTGTCAGCCTGCCGACCTTCACTTCCTTCCAGTTCGTCACTGCCAAGTAACACCGAGCGTTTTCATCAATCAGGGGCAAGGCGCAACACCTTGCCCCTGAACTAACTTTTTATACTCCGTAAAAAGAGAGCGCAATGGCAGAAACAACACTTTCGTCGAACATTCAGGCGTACCAAAAAAAGACCGCTGCGAATACCCTGACGCGCTTGTTGCGTTATTCGGCAGTGCGGCTGGTTACCTTGTTCGTGACGGTGGTGGTAGGCGTCTACCTCACCATTCTGATTGCCAACATGGGCGGCTATGTGGATGAAATTCTGCGCGGTGAAATTCGGGAGCGGATTTCAGTTTCCATTTCGCAAAATCCGGCTTACCGCGATTACACAGTCGAACAACGCAATCAACTCATCCAGGCAGAAATTGCTCAGGAAGAAGAGCGGCTGGGTCTGAATCAGCCGTTCTTGATTCGGAGTCTTTCTTTTCTGCGCAATGCTCTGACCCTGAACTTTGGCCGCGCGCTCAATATGACCAGCGACAGCGGCTCTCGTCAGGTCAGCCTGATTTTGCTGGAACGCCTGCCCTCTACGCTGGTTTTGTTTGGAACCTCGAATCTGTTGCTGTTTTTCATCAGCGTTTTTCTGGCGCTGGCGCTTTCGCGTCATTATGGCAGTTGGGCCGATAAAATCATCGTGGCGCTTTCCCCCACTTCTGCGGCGCCGCCCTGGTTTTACGGCATCTTCCTCATCCTGATTTTTGCTGCCTGGCTGCGCGTTTTGCCGTTTGGCGGCATGGTCAGCGCGCCGCCGCCCACCAACCGGCTGGAATATGCCCTCGATTTGCTCGTTCACATGATTTTGCCGGCTTCGGCGTTGTTTCTTTCGTCCATCTTTCTCAGCATCTACAACTGGCGCACGTTCTTCCTGATTTACTCCAGCGAAGACTACGTTGAAATGGCCAAGGCCAAAGGCCTGACTGCCCGCGATATCGAACGCCGCTATATCTTGCGCCCGACTTTGCCGACCATCGTCACCAGTTTTGCCCTTTTGCTGATTGGGTTGTGGACGGGCGCTATCATCACCGAGACGATTTTCAACTGGCCAGGGTTAGGCCGCACGCTTTATCGTGCGATTGGTTTGTATGATACCCCGGTCATCGTTGCTTCTACGATTATCTTTGCTTATCTTTTGGCGATTACCGTGTTCGTTCTCGACTTCATCTACGCGCTGCTCGATCCGCGCGTCAAAGTAGGGGGCGCTCAATGAATTCCGTGCGAAACCTGTTTCGGGACCTCTTACATTATCCTTCAGCCATCCTTGGGTTGGTCATCATTGCCATTCTTGTTGCGGTGGGAGTCTATGCCGTAGTGACCATCCCGTATGCGGAAGCCATTCGTCTGTGGCGCGGCGGTGAAGATGTCTGGTATCAGAATCCCAAGAACGCTGCGCCGGCCTGGTTCAATTATTTCACCACTAAAGACCTGCCCTCCACCATTTTGATTACCAGCCGGCAGGAAGAAGAAACCATTCTTTCCAAGATTCAGGCCGAAAAAGTGTACAAACCGCGTGAAAACGGCCAGGATATTACGATAACGTATACGTTTGAATATCCTTACGACGAATTTCCTAAAGACCTGATTTTCTACCTGTACGGCAAGTTTGACCAAAAAGCGCCATTTGCTGCGATTCGCTGGTACACGCCAGATGGCCGTGAAATTCGCATCACTGATACTGCCGTTCAAACGCGCCTGACCTATCGCTTCTTGCAGGATGAAAAACTGAAGCGGCGGCTCAAGGGCGTTTCACCAGAAATTGGTTTGCTGGCCGACCCGAACTCCGACCCACCGGTGCCGCTCAAGGGGACGTATAAAATCGTCATTGAAGCCACTACCTTCGAGCCGAACTCCGATTTGGATGGCGAATTTGTTCTGCATGGCCAACTGCACGGCTGGGCCGGTACAGACCATCTGCGGCGTGATTTGTCCCTGCCGTTGTTGTGGGGCATTCCGGTTGCCCTGGCGTTTGGTTTGCTCGCCTCGCTTGGCACCGGCACGTTGACGATGATTATTGCTGCGATTGGCGTATGGTTCGGTGGATGGGTGGATGAACTCATTCAACGCATTACCGAAGTTAACCTGGTGCTGCCATTCCTTCCCATTCTCATCATGCTTGGCACACTCTATTCCCGCAGTATCTGGGTGATTTTGGGGGCAACCATTCTGCTGAATATCTTCACTGGCGGCATCAAGAGTTACCGCGCCATTTTCTTGCAAATCAAAGAGTCTACATACATCGAAGCGGCGCGTGCTTACGGTGCCAGCGACAGCCGAATCATTTTCCTGTATCTGGTGCCGCGCATCATCCCCTTGCTCATTCCCGGTCTGGTTTCCGGCATTCCCTCGTTCGTCTTCCTGGAGGCTTCGCTGGCCGTGCTGGGGCTGGGTGACCCGGTTTTGCCCACCTGGGGCAAAATCATCAACGATGCCCAATTCAACGGCGCCTTATACGAAGGTTACTACTATTGGATTTTACAGCCCGCTGTTTTACTCATGATTACCGGCCTGGCGTTTGCTTCGCTTGGCTTCTCGCTCGACCGCATCTTCAACCCGCGCCTGAGGGGGTTGTAACGACATGGACAACAAACAATTGCTTCGCGTCAAAGACCTGAAACTTTACTTTCGCACCCGCGCCGGAGAAGTGCAGGCCGTCGATGGCGTGGATTTTGAACTGAACTATAACCGCGCAGTGGTCATCCTGGGTGAATCGGGGTGCGGTAAAACCTCGCTGGCGAAAGCCATTTTGCGCCTGTTGCCGCGCAACATCTCACAATACTCTGGTAGTATCTTGCTCGAAAACCGCGATGTCATGACGCTGAACGAGGAAGATTTCCGCCGTTCGGTGCGCTGGGTGCAGATGTCACTCGTGCCGCAAGCCGCGATGAATGCTCTGAACCCGGTCATTCGCGTGGGTGAGCAGGTGGCCGAACCGGCTATCATCCACCTGGGCGTTAGCAAACAAGAAGCGATGGAAATGGCCGCCAAGATGTTCCAACACGTGGGCGTGCCGGTAGATTTCCTGACCCGTTATCCCTTTGAGTTGAGCGGTGGTATGCGTCAGCGGGTGGCGATTGCGATGGCGTTGGTCACTTCTCCCAACTTGATTGTGCTGGATGAACCGACCTCGGCCCTGGATGTACTCACCCAGGCGAATATTTTCAACGTCCTGAAGCGTTTGAAGAAGGAACTGGGCTTGAGCTTCATCCTCATCACCCACGATATTGCCACCTCGAGCGAACTGGCCGATGAAGTGGCCGTGATGTATGCCGGGCAGATTATCGAAACCGCCGACGCCGAACCGTTCTTCACCAACCCGCTGCACCCGTATTCGCAGAAGTTGATGGCAAGCGTACCGCGTCTGCACGAACAGAAGGAATTGGATTTCATTGTGGGACAGCCGCCCAGTCTCATCAACCCCCCGAAGGGCTGCCGGTTTGCTGCCCGCTGCCCGTTCCGTTTCGAGAAGTGCGCCGAAGAACCGCCTGTGTTCCAGAAAGATGGGCGCGAAGTTAAATGCTGGTTGTATGCCTAGCAGGAGCCAGAAAGAATGTCACAGGTCAATTTAGCCCCTACTTTCTCAACCCAACAAGACGCGCGCCCGGTTTTGCTCTCCGTGCAGGAGTTGCGCGTGTGGTTCGAGTTGCGCCGTTTTGGTTTTGGTCATGCCGGCTATGTTCACGCTGTCGATGGGGTCAGCTTCGACCTGGCCGAAGGCGAAACGATTGCCATCGTCGGTGAGTCGGGATGTGGAAAATCGAGCCTGATGAAAGCCATTTTGGGCCTGAACAAGCCGACTGCCGGGCGCATTCTCTTTGAGGGACAGGATATCAACCAGTTCGATGCCGCCAAAAAACGCTGGTATCATTCCCGTGTCGGGTATGTTCAGCAAGACCCGTTTGGCGCGTTGCCGCCCTTCATGCCGGTTCGACGCATCCTCGAAGAGCCGCTCATCATTTCCGGCGTGAAAGACAAAGATGAGCGCATGGAACGCATTCGCAAGGGCATGGAGGAAGTCAAACTCAGCCCGGTTGAAGATTTCATGGAAAAATATCCACACATGCTTAGCGGCGGTCAACAGCAGCGTGTGGTGATTGCCCGCGCAATGATTATGGAGCCGAAATTGCTGGTGGCCGATGAGCCGGTTTCGATGCTCGATGCTTCAGTGCGCGTGGAAATTCTCAAACTGCTGCGCGCTTTGCAGGAGCGGCACAATCTCTCGGTCATTTACATCACCCACGACCTTTCGACTGTGAGCTACTTCTCCGAGCGCATCTTCGTCATGTATGCCGGGCAGTTGATTGAAAAAGCTCCCGTCCGCGGCTTGATTGACCGTCCGGCGCATCCATACACCCAGGCGTTGCTCACCGGCACATCAGAACCAGATGCCCGCAACGCGTTGACGTACAAGGAAATTCCGCCGGGGGAACCGCCCAGCCTGGTTAAACCGCCGTCTGGCTGCCGCTTTCACCCCCGTTGCACGCGTATCATCAAGGGTGAATGCGATGTGAACGAACCGCTCGAGTTCACTATCGAAGACCGTCACTCGGTTTCGTGCTGGTTGTACAAAGGATGAATCCGCGTTTTGCCTATCAACTGATTGCCGCGGCAGTCGTGATGCTCCTGCTGGGTTTCATCCTGCCCTTTTCGATGATGATTGGCGTTTTGCCGTCCACTTTTCTGCTGAACTTCTTCTCATTTGCGGTGTCGGTGGCCGGTTTGTTCACCGGCATCATTGCGCTCTCGATGCTGGTTTCCAACTATCGCAACCGAAGGGATGAGTAAAGTGCAAATCAACCAAACGCCAGGGAGTACTTCCTGGCGTTTGGCATTCTTAATCTTTTTGACCTCGTGGCAAACAGGGTTGACCATCGTGTGAAAACCCACAGGGACAGGGATGGATCGTGACTCATTCGCTCAAATTTTGCTATAATCGAACCATCCTATTCTGCGGAGGCGAAGATTGGCACAGCGAGATTCGGCGCAACCCCTGCTTGAAGTCAAAAACCTGAAAACCTACTTCTTCACCGAAGACGGTGTGGTGAAGGCGGTGGATGGCGTAGACTTTCACGTCTTCCCAGGCGAGGTGATGGGCCTGGTGGGTGAATCGGGGTGTGGCAAGAGTGTGACCTCGCTCTCTATCATGCGTCTGATTGCGCCCCCGGGCAAGGTGGTTGAAGGCCAAATCCTGTTCGATGGCAAAGACCTGCTCCAATACACCGAAGAGCAGATGGTTCACATTCGGGGCAACCGAATTTCGATGATTTTCCAGCAGCCACAGACCGCCCTCAACCCGGTCTTCAAAGTGGGTGACCAGATTGCTGAAGTGCTGGATATTCACCAGTCGCTGGGGCGTCAGGCCGGACGCGCCCGCGCGGTGGAACTTCTCAAGATGGTGGGCATTCCCGATGCCGAACGCCGCGCCGAAGCCTATCCGCACGAACTCTCTGGCGGCATGGCGCAGCGGGTGATGATTGCAATGGCGTTGGCCTGCGTCCCCGACCTGTTGATTGCAGATGAGCCAACCACGGCCCTGGATGTCACCATTCAAGCGCAGATTCTGGATTTGATGCGCGACCTGCGCGAAAAAATTGGCACGTCCATCATCCTGATTACCCATGATTTGGGCGTGGTGGCTGAAATGTGTGAGCGTGTGGCGGTGATGTACGCCGGGCGCATTGTGGAACAGACGGATGTCAAAACCCTTTTTGCGCAGCCGCTTCATCCGTACACCCAGGGGTTGATTGGTTCTATCCCCATTCTGGGTAAACTGAAAGAACGCCTGGAAGTCATCCCCGGCACGGTGCCCAATCTCGTCAACCTGCCGCCCGGATGCCGCTTTGCACCACGTTGTAAAGCCCGTCAGGAACGCAATTTGACCATTTGCACCGAACAAGAGCCAGAATTGCTTGAAGTGAAGCCAGGTCATACCGTGCGTTGCTGGTTGTATGCCGATGCCGAAGGCCACACAGCCCCCTATGCCCGTCAAAACGCCGCCTGAGGAAACAATCATGGAAAACACGACACCCTCTTTCCCGGCCTCGCTCGTTGAGGTCAAGAATTTGGTTAAGTACTTCCCTGTGCGCGCTGGTCTGCTTCAGCGCGTGGTGGCGTATGTCCAGGCGGTAGATAACGTCTCCTTCTCTATCCGGGAGGGTGAAACACTCGGTCTGGTGGGCGAATCGGGGTGCGGAAAGACCACCGTCGGGCGGACGATGCTCCGGCTCATCGAGGCTACCTCCGGCGAGGTGTATTTTCAGGGTCAGGATATTCTCAAACTCAAGGGCCGTGCGCTCAAAGAGATGCGTCGCAACATGCAAATTATCTTCCAGGACCCCTATGCCTCGCTCGACCCACGCATGCCCATCGGCGAATCGGTCATGGAGGGCCTGCATATTCACAACATCGGCACGCGGCAAGAGCGTTTTGAAATCATGCTCGATATGCTCAAAAAAGTGGGGTTAGAAGACTACCACGCCCGCCGTTACCCGCATGAATTTTCTGGTGGACAGCGTCAGCGCATTGGCATTGCCCGCGCACTGGCTTTGCGCCCCAAGTTCATTGTGTGTGATGAACCGGTTTCTGCGCTGGATGTCTCGATTCAGTCTCAGGTACTGAACATTCTCAAAGATTTACAGGCCGAATTTGGCCTGACGTATCTTTTTATTGCCCACAATTTGAGCGTTGTAGAGCATATCTCGAACCGTGTGGCCGTGATGTATCTGGGTAAGATGGTTGAATTGACCGGGCGCGATGAACTCTTCCGCAATCCGCTACACCCTTACACCAAAGCCCTGATGTCGGCCATTCCCATTCCCGACCCCACCCTCAAGCGCGAGCGAATCATTCTGAAAGGGGATGTTCCCAGTCCGCTCAACCCGCCCAAAGGCTGTCGTTTCCATCCGCGCTGCCCCATTGCTGATAAAATTTGTGCTGAAAAAGAGCCGGAATTCCGCGAAGTCTCTCCCGACCACTTCGTGGCTTGTTGGATGGCAAACTGAGTATTCTGGAGGAAGACTGTGGCTTACCGTGTTCTAATCGTAGATGACCAGCGAGAAGTCAGCCGCCTGCTCAAATCGGCGTTGGAGACGATTGAACAGGGGCTGGATGTGGCCGAAGCGCGCTCCGGCGAGGAGGCCATTCTGGAAGCGCGCCGCAAAGGGGTAGATTTGCTGGTGGCAGATTTTCGCCTGCCCGGCATGACAGGCGCGGAATTGATGAAGAAATTCCGCATCATCAACCCGCAAATCAAAATTATCATGATAACGGGGGTTTCCGACCCGCGTCTGCTTCAGGAAGCGCAATCGGCTGGGGCCGATGCCTTTTTTGCCAAACCGGTTTCCATTGCCGATTTTCTTGATACGGTCGAACGGCTGTTGGGGATGGCACGCACTATCGTCAAGGCCGAAACCAGGCCGCCGTTTGAGCCGCCCATTGAGGAAGAAGTGAGCCTGAGCAGTATTCTGGTCGGTCTTCGCAAAGATTTGGATGCGCAGGCGGTGGTCTTTATTGATAACATGGGGCGTGTGCAGGCCGAAGCCGGGCAATTGCCCGACCCCAACAGCACCGTTTCGCTCATTTCCTCGCTGATGGGCATGTTCAATGCAGCACAAAAGGCGGCGCATTTGCTCCACCATTCCAGCAACCATCTGCATCTGTTTGATAGTCAGGATGTGGATGGGGTTTTTCTGCCGGTTGGTCCCACGCATGCGCTCTTCCTGGTGGGCCAGGGATTGGCCGACCCCGCTGCGCTGACCGGACGTCTGGAGCGCATTTTCGACGCACGCGCACAGTTGATCGAGGCCTTGAAGAGCATTGGCATTGCGGTCGAACCGGTCGGAGCGGAGGCTGCGCCGGCACAACGTTCTGCGTTGGAGGAAATTTTCACCCAGCCAGAAAACCTGCCGCGCGACTTTTTGGAGATTCTTAACCAGGTGGGCCAAAAGCCGCCCGTGGACCCGAATGCGTTTTGGGAGACGGTGGTCGAAAAAGGCACGACTTATACCGAACCCGATAAACTGACCTACGAACAGGCGCTCAAACTCGGTCTGGCGCCGGACTCGGCGCAATGAAAAAATTGTGATACAATTCAGCCCGCTCTTTGGGGCGTGGTGCAACGGCAGCACACCAGACTTTGGATCTGTGGATCTTGGTTCGAGTCCAGGCGCCCCAGCCTCTTGAATGCAGAATGTAGAATGCGGAATGCAGAATGACGAATTTTGCAAACTGCATCTCTCGTTCTGCGTTATTGTTTTCTGAGGGAGAATGCGTATGACTAGAATTACTGCCGTTCTGCTGGCCGCCGGGCAGGGAACGCGCATGAAATCGAATCTGCCAAAAGTGTTGCATCCCGTGTGTGGCCGTCCGATGGTGTTGCACGCCCTGGAGGCCGCGCGCGCTGCCAGCACCGAGACGCCTGTGCTGGTGGTAGGAGTCGGCGCCGATGAAGTGCGCAGCCGGTTGGGTGAGAACGTCCGATATGCCGTGCAGGAAAGGCAACTCGGCACGGCGCATGCCGTGATGCAGGCCGAAGCCTTGCTGAAAGGTCAGAGTGATTACGTGCTGGTGACGTATGCCGATATGCCGCTTTTGCGCGCTGAAACGCTGCGCCGTCTGGTGGAAACCCAGCAGGCAAACCGTGGCCCGATGACGATGCTGACTGTAGTTTACGAGGACCCGCGCGGCTTTGGGCGTGTGCTGCGTAAGCCGGATGGTACGGTCTCTGCGATTGTGGAAGAATACGTCGCCACGCCAGAGCAGTTGGCTGTCAAGGAATTGAACGTGGGTGCGTATTGCTTCCGTGCCGATTGGTTGTGGGATGCGTTGCATCGAATTCCAATGTCGCCAAAGGGCGAGTACTACCTCACGGATACGGTCGAACTGGCTGTGCGAGATGGTTTGCCCGTGCAGGCGATTGTTTTAGATGACCTCACTGAAACGATTGGAGTGAATACCCGCGTTCACCTGGCCGAAGCCGAAGCCGCCATGCGCCGCCGCATTAACGAAATGCACATGCTCAACGGCGTGACGTTGATTGACCCGGACACGACCTATATCGAAGCCGGCGTGACCATCGGCGCAGATACGGTCATCTGGCCGAATACTTACATTCAGGGGCAAACATCAATCGGGCATGGATGTTCGATTGGGCCGAACACACACATCCGCGCGAGCAAAATTGGCGACCGATGCACGGTGTTCTTTTCGGTGATGGAGGGTGCCTGGCTCGAAAACGATGTGGAGATGGGGCCGTTTGCCCGTTTGCGAAAGGGCGCGCATTTGTGCGACCATGTTCACATGGGCAATTTCGGCGAGGTCAAAGATTCTACGCTGGGGCCGGGCGTCAAGATGGGGCATTTTTCCTATATCGGCAATGCACAGATTGGCCCGAACGTAAACATCGGGGCGGGGACGATTACGTGTAATTACGATGGCGAGAAGAAGCATCCTACGGAGATTGGAGAAGGCGCGTTCATTGGTTCCGATACGATGCTGGTAGCGCCGGTAAGGGTGGGTGAATATGCCCGTACCGGCGCAGGGGCGGTGGTGACGAAGGATATTCCGCCCGATTCGCTGGCTGTAGGCGTGCCAGCGCGGGTTATTCGCACCTTGCAACGAAACAATCGTGACGAGTGAGACATCACTCGTCACGATTTCTTTACAGATTCACTGTTTCACCCATCCCAGTCCGATTCGTCCTCGTTCGGGTTCGATTTTGAGAATTTCGACTTCTAAAATATCCCCTACTTTGAGCAGTGTGCCAGAAGGAATCTGGCTTTTGTGCAGCAGGCCATCTTGTTTGACGCCAATATCCACGAATGCGCCAAAATCTACCACGTTGCGGACAGTGCCTTTGAGGGTCATGCCAGGCAGCAGGTCTTCCATCTTGAGAACGTCGGAGCGCAAAATGGGCGGTGGTGCATCTTCGCGCGGGTCGCGGCCCGGGCGGACGAGTTGCTCGAAAATATCCAGCAGGGTTGGCAGGCCGCAGCCGAGTTCGGCAGCGAGCGTTTCGGGGTGCAGTTTCTCCAGGGCGGCTTTCCGCTCCGAAATGGGTGTGGCAGGCGTCAGTCCAGCCCGTTCGAGGACGGCCAGCGCAATTCGGTACGATTCCGGGTGAATGGCGGAGGCATCCAGCGGGTTGAGGCCATCACGAATGCGCAAGAAACCGGCGCTCTGCTCGAAGGCTTTTGGCCCCAGGCCGGGAACTTTCTTGAGTTCTTCGCGGCTTTTGAAGGGGCCATTGGCATCGCGCCAGGCGACGATGGAAGCAGCCAGTTTGGGGCCAATGCCGGCAACATGCGTCAGCAGGGCGGGCGAGGCCGTGTTCACATCCACGCCAACGCTGTTGACGACACTCTCGACGACACCATCCAGCGCATGACCGAGTGCGGTCTGGTCTACATCGTGCTGATAGAGGCCGACGCCGATGGATTTGGGGTCTATTTTGACCAGTTCGGCCAGCGGGTCTTGCGCGCGCCGGGCGATGCTGACCGCTCCACGCAGGGAGACATCCAGGTCGGGAAATTCGGCGCGTGCCAGGGCGGAGGCGCTGTAGACCGAGGCGCCGGCTTCGTTGACAATCAGATATTTGGCGTGGGGCGCTTTTTTGCCGATGAGTTCGGCGGCGAGTTTTTCGGTTTCGCGCGAGGCCGTGCCGTTGCCGATGACCAGGAGCGTGACGTGGTGGCGGTTAATCAGCTCTTGCAGCGCCTCTATGGCTTCAGTCCAGCGATTATGGGGTTCGTGGGGGTAAATGGTGCCGGTATCGAGCAGTTTGCCGGTTGCGTCCACCACTGCGATTTTACAGCCGGTGCGATAGCCGGGGTCAATGCCCAGCACGGTGTGACCCGCCAGTGGGGGTTGACCAAGCAAAGCGCGCAGGTTGGAGGCAAAAACCTGAATGGCATGGCTATCAGCTTTTTCGGTCAGGGTGCGGCGCACATCACGTTCGATGGCTGGCAAGAGCAGGCGCTCGGCGGCGTCTTCGATGGCGAGCGTGAGCTGGTCGCTAAACGGGGAGAGAATGTCTTCCTGAAACACGGCTTCGATGGCGGGGCGCCAATCGCGCTCTTCGATATGAACGCGCACTTTGAGAATGCCCTCTTTTTCGCCACGGTTGAGCGCCAGAATTTGATGCGGTTGGAGGCGGCTGACGAGGGCCGAGAAGTCGTAATACGATTCATACACGCGCCGCTCATCAAGGGCTGTTTCGACTCTGGTGGCTTCGAGCC
Organism: Anaerolineales bacterium; assembly: GCA_025056175.1. GTDB lineage: Bacteria > Chloroflexota > Anaerolineae > Anaerolineales > Villigracilaceae > UBA5195. The sequence goes on from JANWWK010000033.1 coordinate 28,984, forward strand.
TGGCAAATTTGAGCGCCTTTTCGCGCACGGCCTGGCGGACGCTGGCATTGTCGCTGATGCTTTCGGCCACAATGTCGCGTGCGCCTTCGAGGGCCTCCTGCCAGGTGGTGACCTGTTCATTGACGAAGGTGGCGGCAATTTCCTCTAACGGCCGGGGGTCTTTGGTCTGCGCCACAATCAGGTCGGCGAGCGGTTGCAGGCCTTTTTCTCTGGCGATGCTGGCACGGGTGCGGCGTTTGGGTTTGTAGGGCGCGTACAGGTCCTCGAGCGCGGTCATCGAATCGGCGGCTTCAAGGGCGGCTTTGAGTTCGTCGGTCAGTTTGCCCTGTTCGGCAATGGATGCCAGGATGGTGGCGCGGCGCTCATCTATGGCGCGCAGGCGGGCAATTTCGTCGGCTACGATGCGCACCTGTTCGTCATCGAGTGCGCCGGTCATTTCCTTGCGGTAACGGGCAATGAAAGGGACGGTGTTGCCTTCATCCAGCAGCTGGATGGCGGCCTGGACCTGAGACGGTTTGACGTGGAGAAGGGTAGCAATGGTTTCGGCGTGAGACATGGGCGCGATTTTACCACTGTTGTCGAAATTGCTGGGTCAGTTTGCTTGACGTTTTCTGCGGTGCGTGTTATTATGAACGCCGAAGGATACCAGTTGGTTCGCGTTGTAATGATGTGGCTCACGGTTGACCTCCGTGAGCCTTTTTCATTCTTCCTTCTCGAACAGGCTGGGCATCCCGAATCGAATTCCGTTTTTTTTTGCAACAAGGAGCAAACACAATGTCTGAACGTATCACCGGCACCGTCAAATGGTTCAATGGGAGCAAGGGCTATGGCTTTATCTCCCGACAGGGCGGAGAAGATGTCTTCGTGCATTTCTCGGCCATTCAGGGCGAAGGCTTCCGTAACCTCGACGAGGGCCAGAAGGTCGAATTTTCGGTGGAGCGCGGCCCCAAAGGCTTGCAAGCCAGCAAAGTCGTCGTTGTACGCTAATCTGATTTCTACCTGAATTTACTCAAAGACCTCCCGTTCCAGGCGAACGCGGAGGTCTTTTGATACAATACGGGCATGAAAATTTTGATTGCCGGACTCGGCTCGATCGGACGCCGACATTTTCGTAACCTGATTGCCCTTGGCGAGCGTGACCTGGTGCTGTACCGCACCCGCAAAGCCACCCTGCCCGATGATGAATTGGCAGGCTACCCGGTGGAAACCGATTTGGCGGAGGCGCTCCGCAGGCATCGTCCACAGGCGGTGGTGGTTGCTAATCCCACCTCTCTGCACATGGAGGTTGCCATCCCGGCTGCGCAGGCCGGATGCGCCCTTTTGCTGGAAAAACCGATTGCCGAAGACCTGCATCGGGTGGATGAACTTCGTCGTGCTGCCGAAGCAAACGGTCACCGCATTCTGGTTGGCTTCCAGTTCCGCTATCATCCCACGCTGCGAAAGGCGCGTGAACTGCTCCAGGCAGGTGCGTTGGGCCAGGTGTTGACCGTTCACGCCCATTGGGGCGAGTATCTCCCGAACTGGCATCCCTGGGAAGACTATCGTGCCGGATATGCCGCGCGCGAAGAATTGGGCGGCGGGGTGATTCGCACGTTGACGCACCCGCTGGACTATTTACGTTATCTGTTGGGAGAAATCGAAACGCTGCAGGCGCTGCATGGACATGTTTCTCCCCTGGAATTGCAGGGTGTGGAAGATGTCGCCGAAATCGGGTTGAAATTTGCCTGCGGCGCACTCGGTGGACTGCATTTGAATTATTTTCAGCGTCCGCCGGTTCACCGCCTGGAAGTGGTTGGCACCAACGGTACACTGCGCTGGGATAATGCTGATGGGGTGTTAATTCACCTGCATTTGCCCGATGCTTTTGGTGGCATTTATGCCCATCCCTCCCCGCCCGTGGAGAGCCGCTATGCGCCACCGCCGGGATTTGAGCGCAATGATCTGTTCCTGGCCCAGACCAGGCATTTTCTCGAAGTAGCTGCCGGGCAGGCCTCCCCGCTTTGCACGCTGGAAGACGGTATCCGCGCGTTGGAGTTGGCGCTGGCGGCGCGAAAATGAGCGTATGAAGAACGTTTCGGTCGAAAAAGTTCTTCCGATTGCTTTCTATCTCGCGCTGATTGCCTCACTGGGCATCATCGGCTATTTGGGACTGGCACGCCGCACGGATGTGTCACTCCTGGAGGGCGAGCCGACCGCATCGGTGGTGCCGGTCATTCCGCTAGGCGTATGTGGGCAATCCAACGAGCCGGTGTGTGTGCTTTCTACTGGTTACGATGCCGAGGGCAATTTGCTTATCAGTCTCAAAGCCGCGCTTCGGCCTTTACCGCCGGTGTATGGCCTGTTGCGTGCCGGCATGCTGGAAATCCGCTTCGATTGTCAGGCGGTCGAAGCGGCGCCGCGTGTACTCTATTGCCTGGGGCCGTTCGATGGCAACCTGGCTGCCGTGATGTTCGAGCTTTACCGCGCCGAAGATGGCGTTTTAATCTCTGCCGGGTTGCTGGTGCCGGAGGAACGAGCGTATATCACGCCGCCGCCTGTAGTTCCTGTACCGACCACAGTGCAAAACACGGCGACTCCCACGCGAACACCGGTCTCGTATCCCGCCTATCCTGTTTATCCTGCCTATCCCTGACCATCCATGACCTGGGCCTGGGATTCTCTCACCGTTCTTTCTGAGCAGGGAGGCAATTTATTGCGCCTGTTGGCCGTTTTTACGCTCGGCGCTGTGCTGATGTTTGGTTTGTTGCGGCGCACGCTGGGCGAAACGCTCGATACTGCCGAAACGTTGCTCCTGGCACTCTTCGGCTGGCCGGTGATGTGGGTTCTGGCTGCGCTGGTGGGGTTTTTACTGGCTCGCCAGACGGGTTTCGGCCCCGGCTGGGCGGTTTTCCTGTTTTCTCTGTTTGGGTTATTGCTCTTACCCGGTTGGAAGCGTTTGTCTGCACCCTTTGGCCGTGTTTCGTCGCTCGGTTGGGGGGTGGTGATGGCATTTTTGTTCTCGCTCTTTAGCCGTCTGGCCTTTCTGGATGGCTTGCTTGTTCCTTCATACTTTGATGGTGCGCTGCATTTTCAAATCATCCAAAATCTGATGACCGATTTTGGCCGCTGGCCGTGGGAGGTGCTTTCTGCGCCAGTAAGTGGGTATTATCACATTGGGTTTCATTTACTGACAGTTTCGCTGGCGTTTGCAACCCAATTGAAGGAATTGCCCACCCTCCTCTTGTTGGGACAGTTGATGCTGGCGGTATTGCCGTTTCCAGTTTTCTTTCTGGTGCGCAGAGAAACCGGCTCGATACTGGCAGCGGGGTTTGCCTTTCTGCTGGCCGGTTGGGGGTGGAATATGCCTGCGCATGCGATGAACTGGGGAAAGTACCCGGCGCTGAGCAGTTTGCTTCTCCTGCAATTTGCATTATGTCTGGCTCTGGTTGCAACTCGTCCCGTGCCTGACCGGATGAAGTGGGTTTTCTGGGGGGTGTTTATCGTCGGGGCCTTGTCTGCTGCGCTCATGCACACCCGCTCGGCGGCGGTGCTGTCGATGTGTGTGCTTGCTTATTGGATGGCCGGCTTCTGGCAACGTTTTTCTTTTACCTGGAGAATGTTTCTGCTGGCGTTTTTGCTCGGCGGGCTGACCGCTCTGGGGGCATATCTTGAAGCGCACAGTCTTCTGCGCCTGGTTTTTGACCCCTATCTGCGCGCCGGGCTGTGGATGACTTTGCTTGTTGTGGCGCTGTTGCCGTTTGGGGTGCGCCGATTCGGGCGGCTGACGGTCACCTGTCTGCTGGCGCTTCTTTTTCTGTTGGCTGCTTTGCTTTTGCCCGTTCCGCTGGAACGGTATCAGACTCTGCTCGACCGTCCTTTCGTGCAGATGACCCTGTATTTGCCGCTGGCCGTGCTGGCCGGATTGGGCCTGGCAGGGTTAAGCAAAGAGCCGTTTCCCCTCTGGCAAAGAGTGGGGGTAACGATGGCTGTTTTCAGCGCGGTGTTCGTCTCCATCGGACGGGAGTATCCGTTTTGGGCTTCTTCCTGTTGTATTTTGTTCCGCGCCGACGATGCTGTCGTTCTCGATTGGATGAAAGACCAGCTTCCAGCAGACGCGCACATTCTGATTGCCGGAAATACGCTGAATGTTTTGCCGGTTGAATCTTCTGTGGAACTGCGCGGTGTGGATGGCGGTGTGTGGATTGCTCCGCTGACCGGGCGGCGTGTTTCGATGGAGCATCAGGGACTGGATTTTACGGCGTCAGAGACCCATCGTGCGCTGTGCGCGCGCGGAATCACGTACATTTACGTTGGCGACGGTGCGGAACGCTTTGACCTGACCGCTATTCAGGCCAGGCCGGAATGGTTTGCGCCGGTGTTATCACTGCCGGGCGCTCATCTCTTTCGGGTGGAGTTCTGTCAGCAAAATCCAGCATTAGGGCAACGCTGGCCGCAGAACAGGCATGATGGCTTCGCGCACGTTTGGAAAGAACAACGGCGGTAGTTTGACTGGCCGAAATTTGACCCCCGAACCAATTTGTTCAACCGGAAGGTAATATATCTGTGTTTCACTTTCGGCTCCCTGGCGCACGTCCTGAAAGACGACCAGGATGTGGCTGCCGTCTGGGCTGAAGCGGGCATCGCGGTAACAGCAGGTGTTTTCGACCGGGTTGAGCAGGCGCGCTGTACCAGTATTGATGTCGTACAGGTATAAGTCACCGTAACCGCCGTTGCGAACGAAAGTGTTGAAGAGGAACAATTCGCGTCCGTTCCAGTCATAGGCGGGCAGGGCAGGCGCATCTTCGTAGCCGGGGGGCGTAAAATTCTTATTTGGAAATTCTTCCAATACGAGCGGGTCGGCGGCTTTACAGCGGCGAATATCCAGAACCCGTATCAGGTCGGCAAATCTTTGCCCGCGAATGGCCTGGTGCAGGATGGCAAGTTTGTTTCCATCGGCAGACCACAGGGCAAATTTGGCCGTGACGCCCGTGTAATCCAGGCAGGTTTCTGGAAGCGTTTGTAGCTCGAAGGCGTTTCGTGCGCGGGAGAGTGCTTCGCGGTCGAAAGGCAGGACGATGACGCGCCGCTGGATGGTCAGTGCGATTCGCTTGCCATCGGGAGAAAGGCGAAAACCACTGAAGTTCGTCCCTTCCAGGCAGGTGATGATGGAAGTCTCGAATGTTTCGATATTGACCGTTTTGACGCATTTGCCCTCGCCGTACAAAATCTCTTTGCCGCCTGGCAGCCATTGAATGTCAAATTTGGGCTGGTCGCTGTTCGTTAACTGAGTCAGATTGCTCCCGTCCACGTCCATCATCCAGATGTCTTTGTTGGTAACGAGTGCAATTTTATCTGCGCCACCAATACCTGGCGCAGGCATAGAGGTCGGCGTGAAGGTGGCGGTTGGCGAGGGGGCTGGCGATGGAGAGGCGGTTGGTGGTGGAGAGGCAGTGGCAGTTGGAAAAATTACTGGTGAGAGGGGGGCAGTTTGCGTTGCGGCGAGACGGGTTGGGGTAGGCGGCGGCGCGGCGCGGCTGCCGAACCATCCCCAGCCGACCAGCACCAGAATTGCGACCAGAAAAATCACCCCTGGCAGCAACCAGCCGCGCTTGAAATCTGTCGGTTGCGGTTGAGGGGGACGTACCTGTACCGGCATCTGGAGCAATGGCAACAGGTCGGCCACCAGTTCGGAGGCGGTGGCATAGCGCAGGGTGCGGTTTTTTGCCATCGCCTTCTCCAGCACCATTTCAATACCGGCGGGCAGGTTGGGGTTAATATCCAGAATGTGGGGGATGGGTTCGTTGGTATGCTTGACGACCATCGCCAGCGGGGTGGTGGCTTCGTAAGGCAGTTTGCCGCTTAACATCTCGAACAGGATGACGCCGAGCGAGTAAATATCGCTGCGGCCATCCACATTTTCACCAAGGGCCTGCTCTGGGCTCATATAGGAGGGGGTTCCGATGATACCCGATGAGGTCAGGCGGGTTTGTCCCGATGCCAGTTTGGCGATGCCGAAATCTGAAATGAAGGCGTTACCTTCGTCATCGAACAAGATGTTGCCAGGTTTCAGGTCACGGTGAATGACGCCCCGCGCGTGGGCGTAATCGAGCGCACCGGCAATGCGCTGAATGATGCGCGCAGCTTCCTCCAGAGTGAGCGGTTTGGCCATCCGTTCTGAAAGCGAGCCACCGGTCATGTAACGCATGACGTAGAACATCTGCTCGTTGTCTTTGCCGACGTCATGTACCGGTACGATGGCCGGGTGTTCGAGTTTGGCGATGATTTTGGTCTCGCGTTCAAAACGTTCCCGTACTTGCGGGTCATCGAGAAGTTCGCGTTTGAGCAGTTTCAGAGCAACTTCGCGCTCAAAGAGCGGGTCGTAGGCGAGGTAAACCGTTGCCATGCCGCCCCGGCCAAGCTCGCGGATGATTTCATAACGGCTGAACTTCTCTGGTTGCATAATGCCAAGTATAACGAGTGTTGAACGGGGTGAAAAGTGCATTTCGGTTGCAGATGTTGGCTTTCGCCTGTGGGTTTGCGGCTGCAAAGCGAGATTGACATGCTAGAATTGTATGTGTTGATTTGCAGATTCTTCTCTCACTGTGTGCTTATTTATGCGCCGAATCTCTTTTCTCGACTCGCACACCGGCGGGGAGCCGACCCGTCTCATTGAGACGCTGCCGTTTGCGCTGAAACCCGCTCCTGTTGCGGAACAGTTGGTTCAAATTCAGCGCGAATTTGACCATTTCCGTACCGCCATTCTGAACGAGCCGCGCGGTTCCGATGTGCTGGTAGGAGCGTATCTGGTGCCGCCCGCTGACCCAACCTGTCAGTTGGGGGTCATTTTTTTCAACAATGTTGGCTATCTCGGCATGTGCGGACACGGTACGATTGGGCTGATGGCTTCGCTCTCGTATCGCGGCAGGATTGCGCCGGGGACGTATCGCATCGAGACGCCAGTAGGTGTGGTGGAGGCGACGTTGTATCCCCTCACCCCCCGGCCCCCTCTCCCGCAGGGCGAGGGGGAGTCGGCCCTCACCCCCTGGCCCCCTCTCCTGCGGGGCGAGGGGGAGTCGGCCCTCACCCCCCGGCCCCCTCTCCCGCGGGGCGAGGGGGAGAGGGAGGCATATCCGAATCGGGTGGCGATTCGGAATGTGCCGGCGTACCGTTGGCGCAAGGATGTTCCGGTGGAAGTGGATGGGCGTGTGATTCACGGCGACGTAGCCTGGGGGGGGAACTGGTTCTTCTTGTGCCACGACCATGCTTTGGAAATTTCACCACGCAATCTCGAAGCGTTGACCGATTTTGCCTGGCGTGTGCGCGAGGCCTACACGCGCGCGGGCTTGCGGGCGCCCGATGGTCACGAAATTGACCATGTGGAACTCTTTGGGCCCTCTGACCAGGCCGATAGCCGCAGTTTTGTTTTGTGTCCGGGCAGGGCGTATGACCGTTCACCTTGCGGCACCGGTACAAGTGCCAAACTGGCCTGCCTGGCAGCGGAGGGCAAACTGGTGGCGGGACAGGTCTGGCGTCAGCAGTCGGTCATCGGCAGCATTTTTGAGGGTTCGGTTCAATTTCAGGACGGAAAGATTATCCCCACCATCACCGGCGAGGCATGGGTGATGGCAGAGGGTTGCTTGCTGATAGATGAGCGTGACCCGTTGGGATGGGGAGTGCGGGTTTAGCGGCTTGCTGGTTTGCACGTTTCCTGGTTGGGGAGAGGAGAATCTCCCTTTTGTGCAGTCAGCATGCGCATGGCCTGGCCCAGTCTGGCGATTCCCGTTTCAATGATTTCTTCTGGCTGGGCAACGAAGTTGAGACGTATCCACTGTCGCCCTTCGGCAGGGTCGAGAAAAAATGCGCTGCCGGGCATGAAATCTACCCCGTGGCGGAGGGCGAGCGGAAGCAGGTCGTCGGCAGAAAGCCCGTTGGGCAGGTTGACCCACAAGAACAGCCCGCCTTGCGGTGTGTCGGCGTGCCAGCCGGCAGGCAAGTGACGCCGGAGCGCGGCGAGCATGGCATCGCGCCGTTTGCGGAAAATCTGTGCTGAGCGGTGCAGGTGGGCCTGGTAACGCCCAACGGTGACGTAATCGCGCAGGGCGCGCTGAAGCAGGCTGGAGGTTGCCAGGTCGTTGACTCGTTTTAAGCGCACCAGCGCATCGTATACCGGCCCTTCGGCAACGATGAATCCCACGCGCAGGCCGGGCATGAGCATTTTGGAGAAGGTGCCGATGTGGATGACCCGTCCGCCGGGGTCGAGCGCTTTGAGCGCGGGCAAGGCACGGCCCTCGTAACGCAAATCGCCCACAAAATCGTCTTCGAGCAGAGGAATGTCGAAGCGGTCGGCCAGCAGGATAAGTTCGCGGCGGCGCGCTTCGCTCAGACAGGTGCCGGTTGGGTTATGAAAATTGGGGATGGTGTAGATGAGTTTGGGGCGATGTTGTTGCAACAGCGTTTTGAGCCAATCTACCTGCATTCCGCCTGAGTCGAGCGGTACACCGATAAATCGGAAGTTCAGAGCGCGGAATAAATCGAGCGCGCCGTAGTAGGTTGGTGTTTCGACCAGGAGCAAATCACCGGGTTCAAGCAGGACTTGCGAAACCAGCGCCAGTGCCTGCTGCGAACCGGCAGTAATGAGGATATTTTCCGGGCTGGTTTGTAAGCCCTGGCTGGCGAGAACGTGCGCGATGGTCTCACGCAGAGGTGCATAGCCGCGCCGGTCACCGTATTCCAGCGCTTCGATGCCATCGCGGCGCATGACGGCTTGCAACACTTTGCGGAAGTCTTCGGCGGGGAACAGGCGCGGGTCGCTGATGCCGCCGGCAAAATGGATGGGGTCAGGGTGTGCGGCTTCCAGGCGCATTTGTTCCACCGCTGCGCGTGCGCCTAAACTGCGCTCCGGCAGGCTTTGCTGCCATTGCGGCCAGCAGGCATTGTGCGTGCGTGTGGGCAGGGGGGGAAGCACTGGCGGCGGCAGGACATACGTGCCGCTGCCAACCCGTGAAGCCACCAGGCCATCGGCTTCCAACGCGGCATAAGCGGTTTCGACGGTAATGCGGCTGACGCCTAAATCGCGCGCCAATTGTCGGCTGGCGGGCAGGCGCATGCCTGGCGCGAGACTGCCGGAAAGGATACCTTGCCGCAAATGATGCTCGATTTGCTCGTATAGCGGGATGGGAGAGCGGCGGTCGAGGGGGAGATGCATAAGCGTTGCAGAAAAATGCAAAACGAGAAAATTGGTCCGATATATTTTTGAGATTATTGGCTCTTAACACAGGCCAATTTTGGGCTACAATTCAAATCCTCACCTATATTCTACCCGCAAGGAGGCAAATTTTTTATGGAAACGATTACCGGCAGTTTCGCGGTCAAAAAAGGTCTGGCGCAAATGCTCAAAGGCGGCGTTATCATGGATGTGGTGACGCCCGAACATGCGAAAATTGCAGAAGACGCTGGCGCGTGCGCGGTCATGGCGCTGGAGCGCGTTCCGGCGGATATTCGTGCGACCGGTGGCGTGGCTCGTATGAGCGACCCGGGTCTTATCGAAGAAATCATGAAAGCTGTGACCATCCCCGTGATGGCAAAATGCCGCATCGGGCATTTCGTCGAAGCCCAGATTCTGGAAGCGATTGGGGTGGATTATATTGATGAGTCCGAGGTGTTGACCCCTGCCGATGACGCACACCATGTGGACAAACACAAATTCAAAGTGCCGTTTGTGTGCGGCGCGCGCAACCTGGGTGAAGCCCTCCGACGTATTGCCGAAGGTGCGGCGATGATTCGCACCAAAGGTGAGGCCGGTACGGGGGATGTCGTGGAAGCGGTCAAACATGCCCGCGCAGTGATGGGCGAGATTCGCCGCGTGCAGAATATGGCTGAAGAGGAACTTTACACGTATGCCAAAGAAATCGGTGCGCCGATTGACCTGGTGCGCGAGGTGAAGCAGTTGGGCCGCCTGCCAGTGGTTAACTTTGCTGCCGGCGGCGTGGCAACCCCTGCCGATGCCGCGCTGATGATGCAACTGGGCATGGATGGCGTCTTCGTCGGCTCCGGCATTTTCAAGAGCGGTGACCCGGCCAAACGCGCGGCTGCCATTGTCAAAGCGGTGACCCATTACAACGACCCCGCCATTCTGGCCGAAGTCAGCCGCAACCTGGGCGAGCCGATGGTCGGACGCAACGTTTCTATCATGCCTGAAGTGGAACGGATTGCCGGCCGAGGCTGGTGAACAGGAACGCGTATGAAAATAGGTGTGCTTGCCCTTCAGGGTGACTTTGCCGAACATATTAGCACGCTCCGACGCCTGGGCGTGGAGACCGTAGAGGTGCGCCTGCCGGGGCATTTGGATGACCTGAACGGCCTCATCCTGCCCGGTGGGGAATCTACGACCATTGCCAGGCTGGCGGTTGCCTTTGGGCTGATGGAGCCTTTGCGCGATTTCGGGCGTGAAAAGGCCATTTGGGGGACGTGCGCCGGTGCTATTTTCCTCTCGAAAGATGCCAAACGCGACCAACCTTTGCTGGGGCTGATGGACATTACTGTGCAACGGAACGCTTTTGGCCGCCAGGTGGATTCGTTCGAGGTAGACCTGGATATTCCCGAGCTCAAAGCCGCTACCCGCACCGAGGCGCCCTACCATGCCGTCTTCATCCGCGCTCCGCTCATCGAGTCCGTCTCTGGTGCGGCGCAGCCGATTGCCACCCTGCCCGATGGCCGCATTGTGGCCGCGCGACAGGGCAAACTGCTGGCAACTTCTTTTCATCCCGAACTGACGCCCGATACGCGTTTTCACGAGTACTTCCTGTCACTCGCAGAGTAAGGATGAACATCCGCCCGCTTGACCTGCTTGACCTGCCCACGCTCTATCGTTATCGTGGCGAAGCCCTCAGCCTGGATACTGCCCGCCTGCTTACGCGCGGCAATCCGCTGGGGGCCATTGGGTTGATGGCCTATCTCAACCCGGACCGGCATATCTACTCTGCTGTTGCAAGTGATGATGGCGTCAAACTGTTAGGTGGCATTAGCCAGAGCAACGGTGAATCGTTTGCCAAATTGCTGTATCTGGCGCCCACCGCCCATCTCACTCATACCGCCCTGCCGGCGCTTATCGAACACCTGACGACTGAAGCCGGCGCTTGGGGCAGTTTTCACGTGCTGGCCGAAGTGGAGGAGACCAGTCAGGCGTTTGCGGCACTGCGTTTGGCGGGGTTTTCGGTCTATGCCTGGCAAAGAGTCTGGGATTTGAGCGCGGTCGAAGGCCAGGATATGGCTGACCACTGGCACAAGGTGTCGGGAGCGAATTTACCTGCTGTTCAGCTACTTCATCACCAAATTGTTCCGCCGCTTTTACAAGCGATTGAACCCGCGCCGCGCCGCACTGGCGGGTGGATTTGCCCGGAGGGGGGCCGTTGTTACGTTGGCGTGGCGAGCGGTGTTTATGGTGTTTTGCTCACCCCGCTGATTCATCCTGAAGCATCTGATGTTGCCCAAAAATTTGTAAGCCTGCTCAAACATTTGCCCGAACGGCGTAACCGTCCGGTGTATGTATGTGTGCGTTCTTACCAGGCCTGGTTGGAGCCAGTGCTGGAAGATTTGGGAGCAAAGGCCAGCCCGCGCCAGGCAGTGATGGTCAAACACCTGACGCGGGTTATCAAAGAAGAAGAGGCGCTGACGCGCGCGGCCCAACCGGCAACGGCCATCCCGGCCTCGCGCGTCAGCCACATCGAGACCAAAGAACCCGGGGCAACGCCCTGAATACACAAAGCGCTGCCCGAGGGAATATCACTGTGTCACCATCAACCCCAGTTTCTCCCCAATCAGGCGGGCAATCGTGCGGGAGGAATCGGGGCGGGCGGCTTTCTTGCAGGCTTCTACGAATTTCTGGCGTCGTTCCGGCTGTTCTATCCACTCGCGCAGGGTGCTGACCACCCGCTGCGGTGTAGGCGCCCATACGCCGGTGCCGGTTTCCCGTACATAGGTCACATTCCCGTCTTCCTGTCCGGGCAATTTGGCATACAGGATGATGGGCAGGTGTGCGTTTAAGGCTTCGGCAATGGTGCCTGGCCCGGCTTTGGTAATCAACACATCGGCAGCGCGCATAAAATCGGGCATGTCGCGTGTGAAGCCGTAAATGCGGGCTGGAATGTTCCAGAAATACTCTTCCAGGCTGTGTTTGAGCCGTTCGTTACGTCCGGCCACCACCGCCAGGAACAAATCTAACCCCGATTCGTTGATGGCGCGCGCTGTCTGTGCCAGTGGCCCCATGCCCTCGCCACCGCCTACCAGCACAGCGGTAAATTTGTCCAGCGGCCACCCCAGTTTTCGGCGTAATTCGCTCTTATCGCCTACCGGCACGCAGTAGCGGGCCGCAATGGGTTGACCTACCGTTACGACTTGCTCTGGTTCCATGCCATATTCAATTGCGCGGAAGCGTGCAATATCGGTGGGGACGCAAATCAGGTCGGCGCGCTGGTCGAACCATAGCGCGTGGGTTGTAACCATATCGGTAACGACCGTGATGAAGGGCGGTCGGTTTTTTCCCAGTGCGCGCAGAATGAACGAGGTTGCCAGTGGATGCACCGAGACAATCAAATCGCTGGGGTGCCGGTTGACGATGCCGCGCGCAAAACGGCTGACCGCCGGCCACAGGGTTGCGGTAATAGCGCGGGCGCGGGCGCGTCCATCGCTGATGCGGAAGCTTGCCCCCCATAGTTGCGGCAGTTTCACCATGTAAGGGTACCATTGCGGCAGACGATTGATGGGTGTGGGCATGTGTTCTTTCAGAAAATCCACCATTTCGGTGGTCACTGTGTCACCAAATTCCAGGTGCAGGGCTTCGATAATCGCTTCTGCCGCCGAGCGGTGTCCGCCGCCGGTATCTGAAAACAGGAACAGAATGTGTGGTTTTTGGGGGGGCTTCATCATAACTCTCCTTTGAAAACTTAAAGACGCCCGCAGTCCGTCTGCGGGCGAAGGGGAACGTTCATTTCAGCATTGGCATTTTGATACCGTGTCGTTTGGCGGCGGCAATCGCAATTTCGTACCCGGCGTCGGCATGACGCACGACCCCCATACCGGGGTCGGTGGTCAGCACCCGCTCCAGCCGGCGGGCGGCTTCGGGCGTGCCATCGGCCACGATGACCTGCCCGGCATGTTGGGAATATCCCATCCCCACGCCGCCGCCATGATGGAAGGAAACCCATGTTGCGCCCCCAACAGCGTTGATAAGCGCGTTGAGGATAGCCCAGTCGGAGATGGCGTCGGACCCATCGCGCATGGCTTCGGTTTCGCGGTTGGGCGAGGCGACGGAGCCGCTGTCCAGATGGTCGCGGCCAATCACGATAGGCGCTTTGAGCGCGCCGCTGGCTACCAGTTCGTTGAACTTGAGACCGGCGCGGGCGCGTTCGCCGTATCCCAGCCAGCAAATGCGCGCCGGAAGCCCCTGAAAAGGCACTTTCTCTCGTGCCATCCGCAGCCAGCGGTGCAAATGCGCATCTTCGGGGAAAAGTTCCATGATGGCCTGGTCGGTGGTGTAAATGTCTGCCGGGTCGCCCGAAAGCGCCACCCAGCGGAAGGGGCCTTTGCCCTCACAAAACAACGGACGGATATAGGCCGGGACGAAGCCGGGGAATTCAAAAGCGTCTTTCACGCCGTAATCGTAGGCTTGCTGGCGCAAATTGTTGCCATAATCGAACACTTCGGCACCGCGTCGCTGAAAGGTGAGCATGGCCTCCACATGCCGCGCCATTGAAGCCAGCGCCATCTCCTTGTATCTGGCCGGGTCGCTCACACGTAGCTGGTTGGCGGCCTCCACCGTCAGCCCGGAGGGGACGTACATCAGCGCCTCGTGCGCCGAGGTCTGGTCGGTGACCACATCCGGCGTAACGCCTTTGGCGGCCAGTTCGCTATACACATCGGCGGCGTTGCCAATCAATCCGATGGAGATGGGTTTCCCGGCGGACAGGTTCTCCTCCACCAGCGTCATGGCTTCTTCCAGGTCGTCCACCACCGTGTCCACATATCCAATGGCGCGGCGGCGCTCGGCACGGTCTCTATCTACTTCGACGATGAGTCCTACCCCTTCGTTCATGGTGATGGCGAGCGGCTGCGCCCCGCCCATGCCGCCCAACCCGGCGGTGAGGCAGAATTTCCCCTTGAGCGACCCCCATCCCTTTTGCCGCGCCAGTGCGCCAAAGGTCTCATACGTCCCCTGTAAGATGCCCTGCGTGCCGATGTAAATCCACGAACCGGCGGTCATCTGGCCATACATGATGAGTCCCTTGCGCGCCAGTTCGTCAAAGTGTTCCCAGGTAGCCCAGCGCGGCACCAGGTTGGAGTTGGCGAGCAGAACGCGCGGGGCATCGCGGTGGGTTTTGAAAATGGCGACCGGTTTGCCCGATTGCACCAGGAGCGTTTCATCTTCTTCCAGGTTTTTCAGGCTGTCGAGAATCGCATCGAAGGCTTCCCATGAGCGGGCGGCCTGTCCCCGTCCACCATACACCACCAGATGTTCGGGCTTTTCGGCCACTTCCGGGTCGAGGTTGTTCTGAATCATGCGGTAGGCGGCTTCAATGAGCCAGTTCTTGCACGTCAGTTGGGCGCCGCGCGGCGCGCGCACCACGCGAGGAACAGACATAAGGATTCTCCTTGAGATGAGTTGGGTAGACGGACAGCAAATCTGTGTCTATTATACGTCACTCAAAAGCACAACATCCCCCCGCCAGTCACGGACGGGGGGATGTTCGGTGGTGTCTCCCTCGCAAGGAGGATGTGTTCAGTTCATGTTGGCAAACTGTGCGAAATTCGTGGCTTTGAGCCGTCTCACCAGGTCTTCCTGTGCTTCACACCAGACCGGGCGCAGGGGACAGGTATCGCCGAATGTGCAGGCGCCCTGGTCGTTGACGCATTCGTTCAGGGCAATTGGCCCGTCAATGGCTTCAACGACTTCCAGCAGGGTAATTTCTTCGGCAGGTTTGGCAAGCGTCACCCCGCCGCGTGCGCCGCGCGAAGTCTGAAGCAGGCCGGCAATGGAGAGCTGTGAAATGATTTTTGCCAGAAATGAGGGTGGAATGTGCTGTTCCTGAGCAATCTGGCTGGTGGCTGCGCGCTGATTTGGTCCGAGTTTGGTGATATACAAGACAGCGCGAATGGCATAGTCGGCCTGGCGGGTGATTTGCATGGTGTCTTCTCCAAAAACGGTAATTTTCACCTGGATATACCATATTTTGGGGGAAGACGCCTGTTTTCACAAGTGACCATCGTCACAGATATATTATGACCTTTTACTCCGAAATTGGTCGAATTTGCGTGTTTCCCTGTCCCTGTTCAGTTTGTGGCCAACATGCGACGGATGGCCGCAGAGACTTCGATGCGTGCCACACTCTCCTGGGTGGCGGTTGCCAGGTTTTTGACCGTTACCTTTCCGCTGGCGGCTTCTTCCGGGCCGAGAACCAGCGCCACCTTCACGCCCATTCGGTCGGCGAATTTGAATTGTTTGGGCAATTTGGCCGGCTCCGGGTAGGTGATGACGTTCCATCCTTCGGCGCGCAGTTCGGCGGCGAGAGAGTAACTTGCCATCCAGAGCGAGGCGTCGAAGACCGTCACCAGCACGGGGGCCGGACTGGGAATAAACGCAGGTATCAGTCCCTTTTCTTTCAGCAGGATGCCGATGACGACATCACCCATCGCAAAGCCGACGCCGGAAAGCGGGTCGCCGCCCACATCGCGCAGCAGGTTATCGTAACGGCCTCCTCCCAAAATGGCGCGTCGTACCGAGCCGGAGACATCGAACGCCTCGAACACAGTGCCGGTGTAATACAGCAAACCCCGCATAATGTTGGGGTCGAAGCGGACGTAGTCTTTGACCCCAAGCGCCTCCAGTGCGTTGAACAGTCGAATCAGTTCCTCCGATTGTTGCCACAGGTCGTAATTGCCGAGGATTTGTTTGAGTCCATCCAGTTGTTCGCGCTTTAAGCCCAGTTCAAGGACGTATTCGTCCCATTTGGCGGCTTCCATTTTGGCGCGGCGGTCTACCGCGTTGGAGACCTCCATTCGCTTTTCCGGCGAGATTTGGAGCGCGTCAAATTGGGCATCCATCAGCCGGCGGTTGTTGACGAAGATGGTGGCCTGCTCAGGGGTCAGCCCAACCAGTTTGAGGAAGGTGGCGGCAACAGCGATGAGTTCGGCATCGGCTTCGGGCGAGTTGACACCCAGCATATCCACATTCCACTGGAAGAATTCGCGCGTGCGTCCCCGTTGAGGACGTTCGTAACGCCAGAACGGTCCAAACGACCACCACCGCACCGGAAAGACCAGTTCGTTTTGTTTTTGGGCAATCATGCGCGCCAGTGAGGGAGTCAGCTCAGGTCGCAGGGTAATCAAATCGCCGCCCCGGTCGGGGAAGACGAAGGATTGCTCTTTGACGAGTTCCTCGCCCGATTTGGCAGCATACAGCTCGATGGTTTCCAGAAAGGGGGCGTCCCATTCCTGGTAGCCAAACAGGCGAGAGGCCTGGCGCGCCTTTTCATAGATGAAATTGCGCTGCGCCATCTCTTCGGGGTAGAACTCGCGCGTGCCTTTGACGGCTGGAATGAGTGTTTTGGAGGCCATCTTTCACTTCCCAAACCACATGCGGCCGAGCAGACCATCTTTGCGGATGAATTGGTGGTAGAGTGCTGCGCCGATGTGCAGGGCAATCAGCGCGAGCAACAAACGCGCTACCAGGCCATGCCCGATGCGCGGCGGATAGATACTGAAATCTGCCGGCAGCGGAACGGTCTCTCCGCTCAGCAGAGGGAAAATCCCGGCTTGCGAGGCAATGCCCAACCCGCTGATGCCCATGCCCAGCGCACCGAGATAGAGCAGCCAGTGCGTGGCGATGCCGATTTTGTCTAATAGCGGGTGTCCGGCGGTTGCCGGGGCGGGCTTCCTGGTGACGAAGCGGATGACCAGGCGTAATACGGTCAGGCCGAAAATCAGCAGCCCCATCGTCATGTGGGTTGCCAGCAAGGGCGCTTTTTCGGGCGTGTTGGGCAGGTCGTCCAGGGAGCTCAGCCCGGAGAGCAGGGTGAACAGGATGAGTATGGCTGAGAGCCAGTGTAAAACAACCAGAACAGGGTGATAGCGTTTTGGGGGTGTCATGTGCGTTCTCTGATTGGTTTTTGAGCCAGCCGCGTCTGGAAGTCGGCAGTATGCACCCGTTGCAACCAGCCGTGCATTGAATTTCATCACCACCGAAACCGGCTCGCTTTCAGGCGTGACCGCCTGTCGTGCGGCATTCACCTCGCCGTTGGGCCAAATTATAACCCAAACCGAAGCCTCACAAACAGCGGGATGCGCGCGCGCAATCCTTACGGCGTATGCTATAATTTTCGCCAGGCAGCCAGCTTACGCGCTTTCAGGAGGATGCGATGAAATCACGCTGGGTGATGCACCGAGGGGTGGATATTTTCATTGCAGATTTTTCGCACCACGGCAGCGACGCTGCGGCCATTGCAGCGGAGTGTGATGCGATTCGGCAAGAACTGCATGGGCGTCCGCCGCATTCGGTGCGCTCGCTTTCGTATGTTGAAGGCACGCTGGCAAACGAAGACATTATCCACCACCTGCTTGAACTGGTCAAAGAAACCAATCAATACGTCCAGAAACGGGCGGTGGTGGGGGTAAGCGGTTACCGGCGTTATTTGTTGTATGCCTTTTCCAAAGTGGTAGGTGACTTGAAGTTCAATGTGTTCGATACCCTCGAACAAGCTCTGGATTGGCTGGCAGAGTCCAAAGGAGCATAGATGTCTGCTTCCATGCAAGGAAAAATTGTCCTGATAACTGGTGCTACTTCAGGCATTGGCCTGGCGATGGCGCGCGAATTGGCCGCGCGAGGAGCGCATGTTACCCTGGTGGGGCGCAACGCGGCCAAACTGGCAACGGTTGCCGAGCAAATCCGCACTCAAACTGACAACCAGCACATTGAGACGATTCTGGCCGACCTTTCGACGCACGCAGGTGTGCAATTGACTGCTCACGAGTTCAAGCGGCGGCACACCCGGCTCGATGTTCTTATCAACAACGCTGGGGCAATTTACATGAGCCGACAGATTTCCGCCGATGGCCTGGAGATGACCTTTGCGCTCAACCACCTGAACTACTTTCACCTGACCAATCTGCTGCTTGAAACGTTGAAGTCCAGCGCTCCGGCACGCATTATCAACGTCTCTTCTGACGCACATCGTGGTCACGTGATTGAGTTCGATAACTTGCAAGGTGAAAAATCATACAGCGGTTGGACGGCCTATGGGCGTTCCAAACTGATGAATCTCTTGTTTACCTACGAACTGGCGCGCCGGCTGGAAGGCAAAGGGGTGACCGTGAATGCGCTGCATCCGGGCTTTGTGGCGACCGGTTTTGGCAAGAACAATGGCGCGCTCATGCGCCTGGCAATGCGGCTTATCTCGCCGATTGCCCGCAGCGCCGAAGAGGGCGCCGCCACTGGCATTTACCTGGCCTGTTCGCTCGAAGTGGAGGGCGTGAGCGGAAAATACTTTGTAGATAAGCAGGCTGTGCCATCCGACCCGGCCTCTTACGATCAGCAGACGGCGCAGCGCCTGTGGGAAACCAGCCTGGAGCTGATTGCCTAGCGGCGGCAGGTGTGCTTTAGTGGGTGAGCCAAAAATATATCAGCACGATTGCCAGCAGGGTCAGCACGACCAGCATCAGCAGGCCGAGCGGCCAATCGCCTCGCAGGCCGAACAACACCGCTGCCAGGGCAAAAACCGCCGCCAATCGAAGCCCTCGCCGCAGGCTGATGGGTTTGCCGGAGTGTGGCGGTTGTTGTTCTAGAAGCCACATCCCGCCCAGCGTCAGCAGGATACTTGTGCCAAGCCAGAGCGCCAGCAGGGTTGTTCCATTCGGAAGAGGAACGTTGACAACCAGAATCCCGCAGGTATCTTCAGCCAGGCGGGTGCGGTAATCGGGGTAGCGAAAGGCTTTGGCGAAGATAAAGCGCTCCAGGTCAATGTTCTCCTCAGAGAGCGGCCATTCCAGGGTAACGCTTTTGCCTGGTTGAATTGTGGGAGTTTTTTCGCGTTGAGAGGTGAGCAGCCCTGGCCCACTGATTTCGACCCGTATGAGGGGCGAAATCGGGCGGTCGGTCTGATTCCCCACCGTTACGCGCAGGCTCGCGGTTTCGGAACGAGTCATAAGGGGCGGACAAGAAAGCCCGCCAAAGGGTTCGTTCGTCAGGGTGGGAAACCCGTAGAACACGGCTTCGATGTCGGACCAAACCAGGCCGCCGGCCAGGAAAACGGCCAGCAGAATTCCTGCCACAGAGAGCAAATATCCGTTCAAAAAGGAAGAAGGGGTGTGAGTATTCATAGCGCAACGATTGTACAACAATTTGTACGTGTTTCGGGTCTCTTGGCTTTCTTTGTGCTCAGGTGTGACTGCCAGGTGGGGTAAAATACCCTTATCTCTTTCTTTCTCACGGGTTTATGAGCGAAAACGCATCCAAACCGACTTACCGGATTACCGATTGGCACGAAGCTGACCGCCCGCGTGAACGCCTGGCTGCGCTGGGCGCGCAGGCGCTCTCAAACGCTGAATTGATTGCCATTTTGTTGCGTGTGGGGGTGCCGGGAGAGAATGCTGTGCAGGTGGGGCAGCGTCTGCTTCAGACGTTTGGCGGGATTACCGGCCTGCATCGCGCACCTTTTGCCGATTTGACCCATCAACACGGGATTGGAGAAGCCAAAGCCGCACAACTCAAGGCAGCCATCGAGTTGGGCCGGCGGCTAACGCTTGAATCGCCTGAGGAGCGCCCTGCTATCAACTCCCCTGCTGATGCGGCAGCGCTGGTGATGTACGAGATGTCGGCGCTGGAGCAGGAACATCTGCGCGTGATGTTGTTGGACCGCCGCAACCGCCTGATGGACATCGTAGATTTGTATCGTGGCTCGGTCAGCTCGGCGCAGGTGCGGGTGGCTGAAGTCTTCCGTGATGCCATTCGCCGCAATGCGTCGGCCATCCTTCTCGTTCACAACCATCCCAGCGGTGACCCCACCCCCAGCCCGGATGATGTAACCTTGACGCGCGCCATCGCGCAGGCTGGCAAGATGCTGGATGTGGAGGTATTAGACCACCTGGTTATCGGCCAGGGACGATGGGTTTCGCTCAAAGAGCGCGGGCTGGGGTTCGGCTAAGAGGTGCTTTCCTGGCAGGTGTGCAGCTCCATGCAGCAACGCTCTTCGCTCTCTTCTGGCACGGGCAGGAGCGGCGGGCGCACAGCCCAGCGGGGAAAGCCGAACATACGCGCTAACATAGCCTTAAGAATGGACGGGAAGGGGGTGTAATGGTCGAAGATGTTCCGGCAGCGGGTCAGTTCTTCTTGCGCTTCGATGGCGTCGCCGCCTTGTACGTAAATGTTCCACACCTGGCGCAAAAGCGGCGAATACAGGTTGGCAATGGCAGTAATTGCACCGCCAGCGTGGTGTTCGAGCGCGTGCAGGAGCAGACTGTCGTTGCCGGTCAACACCAGCAGGTCGGGGCCGAAGCGGCCTCCGAGTGCAACGGCGTAATCGGGGTCCCCGGAAGAATCTTTGATGCCCGCAAATTTTTGGGGGTGGGCGTCTTTCAATCGTGCCAGCAAGTCAAGTGAAAGCCCCATGCCTGCCTGGTGCGGGATGTGATACCCCAGCAGGTAACCACCTTCCGGCACAGCCTGCCGGATGACCTGGTCGTACCACAGGAACAAGCCGTCGTCTTTGGCTTTACGGTAATAGTAAGGCGGTAATACCACCACGCCCTGACATCCCAGCGCAAACGCCATGCGGGTTAATTCTATTGTTTCGGTCAGGCTGGGCGTGCCAGTGCCTGCGAGCAGGCGGAATTCCGGGAAAGTTTGGCGCACGCCTTGCGCCGCCTGAAGAATCTGTCTGCGTTCTTCGAAGTTGAAGGAAGGACCTTCGCCGGTCGTGCCGAAGAGCAAAGCGCCGTGACAATCTCGAGCGGCCAGGAAATTCAGGAATGGGACAATTGCATCTGGGTCAATCGAAGAATCGGGTTTGAGGGGGGTCAATGCAGCGGCGTAGACCCCGGCGAGAGGGTGGCGGGCTGTCATGGGGAGTCCTTTCAATCTTTTTATTCAATGTTCATGATACGATACGGATACACATTCACCACCTGACAGCCGTAATAGGACGTGATGTGACTCTTCAGATTTTGGCGGTAGAAAATGGTATGACCGTGCAGAAAATAGCGCGGCCTGGCCCAGCGAATCAGAAAATTCAGCGCCCGCATGCCCTGATGAGCAGGGTCATCGTCATCGTGAATGCCGGCGGGCGGCGAATGTGCGATGAACAAATCCAGCGGGCGGCGGTAACGGAGTTTCTGAAGCAGGATTTTGGGGAGCAGGGCGTAAGCGCGCAAATACATTTCCCACTGCGAGTATTGATTGGGGGTGTGCGACTGGTAACGGATACACCCGCCCAGCCCGGTCACCAGCAATCCTTTGGCGTACACCACCTCGCCGTCCACGTTATCGCCGCCTGCCACGCGCGAAGCGGGATGATGGCTGTATTCCGGGTCGTGGTTGCCCGGCACATACAACAGGGGAACGTTGTAAACGGTTGTCAGGAACTCCAGGTAGGGGTAAGGCAGGTCACCACAGCCGATAATCATTTGAATATCGGGGTAAACTTCCCGCACCGAACTGGTGTACAGCCGGTCTATAATCTGGTCGCTGACGGCAAGGATTTTCATTGCAGGGAGAATTTTGCCCTAAAATGGACGCGCAGGCAAGGGTAGCGCCAAGAAACGTGCGAACTTCGATACAAAATTTGGAATTATGGTAAGAATAGACTATAATTTCTAAATCGCTTTCATTCTCTGCATTGTTGTTCTATAATAATTGGCATGGAAACGCAGCGCATCGAATTATCTCCCAATTCTGGAGAGCGCCGTACCAATACCGGCCAGCTCAAACCAGGCACCAATCTCGTCAACCGCTATCTTATTCAAGAGGTGATTGGCGTAGGCGGCATGGGGTCGGTATATCGCGCCCGCGATTTGCACTTCCCCAACGTCGTCAAATTGGTTGCGGTCAAGGAGATGATTAACCAGGCTCCAGACCCGCTCGTGCGCCAGACGATTGTCCAGAACTTTGAGCGCGAGGCCAACATTCTGGCGACGCTCAGCCATCCCTCCATTCCCCGCATTTATGATTATTTCACCTTGGACAATCGGTCGTACCTGGTTGAAGAGTTCATCAATGGCCGCGACCTGGAAGTGGTGCTGAACCAGACGGAGGGCTTTCTGCCCGAAGAACAGGTGCTGGATTGGGCCATTCAATTGTGCGATGTGTTATCGTATCTGCACAATCACAAGCCCGACCCCATCATCTTCCGCGATATGAAACCCTCCAACGTGATGGTGAATCAATACAATCATATTGTGCTGGTGGATTTCGGCATTGCCAAGCCGTTCCAGGCGGGACAAAAAGGCACGATGATTGGAACGGAAGGTTACTCCCCGCCGGAGCAGTATCGTGGTGAGGCCAGCATTCAGGCCGATATTTACGCGCTGGGAGCCACCCTGCATCACCTGCTCACGCGCCGCGACCCACGCCTGGAGCCGCCGTTTTCGTTTGGCGAACGGCCCATCCGAAAAATCAATCCCAGCGTTTCGGTCGAGGTCGAAACGGTCATCAACACTGCCTTGCAATACAACGTGGAAGACCGTTTCAAAACGGTGGATGACTTCAAACAGGCACTGATAAGCGCCGGGCGCAAGACCGGGTTGCTCAATCGCGTCAGCGCGCGCGCCACCGCGGCAGTGATGATACCCAGCGAAGGCATCAAGCCGGTATGGGCGTTTCAGTGCGAAGACGAAGTGCGCGGCACCCCGCTGGTGCATAAAGGGTTTGTGTACGTTGGCTGTTACGATAACAACCTGTATGCGCTGAATGCTTCTAATGGAGAATTTCAGTGGAAGTATGCCACCGAGGGCGGGATTGTCAGCCGTCCGGCAGTGGCCGACGATAACATTTTCTTTGGCTCTGCCGATAAGCGCATCTATGCCATCAGCGCGCGCTCTGGCAAACTCTCGTGGATATACTACACCGACGGTCCAATTCGCTCTTCCGGTCGCATTGCGGATGGACACCTGTTCATCGGTTCGGATGACCACCTTTTGCACGCCATCAACATTAACAGCGGGCGCGCGGCCTGGAAGTACGATACCGGCGATGAAATTCGCTCGACCCCTTTCATCGTCAATGACCTGGTTTACTTCGGCACCGAAGGCGGAGAGTTGTTTTGTCTGGACTTTCGCGGGCAGGTCAAATGGCGTTTCAAAGCCAAGCGCGCCATTACCTCGTCGCCCTGGGTGCATGAAAACGCTGTCTATGTCAACTCGATGGATGGCTTCCTCTATGCCGTAGATGCCAAATCGGGGTGGATGCTGTGGCGTTTTCGTATGGAAAAAGCTTCCATCGTCTCCCCGGCAATCGCTGATAATCTCGTCTTTACCGGTTCAGCCGATGGGCATGTGTACGCGGTAGATATGAGAAGCGCCAAAGAAGTGTGGCGCTTCAAAACCAATCATCAGGTGAACAGTTCACCGGTCTTGTACAAAGATGCACTGTATATTGGCTCGGTAGATAACCATCTCTATTGTCTCGAATATCGTACCGGACGGTTGCGCTGGAAGTTCGAGACCAAAGGACCCATTACCGGTACGCCAACAGTTTTCGACGACATTGTCTACGTTGGGTCCAATGACCATTTTGTTTACGCTCTGTTGGCCTGAAGGCTTTATCCATCAAGGACAAGGAGATTTCTCCTATGGATTTCTTCCGCAACCTGTTCGGCAAAAAAGAACCGAAAAAACCACCCGTCTCAAACGACAACGTGGTGACGGCACCGCTTTCTGAAATGCAGTTGCAAACGATAAAGGCGATGGCGCTTAATCGCCACGAGCCACCTCAATTGCTGGTAGCCAGTGGTCAGTCGGTCGGACGTCAGCGTGAACTGAACGAAGATAGCCTGTTTGCTCTAACCGCCACCATCGCAGGCAATACCAGCAATCCGCCATTTGGCCTTTTCATCATTGCAGACGGTATGGGTGGCCATCAGTACGGAGAAGTGGCCAGCAACGTCGCTATTCGGACGATTTCTGGTTACATCATGAAAAAATTCCACAGCACGCTGTTTAACCTGCCGGCGTTGCCATTGGATGAATCTTTGCAAGAAATTGCTCATGCAGCCGTGCAGGAGGCCCAACGTGCTGTTTTGCGCGAAGCACCCGGCTCTGGCACCACCGTAACGGCGGCGATTGTGCTTGGACAACAATTGACGATTGCACACGTAGGTGATAGCCGCGCTTATCTCCTCTATAATGAACAGCGCATGGAAGCCATCACTCGTGACCATTCGCTGGTGCAACGGCTGGAGGAACTGGGTCAAATTACTGCCGCCGAGGCCGCGGTTCACCCCCAGCGGAATGTTCTGTATCGCGCACTGGGGCAAGGCGAGAACCTGGAACCCGATGTGGTAACCACGCCCTTCCCGGTGGGTGGTTACCTGCTGTTGTGCAGTGATGGTCTGTGGGGCGTCGTGCCAGAAGACGAAATTCGCAAAATCATCTATGAAGCGCCCACCATTCAGCGTGCCTGCCATAACCTGGTGGCAGCGGCCAACGAGGCTGGCGGCCCCGATAACATCAGCGCCGTGTTGGTGCAATTGCTCGCCTGAACGGTATGCCCCCCAAACGCCCTGATTTCTACGCCATGCTGGGTCTCCTGCGGTCAGCCACGCAGGAAGAAATCAAGCGCGCTTACTACAAAATTGCCAAGCGACTGCACCCCGATACGAACCAGGCGCCTGGCGAGACCGAATTGTTCCTGGAAGTGCAACAGGCCTATCAGGTGCTTTCAGACCCGGCAAGGCGCTCGGCTTATGATGCTACGCTCGGCCCCGAAGAAATGACGCTCCCCGAAGTGGTCGAAAAGCGCATCCTGCTGAGCCGAAAAGAAATTGCGCGCTTACCTGAATCTCAACTCCTGTATGTTCTCGTAGATGTTCTTCCCACCGAACAACAAAAGCAAGCGCTTTCTGGCGTGCCGTTGAATTTGTGCCTGGTGCTGGATTGTTCAACCTCGATGAAAGGAGAACGCCTCGATACCGTTAAAGCCAGCGCGGTACAGATCATCCGCCAGCTCAAACCACAAGATATTTTCTCTGTAATTGCCTTCAACGACCGTGCAGAAGTCATCATTCCGGCTACGCGGCATCAGGGCAACACGCATCGGCTGGAAACGCGCATCCAGATGTTGCAAACCGGTGGGGGAACGGAGATTTTCAAAGGCTTACAGGCCGGGTTTGACGAGATTCGCCGCTATGCCAACCCCAACACCGTCAGCCACATTATTTTGCTGACCGATGGCCGCACGTATGGTGACGAACCCCAGTGCTACGAACTGGCAAAACAGTCCGCCGAAGCGGGCATCGGCATCAGCGGGCTGGGCATTGGCAGCGGCTGGAATGATATTTTCCTTGACCAGCTGGTCTCCTATACCGGTGGAACGGCAATGTACGTCTCCCAACCCAAAGACATCGAACGCCTGCTCAACGAAAAATTTGCCAACCTGACCCAGATTTTTGCTGAGAATGTCGTGCTGGATTTTCAATCCACGCCGGGCGTGTCGGTGAGTTACGCATTTCGATTACAGCCCGAAACGGCCCCGCTCAATAAACAATCGCCCATTCCGCTCGGACCGATTCTGCGCGATTGGCCACTTTCGGTGCTGATGGAGTTTCTGATTCAGCCGGTCTCTGCAGGCCAGGACGAAGTCGAACTCATCAACGGAAAACTGGAAATTGCTTCGGCGGCGCTCCAGACCGCTTTTACGTCTGTACCTGTTCGTCTGACGGTGCCGGTGAAGGATACGATCAGTCCTGAACCGCCGCCTGCTTCGCTGGTGCAGGCGCTCTCGAAATTGACTCTTTATCGCCTGCAAGAAAAAGCGCGCGCTGAAGTAGAATCTGGAAACTACGAAAAGGCCACGCAACACCTGCAAAAAATGGCAACGCACTTGCTGGCGCAAGGTGAGCGCAGCATGGCAAAAACCATTATGCTCGAAATTGAGAACATCGAACGGGAAAAGAAGTTTTCCGAAAGCGGAGACAAACAAATCAAATATGGAACGCGGGCGCTCTTGCTGCCCGGGGAGCGAAAACGATGATAGTGTGTCCGAATTGCAAACACCAGGAAGCCGATGGTGCAATTTTTTGTAGCGAGTGTGGGATGCAGTTGATTCAATATACGCCGGGAGATACCCATCGCTTCGATTCAGCGACCGGGCAACTGGACGAAGTTCCTGTGCCTGAGCCGCATGTTCAGGCGCCGGCCTGGATTTCTCTGCATCTGCTCGAAAGCGGCCAAATTTTACCGATTTCTGACCGCATGGAATTTACCATGGGACGCGTCAGTGAAAATCAGCCTATCATGCCCGATATTGACCTCTCTCCGTTCAAAGCCTTCGATAACGGCGTTTCACGCCTGCATGCCGTCATCCGGAACAACGCAGGCAATATCGTCATCATGGATTTGGGCTCCTCCAACGGCACTTACATTAATGGCACGCGTATCGTGCCGAATATTGAACAGCCGTTGCGACATGGGGATATTGTGGCGTTGGGCAAACTCAAAATGCAGGTCGTCTTATCGTAGAGGTGCTTCATGCCCACAATTTTGATTCACATCCTAAACGAAGACCCCATTTTGGGTGAAGTGAACGAATTGCCCGCTCCTACCGACCAGATTATCACCGTCAAGAACCCTCGCCGGCGAGATGGCAAAGACCTGCATTATCTTCAGGCGAATGTCACCGAAGTCATCTGGCCGATGGCACGCATTGCTTTCATTGAGATTATCCCCGGTGAAGAGGAAGAAGAAATCATCGGCTTCGTGAGGGAGAAGTGACATGCCCGAAGACCTGGAACGACGCCGAATTTTGGTCGTAGATGACGAAGAGCGCATGGTGCGCTTCATCCGGCTGAACCTGGAACATGATGGCTTTCAAGTCAGTGAAGCCTTCAATGGACGTCAGGCTATCCAGAAACTGCGCGATGTCAACCCGGATTTGATTCTGCTCGATGTGATGATGCCAGACCTGGACGGCTTCGAGGTGCTGGAGATGATTCGGGAAATCAGCAGTGTGCCGGTTATCATGCTCACGGCCAAAGGGGAAGAAGACGACCGTGTGCGTGGCCTGGAATTGGGGGCCGATGATTACGTCCCCAAGCCGTTCAGCCCGCGCGAACTCGTCAGCCGCATTCGTGCCGTCTTGCGTCGCACCGAAGCTGCCAGCGGTTCGATGCACGGCCTTATTGAAATAGACGAGCGCCTGAAAATTGATTTCGACCGCCGCGAAGTGTGGCTGGAAGGCAAAATCGTCAAATTGCGCCCTACTGAGTATCGTCTCCTGTATCACCTGGTGCAAAATGCGGGTTGGGTCGTTTCTCACGACCAGCTGCTGGCAAAGGTATGGGGCTACGAGTATCGGGATGAGCCGCATTACGTTCGGTTGTATATCAACTATCTGCGCCAGAAGCTGGAAAAAGACCCTGCCAACCCCAAGTACATTCTCACCGAACGGGGTGTAGGCTACCGTTTCATAGACTTTCGGCGGCAAGCGCGCGAAAACTGACCGCCGCTTTTGACGAATCTTTTATACAGGGTTTGCGTTTTTTTAACGCAAACCCTGTATAGTTCAGGCTGTAAAAATAAATTCCATCAGATAAGGAAAGGAGATGATACTATGTCCAGTCTTATCCGTTGGGAACCCATGCGCGAAATGATGAGCCTGCGCGAGGCGATGGACCGCCTGTTCGACGATGCCTTCACTCGTCCGCTCAGCCTGAACAACTGGGGGATGCCTGCAATTGATATGTATCAGACCGATGACAAAGTGGTCGTGAAGGCCGCGCTGCCCGGGTTATCGGCTGAAGATGTGCAGATTTCGGTCACGGGCGATGTTTTGACCATCAAAGGCGAGTTCCGCCAGGATGAAGATGTGAAAGATGCTGTCTATCAGGTCAAGGAACGCCGCTTTGGCTCCTTTGAACGCAGCATGTTGCTGCCCACACAGGTTGAAACCGATAAGGCTCGTGCGGAATTTCAAAACGGTGTGTTGACGATTACTCTGCCCAAAGCCGAGGCCGTCAAACCGCGCACCATTACCGTCAAAGCCAAATAGTCTCTCTCCGCTCGTCCCGAAGGTCTTCTCACCCTTCGGGACGTTCTGTAAAGGAAGTACGTATGCCGCTCTACGATTTTACCTGCGCTCAATGCGGGGCGCGGTTTGAGAAACGCCTGCCCTTTTCGGGCAATTCTGACGATGTCATTTGCCCCCAGGGACACCGCGCTGTTCGGCGCATCTATGCTCCGCCGCAGGTGGTCTTCAAAGGCAACGGATGGTATAGCACCGACCACCGAAAGCCCGGCTCTTCGCCAGGTGCAGAAACACGAGAATAACTTTACGCGCCCGCAGTTCAACTGCGGGCGCAACGGTATATCCTGCCGTCTCATCTGACCGGATTGGTGCCATCGTTGCCTGTGGGCTGCCCTTGTCGTTTGAGAATCTCTCGACTATACTCTTCACTAATCCATAAGAGGAGCGAATGAAATCCATGACCAAACAACGAATTGTGCTGGTGGATGACCATGAAGTTGTGCGCTTGGGGTTGAAAGCCCTGCTAGAGCGTCACCCTAATTTTGATGTGGTGGGTGAGGCGGCCTCAGCGCGCGAAGCCATTGAGCTGGTTGCTTCGTTACAGCCGTCGGTTGTTGTCATGGATATTCGCTTGCCTGGCACGTCGGGCATCGAAGCATGCGAAGAGATTGTGCAGCGCTTTCCGGATACTAAAGTGTTGATGCTGACCTCCTACGCGGAAGACGAAATGCTGTTTTCGGCCATTCGTGCCGGTGCATCGGGCTATGTCCTCAAGCAAATAGGAGGAGAAGAACTGGTGCGCGCCCTCGAAGCGGTTGGTCGAGGCGAAGCCCTGTTAGACCCGGCGGTGACCCAGCGTGTTTTTCAGGAAGTTCGCAAAGCTGTCAAAGAAGAAGAAGCTTCGGCCTTTTCGCACCTCAGCCAGCAAGAAAAACATGTTCTTTTGCTCGTTTCGGAAGGCAAAACCAACCGCGAAATTGCCAAAGCGCTCTTTTTGGGCGAAGGCACGGTGCGGAATTACGTCAGCAGCATTCTTTCCAAGTTGGGGGTCAACAATCGCGCCGAAGCCGCTGCTTACGCCGTAGAACACAATTTGAAAGAATACATTCAGACGTGAGCCTGCCGCCTGCGTTGCGTCATTGCTTTGGCAGGTTTCATCGGGGGCGTTGTTCGCCCAGAAGGGCTTCCTCGAGCGCATCCAGCCGTGGTGGAACGACAACCGGACGTTCCATGCTCCTGGTCACGATTTCGGGGTCTTTCAGGCCATGACCAGTGCAGATAGCGACAATCCGTTTTCCACGCGGGTTCAGGCTTCCGGCAGCGATTTCGCGCGCCAGTCCGGCCAGGCCGGCGGCAGAGGCGGGTTCGACCCAAATCCCCTCTCGTTGAGCAAGTATTTTTTGCATGTGCAGGATTTCATCGTCGCTGACGGCAATGATGCGGCCATCTGATTCTTCAGCAGCCTCCAGCGCCTGTTCTCCCCGTGCTGGTTTGCCGATGCGGATGGCGGTCGCCACTGTTTCCGGTCGTTCCACCGGGTGACCCAGCACCAGTGGAGCCGCGCCCGCTGCCTGTACGCCCAAAATTCGTGGAAGCCCCGTCCACTTCAGGTCGTTGTATTGCCGAAAACCGGCCCAATAAGCGGTGATGTTGCCCGCGTTGCCGACGGGAAGACATAGCCATTCGGGGGCGTGACCGAGCGCATCACAAATCTCGAAGGCGGAGGTTTTCTGCCCTTCAATGCGATACGGATTGATGGAGTTGACCAGCGCAATCGGGTGCTGCTTCGAGATTTCCACAACCATCGTCAGTGCGTCATCGAAGGAGCCGTCAATTTGAACGACTTGCGCGCCATAGGCAACTGCTCCCGCCAGTTTGCCGG
Source organism: Anaerolineales bacterium (assembly GCA_025056175.1). Classification (GTDB taxonomy): domain Bacteria; phylum Chloroflexota; class Anaerolineae; order Anaerolineales; family Villigracilaceae; genus UBA5195. The sequence goes on from JANWWK010000033.1 coordinate 59,064, forward strand.
CGGCCACTTTGCCTTGCGGAATCAGAACGATGGATTTCATGCCGGCGCGTGAAGCATACGCCGCGGCGGAGGCCGCAGTGTTGCCCGTGCTGGCGCAGATGACGGTGGTCACGCCGCGTCCGGCGGCTTCGCTGATGGCGGCGGTCATACCCCGGTCTTTGAACGAGCCGGTAGGGTTGAGACCTTCATACTTGATGAATAGCTCGAAGCCGCCTCCCATCTCGTGCGCCAGATGGGCTGCCGGGATGAGCGGGGTGTTTCCTTCTAAAAGGGTGATGGGGCGGGTATGGGAGGGTAAATTGAGCAGGGCGCCGTATTTTTCGAGCAATCCATGATACTGCATGGCAAGACTCCGATTTCGTAGAAATTGCGCCGAGTCTATCACGAAAGCCGAAGCCTGCAGGCCAAAAATCGCCCGAATCGGTGAAAGTTTGCTCTTGACTTTTGCTTTCCTTGCCCATAGAATGAGCATGACAACCGAACAGCGTCAGGGAAGAGACTTTCGCCCGGTTACAGACATAGCGCAAAGCGGGACGAAAGCGCCGAAGGGGCAAACCCGTTTCCGGCCGGAGCGGGTGAAACTCTCAGGCAAAAGGACTCTGCGCTGGAAAACTCTGGAAAATGCCGTAAGTGCGGCTGCCGACGGGGCAAGCCTGTCTGTTTGGGAAATGCAACCTTGCCGGTATTGTGTTATCCAAACGATAGGCGCATCTCTCAGGCGCGATTACAGAGGGCGCGCGATAGGATTCGCGTGCCTTTTTTGATTTATCTTATCCCAAAGGAGTAACCCGTATGTCCAACACCCCTGCTTCTCTGAAATATGCCAAAACCGATGAATGGTTCGACCCGGCCACTGGTAAAGTCGGCATCAGTGACTATGCCCAGGAGCAACTCTCTGACATCGTCTTCATGGAAATCACCGTCAGCGTTGGAGACGAAGTGCAGGCTGGAAGCCAGATTGCTTCGGTCGAGTCGGTTAAAGCGGCGTCTGAAGTGAATGCTCCTGTTAGCGGTCGAGTCGTGGCTGTGAACGAATCCCTGCCCAACAATCCCGAAGCCATTAACAGCGACCCATATGGCTCGTGGTTCATCCAAATCGAAGGGGGCGACCCCTCGGGTCTGCTCGATGCTGCAGATTATGAAAAACATTGCCAGGAACGGGCGCATTAATAATCAGTGAACAGTGAACACTACAAAACACTGATAACTGATGACCGATGACTGATAACTGATATGACCTACATTCCCATCTCCCCTCAAGAACGGGATGCGATGCTGAAGACCATCGGCGTAGAGAGCCTGGATGCGCTCTTCGAGGCTGTGCCGTCTGAATATCGCTTTCCGAAACTTAACCTACCGCCGGCGCTGACGGAAATGGAAGCGTCCACGCTGCTGGCTGAAATTGCCGCCAGCAACGAAAATGTGCGTGGCGATTTGATTTCCTTTCTCGGTGCGGGCATGTACAACCACTACATTCCCGCAGTGGTTGACCATATTCTGCGGCGCGGCGAGTTCTACACCGCCTACACCCCTTATCAGCCTGAAATTTCGCAAGGCACGTTGCAAGCCATTTTTGAGTATCAGAGCCTGATGACAGCCCTGACGGGCATGGAACTCTCGAATGCCAGCCACTATGACGGTGCTACTGCCGCTGCCGAAGCGGTCAACATGGCGTTTGCGGTCTTTCGCGGCAAACGGCGCAAAGTGGTCATCTCGCCCACCGTTCATCCGCAGTATCGCGCTGTGATTCGTACCTACACCCAGGGCATGGAACTGGAATTGGCCGGAGACGACCCCACTGCCGATTTGCAGGCCAGTCCGGAGGCCCTCACGCCGCTGATTGACGTGAATACCGCGCTTGTCATTGTGCAATATCCCGATTTCTTCGGACGCATTTTCGATTACACGCGGTTCATCGAAGCAGCCCATGCACAAGGTGCGCTGGTGTGTGTGGTTGCCAACCCGATTGCTCTTGCCCTGCTCAAGACCCCCGGGGCGATGGGCGCCGATATTGTGGTTGGCGAAGGTCAGCCGCTTGGGATTCCGATGTGGTATGGCGGCCCTTCGCTGGGCTTCTTTACCACCCGCAAACAATACGTTCACAAAATGGCGGGGCGCCTGGTCGGTGAAACGGTGGATTCGCGCGGTCAACGTGGTTATGTGCTAACCCTGACCGCCCGCGAACAACACATCAAACGCGAAAAGGCTACCTCCAACATCTGTACCAATCAGGGCTTGCTGGCGCTGGCCTCGGCAGTGTATCTGGCAGTGGTTGGTAAGAGCGGTCTCCGCCAGGTAGCCAATCTTTGTTACCAAAAGGCGCATTATGCTGCTGCCGAATTGAGCAAAATTCCGGGCGTGGGACTGTGTTTCAGTCAACCGTTTTTCCACGAGTTTGCGGTTTGCTTCCCCAAACCGGTCTCCGAAATCAATGAACATTTGCTCGAACACGGAATTTTGGGTGGTTACGATTTGGGGCAAGACTATCCTGCCCTGACAGACCATGCTCTGATTGCCGTAACCGAAATGAACACGCGCGACGAAATTGATACGCTGGTCGAAGTGGTGAAGGAGGTGCTGTCATGACCGAACCGACCCTGTTCGAGTTATCCTCACCAGGCCGCACCGGCGTCACGTTCCCAGAAGCGGACGTGCCTCGTTTCGAGCTGCCCGACTCCAGCCTGCTGCGCGATGACCTGCCCTTGCCCGAACTGGCCGAAGTAGATGTGGTGCGTCATTACATGGCGCTCTCACGCTATAACTACAGCGTGGATGGCGGTTTCTATCCGCTGGGCTCCTGTACCATGAAGTACAACCCCAAAATCAACGAAGATACCTGCCGTTTGCCGGGTTTTCTTTACACTCATCCGCTTCAGCCCATCGAAACCGTGCAGGGCAACCTGATGTTGATGTACCAATTGCAGGAATGGCTCAAAGAAATCAGCGGTTTTGCGGCGGTCACGCTGCAGCCGGCAGCGGGTGCGCATGGCGAGTTTACGGGCGTCTTGATGATGCGCGCCTATCACAAAGCGCGCGGCGACCATCGGCGAGTCAAGATGCTCGTCCCCGATTCGGCGCATGGCACCAATCCCGCCTCGGCGGGTATGTTGGGAATGACTGTCAAAGTCATCCCCTCTGATGCGCGCGGCAACGTGGATTTGGAAGCGCTGAAGGCCGAATGTGATGATACGGTGGTGGGTCTCATGCTCACCAATCCCAACACGCTGGGCTTGTTTGATGAACATATTCAGGAAGTTGTGCGCCTGATTCACGAATGCGGCGGCCTGATGTACGGTGATGGCGCCAATCTAAACGCTTTGCTTGGCATTGTCCGCCCGGGCGATTTAGGCTTCGATGTCATGCACTTCAACCTGCACAAGACCTTCTCTGTGCCGCATGGCGGCGGCGGACCCGGCTCCGGCCCGGTAGGTGTGAGCGCACGCCTGGCCGATTTTCTCCCCGCTCCGCAGGTGGGCATCCTGGAACCGGCCGAAGGGGACACCCCACCCTTATATGGCTTTGTGACGCCCAAACACAGCATTGGACGCATGAAGGCCTTTCACGGTCACTTTGGCGGCGGCCTGGTGCGTGCTTATACTTATATTGCCATGCACGGCGCTGAGGGCCTGCGGGACGTTTCGCAGTATGCCGTCTTAAACGCCAATTACCTGGCAGCGCGTTTACGCGGAACCTACAAAATCCCCTACGACCGGGTTTGCATGCACGAATTCGTCATGGAAGGGCGCATCGAAGGCTCGGACGTGCGCGCTTTGGATATTTCCAAGCGGCTGATGGATTACAACTTCCACCCGCCCACCAATTACTTCCCGCTCATTGTTCACGAAGCCTTGATGATTGAGCCGACCGAAACCGAAAACAAAGATACGCTCGACCGCTTCGCTGATGCACTGCTCAAAATTGCCGAAGAAGCGCGCACCAATCCTGACGTGGTCAAAAGCGCTCCGCACAGCACCCCATTTGGCCGTATGGACGAAGTGAAAGCCGCGCGTGAACTTGTTTTGTGCTGCTGGCTGCCAGAAGGATACGACAGTAACCGCTAGCCAGAGTTCGGAAAACCATAACAGAAGGTGACAGTCATTGGTTGTATGACTGTCACCTCGTTTCTATCTTCAACATGAATCTCCCCTTTCGTCTCGGTGCGACTTCTTACGTCATCCCAGCGGATATTCTTCCCAATCTCCATTACCTGGCCGGAAAGGTGCAGGATGTGGAACTCGTTCTATTCGAGGTGGATGACGGTCCGAACAATTTGCCTGCGCCCGCACAACTGGACGAGATGAACGCAATTGCGCGCGAACATGGCCTGACGTTCACCGTTCATCTTCCGCTCGACTTGCGCCTGGCCGATAATGGCTCACTCCGGCACATCTCTTTGGAGAAAGCCCGCCGGGTGATTGAATGCGTGCATTCCCTCGACCCTGTGGCCTGGGTTTTGCATTTGGATGGCAAAGCCGTGCGCGGCAACCCCTCGCCCGAAGCCTATGACCGGTGGTTAGAGCAGGCAGAAGCCTCTCTGCGACAGGTAGGCATGTGGGCTGGCGGCCTGGAACGGCTGGCGGTTGAAAATCTGGAAGGCTATCCGCTCGATTTTTACGAACCGGTCTTTGCGCGCTTGCCGGTCAGCCGCTGTGTAGACATCGGCCACCTGTGGTTGGATGGACATGCTCCCTTGTCGTATCTGCGCCGCGCCCTGCCGCGCACGCGCGTTATTCACATTCACGGCCTGGCTGAACGCGACCATCGTTCCCTGGCCTTTGTCCCGCCGGAATCTCTGCGGGTGGTGTTACAGGAACTGATCCATGCACAATATCGCGGCGTATTGACGGTGGAAGTGTTCTCGGAAGAAGATTTCGTTTCTTCGCTTGAAGCAATCTGGCGCGTGCTGCAAGATGCCTGAAATTCCTGCCTCCGGTCTGATTTTGATTTTGGGCGGCGCGCGCAGCGGCAAGAGCTCGTTTGCCGAGCGTATTGCCCGTGAAACAGGCCTGCCGGCGCTTTTCATTGCTACGGCTGCTGCGCTGGACGATGAGATGCGCGACCGCATTGCCAGTCACCGCGCCGCACGTCCCTCCGCCTGGCGCACACTCGAAGTGCAAACCCGGCTGGGGGCGGCGCTTCAGGGCATCGAGCCGCCTGCCGGCCCGGTGATTCTGGATTGCGTTACGCTCTGGGTGAGCAACATCCTGCTCTCTGTTCCCGAAGAGACGCCTGCCGAAACGCGGATGCAGCAGGTGCAGGCCGAAGTTGAAGCCTTTCTCGTCGCACAAAGGCGCCTGGGCGGGCAGTGGTTGTTGGTCTCCAATGAGGTGGGGATGGGAATCGTTCCGGCCTACCCCTTAGGCCGAATCTACCGCGATGCGCTCGGCTGGGCCAACCAGCGACTGGCGCAGGAAGCGGCACGGGTGATTTTGATGGTGGCAGGCATTCCCCTGGTTGTGAAGTAGAATGGAACGCATGCCTGTCAACCGCCTGGCCGTTATAAGTTTTGTCGTCGCTGTGCTGGCGCTGATTTCGTTTTGTATTGGTTTTGCGCCATTTTTGCCGCTCACCGCACTTGTCTGCTATCCGGCGGCGGTCTTTTGGGGTGCTATCGCGTTCCTGACCGGTTTCATCGCGCTGCGGCAGATGCGCGCCTGCCGCCAGAGGGGACGGTGGATGGCGCTGACCGGCATCGCAGTGGGGAGTCTCGCCCTCCCAGCCGTATTGTGCGAAACTGCACTCAGCCTGACGATTCTTGTGGCCGGGTTGCAATCTCTATTTTCCTTGTGGCCGACACCAGGGCCCTAACTCGACCTTCTCTCAAGCCGTTTACCAACCGCCAGTTTGCTCCCTTGCCAATCCCGTCTGCCTCGTGTATCCTTGCTGCTGGGAGCGCATAAGTCCCGGTGGGCTTCGCGGTCTTCAAAACCGTCGTTGGGGCGCGTTGCGTTCCAGGGTGGGTTCGACTCCCATGCGCTCCCGCTGGTGGTGACTCAAAACCATCGGCGCTTCCTGTTCTCTGAATATTTGCTTACTGTTGGCTGCCTTGCTGGATACCTCCCATGTCTCTCCCCGCCCCCGAAATTTTCACCTCGCTCGTTTCTCGCGTTTTTCGCATTGAAGATGTCACCGCTGGTGACCAGGAATATCTCTATCGTTTTCGCGGTCAATTGTTCGTAGATTCGCTTCAGGCGCACCGTGACCTTTCGGAATGGTTACAACCCTACGGCCTGACGCCACTCTTTCGCAAAGACCGTGATGGCCGACAGGTCATCTTCCTGGTGCGCAGCCTGCCTGCACCGCAGAAATCGAATGCCGGCTTGAACGTGGTTTTGTTCGTGCTGACTCTGGCGAGTGTGATGTGGGTCGGAAGCCAGTTTACCGACCCGGCGCTCCTTCCCCCCGATGCTTCGCTGTGGGAAGCCTTTTGGATAGCGTTGCTCAACAGCGGTTTGCCGTTTGCTGCCAGTTTATTGGGCATTTTGCTGGCGCACGAGTTTGGTCATTATCTGGCTGCGCGCTTTCACAACACCAATGCCACTTTGCCTTATTTTATTCCCATGCCGGTCACTATTCTCGGCACGTTGGGTGCAGTGATTGTGTGGAAGGAATTGCCGCGTAACAAGCGCGTTCTGTTCGATGTGGGCGTAGCCGGGCCGCTGGCCGGATTGGTGGTGGCCGTACCTGTGTTGTTATATGGTCTTTCGATTTCCAAACTGGGGACGGTTGAACCTGCGCCCGGCGGGTTCATCGAGGGCAACTCCATTCTTTATCTCCTGGCCAAATTCATCGTCTTTGGGCGTTTTTTGCCGGAGCCAGCCAGTTATGAGGGCCTCTCGCCGGTGTTGTACTGGCTGCGCTACTTTTTTACCGGTACGCCCGCGCCTTATGGTGGCGTGGATGTGTTCATCTCACCGGTGGCGCTGGCTGGTTGGGCAGGAATTCTGGTCACGGCGCTCAACCTCCTGCCGGTCGGACAGCTGGATGGCGGCCACATCCTTTATACCCTCTTCGGACACAAACTGCGCTATGCGTTTCCGGTGGTTTTGCTCTTTATGGGCATGATGGGGTTGTTTTGGAGCGGTTGGTGGTTGTGGGTCGTTCTCCTGTTTTTGTTTGGCCGGCGCTCGGCAGAACCACTCGACCAGATTACCGAACTCGACCCACCGCGCCGCGCTCTGGCCTGGGGGATGGTTTTCCTGTTTTTCCTGGTCTTCACACCCGTTCCGATGGTGCCGCTGGGGTAGTGAATGCGTCGCTTTCTGTTTTCTGCCGCGCTTGCTACACTCTTGCTGGCTGCCTGCACCCCTTCGGTAACCCTGCTTACCCGTCCGCCAGACGCTACTTCTACATCTCAATCGGCAAAGCCAACAGCGACTGATTTCCCTGCCCCCAGTCGCACGCCCGCGCCCAGCCCCACACCCGCCTTGACTTTTGACCCGGAGATGGTGCGCGGTGTCGAAACGGAAGCCTGGTTCAGCGGGGAAATTCCCATCCTCGCGCAGATGGCTGCTGATTTTAGTGCTGTCAACCCCTGGGGGGTGAAAATTGCTGTCGTCTCTTATCCCAATTTGAATCAGCTGGCGCAGGCCATTGCGGCCTCGCTGGAGACCAACGCTCCGCCGGGCGTGGCGCTGGCACTGCCCGAGCAAATTTCTGCCTGGCGCACGGCAGCGCGCGACTTGACCCCTTATGCTGCACATTCGCAATGGGGACTGGGGCCGGCGGGGATTTTACCGGTCTTTGCGGCGGCCTCGTCTGCCGAAGGGGTAACGGTGAGTGTACCGGTTATTCGTTCAGCGCGCTATCTGTTTTACAACGTGACCTGGGCGCAGGAACTCGGCTTTGAGAGCGCGCCGCGCACGTGGGAAGCCTTCCGTGCGCAGGCTTGCGCTGCGAATGCCTTCTGGAGAAGTGATGCCGACCCCGCCAACGACGGCTTTGGTGGCCTGGCGCTGGAGACCTTTCCAAACTGGCAGACGCCCTACGGCTGGCTGCGCGCTGGAAACGGTGACGTGCTTGTGGATGGCCGCTGGTCGTTTGCTTCGGAACAAAATGCAGCAGTGTTGGAACGCCTGTTGGAACTGCGCGAGGCCGGATGTGCCTGGTTACCGACCTCCTTGACGAACTTTGAGAACCTGGCGGTGCGTCGGGCGTTGTTCGTTAGCGGCAGCGTGAGCGATTTTTCGGCCCAACGCGCAGCGTTTGCGGCTGCCGGCTCTGCTGATGAATGGACGGTGATTGCGTTTCCAGGAGAAACGCCTGCTGTGCCAGTCTATGGGCTGGATGCGGTTATCTTCCAGGCCGATGCGCGCCGCGAATGGGCAGCCTGGTTGTTTGTGCGCTGGTTGACCGAACCAGAACAGCAGGTGCGTCTTGCGCGGGCAACCGGTTGGCTGCCGGTGAGCCGCCCGGCGTTTGGTTTGCTGCAAAGCGATTTGACCGCCAACGTGCAGAAAGGCACGGCAGCGGCTTTGTTGAACGATGCCGTTGCCGCCCCGTCTTTCTCCGGGTGGGAGAAAGCCAACAAAGTGCTGGCCGATGGCTTCATCTATCTGTTTCGTGTCTTTCCCAACCTTTCGGCCCGGCAGGTGTTGGAGCAGATGGATGCGTTGATGAACGATTTGTTAAAGTAGCGTGTTTTTCTGCCTCTCTGGTTGCTCTTTGGCGTAGATACCGCTATACTGTGCAAATAAGGAGAACTGCTTATGCAAATCGAAATCCAGCACCGTCCTTCGTATTCTCTGGCAATTGTTCAGTTGGCTCCCAATGAGCGTATTCGCGCCGAATCGGGTGCAATGGTCAGCATGTCGGCGGGGGTCAACATTGAAACCCAGGCCGCCGGTGGCTTTCTCAAATCGTTTACCCGCGCCGTGCTGGGCGGAGAATCGTTCTTCCAGAATTTCTTTCAGGCCGGCCCGCAGGGTGGCGAGGTGACTCTGGCGCCTGACCTGCCCGGTGATATTGCCCTCATCGAATTGCGCGGGGAGACGATGATGGTGCAGGCCGGTTCGTATCTGGCCTCTGAGAGCGGCATTGAACTCAGCACAAAAGTCAGCATGAAAGCGTTTCTCTCGGCGGAGGGGCTTTCGATGCTGGAGGCCACAGGCAGCGGCAAACTGCTTGTTTCCTCCTATGGCGCTATTTTCGAGCGCGTGCTTGCAGCGGGAGAAAAGTATATCGTAGATACTTCTCACCTGGTGGCGTTTGATGCCACCGTGCAGGTTGCGCCGCGCACTGCCGGAGGCATGAAAACCACCCTGTTCAGCGGCGAGGGCCTGGTAGTGGAATTGACTGGTCCGGGGCGGCTTTACATTCAAACCCGTTCGCCGCAGGCGCTTATCAATTGGATTATCCCGCAACTTCCCAAATCAGGCAGTGACTCATAGGTGACTCATGACCGAACTCAAACCTTTGCATTGGCAGCCCAAACCCGGCATCGGCTATGCCGTTTCTCGCCGTGCCGATGGCGGCATGACCCTGACGTTTAGCGACCTTTCCGAAGCCACTCTCGCCGATTGGCGCGAATTTGCCTATGAGCATTTGCTTGGCTCCGACCGTCTGACGCGCAACCTGTATGACCTGCGCGCCGTGCGCGAAATTCCAGAACGCGCCATCAAACTGGCGATGGAAGTGAATAACGACCCGGCTACCCGTAACCTGCGCGTGGCTGTGCTGGTGTCTGATGAAACCGCCCGTGATGCCATTCTCAAGGTGGCTGCCGGCGCAGTTGGCAGCGGCGCTGCCATTCGGGTCTTTACCGACCTGGACGAAGCCGAAGCCTGGTTGATGAAACCGATGGAGCAGATGGTGTGAATCCGCTGCAAGTGGGCGCGAAAACCTTCGCGTGGGGTGCGCGCACCTATGTCATGGGCATCCTCAACGTCACGCCCGATTCCTTTTCGGGAGATGGCCTGCTTGTCCGCGAACAGGTTCTGGAAGCGGCCCTCGAACAGGCGCGCCGATTTTTGCAGGCTGGAGCCGATATTCTCGATGTCGGCGGCGAATCCACCCGACCGGGCGCGCAAGCCGTGAGCGCCGAAGAAGAGATGCAGCGTGTTGTGCCGGTCATCACCGCTCTGGTGCAGGAATTCCCCGACGCGGTCATTTCGGTCGATACTTACAAAGCAGTGGTAGCCGAAGCCGCCCTGCATGCGGGCGCACATCTCGTCAATGATGTCTGGGGTCTGCGTGCTGACCCGCGCCTGGCTTCTGTAGTGGCACAGCACAACGTGCCGGTGATTCTCATGCACAATCGCAGCCGGCCTGCCAACGCGCAGATTGTGGAGCAGCTCGGTGGGCATTACGTGGGCATGGAATATGACAATCTGCTCGAAGACGTGAAACGCGAATTGCTTGAATCGGTTGAACTGGCCCGCCGCGCCGGCCTCTCGGAGGACAAAATTATCCTCGACCCGGGGATTGGCTTTGGCAAAACGGTCGAACAGAACCTGGAACTGCTCAACCGCCTGGATGAGATTCGTGCGTTGGGGTTTCCCGTCTTGCTCGGACCTTCGCGCAAATCCTTCATCGGTTACACTCTCCAATTGCCTCCAGGCGAACGACTGGAAGGCACAGCCGCTGCAGTGGCGGTCGGGATTGTACGCGGGGCCGACATCGTGCGGGTACATGACGTTGAGTTCATGGTGCGCGTCGCCCGGATGACCGATGCCATCGTCCGCCGCGCCAGACGCTGAACCCGGGACTGCTTGCGCTATGACCGATTACGATAATCAACTGCTGCGCCGGGCCATCATTCACGCCAAAGCGGGTGAATACGACGCCGCCCGCCGTTACTTGACGCGCGCCCTGGAACTGGCTGATGACCGCGATACGCGCGTATGGGCGAACTATTGGATGAGCAAGGTGGTAGAAGACCCCGCCCAGAAGCGTGCCTTTCTGGAAGAAACTCTTGCTTATGAACCGACTCATCCCGAAGCCCGCCGCGAACTGGCCATTCTGGATGGCGTACTCAAACCCCAGGAAATTGTCAACGCTGATGCCCTTCCGGCGCAATCGTTGCAACCGCAGACCGCACAGGCCGACCGCTTCACCTGTCCCAAATGCGGCGGACGCATGGTGTATGCGCCCGATGGTCGTTCCCTCTACTGTGAATTCTGCACTCGAAATCAGACCCTTTCTCAACGGGCCGTGGAGCAAGAACGGGATTTCATCCTGACGATGGCAACCGTGCAGGGGCATTACGCTTCGGTGGCCGTCAAAACCCTGTTCTGTGAGGGCTGTGGAGCGCAGTTCGTTCTCCCACCGCAGGAAATGACCGGCGAATGCGCCTATTGCGGTTCCAATCATGTGGTGCGTGGTGACGGGCAGCTGCTTCAACCCGATTCCATCCTGCCGATGCGGCTCAATCAGCGTCAGGCGGTACAGGTATTGGTTTCCTGGGTCGAATCGCAGGGTCTGCGCCCGGCGCGCAAAGTCCAGCCGCCGCGTGGTATGTATCTGCCGCTATGGACTTTCGACATCGCAGGCGTTATCCCCTGGAGCGGGTATATCGTCCGCACACAGCGCAATGCGGGATTGGCAGAACAGCGTGAGTTTGTGCAGGGCGAAAAAGACATCTTTTTCGATGATATTCTCGTCCCCGGTGCGCCCAAATTGGCCGGTTTGGTTCTTAAACTGGCAGATTCGTTCGAAACGAATCAAGCCGTCCCTTACGATGCACGTTACCTGGCTGGTTGGCCGGCGGAACTGCCGCAGATGAGCCTGGCACAGGCCTCGCTCGAAGCCCGTCAGCAGGCCGCCCATCGTGCGCGCAGCCTGATTCAGCGTGATTTTCCCGATCAGGCTATCTCCAATCTTTCGTACAGCACAGCCCGCCTTTCGATAGCCACCTTCAAACTGTTGTTGGTACCACTCTGGTTGACCATTCTGCCCATCGAAGAGAGTGAATATCGCCTGTTGATAGACGGTGTGAAGGGGAATGTGTATTGTGAAATGCCCCCGCGCGGGCTGCGAGGGGTGTTTCGACAGATGTTCGGATTCTGACATGCTGACTGCCGTTATCGTCTGGCTTTATGCTGGGGCGCTGTGCTATGCGTATGGCGCTCTTTTTTTCCGCAAATTGCCGTTTGCGCTCACTGTGCTGAGCGGTTTGGTGATTCTCACGGTTCTGGCGCAATTGGTCAGCTTGTTTATGCCGATGACGGCCTGGTTACACCTGCTGTTGATAGCAGGTGCGCTCCTCTTGCTGGCAGTGCGGCGCATTCCCCGCTCCATACTGCCGGGCGTTTTGCCTTGCTGGCCGGGTGTTCTGGCCGGGGTGGGTGGGTTGGTGTGGGTGTTGACCTTTCTGATTGTGCTGGAAAACGCTACGCATCTGCCCAGCAACCCCGATACCAACCTGTACCACGCCCAGGCCATCCGCTGGATGGAAACTTACCCTGCTGTTCCGGGTTTAGGTAACCTGCACGGACGGCTGGCGTTCAACTCGGCCTGGTTTGTCACCAACGCCTTGTTTGGCATGGCCTTCCTCGGGCAAGGGTCGTTTCCGTTGGCCGCCGGCCTGCTTGCGCTGATAGCACTCTCCTTCTTCTGGCAGGGGATGATGACCTTGCTGGCGGGGCAGGTGTCGGTCTCGAATCTGCTCAAAACAGGTTTTTTGCCCCTCACGTTCTACGCACTGGGTGGGGAACTGTCCTCCCCAGGCGCCGATTTGCCCGTCAGCCTGCTGGTGTGGGTGTTGACAATCTTATGGGTGGAGCAGGTGGAAAACGAACAGCCGTACCATTTGCCGTTGATGACGTTACTGGCTGCGTTTGCCGTCTCCGTCAAACTCTCGGCCTTGCCGCTGTTAGCCTTTCCGTTGCTTTTGGCGCGTTTTCAAAAACGTCGCCTGTTCACGCTGGGATGGATAACCACCCTCGTACTTTTGCCTTTCGTGGCGCGTAACCTGGTGTTGAGCGGTTACCTGGTCTACCCTTATCCGACGGTTGACTTGTTCGCTTTCGATTGGAAAGTTCCCCCGGAACGGGTGGAAGAAGACCGTCAGGCGGTGATTGCCTTTGCCCGCTGGGTAGGGCCGGGCCAATTCGATGCCCCGTTTCAGGAATGGTTTCCACACTGGTTTTCGCGCCAGAGTTTGAACCGCAGGGTGCTTTTTTTTGCTGCGCTTCTCACGCCGCTGGCGGGGTTGATTGTGCGTTTCCGTCCACTTCGTTTGTGGGCTGGCTGGCTGGTGGTCTATGGCGGGGTCTGCTTCTGGTTCTTCAGTGCGCCCGATTTTCGTTTTGGATATGGGTTTTTGCTCGCTTCACTGCTGCTTGTCTCTGCCATTGGGTTGTGGATGGGGGTGACGCGCTTTCCCTGGCTTTCTCGTTTCCTGTCATTCGGTGGAACGGCACTGATGCTCGTTTATCTTGCGCTGACGCTGGTACGTTCGTTCGAGCCGCGCACCCTTTCTGAGCGCCTTTTGCGCCCTGTTGGTTATATCCAGGTGCCTGTGCAGGAATGCGCCCTGGCAAACGCTCCGGCCTTTTGTGCGGTGAACTACGGTTATTGCGGCTATCACGAACTGCCGTGCGTCCCCTCCCCTCGTCACTGGGTAGAACAACGTGGTGACGACTTGCGCGATGGCTTTCGCGCCCTGCCCCGATGATAAAATACCCCCATGTCGGCGCTTTCCATCCTTCGCCGCCGCCGCGAACGGCGCATTGAACAACGGCAGAAACAAAGTGCGCGCCACACGGGCGTTTTGGTAGGCGCGGGTCTCTCTTTTTTTGCCGTTTTGGGGCTCCTCCTGCTCGGCCTGGCGCTGGCTTATGCCTGGTTGACCGCCGATTTGCCCTCCTCAGAGACCCTGCCTGCTTTGCTCGAACCGCCCAGCGGTTCTCTGCTTCAACCCACGCGCATTTATGACCGTACCGGCAAGCACCTGTTGGCCGTCCTGGCGCCGCAAGATGCCCCCCGCCGTTATCTGCGCGTTCGAGACCCCGCCGGTCTACCCGCGCAAGAGATGTCGGAGGATGAATACTTCTCGCCCTACCTTGTCGGCGCGACTGTTGCCTTAATAGACCCTGCCTTTTGGGTGCATCCAGGCTATACCCTCAACGGCCTGAACGACCCCAATGTGCACCCCACCATTCCGCAAAAATTGATTGCCGAACTCGTCTTGTGGCAGGAGCCGCCTGGGCTGCGGCGCGCCTTACGCGAACGCTTGCTGGCAGCCCAGCTGGTGCGCCGCTATGGGCGGCAGAGAGTGCTGGAATGGTATCTCAACGCGGCCAACTATGGACGTCTGGCCTACGGGGCCGATTCTGCCGCCTGGCTGTATTTTGGAAAATCGGCCTCTGAACTCAATCTGGCCGAATCTGCCCTGCTGGCTGCGGTCAACCAATCTCCGGCCATCAACCCACTCGATGCCCCCCAGGCGGCGCTTCAACGCCAACAGGAAGCCTTGAAGGTATTACAGGCCGCTCAGGTCTTTCCGCGAGAGGAAATCGAGGCGGCGCGCCTGACCCCCTTGACATTTTCATCGTCTGAAGGCTTCTCAAGCCCGGCGCCGGCGTTTGTGGCACTGGCACTTTCGCAACTCGAAGGCGAATTTGACCGTGCGCGGGTGGAACGGGGTGGCATGGTCATCCTGACTACGCTGGACTACGAAATTCAGGCACACGCCTCCTGCGCTATCCGTGTTCAACTGGCACGCCTGGCCGAAAGCGAGCCGCCTGTCTGCGAGGGGGCGGCTTCCCTGCCGCCGCTGCCACCCGGACTGACCGCCCCTCAAAGCGTGGTGGGTGCCGCCATCCTGGACCCGCGTTCTGGTCAGGTGTTGGCCTTGGTCGGAGAGACGCGAAACGGGCAAGAATCCGCTTTTTGGGCGCCGCGCCGCCCAGGGTCTCTGCTCACCCCCTTCGTTTATCTGACCGGGTTTACGCGCGGGCTTTCTCCGGCCAGTCTGGTGTGGGATTTACCCCCACCCGCTACCCCCGCCGACCAGATGGCGCGCTATCGCGGCCCTTTGCGCCTGCGAATTGCCATGGCAAATGACTTGTTCGTACCGACGCAGCAAGTGTTCAACAGCATGGGAGCGGCGCTGGTTGCTCAAACTCTGCGTGCATTTGGCCTCAACCTGTCTCCGACCTCGCTGGAAGACCTGCTCCAGACCGAAAACCGCTATACCGTTCTGGAAATTGCGCGCATTTATGGCATTTTTGCTGCACAGGGAACGCTGGTCGGTTATCCGACTTCCGCCGGCACGTTCGAGCCGTGGACGTTGCTCTCGGTTCGTGGCGCGGATGGGCGGAATTACATCGAATGGAATGCGCCCGAATCGGAACAGGTCGTCAGTGCGCCGCTGGCGTATCTGGTGAATGACGTGTTGCGTGACGGGACGGCGCGAGAAGCCCGCAATTTATTCGAGATAGGTCGCCCGGCTGCCGTCAAGACAGCGTCTCTGCCGCAGGAGGATGCGTTTTGGGTGGTAGGTTACACGCCCCAGCGTGTGGTGGCCTTGTGGATGGCAGGCGATGGCCTTTCGGAACGCGCCGCGGCGGGGTTGGGTGTAGCACTTCTGCGCACCGCCGCAAACCAGGTCTCCCTGGAAGATTGGCCGCGCCCACCGGGCATTGTCCGCCTGAATGTATGTGACCCTTCCGGGCTGCTCCCCAGCGAAGCCTGCCCCAACGTGGTGGTGGAGACCTTCCTGGAAGGATACCAGCCGCTGCAACCGGATTCGCTCTACCGCGCTTACCAGGTCAACCGCGAAACAGGTTTGCTTGCCACCGTTTTTACCCCGCCGGACCTGGTCGAGACGCGCATCTATCTGCAAATTCCTCCCGAAGCGGCAGAATGGGCCGCTGCCAAAGGCATTCCTTCGCCGCCCACGGCGTATGATACCCTTCGTCTGCCGCGCCCCTCTCCGTTTACCAATCTCACGGCTCCGGCGCTCTTTGCACAGGGGAAGGGCAAAATTGGCATCACCGGTACAGCGGCAGGCGAGGATTTCGTCTCTTATCGCGTCATGTATGGACAGGGCTTGAACCCTTCGGGCTGGGTGCTGCTGGCAGAGGGCAATCAACCAGTCGAGAATGGGACTCTGGCCGAGTGGGATACGACCGGTTTGAACGGGCTGTTTGCCGTACAATTGATGGTTTTTCGCGCTCAGAACCGCATCGAAACAGCCTCTACGTTAGTTACGGTGGACAACCAACCCCCTGACATTACGCTGGATTTTCCGCGAGCAGGGGCAGAAATTTCTCTGGCCGAAACCCCTCAGTTTCTTTTTCAACCACGCATCAGTGATAATTTTCGCCTGCAACAGGTAGAGTTCTGGCTGGATGACCGCCTGTTATCTGCGCTCGATGCACCGCCGTTTGCCGCTACCTGGCAGGCACGGCGCGGCGCTCACACCTTGCGCATTCTTGCCCGCGATGCACTGGGTAACGAAACCCGGCTGGAGGTACAGTTTACAGTCAAATAAGACAGCGATTGCGCGTAGCCTGGTCATTGACACATCCCTCCTTTGCGGTATAATAGCGTCCGCCTGCTGGCCGACTAGCTCAATGGCAGAGCAACTGACTCTTAATCAGTGGGTTCAGGGTTCAAGTCCCTGGTCGGTCATCCAAACCGCCCGTCTGGGCGGTTTTTGTTTGGGGGGCGTTGTCCTGGGGTTTCCAGGTTGTTCTACCCCCGTCCCTTTCCGGTCGATATTCTGGTCAAAACGCCGCAGGAGTTAAACCAGGAGCTGCCTCATAATTTCTTCAAACTGACCGTCTCACTCTTGCGGCGCAAACCCCCGCTACGGATGGCGATTGGGTTTCGTGTCCGGCAAAGTGCTTAGAAATATTTCGAAGCGGTATTGCTTTTTCGACAAACCGTTTTTCCCAAGACGCATAACCTGGCTAGTCTCACAACAATTTTGCAGGTTGTTAAAACCGGCATTAAGTCGTAAAATTGGCAAGTCATCCTGTAGAAAGGAGAAACGCATGTCCAGCGAAAGCGACCGTTCCGGCGCCGCGGAAAGCCAGCCTGCCAGTGCTGGCGATGACTCGTTAACGGCGGGCGCTTTCGAGCGCCCTCCCAATCTATCCCCTTAAGGAGAAGCGCTCATGCTGAAGTTCATCAAAAGCACCGAACAGGGCTTGCAATGTCTCGATTCGTTCGTTAACGGTTGTTGGGTCAGTGCGATTGACCCGACACCAGAAGAAGTCAAACAACTTGAAGAATGGGGTGTGTATCCGGAATACGTTCAGTATTCTCTGGATATAGATGAAATGGCGCGCACCGAACGCGATGAAGAGTACACTTTCATTTTGATTCGTATTCCGTTTGATAATGGCGCTGCTGCAGATGTCCCTTACATTACCCTGCCACTGGGCATTATGCTTCTGAACAACTGCGTTGTGACCATCTGCAAGCAGGAAAATGAAGTTATTCGCGCTTTGCAAAACGGCAAATATCGCGGTCTTAAGACGGCCAAACGCTATCGTTTTGCGCTGTATCTGCTGCTGGAAACAGCCACCCGTTACCTGACCCTGCTGCGGCAAATCAACAAAACCACCGAGGTCATCGAAGACCGTCTGGAAAAATCTACCCGCAACCGTGAAGTGCTGGAACTGCTCAAATACCAGAAGTGCCTGACCTATTTCGCTACTGCCCTGCGCTCCAACGAGGTCATGATGGAACGCCTGCGCCGGATGCAAGTGTTTAACCAATATGAAGAAGACCAGGATTTGCTCGAAGATGTGTTAACTGAAAATCAGCAGGCCATTCAAATGGTCAACATTGCTTCGGAAGTGTTGGCTGCGTTGATGGATGCCTTTGCCAGCGTCATCTCGAACAACCTGAACGTCATCATGAAAATCCTGGCAGCACTTACCATCGCGTTGAACATTCCCACCATCGTCGCTTCTTTTTACGGCATGAACGTTGGATTGCCTTTGCAGGAACACCCTTCAGCCTTCGTCTATATCGTTGCTCTGGCCGTTTTGTTGACTGTTCTTGCGATGTACATTTTCTACAAACGCGATTGGCTGTGATGAAACTTTCTGCGCCTGAACTTTTGCTCGATGCTCAAGCTGCTCTGGGCGAAGGCCCGGCCTGGAATGCCGTGCATCGCTGCCTTTCGTGGGTGGATATTCACGCCGGGCGGCTTCATCTGTATAACCCCTCCTCTGGTGAGCAGGAGACTCTCTCGGTGGATCCACCATTGGGCTGTGCCGCGCCAGCGCAAGGCGGCAAGTTTATCTTGGGAATGCGTCACGGAATTGCGCTGCTCCATCCGCAAACTGGTCAGCTCAGTGTGTTGGCTTCGCCCGAGGCGCATCTGCCTGGCAACCGCTTCAACGATGGCAAATGCGGTCCGGATGGGCGTTTTCTGGCAGGAACGATGGATAACAGTGAAAAGGAAGCCTCCGGCGCACTGTATTCGTATGCTCCCAATGGCGCACTCAAAACTCTGGTGACCGGGGTGCGAATTTCTAACGGGTTGGCCTGGAGCCGTGATTACCGCACGCTGTATTACATAGATACTCCCACTTTCGAGGTCAAAGCCTACGACTATGACCTGGAAAGTGGCGAAATTGCCAATCCGCGCGTGGTTATCTCTATCCCGCCTCGTCTGGGCTTTCCCGATGGGATGACGTCTGATGCGGCTGGCCGGCTGTGGATTGGCATGTGGGGCGGCGCTGCGGTCACGGTGTGGAACCCGAACTCAGGCCAGTTGCTGGAAACGCTGCCCCTTCCGGCCAAAAATGTCACTGCGTGTGTTTTTGGCGGTGAAAACGGCACTGACCTGTTTATCACGTCGGCGCGACAGGGCTTGACCCGCGCCGATTTGAGCGAATATCCCCTCTCCGGCGGTCTGTTCCGCGTGCAAACGAATGTAGAGGGGATGCCCACCTTTTCATTTGGCGGCTGATCTCCCAATCCTCCGAATTCTCCCATTCTCCAATCCCATGTCCCGACTTCCTTACATTGACATCGCCAAAGGCATTGGCATTTTGCTTGTAGCGCTGGCGCACAACGGCACTGCGGCCTATGCGCCGTTTTTGCATCACTGGATTTACTCATTTCACATGCCGTTGTTTTTTTTCCTGTCTGGCCTGTTCTTCAAGCCAGAACTATCGTTGCCAGAGTTGTTGCGCCGACGCTTTGATAGCCTGCTCAAACCGTTCTTTTTTGGCATTTTCCTCATCTACTTTGGCGCGGTCTTTTTCGATACGATGGGCATCCCTGTTGCCTGGGGGCGCATCCTGAAGGCCATGTATGGCAATGGCTATTACCTGGATTGGGTTGCCATGTGGTTTTTGCCCGCACTCTTCACCGTCAATTTGCTTGCGTTCCTGTTTTATCGCGTTCTTGGACGGACGGAGAATCACTGGCTGCGATGGGGCGCTTTGACTGGTGTGTTGGCGCTGGGCGCCTGGACAGCGGACTGGTTTACGCCTTTTCAGGTCAATCTGCTGGGACGTACGCTTTCCCTGAATGGCTTGCCCTGGAGTCTCGACCTGGCGCTGTTAGCCGGTTTTTATTTTCTCCTGGGGCGTGAAGTGTTTCAACATGCACCGCGGGAATGGTTTGGCTCACCGGTTTTGCTGGTTGGTGCGGGGGCGCTCAATCTGATGCTCAATTTGCTCTTCCCACAGACGATGGATTTCAACACCCGTTCTTATGATATGCCGGTTGTCTTCACGTTGGAGGCTGTGAGCGGTATCCTGTTCGTGCTGGCGTTTTCGCGTCAATTGGAGCGCGCTCCTGCCTGGTTGGGTGGATTTTTCTCGTACATGGGACGCATTTCCGTTTTGATTCTGATTTTCCATAACGCGGTGCAGTCTTATCTGACCCCCAAATTGGATTATCTGTTTGGAACGGGCATCTACACCCCGCTGCTTGTTTATCCGTTTTCAATTCTGGTTCCGGTTATCATTTATGAACTGGGCGTGAAGCCCAACCCGGTAGTGACGAAGCTCTTCGGGATGAAGTCATAATTCTGGTTACCCGACCATGCCGGGTAGCCAAAACGGCAGCCAGCGCGATTTTTCGCGGATGCAAAATTGAAAGCCAGGGTATAGCCCCAGGAGCGGCGCGCCGGGAACAGGCGTCAACTCCTCGCCTGTGGCAGGGTGCGTAATGCGCCCGTAGATGCGCGTCCGAAAGTAGGCCAGCCAATCGGGCAGGCTCACGGCTTTTTCGGCATTGATGGTAACGACTGGCCACACCCCTGCGGCTGGACCGTTCAAAAGCAGATAGCGCAAATTCTCCTGTGTGGCAGAATCCATGTTCAGGATGGTCTCTAACCGGTCGAACAAGAGCAGGATGGGCGCTTCTGGTTGGCGGGTGTGCGTCCGCCAGGCCAGCTCGTAGAGCAGAGCATCGGCTTCGGGTTCTTCGGCAGGCCAGATGCCAGCCAGGTGTTCCGCCGCATGGACTTGTTCCCATTCTTCCGGCGCAGCTGTCAGCACCGCAAAATGCAGACTGCCCGGCGGGTTGAGCCGCCCGGCCGCCCATAGCATCGCCTTCAGCAGCGCCGTTTTGCCGCTGTGACGGTCTCCCGTGATGAGAATCGGACCCGGACGTGGGTCGCGCAGGTGCAGCAACAATGGCAGGCCGTCGGCCCCAATCCCGAACAACAGGGCGTTGCGCGGCAAACGGCCAACTGCGCGCAAGGCATCTGCCAGTTGCGGAAAGAGCGCTTCGGTACCGGCAGGCAGCGTACCCAGCTCGGCCTGCACTTGACGAAAGGCGCTGAGCATTAAAGAGAATTCATGGGCTTCGGGCATGGCTTGATAAACAAAATGTGCAGAAGTACACCACGGGTTGTGGGGCAGTTTAATAAAATCAGAACTTTTGTTCTAATTATACATCTGTCTGCGTGGAATGCAAGTCGGCGGTGCGTTGCAATTCTGTGATTATCAAATTCCACGCATGGCAGTATAATCCAGCGAAATTTTGGCACGGAGGAAGTTTGCTATGGAAATCCTTTGGGGTGTTCTTGCTATTCTCGTGGGGGCAGGCATTTTGCTGGTGCTGTTCGAGTTTCGTGTGCGCCAGCCAGATACGCTGGTTTTGTATGAAGCCAAAGATAAAATTGGCCTGCGCCAGGGGTTGTTCTACCCGCGTCATTTCAGCCTGTTGCTCAAGCGCGCTCCGCATCCGATTCAATTACACATCGAAGGTGTCGCTGCTGGTAATTTGGGAGTCGTGGTGAAGCTGGTTGGTTCCGTGGCGCCCGCGCTGGATAACTTGAGCGCGCTGATACGCATCGGCGGCTGGAACAGCGATGCAGTGGCACGCGCCGCCGAGCAGGCCAGCATTCGGTTGGAGGGGCTGGTTAAGGAATACGCACAGCAGGCGGAAATTCAGTCGCTTTCCTCCAAAGGACTTTCGCAATATCTCGAATCGCAAACTGCCGACTTCAAACAACGCTTTGGCCTGGAGGTCATTTCGCTGGCAGTCGTTTCGCTCGACCCGGCGGATTCGGACATCGCCGAGGCTTTGCGCCAGCAGGAGGAAGCCCGTCTCATGGAGCAGACGGAAAAACTCAACAACCAGGCGCGTATTGCGGCGGCCAGGTCTAAATATCAGGCCGATGAAGAAATTGCTGCGATGGAGCATGAACTGGAGTTGAAGAAACTGGCGCTTCAACGTGAGCGACTGGCGCAGGAAGATGCCCTCGCCCAGAAGCGGCTGGAAGATGAATTGACCCGCAACCGTATGCGGCTGGCGTTCGAGAAAGAAGAACTGGATATTCTGAAAGACAATCCCGAACTCTTGATTCTCACTCCGCAGGCTGCTCGTCTGGCCGAGGCCAGCCAGGCGCTGAAGAATGCCCGCACGGTCATTTCCCTCTCGCCGCAGGATTTGGCTGGTACGGAGTGGGGTGAGTTGTTCCAAAAATTGTTGCAAAAAGCGGTTGAGAAGCAAAAGTAAAGGCGCAGGGCGCCCAGGTCACAGAGGCAATCTGCGCGAGCAAACTTTGTGACCTTCGTTTGGAAAGAATGAGATTATGCCCACTCCTGACCCTCTTGCGCTCTTCCGCCTGAAGCCGATTCGCGCTGCGCGTGTCTCGGAAATCAGCGAAGCCACTGCCGCTGCGCCGGTGCCGCCTGAAGAGCGCATCAATTTTCACATTGGCAACCCGCTTCAAGATGAGCGTCTGATTTCGCTCTTTTTTCGGGTAGCGGTGGGAGCCGATTATCGCCGTCAAGACCTGGCAGATGTAGATGCGCTGTGCGAACATCTCTCGGCGCGGTCTGAAGACCGTCCGAAACTTGAATTTTTGCACCGTCTCATCCAGAAGAGCAGCCCGTATGCGCCGCGTGGCGGTTATCACCGCAAGAACCCGCATCCGCTGGTGGAAACGTTTGCCCGCTGGCTGGAAAACCAACCCGAACCCTTGCGCTATAACCTGAATGACCCTGCTGGCAAGCGAGAAATCATTCTGGCTTCGGGCGGAGTGTTGGAAACCCTGCGAGTCTTGCTGACGGCGCTCTCTGGCTTTTTGCAGGTGACGCCGGCGCGTATTTTCAGTTACCGCCTTTCTCTTCCCCCTGCGTATCTGCACATTCCGCGCTTGCAGTTCCAGACCCTGCCCGAAGACGAAACCGCTGCCCGCACCGCCCTGGAAAGCGCGCTGGAGGCCACGCCGCAACAACCGACTTTTCTGCTGATTGGTGCGCCGCTGAGCGAAGATGCCCGCCGAAAATTGCGTCAGTTGAGCATCATCCGCCCGTTGTTCTTCATCGAAGTCAATGATGCGCCCAACCAGCATTCGCTGGCGCGTGAGGCCCGACTGGTTCAGCGCGTCATCCGTCTGCTCACGCCGGGTATCTTTCATCCACGCCTGGCTTCGCTTTCCACCGTCTTTGTCATCGGCAATGCCGATTTGCTGGCCGTCATGGAAACGGTTCATTTTGCGCTGAAAGGCACTCCTTCGGCGTCCGAAATTGAATTTTTGCACTACCTGCTCGAAAACGGGTTTGCCAAAACCAAATCGGCTTCTGCCACACTGCTCGAACCTGACTGGCCGGAAGAACTGCAAGCAGAACGAGCGCCGGCTGCGGCGCTGACCGGCCTGGCTGTTCGAGCCGGCAAGCGGTTGGATGGCCTGTTACAGGCCAGATTCCAGGTCGCGGCGCGCATGGCAGGTTCTCTGGCGTCGCGGGTCGAACATGTCGCCCAAATTCTTCAAACTCATTGGGATTCAGCCCAAATTGACGAATTTGCCGATACCGATAGCCTGACCCTGCTGGAGGAATTGACCGCCAACGTGGATAACCCGGCCTGGTATGCACGTTTGGAGCGCAGTTTCCTCTCCGTCTTCACCCGTCACCAGCCGCAATACCGTCCTGAAGCCTGCCTGGTGACGAGTGGTTCCTCCCGCACGGCGCTGGGATTGCTCGGTTTTCATTGTGGACTGACAGATGTGGTCTTTCCCGATTTGAGTTGGACTTACGAACAGTGCTTTCCAAATGCGTATGCAGTGCCATTGACTGATGACCTGGCGCTGGATGTGGATGCGATGATTGCGAAACTGGACAGCCTGTGCCGCGCCGACCCCACCTGGCCGGAGCGCGGCGCAATTGCCATTAACAACCCGCACAATGCTACCGGGCGCATATTTGCCGAAGCAGACATCCGCCGCCTGATGACCTGGTGTCTGGAGCGCGGGATTTACGTGGTGGACGATTTGGCCTATCAGAACGTTGCTCCCGTCAACGACCTGCCGCTCATCAAAACTGCCCGGCAGGTGGCGGACGACCTGGTGCAGGAGGGAATCATCACCGCAGAACAGGCTGACCGGGTGATTAGTGTGCATTCGATGTCCAAGACCGATTGCCTGGCCGGGGCGCGCCTTTCGGTGGTGGAAATTCGTCCGGCAGCGCTGCGTGCGCGCTTTCGTGCTGTAAACGACCGGATTGCGCCGAATCTGGCTGCCATTTTCATGACCTATCTGTTCTATCGCGGTCCGCGCGAAGCCGCGCGCGCCTATTGGCGGCTGCGAAATGCGATTTTCAAGGAGCGCACTGAGGCGCTTGTGACCGCTTCGGATAACTTGCCTGCCGAACGCAATCCGTTTGGATTGAAGATTATCCCGCCAACCGGCAGCATGTACCCGCTTTTGCAGGTCAGCCGCCTGCCGGGTGGCCTCTCGCTTGATTGGCTGGCCTCAGCCTTGGCGCGGCGTGGGATTGGCCTGCTGCCGCTGGCGAGTTTTGCTCGCACCGAAGCCGGCTTCGATGCCGGACGCAGCACCTTTCGCCTGACGCTGGGGGGCGTGGATGGTGCCGAAATCATGCGTCACAAAGCCCGCCGCTTGCTCATTGACCTGAACCGGCTCATCGAGGAAGAAGACGCACGTTATAACCGCAAAGCATTGAAATTTTCCCGCGTACCCAGCCCCTCTCCCGAAGGGGCAGGGGAGAGGAGCGCGGCCTGGCGCATCCTTGCTGCCCAAATTACCCGTCAGTTTGAGCAACGCACCGCCTGGAAGCCGCTCGATTCGCTGCCGGGCATCGATTCCGAGCGTTTACGGATGGAGTTCCTTAACAGCTACCTGCCCGAACGCCTGGAACGCTTTGGCCAGCGTTTGAAGGAACGTGCGCTTATCAGCGATGAACTCGTCCGCAAAGCGGCAGCAGATGGCGATTGGCTAACCGAACGCCTGGAACGGGAGTTCATGAAGGATTCGCTCGCCCGCCGCCAGGCGGCTTTCCGTCAGCGCACGCATGACCGTACGGTTCATCCCACACAAACCTTTTCGCTTCAGGCCGAACTCGTCATCGAGAAGATGCACCGCGCTCTGATTGCCGGACAAATGCCCGTGCCGGGCCTGGTGCAACAGGCGGCGTATGAACTCTTGCGCGAATTCGCCGGTTTGAACATCAGCATCAACTCGGAACTCGAGGCAGCAGAAATCCTGACCGACTTCGACTCGCTCACAGCCGCCGAAGCCTATACGGAACTGTTTGGGGAAAGCCGCTTGCCGGTGTTTCTCTCGTTTTGGAGTGATTGGGATGGCTCGAACCGCCCCTCCGGGCAGGGACACCGCCTGGCTGCTGCTGCCGTGATGGAAAACGTCCGCCGCATGGCCGAAATTCTCACGCTATTGCGCCGTGCCGACCCGCAAGCGCCCATTGCCCCCGATTTGCTGGCTGAGATAGAACGCCTGCCCGAACACAGCGCCCGCTTTACGCAGCTACTCAATGAAATTACGCAGCTGACGCATCAATTGGAGCAACGTTATCGTGGCTTTTTGCCGTATTCGCTCAATGCCACGCCGTTGGAACGGCTGGCTGCCCGCCTGCGTCTGCGCCGCGACCCGGCGGAAGTGTTGTGGCAGCACAACGACCGTTATGAGAAGAAAATGCTCGAGTTGCGCGCCCGCCGCCGGGTGATGCTGGAGGATTGGTTTGCGCTCAATAAACGTCTGCGCAAGCAGTTACACGCGCTGATTCCGCGTATCCTGGCCGCCCGCGAATCGCAGCCGCTCTTGCGCGCTGTGGCAGGCTATCACGATATTCTGCAGCGCATTGTCATCACTCCCCGCATTCATCAGGGCATGATTACCTCGCGCGAGCAGTTTGCCATCGAGACGACCGCCTTTAACATGCAGGAAATCAACGCGATTGCGGGCAAATACGGCAACCCCGGTCTGACGCTGGCTTTGCAAATCAGCCTTTCGACGCGCCCCGAAGCCTTGATTGCGCTCGACCGCAAGATGAACACCCAGTTCGAGCGCTTCCGGCGCGAATATCCCGAATCAGACCTGCCACGCATCTGGCTGATTCCGCTCTTCGAGGACATCGAAGCCGTTGAGGGCATCCCCGATTACCTGGATAAAATTTGGGATTACGCCGGACAGAGCCGCCATACCGACCAGACCCCCCAGAGCCGCTTTTCAGACATCCTGGCCGAAGTGTTCATTGCCGGTTCAGACCTGAGCCAGCAAATCAGCCAGCCGCACAGCGCGTTCCAATATGTCAAGGCCAAATATCGTGTCCACACATGGCTGGCCGAACATGGTCTGGTGGATGCGATTCGCATCAAACTGGGCAGCGGTGAACCCATGCAGCGACAAGGCGGCTATTACGCGCCGGTTTCCGGTCAGCCGGCTTTCCCTGCCGCCGAACGGCACCGCAAACGCCTGGCAAAACATCTTCCCCCGCCGGCGCTGCGCAGCACAGCCTATGCCGTCACCCCCTTACAGGGCGTCTTTTTGGGCGGCGATTTACGCACTCTGCAAAGCAACATTTCCGAACAAATGCGCTTCTTATCGGTGCGCGACCTGGCGAACCTGCTCTATCATCTGCGCGAAGCACAACAGGCGCATCGTCAGCATCTCATTCGTGCTGCCGAAACGCTGACGGAGAGCCGCCTTGGCGTGAAAGGACGCGGCGCGCAAGAAATGGAACGCCTGACGATGGGGCTGACCGAGCCGCTTTACGAAGGCTTTCTGACTGAACTGACCGAACACTTCCGCCAGATTTTGTATGGCCGGCCTGAAGATGTCTTTGGTTTGCACATCGTTTCTTACTTCATCGGGCGCACCATCCCCCAACTGCGTGACCGGCCCACCTCGCGGCGGCGCGCCGCTGCCGGCCTGGACCGGGGGCAGCAAATCGTTGCCAGCGTCGCCGAGATGATTCCGCTCTCCAAACAGGGCAGTATGCTGCGCGCCATCTCTCATAATCAGGCACAGACGGCCATTCTGGGCGTCAACCAGCTCACCACTGGCCTGTTCCGGGCGTTGGAATACTATGCCCAAAAAGCCCTGCCCGAAGCCGAGCGCGAAGGGCTGATTGCCGAACGCATCCTGCCGCGCTTACCGGTTTATGACATCCTGCATACCCTGCGCCTGTATCAGGATTGGCGCGGTGAAATCCTGCGCCGTATTGAGACGGCCTTCCCGGCCGGACACCCCACCTTTGTGGCCCTGCGTGAAGACCATGATGCCATGCTGCGCTACCTGCCGCTCTTCCAGCAGGAACTGCTGCGGCGACACGGCCTGAACGTGAGCGATTTCTTCCAAAACGGCGTGTTCATCCCCGACCTGCTGCCCGCCCTTCGCCCCGACCTGGCAGTTTTGTTGCAGGCTGACCTGTTCAACACCGACCTGGAGCGGATGCTGGCCGGTGGCAACGGCAAACTCGACTCCACCTGGCTGGCCGAAACCCGCCGTTTGCTCTCTCTGCCCGAACAGGTACGTGCCTGGCGCGCCGCCATTTGGGACCTGATGGGTGATTCGATTTACCAGCGCGTGCAGAGTTTTACCGAACTGGCTGCCGCTTTGCATGCCTTCTCCTCCAGCCGTGCTTCAGCTTCTGTTCGCCCGGCATCAGGCGGTGGACGGCTGCCCTCCGCGCTCTCCGCGTTCTTGCGCTCGGCGCGGGTAGATGACGAAATGCGCCAGTTCCTGGTGGGTGCCATGGAACAATTGAGCCAGATTACCGAGAGCAGCATCGAAGTGCCGGTGAGCATCATCCGCGCCATCAAAGACGTGGAGCGCATCGCCCAAATCGAAGAAGCGGCTTTGCCGCCCCACAAGCAGGCCGTCCTGCGTTTTTGCGTGTTACAGATTTCGAGATTAGCCGGCGAGAACGGATAAATCCCTCTGCAATCTCTGCAGCACACATCCAGCTCGACCTGTGTTCTTTCTGGAGAACCACCCATGCCCACTCCCACGTACGACGCCATCGTCATTGGCGGCGGCCACAATGGATTAATCAACGCCGCCTACCTGGCCCGCGCCGGGAAACGAGTCCTGGTGCTGGAGCGCCGCCCCATCCTCGGCGGGGCTGCCGTCACCGAAGAAATCTTCCCTGGCTACCGCTTCACCGAATTCTCCTACGTCGTCAGCCTGCTGCGCCCCGAAATCATCCGCGAGCTGGAACTGCCCCGCCATGGCCTGAAAATCCTGCCCCTGCCCAGCACCTACACCCCCCTGCCGAATGGCGACTACCTGGCCGCCTGGGCCGACCACGACGATACCCGCCGCGAACTCTACCGCCACTCTCCGCGCGATGCCGACGCCTACGACGACTACGCCCGCCTGATGGTACGCATGGCGATGGCCGTCAAGCCCCTGCTGGCGCTCGTCCCACCAGACCCGGCCTCCCTCTCCCCCCGCGACCTGCTCGGCCTGTGGAAAACCGCCCGCTACGCCGCCTCCCTGAGCGAAAAAGACCTCTACGCCCTCGCCAAACTGATTACCCAATCCTCCGCCGACCTGCTTGATGACTGGTTCGAAACCGACGCCCTCAAAGGCACGAAATCTGCCAGCGGCATCATTGGCACCTTCCTCGGCCCGCGCTCGCCCGGCACCGCCTACGTCTTGCTCCATCACTACATGGGCGAAATTGACGGCGCCTTCCGCGCCTGGGGCTTTGCCAAAGACGGTTCCGGCGGCGTGACGGCCTCCATCACCCACGCCGCCCGCGCCCTGGGCGTCGAAATCCGCACCGATTCCCCCGTCAAACAGGTCATCGTCAAAAACGGACGCGCCGCCGGCGTGGCCCTCGAAAACGGCGATGAATTCCACGCCCGCGTGGTCGTCTCCGCCGCCGACCCCAAACGCACCTTCCTGCAATTCGTCGAACCCAAATACTTCCCCGAAGACTTCCTGACCCAAATCCGCAACTTCCGCGTGCGCGGCTCCTCCGGCAAACTCAACCTGGCGCTCAGCGAACTGCCAAATTTCTCCCCCCGCTCCCCCAGCGCCGCCCGCTTCCTGGCCTCCATCACCCCCGACCCGCTCACCCTCTATCGCGGCGCCGTCTCCATCAGCCCCAGCATCGAATACATCGAACGCGCCTACGACGACGCCAAATACGGCCAGCCCTCCCGCCGCCCCTACATCGACATCATCATCCCCTCCATGATAGACCCCGACATGGCCCCGCCCGGCCATCACGTCATGTCGTGCTTCGTCCAATACGTCCCCTACGACGTAGAAGGCGGCTGGAGCGACGAGCGCAAAGCCCAATTCGCCGAAAACGTCATCAGCACCCTCGAAGAATACGCCCCCAACCTCCGCCGCGCCATCGTCGGCATGCAGGTCATCACCCCTGCCGACATCGAACGCATCGCCGGCATCACCGGCGGCAACATCTTTCACGGCGAGCTGCTCCTGCACCAACTCTTCTTCCTGCGCCCCGCCCCCCAATGGGCCGACTTCCGCACCCCCCTGCCCGGCTACTACCTGGCCGCCAGCGGCGCGCACCCCGGCGGTGGCGTGATGGGCGCAGCGGGCAAACTGGCCGCGCAAGAAATTCTCAAAGATTGGAAATAATCTTTGCTCTTGCCCCCTCTCCCGCCGGGAGAGGGGCAGGGGTGAGGGCAAGGTAAACTATGAACCACTACGACGTTCTCATCATCGGCGCCGGACACAACGGCCTCACCGCCGCCGCCTATCTTTCCAAAGCCGGAAAACGCGTCCTGGTCCTCGAAAAACGTCCGGTCATCGGCGGGTTTTGTGTTGGGGAAAACGACACCCCGGCCCTGGCTCCGTTTCCGCGCGGGATACTCCGCCCGGACATCATCCGTCATCTCAGCCTGGAACGCTTCGGACTGAATCCGGCTCCCGTCTCGACGGATTTAATCTCCCTCCTGCCGGGTGGCCGTCAACTCGTCCTTTCGGCAGATACCGCCAAAACGGTGGATTCCATCTCCCAATTCTCCAAAACCGATGCCGCCCGCTGGCCTGCCTTCGTCCGCTTCATCGAGAGAGCCGCCGCCTTCCTCGAAGCCGCCTACGCCACGCCCATCCCCCGCCTGCCCAAATTCTCCCTGGCTGAAGGCATCCCGTTAGCCCAACTTGCCCTCAAACTGCGCGCCCTCGGCCCCAAAGACATGCACAACGTCATCCGCCTGCTGCCGATGACGGTCAAAGAACTTCTCGATGAATGGTTCGAGAGCGAAGAACTGAAAGCAGCGATTGCCACGCTGGGCATCCACAACGCCAACCTGGGAGTCATGTCGGCGGGCAGCGCCTACAACCTGCTGCACCAATACCTGATTCGCGGCGGCTCGTCCCCGGAGCGCAACGGACGGGGCTGGGGCCAGCCCGTCCAGCATACCCACCAGGTCATCGCCGCCCTCGAACAAGCCGCCAGAGCCTATGGCGCGGAAATCCGCCTGAACGCCGAAGTCGCGCGCATCATGGTCGAAAACGACCGGGTCACCGGCGTCCGCTTGCACTCTGGCGAACATCTCGCCGCTTCGACCGTCCTCTCCTCCGTTGACCCCAAAACCACCTTCCTGCGCCTCGTCACTCCCGAACCGCTCGACCCGGAATTTGTCTGGCAGGCGCAGCGCATCAAAATGCGCGGTGTGACGGCCAAACTGCAACTGACCCTTGCTTCATCCGTTCATCCGCTTGAAGCCATCCGTGCATCCGCTTCCTCATCCGTTTTCATCATCGCCCCCTCTCTGACCTACCTCGAACGCGCCTATGATGCCGCCAAATACGGCCAAATCTCCGAAAAGCCGTATCTTGAAATGACCCCGACGGGAAATCTGCTCTCCATCCACTTCCAATTTGCCCCGTATTTCCTGAAACCCTCTGCCTGGAATGAAGAAACACGCAGAATACTGGCGCAAACCACCTGGAACACGCTCAACGAATACGCGCCCCATCTGCAATCTGAAATTACAAATCTAAAATCCCTCACCCCCCTCGACCTGGAAACCACCTTCGCCCTCACCGAAGGCGACCCACACCACGGCCAGATTCTTCTCGACCAGTTCTTCTTCATGCGTCCCCTCCCCGGCTACGCGGACTACAAAACCCCTATCGAAGGCCTGTACCTGTGCGGCAGCGGCACGCATGGCGGCGGCGGAGTGAGCGGCATTCCAGGACGCAACGCCGCCAAATCTGTCCTGGCTTGAGTCAGGTGGTTTGCACGTATTTCTCCGAGAGACAGGAATTATCTGGCCGCCCTGCCCCGCTGCGCGGGGCTTCCCCTGCCCTCCCTTTCGGGGCGTGCCGGAAGAGGGAAGAAAATTGCCAGGACTTTTGCCGTTCCTGGCAGTGAAATCGCCAAATTTCGGTCGTTTCAGGCCGCCATCGGCACCCGTTCACGCCGTAGCAGCTCTTCCACATCCCTCGAGCGTGGGACGAAGGTCTGGCGGATAAAGTGTCCGCTGGGGTCAGCCAGAGTCAGGATGTAGCCGCCGCTCTCGTTGTTGACACCATGCGCCAGCACGGTGGCGGCTTCGGTGATGAACCACCCATCATTCAGATACGTTTGAATCGCTTGCATATTTCCTCCTTTCTTGCAAAACTTTGGGGATTGTATCAGCAAAAGATAAACAACAAACCAACAAAACGTAAACGATTTGTAAATCCCCACCAGTCGGACTATAATTCTCCCCAATCCGCGCAGCGCGTTCAGCCCGTTGCAGGAGAATTTCACGCCAAACAAAAATCAACGGAGGAGGAGCATGTCTACCCTTTTGCGCCGTACACTGACGGTGCTTTTCAGTGTGCTGGTTGTTGTTGCACTGCTGGCGGGCTATTTGAACTTCGTCTGGGTGCCGCAAACCGCTCAAAAATCGTTCCCACAAATGGAAGGGGAAATTCGCCTGCCCGGGTTGGATGCGCCGGTCGAAGTGTACCGCGATTCGCAGGGCATTCCGCACATTTACGCCACAACGCTGCATGACCTGTTTCTGGCGCAGGGCTATGTTCACGCGCAAGACCGTTTCTGGCAGATGGATTTCTGGCGGCATGTCGGGTCGGGACGGCTTTCTGAGATGTTTGGTAAAAGCCAGGTAAAGACCGATGCGTTTCTGCGCACGCTTGGCTGGCGGCAACTGGCTGAACAGGAATACGAGATGCTTTCCCCCGAGTCCAAAGCCATTCTCGATGCTTACACTCAGGGCGTGAATGCTTATCTGACTGGACGCGAACCGGTAGAACTCAGTCTGGAATATGCTATCCTGACTGGCCTGCTCAATCGGGGATACGTCGTCGAGCCGTGGCAACCCATCCATACCCTGACGTGGGCCAAAGCCATGGCCTGGGACCTGCGCGGCAATATGGGGGCGGAAATTGAACGCGCCATCCTGCTCAAAACGCTCTCGCTCGAACAGATAAACGAACTCTTCCCGCCGTATCCTGCCGACCATCCGCGCATTGTGCCGGAGCAAAGCGCCGGCCTGGACGGAAGTCGTGTCGGCACGCCGGTTGTGGCACAGCCAGCAGACCTGCCTGGTCTTTCGGCACTCGAAGCAGCCGCCCATAACCTGTCTCTGCTGGCAGGAGTGCTTGGCCCGGGTGGCACCGGCATTGGCTCGAATAGTTGGGCGGTTTCGGGCGCGCGTACCGTCAGCGGAAAGCCTTTGCTGGCAAATGACCCCCATTTGGGAATTCAAATGCCTTCGATATGGTATCAAATTGGCCTGCATTGCCGCCCCAAAACCGAAGCCTGCCCCTTTGAGGTAGCCGGATTCTCGTTCGCGGGCGTGCCGGGCGTGGTTATCGGCCATAATGACCGCGTTGCCTGGGGCTTCACAAACGTCGGGCCAGACGTGATGGATTTGTACATTCTCAAAGTCAACCCGAACGACCCCAATCAATACGAATGGAACGGGGAATGGGTAGCGTTTGAGACGCGCACCGAAACGCTCCAGGTGGCCGGCAGTGAACCGGTGCAGGTCAAGGTGCGGGTTTCGCGCTTCGGACCGGTGATTTCGGATACGTATGGCCCTCTGAAAGACGAGGTTGAACCGGAGGCTGAAGCCACTCCTTTCAAAGACCAGGCCGGCATCGAATTGCCTGAAACGTATGCCATCGCCTTGCGCTGGACGGCGCTGGAGCCGAACCCGGTCTTTGAGGCCATTTGGGGCTTCGACAAGGCCAGAAACTGGCAGGAATTCCGAGAGGCTGCCCGCCACTTTGCCGTACCAGCCCAAAACTTGCTGTATGCCGATGTGGAGGGCAACATCGGTTACCAGATGCCGGGCAACATCCCCATCCGCAAGAATGGCGATGGGCGCTTCCCCGTGCCGGGCTGGACGGACGAATACGCCTGGCAGGGGTACATCCCGTTCGAGGAACTGCCTTTCGCGTTCAACCCTGCCTCTGGTTACATTGTGACCGCCAACAATCAGGTGCCGCCGGAGGGCTATCCCTACCTGGTGACCGCAGATTGGGATTACGGCTACCGTGCCAAACGGATTGTGGAACTCATCGAGAACGCCCCTGGTAAGATAGATATTTCCTACTTTCAACAAATGCAGGGCGATAGCGAAAGCCTGAACGCCCGCAACCTGCTTCCGCATATACTGGCGCTTCCGGCGCAGGGACGCGCTGCCGAAATTCGGGATTACTTCTTGAAAAACTGGAACGGTCAGGAAACCGCCGATTCGCAGGCTGCGCTGTTCTTTGAGCGCTTCTGGTGGAATTTGCTGACCGAAACCTTCCATGATGAAGCCATCCCGGAAGATTTTCGTCCCGCCGGTGGTGCGCGCTGGTACTTCGTGATGCAAAATCTGCTCCAGCAACCAAATTCGGCCTGGTGGGATGATAAAACCACGCCGGCAACCGTCGAAACGCGCGATGACATCCTCTTGCGCGCGCTCGAAGTGACCGTTAAGGTAGGCGAGGAAAAATACGGCAAAGACTACACCCGCTGGCCCGTCTGGGGAGAAGAACACTCCGCCACGTTCCGCAACGGGTCACTGGGCAAGTCGGGCATCCCGCCCATCGAAGCGCTCTTCAATCGCGGCCCGTTTGCAACGGGCGGCGGCGATAGCATCGTCAACGCCACTGGCTGGGATGTGGGCGAATCGTTCGAGGTCAACTCCCTGCCTTCGATGCGCATGATTGTAGATTTGAGCAACTGGGACAATGCTCTCACCGTTCACACCACCGGGCAGTCGGGCCACGCCTATCATCCACACTACATTGACCTGGCCGACCTGTGGCGGAATGTGCAGTATTACCCCATGCGGTGGAGCGAGGCAGTCATTACGCGAGACGCGCAGGCAAAACTGACCCTCAGACCGTAAAAACAAGCCGTGAGCAGAAAATGCTCACGGCTTTCTGCTTCGCTCTGTGACCATACTTGCCAAATCTCCTGCGACCAGAAAAACGAACGCCCCTACCGTTCCCATGCCCGCGTTCATCATTCCAACCGGTGCAAACGTCCAATTCAACAACCAACCGACCGTATCACCCACCCAAAAACCGGCCCACGAAAGCACCAGGAACAGGAGCAGTTTGCGCGTCTTACCGCCGCGAATCAGGTGATACAGCCCGCCATACAGGGTCGAAAGCAAAACACCGAAGACAATCGTCGGAAGAGGCATGCAGTTTCCTATCTCGAAGAAACGATGAGACCGCCGCCCAGAACCAGGTCTCCGTCGTAGAAGACCGCTGCCTGTCCGGGCGTAATATCGCGCTGAGGAACATCGAATCGGACGGAAACGCGGTTGCCGTTATCGAGGGGGGTCACCAGCCCGGGCGTTTCGCGTGCCGTGTAACGACTCTTGACCATTGCGCGGAACGTCCCCGTGGGTGCCTCGCCGCTCGTCCAGTTGACGTTGACCGCCAGCAGTTCCTGCGTTCCCAGGGCTTCTGCCGGGCCGACCACCAGGACATTCTCTGCGGCGCGCTTTTCCAGCACATAGAGCGGAATGGAGGAGGCCAGGTTCAGCCCTTTGCGCTGACCGATGGTGTAGTTTGCCAGGCCATTGTGTTCGCCCAGCACGCGGCCATCGCGCGCAACGATTTTTCCGGGCCGGTTGACCTGTGGGGCATTCCGCTGAAGAAAGTTGCGGTAATCCTCCCCCGCCAGAAAACACAAATCCTGGCTGTCAGGCCGCCGGGCGGCGGCCAGCCCCATCTGCTCTGCCAGCGCGCGAATTTCGCTTTTGGCATACTCTCCTACTGGAAAGAGCGCGCGGGCAAGTTTGTCCTGCGTCAGTACGTGCAAAACGTAACTCTGGTCTTTGGTTGCGTCCACACCTTTGAGCAACTGGGTTTTCGCACCCTCGCGCCGCAAACGCACGTAGTGACCGGTTGCCATGAAATCGGCACCCATTGCCAGCGCATGGTCGAACAAAAACTCCCAACGGATGTGACGGTTACACACCAGACAGGGATTGGGCGTTTCGCCACGCGCATAGCCTTGCAGAAAGTATTCCACCACTGTGTTCCGAAAAATCTCTTTAGCATCTACGGCGTAGAAAGGGATGTCCAGTTTGGCCGCCACACGCCGTGCCATCGCCATCGAATCGGGAGTGCAGCAACGGTTGGAGTCTTCCTTACCGGGTTCACTCCACAGCCGCAGCATCATCCCAATCACTTCATACCCCTCGCGCTTGAGCAGGGCAGCAGCAACGGAGGAATCCACGCCTCCAGACATGGCAACGACAATTTTGGTCATTTCTCACCTGTGGCGCAGGAGGGTCTCTCGGACTGTCTGGGGGTCATTTTACGCCACTCAAATCACGGGCTTTTTGCACCAAACCGGGCAGGGCGCTCAAAAACGCTTCCACATCCTCCGGCGTTGTGCCGAGTCCCAGTGTCACACGCAGCGAGCCGAGCGCCCATTCGCGGGGGAAACCCAGACTCAAGAGCACCTCAGATGGCTCCGGGTTGCCCGTTTTGCAGGCCGAACCAGAAGAACAGGCAAATCCGGCGGCATCGAGCAGGTTCACCAGCAGGTTGCCATCCACATCCTTGAATACAAAACTGGCGTGGTTGGGAACGCGCTCGATGGGGTGTCCCGTCAGGCGTGCATTCGGGATGTGTTCCAGCACTGCGCCGATAATGTGGTCACGCAGAGGTTTCAGGCGGGCGGTGCGTTCTTCGCGTTCCAGGTCTGCCAGGCGTAAGGCTTCGGCCAGCCCCACAATCAGCGGAACGTTATGTGTACCGGCCCGCAGGCCAAACTCTTGCTTGCCGCCGGTGAGCAAAGACTGAAGCGGTGTTCCTTTGCGAACGTAAAGCGCGCCAATGCCCTTTGGGCCATAAAACTTGTGTGCGCCCAGAGAGAGCAAATCCACGCCCAAAGCCTGCACATCCACCGGCAAATACGCCGCCGCTTGCACGGCGTCGGTATGCAGGAGAACACCGCGTCGGCGGCAGACCTCGGCAATCGCGGGGATGGGATTGACCGTGCCGACTTCATTGTTGGAATACATCACCGAAACCAGGGCGGTATCGGGCGAGAGCGCTTGTTCGACCGCTTCGGGAAGTACACGCCCAAATTCATCGACCGCCAGCCATTCCACCTGAAAGCCATCCTCGGCTTGCAGGCGCTCGGCAGTTTTGCTCACGGCGTGATGCTCGGTGCGCGCTGTGAGAATACGGCGAAGGCCGTGCTGCTTTCTCTGCGCCAGCGCCACACCGCGTAATGCCAGGTTATCCGATTCCGACCCGCAGGAGGTAAAAATCACCTCGTCGGGGCGGCAATTCAGGATGCCCGCAATCGTCTCGCGGGCGGTTTCTACAGCCGCTTCAGCTTTTTGCCCGTAGCGATGCGTGGAAGACGGGTTGCCAAAGGTTTCCGTGAAATACGGAAGCATCGCGTCGAAAACGCGCGAATCGAGCGGGGTGGTGGCGGCGTAATCCAGGTAAATCATAGGAGAGCGCTTTTGCGTAAAACCTGTAGAAGACTGTAATTATACCCTCCTTGTGCGATGAAAGGAGCGCCTCATAGTGTAAAGTAAAACGTGGCGCCCTGTCCAGGCGCACTCTGCGCCCATATCCGCCCGCCGTGACGGTGGATGACGCGCTGAACGATTGCTAACCCCACCCCCGTGCCGGGAAATTCGCTCGGATTGTGCAAACGCTGAAAGACGCCGAACAGTTTATCGGCATAGGCCATGTCAAAGCCCACACCGTTATCGCGAATGAAAAAAGTCTCTTTGCCATCCACGAACGTTTTTCCCACTTCGATTTCGGTTGGGTTTGATTTTGCAGTGAATTTCCAGGCGTTGCCAAGCAGGTTTTCCAAAGCCAGGCGTAGTAAGCCGGCATCCCCTTGCACAGACAGGTCTTCTTGAATCATAATACGCGCGTTGCGCTCTGGTTCTTGCGTTTGTAACGATTCGAGGATTTGCCGTGCCAGTTCGGAGAGATTGACCGGGTCGCGGCGCAGTTCGGTGCGGCTGATGCGCGAAAGCCGGAGCATATCGTCAATTAATTGCGACATTTGCTGGGTGGCTTCGCGGATGCGTGTGAGATAGTGCCGGGCATTTTCGGGCAGAGCGTCCTGAAAATCCTCTAGCAAAATGCGGCTGAAACCATCCAGCGCGCGCAGTGGAGCGCGCAAGTCATGTGAAACCGAGTAAGAAAACGATTCCAGTTCGCGGTTGCTGGCCTGCAGTTCGAGCGTGCGCGCACGCAGTTCATCTTCCATACGGCGGCGTTCGGAAATATCCAGCGTGGTCGTCACAACCGAGATGACCTGTCCATCGGGGCCAAATTCGGGCGCCAGGTACCATAAGGCATACGAATCTTCGCCGAACTGATATTCCGTCTGCATCGGCTGCCCGGTCTCGAAAACCTGTGCCAGGCAGCGTTCAGCAAATTCCACCAGCTCGGGCTTGTCGGCCAGCACTTCGCGGATGGTTTTGCCGATGATTTGACCCGGCTCGAAATTGGGCAAGTCACTGACGGCATTCGCGTACAGGTAACGGCCTTCGCGGTCATAGCGTCGAATGCGCAGGGGGTTGTTATCGGCCAGCGCGCGAAATCGCTCCTCGCTGGCTTTGAGGGCCAGGGTACGGCGCTCCACGCGGTCTTCCAATTCGGCATTCAACTGGCGCACCTGCATTTCGGCGCGTTTGCGCTCTTCGAGTTCCTGTTCCAGTTGCTCATAAAGGCGGGCGTTTTGAATCGCGTTTGCCAGCTGGTCGGACATCGTCTGAAAGGTTTCGATGTCCTCATCCGAAAAGGCAGATTCCTGTGTGCTTTGAATGGTGAGCGCACCCAAAATCTGCCCGCGTGAAATGAGCGGCAACGCCAGCTCAGAACGTGTGTGGGGCAGAAGAGGGTTGCTGAAGCGCACGGCATCCTCGCCCACATCCAGGGCAATGCGCGCGCGGCGATTGGCGACGCACCAGCCAACCATCGAGGAGTTGCCGATGGGGAACTTGTGTCCGGCTTTCATCATTTCGCGCCCGGCTTCGCCGGTTGCGGCGCGTAGAATGACGTCTTCTCCGCGTTCATCTACCAGAAACAGGCCGACGTAGTACAGACCAAAGCGACTCTGTACCAGTTCAACCACCTGCTGACTGAGCGTAGCGGGGTCGAGAATGGCGCTGGCCGCTCGGGAGACTTCTGCCGCCACTTGAAGCAGTTGACTGCGGCGTTCGAGGGTGCGTGCATTGGTCTGCAGTTGGCGATGTGCCTCGGAGAGTGCCTGTTGCACCCGTTCGCGCTCGGCCAGTTCCTGACGCGCTGATTCATACAGGCGGGCATTGTCCGCCGCAAGGGCGGCCAGTTCAGCAAATTGTTCCAGCGATTTGACCTGATTGGGCGTGAACGTGCGTCCTGGCTCGGTGTAGGCCAGACCGATGATGCCTATCACTTCACCCCTGACCTTCATCGGAGCAGCGGCGATTGCGTGAAAATGACCTGCATACAAATCAACCCGATTCGGCCAGGAAGGGTAATCCTCGATGACGACGGATGCACCGCGACGAAAGACCTCGCCGGTAATGCCCTGGTCTTCGGGCAGAAACTGCGTGGGCCAGCGCGAGAAAATGCCCCGTGAAGCTTGCTTCATGAAACCGTGCCGTTCGGGAAGATACATATCCACATATCCATGTTCCGTGTTGGTCAACTCCAGCGCCGATTGCAGGATGGATTGCAGCAGTGGACCGACTTCCAGGCGGTTGATGATTGCCAGCGCGGTTTCGTGCAGGGCAATCAGGTAGCGGGTTTGTTCCTGAAGTGCGGCTTCTGCCTTTCGCCGGTCTTCAATTTCCTGTTGATTGCGCTCAAAGGCGCGGCGCGCGGTGCGGCTTGCAGCGCTAATCAGAACAGTGACAATGATGAAGACCAGGGAAGCATTTCCCCACGTCATTAACGCCGACGATGTCTCCTGCACAGGAACATACCAGCCTTGCATTTCTCCCCACACCAGCAGGCCGCCAAATGCAATCGCCAGCAGCGTGCAGAGGAACGCCATCCATCTGCGCAGAAACATGGCAATAATCACCAGTGCAGCCACGACGCTGAAGTAACTGTCGCTTTTCACTCCGCCAAAGATATACGCAGCGGTCAACAGTGCCGCCAGGTTCGCCAGGCTGAGAACGGCAATTCCCAACCGAACATAGCCGCGCTGCAAAAGGGCGAGCATTCCTAGCAAGAAGACAGCGAGAATGACAAGAAACGTAACACGCTGAATGTCCAACCCTGACCGAAAGTGAAGAATCAGATACCCTGCAATTGCCCCCAACGCGCACAAAATGAATATCTGCAACCAGGTTCGATTCGCTGCCTGTTCTTCGGGCAGGTTGGGTTGGGGTAAAAGCCAGTCCACAATGCGGTCAAGCATGTCGTTTCCTCGAACACTATCAACCCCACCTTTTGGCACCGTTTGTAAAGGCAAGGGTCAAACCTGCATCTGGCGTATCAGGTCGTCTATCGTCTCGCGGGCCAGTATGGAGTGTGCCTGGCCGTTTTCCAGCATCAAAACGGCGGGGCGGCGTGCGCCATTGTAATGGCTCGCCATGCTGATATGATACGCTCCGCTGACCGGAATTGCAATTCGTTCTCCTTCCCCAAGGGGTGGAAGCGCAATTTCCTCGATAAGAATATCGCCGCTCTCGCAATAGGGACCAGCAATCGAGACCGTTTGGGTGGCCTTTGTTGTCAGCCGGGTAACCGGCAGGCAGGAATAACGCGCCCCGTAGAGGGCTTTGCGCGGGTTATCAGCCATGCCGCCATCTACCAGCAGCCAGGTGCGGCCGCCAATTTGTTTCACCGTCCCCACCTGATAGATGGCAACCCCCGCGCGTGCCACGAGACTGCGCCCCGGTTCCAGGTGCAGATAGGGAAGTTCCATCCCGCGCCGCTCACATGCCTGGCGTGTCCAGGCCGTCACGGCGCGAATATATTCCTGCATATCCGGGTGAGGCAATTCGTCTTCGTGATAGGCCACCCCCCAGCCGCCGCCGGGAGAGAAGTGCCACTCACCGCCCAGTCCGATTTCCTGCGCCAAATCGAGCGCTTTTTCGATGGCAGGCTGAAGTGGCGCAGGGTCGCGGAACTGCGACCCCTGGTGAAAATGAATGCCCCTGAGCGGCAGGCCGTGTTCACGGCAGAAGAAAGCGGCCTCGATGATTTGGGTCTCGCTCATCCCAAACTTACTGCCCTCGTGACCGGTCTGCGTGGCAGCATGATGCGTCTGTACGGCCAGGCCTGGCTGAAAACGCAGCCACACATCGGGGAGCCTTTTGCCCGCTGCCAGACGAGCCATTTTTCGCAATTCGGAAAGGTTATCCACCACAATCGTGCCAGCATACCGCAGCGCAGAGTGTAAATCCTCTTCTGTTTTGTTGACGCCATGCACCAGAATTTGGGCGGGAGATAACCCGGCCTGAACGGCAATTCCAATTTCTCCTGCGCCGGTGCAATCTACACGGAAGCCCTGCCCGGACGCCCAGCGGGCAATGACCGGGTTCAGAAATGCCTTGCCCGCATAGGTCACGCTCCAGTCGCCGGGCCAGGCCTCGGTCAGCGTGTGGCGATAGAGACTTGCAGCCCGGTCGAGTTCAGCACGGTCATAGACATAGAGCGGCGTGCCGTATTCTTCAGCCAGCCGCTCTATGTCACAACCGCCGATGAACAAGCGGTCAGAGACCACTTCCGTAGAAATGGGAAACAGGGAGAGACGGGCTTCGATGTTCACAGAGAGCCTCACTTACCAAAGAGATACAACATCCAGATTTCCCAGTTCGAGAGTGTGGAATAGGCGGGTGTGGGGCTGGGCGTGGGCGGCGGCGTACTGCCCGGCACCGGCAAGGGAATCACAACATTATCGCCGGGCTGTGCCATGCGCGCCTGTTCACGCGCATATTGTTCGACGGCGGAAATAGAGGTGGCTTGCGCCGCCTGGGTTTGCAAAGCGGACTGGGTCACCATCACTGCTGTTCCCTCGGCGCGCACCGTAGCAGCCTGGTTTTGTAAGCGGACGAGTTCTTCCATCCGGCTGTTGAAATCCATCACCAGAGCCAGCAGAATGCCGATGGCAACGAAAATCCCCACGCGGCGCAGGTTGATGTGAAGCGGACCAAGTTTCATGA
This sequence comes from Anaerolineales bacterium, assembly GCA_025056175.1. Taxonomy (GTDB): domain Bacteria; phylum Chloroflexota; class Anaerolineae; order Anaerolineales; family Villigracilaceae; genus UBA5195. The sequence goes on from JANWWK010000033.1 coordinate 100,290, forward strand.
AACGTATTTTATCACTGCTCGTCCTGTGCAATCGTCCAGCGGGCTGCACCAGCCGATTTTCGCTGTCTTTGGACGGATTTGAACGAATCGCCCGGACGCGTATGTCCGGGCGAGATGGTGCAACAGGATGTTGGAACAGGCTCTCAGCCTTATAGTTGGGGCAATCGGGTGTTCCGTTCACCGCCGGCGGTCATTGCCACCACGACGGTCGTCACGGCCACCGCCCCGATGTCCACCGCGGTCACTGCTGCGCCGGTCGTCGCGCCCGCCGTTGGGCTTGCCGCCGCTACCACTGCGTCCTTTGTCGTTGGCGCGCGCTTCTTCGGCAGTCCAGCCTTCCAGCACGGCCTGGCGCGAAAGGCGAATTTTTCCGTTCGGGTCAATATCGGTCACCATCACGGTCAATTCGTCACCCACCGAGCAGACATCTTCCACCCGGTTGACGCGCTCCGAATCGAGCTGGGAGACGTGAACCATGCCGTCCACGCCGGGCAAAATTTCCACAAAAGCGCCAAACGATTCGACGCGCACGACTTTGCCGGTGTAGATACGGCCTACTTCAGCGGTCTCCCCCAGGGCTTCGATGCGTAAACGGGCAGTTTCTGCCCCTACGCCATCGGTGCTGGCGATGTAGACCGTGCCGTCTTCTTGAATATCAATTTTTGTGCCGGTCTCTTCTTGCAGAGCGCGGATGTTCTTGCCGCCTGGCCCGATGAGCGCGCCGATTTTATCTACCGGAATTTTGACCGTGAGAATGCGCGGGGCGTGGGGTTTCAATTCTGGACGCGGCGCAGGCATCACTTCCAGCATCTTGTCCAGAATGCTCAAGCGGGCAACGCGCGCCTGTTCGAGAGCCTCGCGCATCATTTGGGCGCTGATGCCGCTGATTTTGATGTCCATTTGCAGGGCGGTAATACCCCGGGCGGTGCCAGCGACTTTGAAGTCCATATCGCCCAGGTGGTCTTCCGTTCCCTGAATATCGGTCAGGATTTGGTAGCGCCCGGTTTCATCGGTGATGAGACCCATCGCCACGCCTGCCACCGGGGCTTTGATAGGCACCCCGGCATCCATCAGCGCCAGGGTTGAGCCGCAAACCGAGGCCATTGACGTGGAGCCGTTGGAAGACAGCACTTCGCTTACCAGGCGCAGGGTGTAAGGGAAGGATTCTTCGGAGGGGATAACCGGCTCCAGAGCGCGTTCGGCCAGGGCGCCGTGTCCCACCTCGCGGCGCGATTGCCCGCGCAAGGGCTTCACCTCGCCAGTGGAGAAGGGCGGGAAGTTGTAATGGTGCATGTACCGCTTGGTTTCGATGGGCGTCAGGTTGTCCAATTCCTGCGCCTCGCCCAGCGTACCGAGCGTTGCCAGGGTCAACACCTGCGTTTCGCCGCGCGTAAACAGGCCAGAGCCATGCGCACGCGGGCTAAGATTGACTTCACACCAAATTGGTCGAATTTGGGTCGGCATGCGTCCATCGGGACGTTTGCCCAGGCTCAAAATGCGTTCGCGCACCACAGCAGATTCGGCTTCGGTGAAGGCGGCGCGCACGTCTTTTTCGGTGGGGGCGCCCTCTTCGCCGGTCACCATTTCGGCCAGCACGGCCTGCAAAATGGCTTCCATGCCGCTGTAGAATTCGGCTTTGGCAAGCGGTTTATCGAGCAGTTCGTTCATCGGGCCACTGACACGCTCAAAGACACGCCGGTTAATTTCTTCGGGCGCCAGCGCAAAGACGGCCTCGCGCTTGGGCTTGCCGATTTCGGCAGCCATTTGAAGTTGCAGGTCAATCAGCGGCTGAATGGCGCGGTGACCGAACTCCAGGGCTGCCACCATCACGTCTTCGGGGATTTCATCGGCCCCGCATTCCACCATCAGGATTGCATCGCGTGTTCCGGCCAGGCGCAGGTCCAGGTCCGATTGTTCCATTTCCTGGAAAGTGGGGTTGATGACGAACTTGCCGCCGATGCGTCCGACACGCACTGCGCCGACCGGGCCGCCCCAGGGAATATCGGAAATCATGATGGCGGCGGAAGCGGCGTTGATGGCGAGGATGTCCAGCGGGTTCACGCCATCCGAAGAAAGCGAGAACATCATGACCTGTACTTCGTTCCTCATGCCATGGGCAAACAGCGGACGCAGCGGGCGGTCGGTCAGGCGTGCGGTGAGAATGGCTTCGGTGCTGGGTTTCCCCTCGCGCCGGAAGAACGAGCCAGGAATTTTGCCGCCGGCATACAACCGTTCTTCATATTCAACGCTCAGGGGGAAGAAATCGGTGCCTTCGCGCGCTTCGCCCATCGTCGCCGCAGCAAAGATAATGGCATCGTCAATGCCCACCGTTACGGCACCGCCAGCCTGAAAGGCCAGTTTGCCGGTCTCGAAGGTCACCGTGCGCGTTCCGACGGTGGTCGAGTAACGTTTGGATTCTGGTTTCATAAACAAAATTGTCTCCTGTTGGGCGCAAGACTCCCTCTTACGCCGCGATGTTGTTTCCCGCCTGGTCAGGGACTGAAAGATGTCGGCAATGTCGTCCCCTTCAGGAGGCTCAAATTGCCAGCATGTTTCAATTCCTGACGGGGGCGGGTGGTTTCATGAAAAGCCCTAAAGGCCTTGCAGACCTTTAGGGCCTCGCGCAAACTACTTTTGCCGCAGATTCAGGCGTTCGGTCAGCGCCAGATAACGCTGATAGTCCGTCTTCCGCAGATAGGTCAACATGCGGCGGCGTTGACCTACCAGGCGCAACAGGCCGCGGCGGCAGGATTCATCGTGCCGGTTGGCGCGCAAATGCTCGGTCAGCTGCTGAATGCGGCTGGTGAGCAAAGCCACCTGGACTTCCGTCGAACCGGTGTCATTTTCGCTGCGTTGAAAATCCGCGATGACCTGGGCCTTTTTTTCTTTAGGCAGAGGCATGACGTTGCTTCTCCTTTCTTGCAGGATGGTGCGGGTCTCCGGGCAGGCAGCCGAAACCACCTGCCGGACCAGTCACGGGGTTGAATTATACCACACGTGGGCAGGCGGAAGAAAGGAATGGCCGCCAAAGCGCAAGCAAATGCGCGTATAATTTCGATACGTTCTCTCTGGGAGGTCTGCCATGCCCCGCCTGACCCGTTTCCTGCTCGCTGCGCTGCTGCTGGCCCTCTCGGCCT
>JANWWK010000043.1 GCA_025056175.1 Anaerolineales bacterium
AAAACCGAAACCGTCAATTCTGTCATCAAGCGCAAGTTTGGCGATACCATCCGCTCTCGAAAAACTCATTTGCAGAACCGCGAGCCCATCATTAAAGGCCTGGTCTACAACATTCATCGCTAACTCACTCTATCTTTGCAACAGAGCACTTTTGAAAAACCAAAAGTCCTTTCCTCCAAATCATACTTCATAAAAAAATTCTAAATTCTCCCTCCTCAATTTTCAAACAAAACCCCTCTTTTCAAATTAAAAATTCCAAAAACCATTCATCAAGAATTTAAAATTTCAAAGGGAGAAGCCCGCGCAAAATGGGGTGAGGCAGGCTGGATAATTACTTTTCGCACGCCAAACGATACAAACCGTTCGGGGCGCATCGAAATCATGACAAATTCTTCAACTGTTCCTCTTTCTTTTTCTTTACCCGAAACGCAAGCGGCGCAGACAAAAACCGGCGAATGGCGGCTTCGCTTAAATCTGGCTCGTAGTAATCGCGCATGACCTCAAGCAGGCTGACCGTTGGTTCGCTGTAGTGTTCCAACCGAACCATCTGGCCGGTTTCGATGACACCCTCGCGCAAAACGCGGCAATAGGCGCCGGGGCGCTCTGCGTCTCGAAACAGTTTGACAAATTCCGGCAAATTCATGCGCCCGGCCAGTGTGCCGCACGGAATGCGCGGCGCAGTGACCTGCAGAACCACCTCGCCAATCTGCAGGGCATCCCCAATGGCCAGATGCGCGCATGCCAGCCCGGCGATGGTCAGGTTTTCACCAAAGAGACCGGGCTGCATATCCCGTCCCAGTTTTTCTTGCCACCACAGATAATCCATCCAACCATACACGTAAATCGCCTGGTCAGCGCCGCCGTGATGCTTGCGGTCACCGATGAAATCGCCGGGCAATCCTTGCCAGGTGACCTGCACCGGGCCGTTGACCGGTTGCTTGAAGATGCCTGTTTGCTCTGTCTTGCCAGGGCGCACGAGCGTCTGCTCTTTGCCGATATTGATACTCATCAAGTTCATCATTGTTTCCTCGCTGTACCTGGCGTAATTGTACTCCAGATGCCGAACCGGGCGCGCCGCGTCAAACATCAGAGAAATATAAGAATTCATTAATCCCTCTTGACGCCTTTGTATCCCGCGAGTATCATACCGTTAGCACTCGAACAATTTGAGTGCTAAAATTCTGCCCATTGGCCAACCCAAAAATCAATTTTCGGAGGTGTGTTATATGGCTCTTTCCATCAAACCCCTCGGCGACCGCGTGGTGGTCGAACCCATCGAGCAGGAAGAAGTGACTGCCGGTGGCATCGTCCTGCCCGATACCGCCAAGGAAAAACCCCAGCAAGGCACAGTCATCGCGGCAGGCCCGGGCGCGCGCGATGAAGACGGCGACCGGATTCCAATGGATGTGAAAGTGGGTGACCGCGTTCTGTTCGCCAAATACGCTGGCACCGAACTCAAAATGGACGGCAAGAAAGTCCTGATTCTGCGCGAGTCCGATATTCTCGGTATCATCGAAAGCAAATAATCTGCGAGAGGTAAAAAACTATGGCTGCTAAACAACTGGTCTTTACGGAAGAAGCCCGCGCCAAACTCAAGAACGGCATGGATATTGTCGCCAACGCGGTTGCGACCACCCTCGGCCCCAAGGGGCGCAACGTCGCCATTGACCGCAAATTTGGCTCGCCCACCATTACCCATGATGGCGTTTCAGTGGCGAAGGAAATTGAACTCTCCGACCCGTTCGAGAACATGGGTGCGCAACTGCTCAAAGAAGCTGCCTCCAAGACCAATGACATTGCCGGCGATGGTACCACCACCAGCACTGTGCTGGCGCACGCTATCGTCACTGAAGGTCTGAAGGCACTCGCTGCCGGTTACAATGCCATGATGCTCAAGCGCGGCATCGAACGCGCCACCGATGCGGTTGTGGAAGCGCTCCGCAAAGGCGCCGTCAGCATCAACACCAAAGAAGAAATTGCCTCGGTTGCCACCAACTCTGCTGCTGACCCCGAAATCGGCAACCTGATTGCAGATGTGATGGACAAGGTCGGTAAAGACGGCGTCATCACCGTCGAAGAGAGCAAATCGCTCCAGTTTGAGACCGAATATGTGGAAGGGATGCAGTTCGACCGCGGCTACATCTCGCCCTACTTCGTCACCGACCCCGAACACATGGAAGCGGTCATCAACGAGCCGTATATCCTCATCAACGAAAAGAAGATTTCTGCTGCTGCTGACATCGTTCCCATTCTGGAAAAACTCGTCCAAATCGGCAAACGTGACCTGGTCATCATCGCCGAAGATGTGGATGGCGAAGCCCTGGCGACTCTGGTGCTGAACAAACTGCGCGGCATGTTGAACGTGCTGGCCGTCAAAGCCCCCGGTTTCGGTGACCGCCGCAAAGCCATGCTCCAGGATATTGCCATCCTGACGGGTGGTACCGTCATCAGCGAAGAAACCGGCCGCAAACTTGAAACTGCCACCATCGCTGACCTGGGCCGCGCCGACAAAGTCACCGCCGACAAAGACAACACCACCATCGTGGGCGGCAAAGGCGATGAAAAACTCATCAAAGCCCGCGTCGAGCAGATTCGCGTCGAAATCGAAAAAAGCACCAGCGATTATGACCGCGAGAAACTGCAAGAGCGCGTTGCCAAACTGGCCGGCGGCGTGGCGATTATCCGCGTGGGTGCTGCCACCGAAACCGAACTCAAAGAAAAGAAGCACCGCGTCGAAGACGCGCTCTCTGCCGCGCGCGCCGCTGTGGAAGAGGGCATCGTGGCCGGTGGTGAAATCTCCCTCATCAATGCTGCCAGCGCGCTGGATAGCCTGAAGCCCGAAAACGATGATGAGCGCGTTGCCATCAACATCGTCCGCAAAGCCCTCGAAGCCCCCATCCGCAAACTGGCCGCCAACGCCGGGCAGGATGGTTCGGTCATCATTGATGGCGTTCGCCGCGAAGCCGCTGCCAAAAATAACAAGAATATCGGCTACAACGTCCTGACCGGGGAATATACCGACATGATTCAGGCCGGTATCATTGACCCGCTCAAGGTCGTGCGTGGTGCGCTTGAGAACGCCGCTTCGATTGCCGCCATGATTCTGACCACCGAAGTCCTGATTACCGACATGCCGGAGAAGGAAAAACCCGCCACTCCGCCCATGCCGGAATACTAAACCGCGCCTGAGACACTCCCCCGTTCACGGGGGAGTGTTCTTTTTATGACGGGAAATCCGGTAAAATCTTGTCGTATGGCAAGACCATTTCTGCTGATGCTTCTTTTTTTGTCTTTGCTGGTGGGGTGCATTTCTGCGCCCCTCTCGCCGCCTGTGGAAGCATCGTTTACCCCCTCCCAACCCGTTCATCCCTCCGCCAGCCCTGCTCTTGTGCGCCCCGTCAGGACGCCCACCGCCCTCCCCACGCCTTCTCAGAGCGTTCAGGAGCCCACGGCTCCGCCTGTCTTGCCTGCTTCTCCATCTCCACAGAGGTCGTTTCAAGGTCCGGACGAGGTGATTTGTCCGATTTTGTTGTATCATCGCATTACCATCCCTGCGGATGGCTCGGAATACTACGTGACGCCCGACGAATTTCGAGCGCAGATGTACGCTCTGAAAGAATGGGGCTACACCCCCATTCGGCCATCCGACCCGGTTCGTGCCATCACGCAAGGCGCAGAACTGCCCCTTCGCCCGGTCATCATCAGTTTTGATGATGGGGATGAAACCGTTTATACGACAGCGTATCCTGTGATGCGCGAATTGGGGTTCATCGGCGTTAACTACCTGGTGGCGAACTATGTCAACACGCCCGGCTATATGACCACTGCCCAACTGCAGGAGCTGGCATCTGCCGGTTGGGAGGTGGGCAGCCACAGCGTCAGCCATGCCGATTTGACTCAGGCTCCTGATGTCCAGTTTCAGGTCATTCAATCCAGAAAAACTCTTGAAACGATGCTGGGCGTACCGGTACAAACCTTTGCCTATCCTTACGGGCAGGCGAACGAACGCATCTTGCGAACAGTGAGTAAACATTACCACGCGGCAATGGGGCTTGGCTCGTCTACCACCCAGCGCCGCCAAAACCTGTACTACCTGTGGCGGCGTCCCGTCAAACTGGGCTGGGATGTGAACACTTTTGGCTCATTTTTGCCGTGGAATACCCCGCCTGTCCCTTCTCAACCTTGACATTGCCCCCGTTTTGGCGATAATTACCCCCAACAGGCGAGCCTTTCCAACGGCGTTGACCGGGGAAAGTAGACTGGCGGCGGGTTGCCAGAGAAGCGCGGACATCCGGCTGAAATCCGCGCTCAACCCCACCCGGTTGAAGTTCCCCCGTGAGCCGCTCTGGGGAACGCGGCGCAATTGCTGCCAGTAGTCAGAGCCGTTCTCCCTGCGTTACCGGGGAAGCCGATGATGGTCGGCGTAAGTGGACGCCCTTGCGGGTCGTCAACTTGGGTGGTACCGCGAGACTCTCCCTCTCGTCCCAGGCCGGGCGGGAGGCTTTTTATTGGTGCCTGGCACGTTTTGGTATTTCCTGCCCCATCACCGCTTGCAAAATTTTAACTTCGGAGGTCCTATGCTCGAAAAGCTGGCGCAAATCGAAAAAGAAGCTTTGGAAGCGCTTTCTAAAATCGAAGAAGAGGCCGCGCTGGAGGCCTGGCGCGTGGCAAACATTGGCCGTTCTTCACCGGTCATGAACGTGTTCAGTCAACTGGGCAGCCTGCCCAAAGAAGAGCGTCCGGCGGCAGGTCAGCGCGCCAACCAGGTGAAGACGGCCCTGGAAACAGCGTTTGCCGAAAAAAAAGAAGCGCTCAGGCAAGCCGCGCTGGCGCGTTCCCTGGCTTCCGAACGGCTGGATGTTACTCTGCCGGGACGTCCATTCCGGCGCGGCAGGCTGCATCCGGCCACCCAAAATCTGCGGCGCATTCTCTCCATTCTGGGAGAAATGGGCTTCCAGGTCTATACGGCGCGCGATGTCGAAACCGACGAATATAATTTTCAGCTGCTCAATATCCCACCGCATCATCCGGCACGGGAAATGCAGGATACGTTCTACATTGAAACCGGTGAAACCGATGAGGCGCGGCGGCTGGTGCTGCGAACCCATACCTCGCCGGGGCAAATTCGTGCCATGCGCGAGTTTTCGGCTCAAAATCCACAGAATCCCCCTCCCATCCGCATTGCCCTGCCCGGCATGTGCTACCGTTTTGAGCAGATTACCGCCCGTTCCGAAGTGCAATTTCATCAAATTGAGGGGCTGGTGGTGGGGCAAAACATCACCTTTGCGGATTTGAAAGGCACGCTTTCCGAGTTTGCGCGCCGCATGTTTGGGCGCAACGCCAGGACGCGCTTTCGTGCCGACCATTTCCCGTTCACCGAGCCAAGCGCCGAAATGGATGTGGAATGTTTTGTGTGCGGCGGCAAAGGATGTTCGGTGTGCAAAAAATCGGGCTGGCTCGAAATTCTGGGGTGCGGCATGGTGCATCCGGTCGTCTTGCAAAATGGCGGCTACGACCCGGCACGCTACACTGGCTTTGCCTTTGGCATGGGGCCAGAACGCCAGTTGATGCTCCGCCACAAAATTACCGACATTCGCTACTTTTGGGGCAACGATGTTCGCTTTCTGGAGCAATTCTAGCCAGACGAAACATGTGATTGCCGTTGGCAGCCATGCTATTCCTTTCTGTCATTTGTGGATAAAAACTCATTCTGGTCTCTTCATTTGAGGAAGAATTTATGAAACTCCCCGTTTCGTGGCTTAAGGACTTCGTAGATGTTTCTGCGCTGGAAGTGGTCGAAATTGCCCGCCTGCTGACGATGGCAGGGATGGAGGTAGAAGGCATCACGTTTGCCGGGTTGCCCCTTCCGGCGCGTGATGACCACGGTTTCAAAGTTTCGGGCCTGGCCTGGGACCGCGACAAAATTGTCGTCGCCGAAATTCGCGCCGTGAACCCCCATCCCAACGCTGACCGGCTGACCCTGTGCGATTTATTTGACGGCGAGCGCGAACACATTGTCCTGACCGGTGCGCCCAACCTGTATCCGTACAAAGGACGGGGCAAACTCGAAACACCGATTAAGGTGGCTTATGCCAGAGAAGGCGCGCAGATTTACGATGGTCATGCCGAAGGACAGGTGTTGACCACCCTCAAGCGTGCCAGAATTCGCGGCGTGGAATCCTACTCGATGGTCTGTTCCGAAAAGGAATTGGGCATCAGCGAGGAACACGAAGGCGTTATTTTTCTGGATGCCGATGCGCCTGTGGGCATGCCTTTGGCCGACTACATGGGTGACGCCATTCTGGAAGTCAAAATCAACCCGAATATGGCGCGCAACGCCAACGTGTTGGGCATTGCGCGTGAAGTGGCGGCACTCACCGGGCGCGAGCTCAAAAAACCGAAGCACGCATTGCACTTCGTCGGTGAATCTATTGAAGGCAAAGTGCAAATCGAAATAGCAAATCCCGAACTCAATCCGCGTTTCATGCTGGCGCTTATTCGGGATGTGGAAATTAAGCCCAGCCCGTATTGGGTACAGCGTCGTTTGCGCGCTGCCGGCATGCGCCCCATCAACAACATCGTAGACGCCACCAATTACGCCATGCTCGAAATCGGCGAGCCGCTGCACGCGTTTGATTACGATGTGCTCGTGCGCCGCGCCAATGGCGGGCCGGTCGTCATCTCTACCCGCACCGCCCGTGCAGGAGAAACACTCACCACCCTGGATGGCGTGACGCGCACGTTGACCGAGATGAACGTCCTGGTGTGCGATTCGTCTGGGCCGCTCTCGCTGGCCGGGGTGATGGGCGGTGCTGAAAGTGAAGTGACTCCTCAGACGCGCAACGTCTTGCTCGAAGCCGCGGCTTGGAACTTCATCAACATTCGCCGCACGGCCAATCAGCATAACCTGCCTTCTGAAGCCTCGTTCCGCTTTTCGCGCGGGGTTCACCCTGCGCTGGCCGAAGAAGGTCTGAAGCGTTGCCTTCATTGGATGAGCGCCTGGAGTGGTGGACAAATTGCCCCCGGAATCGTGGATGCTTATCCTTTGCCGCCCCAACCGGCGATGGTGGAACTACGTGAGAGCGATATTCGCCGCGTGTTAGGAATCGAGATGCCCTTGCAAACGGCCAAAACGCTCCTGGAGCGGCTGGAATTTACCTGTGAACTGCAAGCGGACGACCGCTTGTCGGTCACGGCGCCTCCCTTCCGGTTAGACATTGGCGAAGGGCTGGTTGGTGTGGCTGATTTGATGGAAGAACTGGCACGGTTGTATGGCTATGATAACATCCCCGAAACGCGCATCGCCGACCCGCTTCCGCCGCAGCGCGGTAACCCCTCGCTGGAAGCCGAAGAGCGTGTGCGTGACCTGCTGTCCACACTCGGATTACAGGAAGTCATCACCCATCGGATGACCGCGCCCGAAATTGAAGCGAAGTTGCTCCCGCGTGGTGACAACCCGTCTCTGGCACGCCTGGAATATGTGCAGCTGGCCAATCCGATTGCGCCAGAAAAGCGCGTTTTGCGCCGTTCGCTGCTCAGTTCTGTGTTGAACGTGCTGGAGCGCAACGCCCGCCTGCGTGAAACGCTGGCGTTCTTTGAGATTGGCGCGGTGTATATCCCGCAACCAGGCGGGCTGCCGCTGGAACCACGCCGCCTGGCCATTGCTCTTTCGGGGCGTCGCTACGAACCGGCCTGGGATGTCAAAGTGGGCGTAAAACTCGATTTCTATGACCTTAAGGGGATTATCGAAGCCTTGATGGAGGCGCTGCATCTGGAGGTCACCTACGTCCTGGCTGAACACCCTTCCTTCCACCCCGGAAAGTGCGCTTCGGTGTTGTGGAACGGTTCTCCCCTGGGCGTCTTTGGTGAATTGCATCCACAGGTGGCTGAAAACTATGATTTTGTCGCCCCGGTCCAGGCGGCTGAGTTTGACCTGGAAGCGCTTCTTGCCGCTCTACCATCCGCTTATCCGGTCCGTGCGGTCAGTGAATATCCGCCAGTGCTGGAAGATATTGCTGTGATTGTGGATGAAGCCCTGCCTGCCGACCGCGTAGAAGCGTTGATTCGGCAAACCGGCGGCAAATTGCTGGCTTCGGTGCGTCTGTTCGATGTCTTTCGCGGCGAACAAATTGGCGCCGGCAAGAAAAGCCTGGCGTATGCGCTCACCTATCAGTCACTCGAAGGCACGCTGACCGATAAAGAAGCCGCCTCGATTCGCAACCGAATTATCCGGCGGCTGGAAAACGAACTTGGCGCAAAACTGCGCGGTTGATGGCCTGTGTATCTGCTTGCTCTTGAAACCTCCTGCGATGAAACCGCCTGCGCCATTCTGAAGGATGGTCGTGCGCTGGTGACTTCGGTGGTGGCCTCGCAAATGGACATCCACGCCCGTTATGGCGGCGTGTTTCCCGAAGTGGCCTCACGCCAGCATGTTTTGAGCATCACGCCGGTCATTGCGCAGGCACTCTCGAACGCTGGAATCACCCTGAACGATGTCGAAGCCATCGCTGTTACGCGCGGACCAGGATTACCGGGTTCGCTGGTGGTGGGCTTGAATGCGGCCAAGGGGCTGGCGCTTGGGTTGGGCAAACCACTCATCGGTGTCAACCATCTGGAAGGACACATTTACTCGGCCTGGTTGTATGAGGCGGTAGAGCAAAATCCCCCGCCGGAGCCGCAATTTCCGCTCGTGGCGTTGCTCGTCTCCGGTGGGCATACCGAACTCAACCTGATGCGCGGGCATCTCGATTATCAGCGGTTGGGTGCGACCCTCGATGATGCCGCCGGCGAGGCCTTTGACAAAGTTGCCCGCTTGTTGAAATTGCCCTATCCCGGCGGCCCAATGATTGAAAAAGAAGCCCGCAACGGCAACCCCGCTGCGTTCGATTTCCCCCGTGCCTGGCTGGAGGGAACGTACAACTTCTCGTTTAGCGGGTTGAAGACCGCCGTCCTGCGCGAAGTACGTCGTCTGGAGGCCGAAGGCCGCGTGCTTCCGGTGGCCGATTTGGCCGCCAGCTTTCAGGCCGCTGTCATCGAAGTTTTGTATGTTAAGACGATGCAGGCAGCCCGCCAGTATGGGGTTCGGGAAATTGTGGTGGGGGGAGGGGTCTCGGCCAATGCGGCGTTGCGCCAGGCCTTTTTGCGCCAGAATGAATTCAAGGTTCACATTCCGCCGCTCAAATACTGCACCGACAATGCCGCGATGGTGGCTGCCGCAGGGTATGCCCGCTTTCGGATGGGACAGGTTTCGGGGATGGAGATTGATGTGTTGCCGACCTGGCCACTTTCGTAAGCGCTTTATTCCAGAATTGCATCCTGATATTGCGCGGCAAACAACGCCGGCTGACCGCCCGTGTGCCAGAACAAGACCGTTTCGTCTTTGCGAAAAAATCCCTGCCGAATCAGGTCAATCAATCCGGCGGCGGCGCGGCCAGTATACACCGGGTCGAGCAGAATGCCTTCGTAGTGGGCAAAAAGCGTAATCGCTTCGCGCTCGGCCTCGCCAAACACGCCGTAACCGGCCTGGCAGTAGCGGTCTTCGGCCAGCACATCGTGCGGAGAAATTTCAAGCCGCGCTCCCAGTTTTTCGCTGGCCGCCGAAGCCAGCGCAGCAACGTGCGCTTTGAGACGCTCTGCCGGTTCGTCAATGCTGATGCCCAGAATTTTGCCCTCGTAACCAAAGACTCGCTGTCCCAGTACCAGCCCGGCGTGCGTGCCGCCGCTCGACGAGCCGAACACCACCCAGTCGGGGCGCACTCCCTGAGTCAGCATCTCTTCGATGGCAAAGGCATACCCCAGCGCCCCGGTGGGACTGCTGCCCCCATACGGCACGAGATACGGTTTACAGCCCGATTCCTGCGCTGTGTGGTAAATTTCCTGCAATTTTGCATCGCGCTCTTCTCGTTTGGATACCCAGACTACATCGGCATCGAACAAAAAATCGAGCAACAGATTGCCGGTGGGTTGTTCCTGGTGTTCGCCGGTCAGCACCAGAATACACTCCATGCCAAAGCGTGCGGCCGCTGCTGCGGTTTGCCGGCAGTGATTCGATTGCATTGCCCCGCCGGTGATGAGCAGGCAAGCGCCTTGCTGTTGCGCTTCGGCCACCAGAAACTCCAGTTTGCGGGTTTTGTTGCCGCCAAACGCCAGACCGGTTTGGTCATCCCGTTTGATGAGCAGGTTAGGACCGCCCAGTGCTGCCGAAAGGCGCGGCATTTCCTCAATCGCGGTGGGCAAATGGGCAAAACGAATACGGGGGATAGCGTTCATCCAGACCTCCGTGCAAATCAGTGACTGCTTCCCATAAATTCTTCGGCGGTGGCATGACCCGGCTGGCTGATTCCTTCGCGCTTGAGAACTTTCCAGAGCGTCAGCAGGAGAATTTTCACATCCAGCCACAGGCTCCAGTGGTCCACATACCACACATCCAGGCGGAATTTCTCCTCCCACGTCAGTGCATTGCGCCCATTTACCTGCGCCCAGCCGGTGATGCCCGGCAACACCTGGTGACGGCGTGCCTGTTCGGGAGTGTAGCGCTCCAGGTATTGCATCAGCAAGGGACGCGGCCCAACCAGCGACATTTCACCGCGCAGAACGTTGAACAGTTCGGGTAGTTCATCCAGGCTCGAAGCGCGCAAAAACCGCCCCAGTCGTGTCAGGCGGTGGGCATCGGGCAGCAATTGGCCGTTTTCGTCACGGGCGTTCGTCATCGTGCGGAATTTGTAAATCCGAAACGGCCTGCCCTGAAACCCTGGGCGCGTCTGCGTGAACAAGACCGGACTGCCATGAACGATTCTGACTAACAACGCAAGCAGAAGCAAAACCGGTGAGAGAATCACCAGTCCCAGCCCGGCCAGGACCAGGTCGAACAAACGCTTACGCACAGGAACACCCGCAGGAAACATCGAGAACATTCTACCATTGGCCTGTGAATTTGTTGAGAAACGTGTAATTTTATAAAAGTCATATACAGGTTGGGTATAATCTTTTATGAAAGGGTCATTGATTATGAACGAGCGAATTCTCATCATTGAAGATGACCAGGCCATTCTGAAACTGTTGCAGCGAGGCCTGGCCTATGAGGGCTATGCGGTGGATGTGGCGACCGATGGCCGCACTGGCTTGAACCTGGCGCGTGACCGTAACCCCGACCTGGTGGTGCTGGATTGGATGCTGCCCGGCATGGACGGGCTGGAAGTCTGTCATCGCCTGCGGCTGGCCGGTGGAATGCCAATTTTGATGCTCACTGCCAAAGATTCGATCCAGGACCGGGTGCAAGGGTTGGACGCCGGCGCCGATGATTACATGGTCAAGCCTTTCAACCTGGATGAATTGCTGGCGCGTATCCGTGCCTTGCTGCGGCGTACCCAGCCCGAACGCAACCAAGTGTTAAAATTTGCCGACCTGACGCTGGATACCGGTTCACGCGAGGCCACGCGCGGTGGCAAACTGATTCAATTGACCGCCAAAGAATATGAACTGCTGGAACTCTTCATGCGGCACCCCAAACAGGTGTTGACCCGCGAGGTGATCTTCGACCGCGTGTGGGGGTACGATTTCGGCGGTGAGAGCAACGTGCTGGAAGTGTACATCCGCTATCTGCGCCAGAAGCTGGAAGACAACGATACCCTGCCGCGTCTGATTCATACCGTGCGGGGGGTAGGGTATGTCTTGCGGGAAACACCGTAACCGACAACCGCCAAACCCAGGCAAACGATAAAAACGCCAGGCAAACGCCAGTGGCGTTTTTATCTTAAATTCATGTGCTGAGAGTACAATCGTGATTAAAGCACTGGCTCAATTGTTTGTTTCATGTCTCTGCGTCTGCGTCTGACCCTCCTGTACACTTCGATGCTGGGCGGTATCCTGTTGGTGTTTGGAACGCTCATCTACTTTCTGGTTGGTGACTTCCTGGTCAACCAGATAGACCGCACGCTGGCAAATACCGTCAAAAACATTCTTGCGAATGCGCGGGTGACCACCACGGGCGATTTGAACATGCTCAACCTCGCCGCGCTCGAAATGTCCACCAGTGTTCATGTGCAGTATTGGGATTGGCGAGGCAATTTGAAAATGGTTTCTCCAGGCATAAGCGAGTTTGAGCAACCCCTCGACGAACAAAGCCTGCTTTCGCCGCGCCCGGTTTATCGTCATGTCTATTCTCGACAGGTTCATTGGCGCGTTTTGACTGCACCACTGGTGGCCGACAACCGTCCAGCGGGCGTCGTGCAAGTGGCAACCAATCTGAACATCCTGGATTCAATTCAGCGCACTTTGCTGGTGCTGTTGATTTTCCTGACGGTGTTCTCGATGGTGGTGGCCGCGGTGGCCTCCTGGCTTTCGATTGGTCAAGCGCTGGCCCCACTCCAAACCGTTACCCGCACGGCGGAACAAATCACCCGCGCCGACGACCTTTCACGCCGCATTCCCTACAGCGGGCCCGAACACGATGAAATTGGCACGCTTATCCGCGCCTTTAACCGCACATTTGAGCGACTCGAAACCCTGTTCACTGCCCAACAGCGCTTTCTGGCTGATGTCTCGCATGAACTGCGCACGCCGCTGACGGTCATCAAGGGCAATGCTGACCTGATTCGAAAAATTGGGCCGGATGAAGAATCGCTCAACTCGATTAAAGACGAAGCGGACCGGCTGACCCGCATGGTTGAAGATTTGTTGCTACTGGCGCAGGCCGAATCGGGGAAATTGCCGCTTAACTTGCGTACCGTGATGCTGGATGAACTCTTAACCGACGTCTTTCAGGAGATGCGCGTGCTGGCCGGCGATAAAGTTCACCTGAAATTGACCGAAATTGACCAGGTGACGCTGAGCGGTGACCGTGACCGGCTAAAACAAGTATTCATCAACCTGATAGCCAATGCCATTCATTACAGCCCGATTGGCGGTGATGTGTACATCGGCCTCTCTCGTTCGCAGGAGATGGCGCGCGTCATCATTCGAGATATGGGGCCGGGCATTCCGGCCAAAGACCTGCCGCATATTTTTGACCGCTTCTATCGGGGAGAAAAATCGCGCACGCGTTCCAAAACGAGCGGTTTTGGGTTAGGGCTTTCGATTGCCTATTTTCTGGTGGATGCCCATGGCGGGCGCATTGAAGTCAACTCACAGGAAGGGCGGGGAACAACCTTTGCCGTGTACCTGCCGCTCAGCGCAGAATGACTGGCGCGGGTTTCACGGTAATCCCAGCCGCAGATGTGCTTTCTGGCATAGACTCTTACCGCCGGCAGCCAGCCATTCGTTCAAACGAGGCGATTCGGTCGCCCCGCGTTGGGCATCTGCGTAGATTCCGCTTCCCCAATAAGCATAGCGACGGGTTTCGGCAGGCCAGCGGGCTTCGGAGCGTGCAATCACGCCGATACCACCGTTGTAACCCGCCAGCGCCAGGCGTGCGTCCCCGTTGGCATGTTCCAGCGCCCGGCGCAGATAATCTAACCCTCGTCGGGCGTTGGTGGCAGGGTCATAAGCATCCTCGAACGGTTGAAAATGATAGGGCATCACCTGGAACAGCCCCATGGCACCGGCAGAAGAACGGGCTGAGGGGTGGCCGCACGATTCGATTTGCATCACCGTCGCAGCCAGGTTTGGGTCCAGGTCATGCTCTGCCGACCACGTGGCAATTTGCGTTGCCCAGAATTGCACTTCTGGTGTGAACAAGGGTGCAATCAGGCTGCCGGTGGAGACGGACGCAGCAGAAAGCCGCATTTCGCTTTCTTCGCCGCCTGATGTAAGCGATGCCAGCAGCAGGCCGAACAAAAGCGGAATGATTGGGGGTAGTAAAAAACCAGACAGACAGCCGCTCGAGGGGACTGTCTGTCTGCGCTTTCGACGGGAGGTCGGTACGGAGCGCGCAGAGTTCATGGGGTCACATTCGTTTGGGGTTCGCTCGTCATCAGAGTTTGGGTAAGGAATAGCACAACGGGTCGTTTGTTTCGGCGCGTATTTCTGAGATGGATTATCGGCGCAGTTGGTTGCGCTCCATCAATTCGCGCGCGCTCATCAGATTGTGGTACACCGGTTCTTCGGCTGGCTCATAGGTGGGCTCCGGGCGGGTCACCGGGGTAACGACAGGACGAACTGGCGTTTGGGGCGCACTGTAGGTGGGCCGATGTTGGGGCTGATATTTGGCAGTCCCTTGCGGCGAGAACGAACGCGCCTGCGTGTTGGAAGCCGAAACCGGGCGGAACGGACGAACTGGCTGCGGCTCCACAACCGACGAGGGACGCGCCGGCGCCGAGGAGACGCGGCGCGGGTCGGCCTGGCTGAAGATGCGTTCCCCAGCCAGAGCAAACGTGCCGATAATCAGAATGCGGATGACCCACACCATTACGGCCACGAAGATTGGTACCACCGTTCTCACAGTTTCTCCACCAATGACGGCGGCACCCTGGCTGTTATGGTTGGCAATCGCTACCGAAACACCCCACCAGGTGAGGGTGGCGTTCATCGCGGCGGCGAGAATCCACGCGCCGAAAAGATACCATACCTCGGCGGGTTCATCGGCGCCTTGTTCCGGGGTGAACAGACGGGCAATACCGGCAAAATCAATCCCACAGAAGGCAATCGCCAGGATGGTGGACCATTTGATGCCCAGAAACTTCAGGTTGCCAAGCACATCGTGCAGGGCAAATTCGGTGGTGCTGAAGTTGAAGAGTTCAAACGCCAGCAACGCGCCGATAATCATGAACCCGAAGACCCGGCCGCGCTGGGCATCGAGGGCATGAATAAACTTATTGATGTTTGGGTTAAAAGGCCGTGAACGGATGGTGTTGTTCATGCAATACTCCTTATCAGACTGCAAATAGAAAAAATGTTCTATACAGCATGTACGCACATTATAGAACATATTTTCTATGAGTGTCAAGAGGCAATTTTTCACGATAACGTTATTGTTATAATTGCACGAACCACCATCCCTGCAATATGAGAGAACCCCCACATGAAAATTCTCGTCAAAGTCCCTGCCACCACCGCCAACCTGGGCCCTGGCTTCGATGCCTTGGGGTTAGCGCTGGATTTGTGGAACGAAACTGAATTTATCGCTACGCAAGATTATCAGATTAGCGTGAGCGTGAGCGGCGAAGGAGAAGGAAAACTGCCGCTTAACGCTGAAAACGCAATTGTAGAAGCCGCGCTGAAAATTTACGACCTGGTGAAGAAACCCTGCACCGGTCTTCGTATTCACTGCGTCAATCGCGTGCCGATTGGCTCCGGGCTGGGGTCATCTTCTGCCGCGTTGCTGACTGGCCTGCTGGGGGGGAATGCCCTGCTGGGCAGCCCCTTCAACGAGGAAGAGATTTTGAAACTCGCTATTGAAATTGAGGGACATCCCGATAACGTTGCTCCGGCGATGCTGGGGGGGTTGGTGGCTTCAATTGTCTACGAAGAGCGCGTCATCTCGCTCAAATTGCCTGCGCGGGCCAACCGCTCGCCCATGCACGTCACGGTGGTCCTGCCGGATTTTGATTTTCCCACCAAACAGGCGCGCGCCATCCTGCCCAAGCAGGTAGACCGCGCCGATGCCATTTACAACATCAGCCGCGCCGTGCTGGTGACCGAAGCGCTGCGTACCGGCGACCTGGACTTGCTGGGCAAAGCCATGAGCGACCGGCTGCACCAACCCTACCGTCTTCCGCTGATTCCGGGAGCGCAAGCCGCTATGCAGGCGGCGCGTCAGGCCGGGGCGGCTGCGGTGGCGCTTTCGGGCGCGGGGCCGAGCCTTATCGCCTTTTCTGCCAGAGATGGGGCCGAAATTGGGGCGGCCATGCAGCGCGCCTTTGAGCAGGCTGGCTTGAGCGCGCGTATCTTTCGGCTGGGGACGAGTTACGAAGGCGCGGAAGTTTCGATTCTGTAGCAAATTTCCATCTGTCCCTGGCTATGCTGCTCATAACCGGTCATATTCTGGTGGCTCTACCTGCGGCACTTTGGCCATCGCGTGCAAAAATTTTTCTTTGCTGGCGCGCCGGGCGCGAACTTCCAGGTACTCTTCGGTACTTAATGCAGCAATTTTCTCGGCCAGCGCCAGAGTAATCAACTGATTGAGCGAAATGTTCTCACGTTCTGCAATCTCACGCGCTGATTTGTGAAGCGATTCGGGCAATCGCAAACTCAATGTACTCATCTTGCACCTGCCAGTTTCAAAAAATCTTTGGGAGTAAGCACCTGAATTCCAAACGATTCGATACCTGCAAAATCTCTGGTATTGTAGGTAATAATGTGAGAACACCCTGCCGTCACAGCCAATTCCAGCACCATATCGTCGCCGGGGTCGCGCAGTTGTGGGCGCCACAAGTAGTGTACTTGCCAGCGATTGGATTGACTGATAACGTAATCGAGGATGTCATCAATTTCCTGTTCGCTTAATGGAATTTGACCAATTAAGCGCTTGGCTGCATCTTCATATTCGAGCGCCAGCGGAACGGAAAAATTCAGCTGATAATAACCTGCATCAATCCGTGCAAAAAACTGATAGGCTGCTCCCCACTGGGAGCGCAATGCGGTGACGAAAACGTTTGTATCTGCAACGATTTGTAATTTGCTCACAATGGTATTGTATATGATACCTGCGAGCGAGTCAACGCTGGTTTTTGGTGTGCTTTTATGGCCGTTGCCAAACGTCAACCTTGGGCGTGTCTGGATTGTATGATGGAGTTTCTCGATGGAACCTCTCCCCACCCACATTGAACCGCACTCTCCCACCTTTCGCGCCAATGCCGAGCATCACCGCGCGCTGGCGGTTGAATTACGCGAGCGGTTGGCACTCGTCCGCCAGGGCGGGGGCGAAAAATATCGCCGCCGCCAGGAGGAGCAGGGCAAACTGTTCGTGCGGGAACGAATCGAACGCCTGCTCGACCCGGGTTCGCCGTTCCTGGAACTCTCTCCGCTGGCGGCATGGGAGATGTACGATGGCGAAGCCCCCGGCGCAGGCATTGTGACCGGCATTGGGCGCGTTTCGGGCCGCGAAGTGATGATTGTCGCCAACGATGCCACCGTCAAGGGCGGCACGTATTTCCCGATGACGGTCAAGAAGCACCTGCGCGCGCAGCAAATTGCCGAAGAAAACGGCCTGCCCTGCCTGTATCTGGTGGATTCGGGCGGGGCGTTTTTGCCCTTGCAGGATGAAGTCTTCCCGGATGTCAACCACTTTGGGCGCATTTTCTACAACCAGGCGCGCATGAGCGCCAAAGGCATTCCACAAATTGCGGCGGTGATGGGCAGCTGCACGGCGGGCGGAGCCTATGTACCGGCCATGAGCGATGAAGCGGTAATTGTGCGCGGCACGGGGACGATTTTTCTGGGCGGGCCGCCGCTCGTCAAGGCCGCCACCGGGGAGGATGTGACCGCCGAAGAGCTGGGCGGCGCCGAAATCCACACCCGCAAGAGCGGCGTGGCCGACCATTTCGCCGAAGACGATGAACATGCCATCGAAATTTTGCGCGGCATTGTGGAAACTATGCCAAAAACGGAAAGCCCAAAGGGTCGTTTTTTCTTTGCCCCTCCCGAAGAGCCGCTCTACCCCGCCGAAGAAATTTATGGCATTCTGCCGCGCACTTTCCGCGAGACCTACGATGTGCGCGAAATTATCGCCCGCCTGGTGGATGGCAGCCGCTTCCGTGAGTTCAAAGAGCGTTATGGCACGACCCTTGTCACGGGCTTTGCCCGTATTTATGGCTATCCGGTCGGGATTCTTGCCAACAACGGTGTCCTGTTCAGCGAATCGGCGCTGAAAGGCGCCCATTTCATCGAATTGTGCCAGCAGCGCGGCATTCCGCTCCTGTTCCTGCAAAACATCACCGGCTTTATGGTGGGCAAAGAGTACGAAGCGGGCGGAATCGCCAAAGATGGGGCAAAACTCGTCCATGCGGTTGCGACCGCCCGCGTGCCGAAATTGACGGTTGTGATTGGCGGTTCGTTTGGAGCCGGGAACTATGGCATGTGTGGACGTGCCTATCAGCCGCGTTTTCTGTGGATGTGGCCGAACGCCCGAATCAGCGTGATGGGCGGGGAGCAGGCCGCCAACGTGCTGCTGACGGTCAAACAAGACCAGTTAGCCCGTGAGGGGAAACCACCCCTCGCGCCAGAAGAGGCTGAAGCCTTCAAACGCCCCATTCTGGAGAAATATGAACGCGAGGGCAATCCCTACTACTCCACAGCGCGCCTGTGGGACGATGGCGTGCTGGACCCGGTAGATACCCGTCAGGTGTTGGGGCTGGCGCTGGCGGTGGTCTTGAACGCGCCCGAAGAAACCGGTGGATTCGGGGTCTTCCGCATGTAGGCTTATGCCACTTCTTCCCGCACTGAGGGCAAAATGGTCATTGCCAGGATGACCAGCGCCGCCGCGCCGCTCAATAGGTTGATGGCGTAGCGCAGGATAGATGCCGCGCTCATCCATCGCAAGCCAGAAAAGACGCCCGGCAGCGCGCCCAGCAGGAAGAAGATTGCCAGCACGAGGGCCAGGTTTAACCCGGCCTTCTTTTTCTTCCATATCCACCAGGCCGCCAGGCCGCTTAGCCCGGCGCCGATGACCGCGACGCCATCATTGACGTATATCATTGCCTGTCCGCCCAGACCAAGCGAGCGGGCGATGCCAAACAGGTTGAACATGCCGCCGGGCCGCTGGGGAAAATTGCCAGGTTGGAAATTGCCATCTCCCTGCGGCGGCGTGCCGTTTTGGGGGCGCACATTGCCGTTTTGTGGCAACGCTCCTGCCGGGCGCTGGGCGGGGTTGATGCCAAAGGCGCTCAAGAACGGCGTTGCCAGGCTGATGACGGTGAGCAAAAGCAGCAAAATGATAAGCGTGAGGAGAGATTTGGGGTAAGAAGTTTGCATATTCGATATTACTCCGAACGCAGGGCTTCCATTGGGTGCAGGTTGGCGGCGCGCCAGGCCGGGTAAATGCCGAAGAACAGGCCAATGGCCAGCGAGAAGGTGAACGCCAGCAGGATGGACGAGGCCGTGACGAGTGAGTTAATCAGCCCCAGCGCGCTGACGGTTTGGGCAATGCCCACGCCCAGCAGAATGCCGAGGACGCCGCCCAGCAGGCTGAGCGTCATCGTCTCGATGAGGAATTGAATCAGGATGTGGTCTTTGCGCGCGCCGACGGCCTTTCGCAGGCCAATTTCGCGGGTGCGCTCGCTGACCGAAACCAGCGTGATGTTCATGATGCCAATTCCGCCCACCAGCAGAGAGATGGCCGCAATCGCGCCCAGAAACGTGGTCAGCGTGGTGGTGACGGTGCTGAGCGTTTCGAGCATATCGCTCTGGCTCTGCACGCGGAAATCGTTTTCGGCCTCGGCGGCCAATTTGTGTTGACGGCGCAGAATGAAGTTGATTTGCGTCTTGACCGAATCAACCGCATCGGCGGAGGCGGCAGAGATGGCGATGGTGTTGAGGGTCTTCTGGCCGTTGCGGATGGCGTTTGCCCCGAACAGTTTGAGATAGCCCGTTTCGAGCGGAATCAAGACGATGTCATCGGGGTCGCTGAAGCCGGAGCTGCCCTTGGCTTTGAGAACGCCAATCACCGTAAAGCGCACATCGTTGATTTTGATGGATTGCCCTATCGCTTCGGTATTGGGGAAGAGTTCTCCGGCGGTGGTCGCGCCCAAGACGGCCACCTGTTTCACGCTCTGGCGGTCGCTGGCGGTGAAGAAACGGCCTTTTTCCATCTCGTAAGAATAGACTTTGAGATAGTCTTCGCTCGTGCCGGTGACCGAAACGCTGTAACTATCGTTCTGAAAGACAACGGTGGCGCTGGAAGAATACACGGGGGCGATTCCGGCCACATTGGAAAGACCGGCCTGAAGCGCTTCGTAATCTTTGAGCGTGAGCGGCGAAAAGGAGGGCGGCGCGCCCCCGGCCTGTGGCCTTTGCATACGGCCCGATTGCACCGAGAGCAGGTTTGTTCCGGCGCTTTGAATCTGGCTGGTGATGTCGCTGGTGGCCCCGTTGCCAATTGCCATGAGCGCAACCACTGCCGCCACGCCAATCACAATGCCGAGAATGGTGAGCGCCGAACGCAATTTGTTCGCCATGAGACTGCGTAAGGCTGTGAGAATGTTTTGGGTGAGGAGCATGGCTACATCTCCAGTTCGGGGCGTGGCGTGCCAGCCGGAATAGGGTTGGGGTTGGGCGTATCGGCCACGATGCGGCCATCGGCCAGGCGCACGATGCGATGCGTGTGGCGCGCCACGAACGGGTCGTGAGTGACGATGATGACCGTCTGACCGAAATCGCGGTGCAGGCGTTGGAACAAGCCCATCACTTCCTCGCCGGTTTTGCTATCCAGCGCGCCGGTCGGTTCATCGGCAATCAGAATGGCCGGTTCGTTGACCAGCGCCCGGGCAATTGCCACGCGCTGCTGCTGTCCGCCGGAGAGTTCGGCGGGGTGGTGTTTGACGCGCTCACTCAGGCCGACCATCTCCAGCGCCTTGAGGGCCTTTTCGCGGCTGGCGCGCGCGCCCAAACCAGCGTACCCCAGCGGCAGCAGCACGTTTTCAAGCGCGCTGGTGCGCGAGAGCAGGTTGAATTGCTGGAACACGAAGCCGATTTTGCGATTCCGTACCTGCGCCAGCTGCGAATCTTTGAGTTTTTCTACCGCCTGCCCATCCAGCAGGTAGGAGCCGGCGGTTGGCACATCGAGACAGCCGATGATGGACATGAGCGTGCTTTTGCCCGAACCCGAAGGCCCCATGATGGCGAGCATTTCGCCCTTTTCAATGTCGAGTGAGACGCCCGCCAGCGCATGGACCTGGTTTTCGCCCATTTGGAAGATTTTGGTCAGGCCGCGCAGTTCAATGAGCGCCATAATCAGCCTCCGAAGGGGCCAAACCCGCCTGGAGCACGCGGCTGGTCTTGTTGCTGCTGAGTGTCCGAAGAGCCGCCAACCTGCACCAGGTCGCCTTCTTTCAGTCCACCGGTCTTGACGAGCGTCACCAACCCGCCCGAAAGGTCGCCGGTTTGCACGTCCACGCGCTCGGTGACGCCATCCGCGCTCACGCGCAACACGTATTCGCCCTGGCTATCGGTCAGCACGGCGCCAATCGGAACGGCCAGCAGGGTGGTCGGCTCACCGGTGGTGATGACGACGTTGGCCGTCGCGCCGAACAGGATGGCGCTTTCTGGACGTTCGACCGAGACGATGACAGTGTATTTGACCAGGCCGCTGATGGTCTGTCCGATGGGGTCAATCAGGCTCACCTGGCCTTTGAGCGTCAGACCGGGCAGCGAATCGAGGCTGATTTCTGCCGGGTCGCCGACTTTGACCTGCGTGATTTCGGATTCATCAATGGCGAGTTCCACTTTGAGCGTGCTGTAATCCACCAGGCCGAGCGCCACGGCGCCTTTTTCGACCGCCTGACCGGGCTGGGCGTAGAGGACAATCACCTCGCCATCGAACGGCGCGAGGATGTACATCGTTTCTGCCTGTTCCCGGGCAGCGGCGAGGTTGGCTTCGGCTTGCGCCAGCTCGGCGGAGGGTTGCCCGCTTTTCAGGCGCTCCAGGGTGCGTTTGGCGTTTTCCAGCTCAATTCTGGCTTTTTCCACGTTCAGGCGGGCTTCTTCGTACTCTTTGGGGTCGGGTTTTCCGGTGTACCAGTTGAGTTTGGCCTTGAGCGAGTTCAGATTCAATTGAGCGTTGGTCAGGGCCAGCGCGGCTTCGGTCTTGCGCGAATCACCATCAGGAAGGCTTTGTACGGCGCGGTAACGCTCGGCGGCGCGCGCAACGGCCTGTTCGGCCTGACGGATTTGGGCCTCTGTGTTCTGAATGAGCGCATCGGAGGCGCGGGGATAATCGAGCGAGGCGTAGGTTTTTTCGGCTTCGGACAGGGCCTGTTCGGCAGTAACCACGTCCAACTCGGCCTGAGTCAATGTCAGGGTGTTGTCTTTCAGGTTGGCGAGGGTTTCCTCGGCGGAGGCGAGGTTGGCGCGCGCCTGCAAAATGCTGGCGGGAACCGAATCCAGCCGGAGCGAGGCGAGCAGGTCACCTTTTTTGACCTGGCTGCCCGCCTGGACGTTGACCGATTCGATGACGCCGCTGGTTCCCCACGCGAGCGTGGTCAATTGCCCGGCGCTGAGCGTACCGCTGGCTTCGATGGTGCTGCCGAGCGTGACGGTGGCAACCGGCTGGGTGGTGACGCTGGCCTGCGCGCTGGCCTGTCCGGCGCAGGCGGTGAGCAACAGGCTGAAGGCAAGCAGAGAGACGATGAGTTTGGGTTGGAGACGCATACAGGTATCCTTATTTTTCTTTTCGAGGGGAGAAGGGGCTGATGGGAATGTGTGAGGCAAATCAGAGATTTGCACTACGTTCTTCCGGCGGGGCTGATGCAGGCGTCTTGCGGCTGGCGCGCCAGGCATCGAACCAGACCAGTCCGCGCTGAACGAGCAGGACGAGGACGACAATCACCGCCAGTTTGAGCAGCGAGCCAGCGATGCCGCCCAAACCGCGCAACAGCGAAGGACCGCGTTCGCGTCCGCCGAAGGGACGGCCCTCCAACCCTTGCGGTGGCAGGCGGTTGCCGTCGAAATCGGGGCGGCGGAACGATTCTGCCTCGCGGCGGGAGAGACCGGAGAGCGCTTGCGTATGCGTTGCGCCCCACCACCACCCCGCGCCGAACAAAGCCACCACTGCGCTCAACACGAGCAGAGGGAGAAGGATAAATTGAACGAACTTTTTCATAGCATGACCTTTCCTTTTTGGGTAATTGGTGATTGGTGATTGAAGATTGGTGATTCGTCGCGGTGCTCCAAAACTGTTCACTGATTACTGATTATTGATGACTGATGACTGATGACTGATTACTTTTCATCGGATACGTTTCGCGCCGAAACAACCTGGACACCGGCTGAACCACATAACGGTTGAGATTGTTCACAATCCATTTCCAATGCAGGGCCAGGTGCAAACCCAAGACCAGCACAGAGGCGTCCGAAAGCGTATGATGCAGCCCCTCCCACACCGGATTGCGCTCGATGCTGATGCCCAAAAAGGCCAGCACACTCTCAGAAATCATCAGGCCGCTGAACAAAGCCCCGGTCATCAAAACCAGGAACAAGAGATTGACCACATAGTTCAGACGCGAGGTGTGCCAGAGTTTCTTGAAAAACGAGGCAGTTACGCTCACAATCCACTCCCAGTGCAGGACGAGATGCGTGAGCAGAGCCGCCAGAAACGCCACCCCCAGCCATTCATGAATGCTCATGCCGGTCATATCGGGGTTGGCAAGCACCAGAAAGGCCAGGAAAACGATGCTATCGAAGATGAGATTGGTTCTGCTGGAAACAGACATAGGAAAACTCCTTTTGCTTGATGGTATAGAAAATAACGACGTCTTGCTCACTGTTCACTGATACCTGCATTCTAAAATCCGCGCCTGTGAAGCCCCCAAGAAGAGCCTGTGAAAACGCTGTGAAAGACGAGAAAACGGCGAGCGGTCAGGATGGTGATAGAATTTGGGCATGCGTTCTCCCTTAACCATCGGCTTTATCTCAGCCTGGCCGATTTATCAGGGAACCACCATTGACCGGTATGCCCATTCGCTCATTCAGGGCATCAGCGCGGCGGCGCGTGATGCCGGTTGCCGGCTTTTGTTGGGATGCGGCTTTAGCGTGACGGGCAACAACGCCCAACGGCGCAGCTTTTGGCCGGTTCCCGGCCCGGAGGTAGATTTCGTACCAGTTGGCCCATGGAATACCGATGGGTTGATTATCGTCCCCGATGAATTGACCGAAACGCAATTGGAATATGTCCGCGATTTGCAACGCGGCGGCTTTCCAGTGATTTTCACCACGCCAGAGGGCCCGGGTCCGCTCGTGAAAGTAGATAATACGCTGGGGATTTGGCAGGCATTTGCCCATCTCATGGAGCATGGGCATCGTCAGATAGCCTTTATTGCAGGCAACCCGAACGGACGCGGCGACAGCCGCGAACGTCTGGCAGCGTATCGAGAAGCCCTGGCCGATGCCGGCTTGCCTTTGGACGAACGTTTGATTGCCTTTGGGGAACACCGGCGCGAAGGCGGAGCGGCGGCCATGCGTCAGATTCTTTCGACCGGCGCGCCCTTCAGCGCGGTGATTGCCAGCAACGACCTTTCTTGTTTGGGGGCCATTGAAACCTTGCTGGCCGCAGGCCGACGCATTCCCGACGATGTGGCGGTGATTGGCTTCGATGACATTCTGGATGCGCGCGCGCTCGCGCCTTCTCTCACCACCATTCGGCATCCAACGTTTACGCTCGGACGTCAGGCCGTGCTGACCCTGCTGGAATATATTCGGGGCGAACGAAAAGAGACAACCCCGGTGGTCGTGCCGCCTCGCTTGATTATCCGTCAATCCTGTGGTTGCAGTCCGGCCCAGCACGAAGCGCTCTTCACAGAAGAATTCTCGCTCGATGAACTGGCGCAAGAAATGGCCGAAGCCGCGCTCATCGAAGCGCGCAACAGCCTTCCTGAAGAACTGCAAACCCAAACGGCCTCGTTTCTGAACGCGTTTACGCACAGCCTGTCTCGCCAAGAGACCGCTCCTTTTCTGAGTGAATTGAACCGCGCCCTGACCTGGACCGAAGAACGAGGCGAGGATGCCCATCTATGGCAGGCGGCTGTTGGTGTTTTGCTTCAAAAATTGAATACGCTGCCGAACGCCTCGGGCTCCGAATTCGCCATTCGCCTGCTCGACCGCGCCCGGCTGGAAATCAGTGACCGGATTCAACGCCAGACCACCCGCGCTATGCTTGGACATCTGGATATGACCGCCCAACTTGGTCAACTGACCGCCGAACTGCTCTCGGCGATGAATATCCAAGAAAGCGCGGAAATCCTGGCGCGCCATTTGCCCCGCATCGGCATCAAAAACGCGCTGGTGGCGTTGTATGAACCGGACGAGGAAGAGCGCGCCGACCATGCCGTCGTCTTGTTTACTGCCGGGATGTCGGCGGCGCATATCGGCCTGCGCTTTGAGACGCGCAGTTTTCCTCCCCGCGAAATTTACCCCCTTCAGGGAGCGATTCAACTTACCCTTTTGCCTTTGCACGTGGACGAACGCACAACCGGCGTGGTTGCCTTCGAGGCCCCCAACCCGGAACTTTGCGCGGCCATTGTTCACAACCTTTCTGCTGCCTTACGCACCAGCCGCCTGTACCAGGAGGCGCTGGAAGGCCGCCGCCTGGCCGAAGAAGCGAATCGCCTCAAGAGCCGCTTCCTTTCAATGGTCAGCCACGAACTCCGCACGCCGTTGAGCCTGATTGTTGGCTTGAGCGAGATGGCCTTGCGGTCGAAGGAAGTCGAAAAGCGCGACCTGGAGCAAATCAACACCAGCGCGCAGCATCTGGCGCGTCTCATTGGCGATGTGCTAGACCTGGCCTCCAGCGAAGCAGGGCAATTGCGGATTTTGCGCGAACCGCTGGACCTGTCAGAAGTCTTGCGCGTGACCGCTGAAATCGGCGCGCAACTGGCTGCCGAAAAAGGCCTGGACTGGCAGGCCGACCTGCCCACGCAAGGCCCCTGGGTCATGGGCGACCGCACCCGCCTGCGTCAGGTAACGCTCAATCTCATCAGCAATGCGGTCAAGTTCACGCCCACGGGTCGTATACGACTCTCGCTTCAGACCGGGCAGGGGCAGGCCCTCATCTCGGTCAGCGATACCGGCATAGGCATCCCCGCCGCCGAGCAGGAGAGCATTTTCCATGAGTTCTATCGCGCCGAACGGTCTGTCGAAACAGCCGGCGGCATGGGGTTAGGGCTGGCAATCACCAAAGAGTTGATAGAACAGCACAACGGCAAAATCTGGGTTCGTTCCCCTGGCGAGTTCGGCTGCGGTTCAACCTTTACCTTTGCTTTGCCTGTGCTTTCTGCTGCCGCCGAGCGTCTTTCTGTTTCCGAATGGCCTGCAAGCGGTTCCCGAGTCCTGGTGCTGACCGAAAACAGCGCAGCCACTGAACGTTTGTCGTCTGCGCTGCAACAGCAGGGCTTCGAGGTCGAAATCTGGCGCGTAGATGAACATCCCGACTGGCTGGCGCAGGTGCCTGCGTTTTCTCCGCTTGCGCTGATTTTGGACGAATCCCTGGCGGCGCGCGAGGGTTGGGTTATTGCCGGCATTCTGAAACGCCAGCCTGCTACGGAACACATTCCGGTTCTGGCATATTCTCTCGATACCGAACAGAACCTGGGCGGTTTGCTGGAACTGAACTACCTTCATAAACCCTTGCAAGCCGCGCAACTGGCAAAAGAACTCTCGCAGTTGCTCCAACCTTCCTCTGGATTGCAAACCGTCCTCATCGTAGATGACGACCCCGGCGTTCTTGAATTGCATACCCGCCTGGTAGAACAACTGGGCCGAAAAACGCTCACCGCCCGGCATGGCGGCGAAGCCTTGAAGATTCTGGAACAAACCCATCCCGATTTGATTTTGCTGGATTTGAACATGCCGGAAATGGATGGCTTTGCCCTGCTGGAAATTCTCCGCAGCCGCGAAAGCACCCGCGACATTCCGGTCGTCATTCTCACCGGACGCCTGCTTTCGGAAACCGACCTGGAACGCTGTCATCGCGGCGTGGCTGCCATTTTAGGCAAAGGGTTGTTCACCGCAGAAGAGACTCTGGCGCGGCTTCAAGCCATTCTGGAGCGGCGCGGCGCTTTGAGCGCCACCACCCGTCCACTGGTGCGCCGGGCGATGGCGTTCATTCACGCCCATTTTGCGGAACCCATCACCCGTGAAGAGATTGCCGCGCATATCGGCATTAACGCCGATTATCTGACGGATTGTTTTCGTCAGGAACTGGGCATTACCCCCATCACCTACCTTCGCCGCTATCGCGTTCGCCAGGCCTGTGAGCTCTTGCGTTCGTCCAGCCAATCTATCACTCAGATAGCCATGCACGTCGGCTTTGCCGATACCGCCCACTTTACGCGCACCTTTTTGCGCGAGATGGGCATGACGCCCAAAGCCTATCGCCGAAGCATCTCACGCTGAGAGAATCTCGGAAATCATCAAAAATACACCGTTTTCCTGCAAGACCAGGCAGACGGTTTTCCCTAAAATGACGATGCACCTCTTTGTCGTGCATCGTCATTTGTTCTGTGAGAACCGCATGAATGAGATGGTCAAACAACCCACCCTTCTAATGATAGGCAACGATGACCGCCTGGGGTATTTGTTGACCCGTTTTGCCGAACAAAGCGGTTTTCGGCTTGTTCGACAGCCCTATGCTCCCTGGATAGGCGAAGTACGGCAAACCCGGCCCTCCGCGCTCATTTTTGCTTCGCTCGAACAACTCCAATCGGCGCAATCGTTGGTGGAGGACCTCTCTGGCCTGGATGTGCCGATATTTGCCTGCGTTGCCCTGGCCGACGAGGCACGCGCGCGCGAATGCGGCGCCGACGCCTGTCTGGTGCATCCACTCACCTTTGAAAGTTTCCTCGCTGTGCTGGCGGGCAATGGTCTCGCCACGCGTTATCCCTATCCATCCCAAAAAGGAGAAGAAACACCATGAAGAAACTCTCTTCCCTGTTCGCGCTCATTGTGATGATGAGCCTTGTGCTTTCTGCCTGTGGCGGCGGAACGCCGGCCCCTGCGCCGACCGAGCCGTCCGCCCAGCAGCCCACAGCCGCCGAGCCAACCTCTGCGCCATCGCCCACCCAGGCGCCCACGGCAGAGCCGCTGGAGACGCTGGTCATTTGGGCCGATGATACCCGCACGCCCATTTTGCAAGGTCTGGCTGAATCGTTTCAGGCCGAGTACAACGTAAAACTCGTGGTCGAAGACCTGGGCGTCGTGCAGGATATTCGTTCGCAAGCCATTATCGCCATTCCGGCAGGCAAAGGGCCAGATATTTATCTAGGCGTGCATGACTGGCTGGGCGCTCTGGTTTCCAGTGGCCTGGTGGCCCCGCTCGATTTGGGCGAAAAGAAAGACGCTTTCGTCCCCTCCGCGCTCGAAGCCTTCACATATACCGACGGCAAACTGTACGGTATGCCCTACGCAACCGAAAATCTCGGCCTGTTCTACAATACCGAACTGGTGAAAACGCCGCCGGCTACGTGGGATGAACTGCTCGAAATTGGCCGCCAGCTCAAGGCTGCCGGCAAAGTGGAATATGCAACGGCCATTTCTTCAGGCCCGTTGTACAACGCCCTGCCCCTCTGGACGGCCAAAGGCGGCTACATCTTTGGCAAGACCGAAAGCGGCGCATGGAATCCGCAGGATGTTGGCGTGGATAGCGAAGGATTCATCGCTGGCGTTGCCTGGCTGCGCGCTGCGGTGGAAGAAGGACTGGTGCCTGAAACCTTCGATTACGAAACCGCTCATTCATTGTTCGAGACCGGCAAAGCACCCTTCCTGATGGCCGGCCCCTGGGCGCTCGACCGCATCCGCAAATCGGGCGTGCCGTATGCCATTGCCACCAGTTTTCCCGATGGCGGCGCTCCGTTTAGCGGCGTACAAGGCTTCTTCGTCAATCCATACAGCAAGAATGTCTTGCTGGCACAGGCTTTCCTGACCGAATACATTGCAACCGAAGATTTGATGATGCAGTTGTACAAATCGGGCAACCGCCCCTCCGCCTTCAAAGCAGTCCTCGAAAAGACCGATGACCCCGACCTGAAGGCGATGGGACAGGCAGGCATCAACGCTATCCCCATGCCAAATATCCCTGAAATGGGCTCGGTCTGGACGGCCACCGACAACGGCATCACCCTGGCCGTGACCGGCAAGATGACGCCAGAAGAAGCCATGAAAGACGCCGCCAAGCAAATCCGTGACCTGATTGCTGGCGCGCTGGCGGGCATGGTCAACCTGCCCGGCACCTGGCAAGACCAGGTGGGCTGCGGCGGCACCTGGGACCCGGCCTGTCAGGCCAGTGCGATGAAGAAAGGCGAAGATGGTCTCTACCGCCTGACGGTGACCCTGAAAGCCGGCACCTACGAATACAAAGTCGCCCTGGATGGCGCCTGGACGGTGAACTACGGTTCTGATGGCAAGCAGGATGGCCCGAACTACAAATTGGAACTGACCGCCGATGCGAAAGTGACGTTCGTGTACGACCCCAACACTCACCTGGTGACGACTACCATCGAGTAATTGTAAGAGGGGAGGCCGGGGATGCTTTCCTCGGCCTCCCTTTCTCATCTGGCAAACAGGGCAAGGAGGCCTGGGTATGACCGTTTTTACACCCTCCGTTTCCGATAAAACGAAAACATCTTCCCCCATCCTGGGATTGGTTGGACGCCTGGCGTTTCTCGTCGTCCTCGATGCAGCTGCGCTCTGGTTCGTCGCCCGTCTGATGTCGCTGGGATACTTCCCGTTCGGCGCGGCGGTCTCGATGATAACAGTAGCGGTCAATCTCATCTTGCTCATCAAGAAGGCCTACCCTCTGCGCTGGATGGTGATTGGACTGGTCCTGATGGTGATGTTCACCATTTACCCTATCGTTTTTACCGTGTGGGTTGCCTTCACCAACTATGGAGAAGGTCATCTCGTCACCAAACAACAGGCCATTGCTCAGATTTTGAAGGCCAAATACCTGCCTGCTTCGGGGCAATCCTACAAATGGACAGCGTTTCGCTCGCCGACGGGTGAATATGCTCTCTGGCTTCAGGACTCTGCCGGAAACGGCTATCTGGCAAAACCGGGGGAGCCCCTTTTGCAACCCCAACCCGGCGAAGCAGGGATAGGGCAATTGGACGAAAAAGGGATTCCACAAAGCATCGAAGGATACCAGCGCTTGAACGTTCTGCAGGCCGCCGCTGATAAAACCCTGACGGAAATTCAATTTGGAGAGGCCGGAAAGACGATTCAAATCCGCTCTCCGGGCGAAGCCGCCGAATTATTGCCTCTGTATGTTTACGATGAAGCCCAAGACGCGATGATTAATCAAGAAACCGGCGTGGTATATCGCAATTTGCGAGGTTCTTTTACCGCGCCTGGCGGTCAATCGCTGCAACCAGGGTTCATTGCCCCGGTTCAGTTCGATAATTTCAGAGATTTCTTCCTCAGCCCGGCTTTGCGCGGCCCGCTGCTGCGCGTCGTGGCGTGGAATTTCGGCTTTGCCTTCTTCAGTTTGTTGCTCAATTTTTCGCTCGGTCTGGCAATTGCCGTTTTATTCAACGACCCGCGCTTTCCGTTCAAAAAAATCATCCGTTCTCTGCTCATTATTCCCTACACCGTCCCCGCGCTGATTACGATTCTCATCTGGCGCGGCATGATGAATCCCCAACTGGGGGTCATCAATCGCACCATGAACACTTTGTTTGGCTGGTCGCCGCCGTGGTTTACCGACGAGTGGTGGGCCAAAATTGCCATTTTGCTGGTCAACTTGTGGCTCAGTTACCCCTATTTCATGCTGGTTTGCAGCGGAGCGCTTCAATCTATTTCTGAAGATTATTACGCCGCCGCGCAGGTAGATGGCGCCAGCCCCTGGCAACAGTTCCGTTACATCACTTTGCCGTTACTGCTCGTCGCCGTCGGGCCGCTGTTGGTGGCTTCGTTTACATTCAATTTCAACAACTTCAATCTGATTTACCTGTTCAACGCCGGCGGACCGCCAATTGCGGGCGCGCCGACCCCGGCAGGGCATACCGACATCCTGATTAGTTACGTGTACAACCTGGCGTTCTCCGGCAGCCGAGGCATCAACTATGGTTTTGCTTCGGCCATCACCATCATCATCTTCTTTATTGTTGGCGCAATTACGCTCTTCCAGTTCCGCTATACCCGCATGTGGGAGGAGGTAAGTGAAAATGTCTAACGTATCTCTGGTGCAACGCGCGTCGAACTCTGCCAGATTGCGGCGGAATTTGAGTATCGGGATTCGGCTGGTGATTGCCATTCTGCTGATTATTTTCTCGGTATTTCCCGTGCTGTGGATGATTTCTGCTTCGTTCAACCCGACCGGTTCGCTGGCAACGCAAACGCTCATTCCACCCAATGCCGGCCTGGATAACTATCGGAAATTGCTGACCTCGCAAGAATTTCCCTTCTGGCGCTGGATGTGGAACTCCATCAAAATTTCTTCGATTACTTCGGTGCTTTCGCTCTCAATTACCACCGTGGCTGCCTACGCTTTTTCGCGTTTTCGCTTCCGAGGCCGACTCACCATGCTGAAGGGCATCCTTCTGCTCAACGTGTTCCCTGGTCTGCTGGCGTTGGTGGCGACTTTTCTGATGATTTCGCAACTGGGGGATGTTTTTCCCGCGTTTGGCCTGAACACCCACGCCAGCCTCATCCTGGTTTATCTGGGTGGGGCGATGGGCATCAATATCTGGCTCATCAAGGGCTATATAGACACCATCCCGCGTGATATTGACGAATCGGCCATGATGGAAGGGGCCTCCGATTGGCAAATTTTTACCATGCTTATCCTGCCTCTCTTGCGTCCCATTCTCATCGTCATTGCCATCATCAGTTACATCGGCACCTATGGCGAGTTTGTTCTGGCGCGGGTTCTGCTCAAAAGCAGTGAGCAATACACTCTCATGGTTGGTTTGCAAATTTTTGCGGGCGCGCAGTTCCAGCAGCGTTGGGGCGTGTTTGCCGCCGGGGCCTTGTTAGGCGCGCTGCCCATCATGCTCATCTACCTTCTCTTGCAAGACCATATCATCGGCGGCCTGACTCAAGGCGCTGTGAAAGGATGAGCAAAATGGACCGAAAAGCGCGCTTCTTGGGCTTGGGCATTCTCCTTCTCTGGGCGTTTTCAGCGTGCAGCGCCGAGGGTTCTCCTGCCCTTCCCACGCCTTCCGTAGAACCCATCCCTGCGATCGCAACGGTCGCTCCGACGCCTGGGCCGGCTGCCCTGCAAAATCCAGGCTTCGAGCAGCAAGATGAAAAAGGCTTGCCGACCGGATGGCTTGTTCAGGGCGATGTTCAGGCGGTTCGCTTCGAGAACAATGGACATTCAGGGCAATTGCGCCTTTCTCACACGTCCAATCAGGCCTATCGCGTTGAGACTTCGCAAACTGTGGAGGACCTGGCCGATGGCTGGTACACCCTGCGCGCCTGGACTCGTTCCAGCGGCAATAACGAAACTTACCTGGCGTTGGCGTGCGGCAAGGGAGAAAACCGCGTGTATGTTCCATCGAGCATGCCCGGTTACCGCTGGATACAACTGGTCGTCTCTGCTGAAGTGCGCGGCGGGACGTGCGTTGTTCGCCTGGTCTCGTTTGGACTTTCGGGCAGTTGGGTCAGTTTCGACGACATCGAACTCGTGCCGGGCCGCGCGGCGCTCTCTGTGCTGGGGGCCGATATTTCCAGCCTGAAGAAATCCGAAGACCTGGGGGGTGTCTATCGTTACAGCGACGGCACCCCGGCGGATGCGCTCCAAATCATGAAAGACAGCGGCTTGAATTACGCCCGCTTGCGGATATGGCTGGACCCGGCAGATGGATACCACAACAAGACAGAAATCCTGGCAATGGCCCAACGCCTGAAACAGCACGGAATCAAACTGTTAGTAGATTTTCACTACTCCGATGACTGGGCCGACCCTGGAAAACAAAACAAACCAGCGGCCTGGCAAACATATGACTTTGAGCAACTCAAACAAGCAGTGTATGACCACACCCACGATGTGTGTACCAGCCTGGTCGCCCAGGGAACACCGCCCGATATGGTGCAGGTTGGAAACGAAATCAACGCCGGAATTTTGTGGCCGGATGGCAGTTACAACCAGATGGATAACCTGGCCGCTCTGCTGACCAGCGGGTATCAGGCCGTTAAGGACTGTTCTCCTTCTACGCGGGTGATGCTCCACATTGCCGAAGGCGGCAAGAATGACATGGCGCGCTGGTTTTTCGATAATCTCACCCGTCGAAATGTGCCGTTCGATGTTATCGGCGTATCTTTTTACCCCTATTGGCACGGCAGTCTGGCGCAGTTACAGGTCAATCTGAACGATATTTCAGCGCGCTATGACAAAGACGTGCTGGTGGCCGAATTTGCCTATCCCTTTACCCCCCTTGACCAGGACGGTTATCCCAATCTCTTTTCTCAGAAAATGATGATAGATGGCTATCTCTACACGCCAGAAGGACAGCGTCAGATGATGCGGGACATCTTATCTATCATTCGGGCGGTCCAAAACGGGCGTGGACTGGGTCTTTTCTATTGGGATGCCACCTGGACGGCTGTGCCGGGCAACGGATGGGATACCAAAAACCCCAAATCGGGCAACCCCTGGGAAAATCAAGCCCTGTTCGATTTCGAGGGCCGCATTTTGCCGGCGTTTGCCGAATATCTCAACCCCTGACCCATCTTTCTGATTTTGCGTGAGCCTTATGAGCCCTTTTTACGTCAACATCGTCCATCGGCCTGAAATGGTGCCGGAATACATTCAGAAAGAAGCCGAACACGGCAAAGTCGAAGACCTGACGCGCGCGTCCGTTTTACAAGAATCGCTCGATATTTTCCGCACCCAGCAACAAATCGCGCATGAGAACGGCCTGCGTACCACCATTCAAATGACGTATGCCAGTTTGTTCAATGCCGAAGCAGTGGCAATTGCCAAACAACACCACGAACAATTCGGTGATGAAATCGGCAGCACCTTTCTGGGCCTGCAATGCGCTGAATTTCGAGCCAGGTTCAAATCGCGGGAACTTGCTATCTGGCTGTTCTCGATGGAGGACAAACGCAGAATTGTAGATGAAGTCTTTGGTAAATTCTACGAGGTCTTTGGCTTTTACCCCACATCCACCGGCTCGTATTACATGGATGCCGAACTGGTCAACTACATCAAAGAAAAATACCCGATGGTGAAAGTTGCCGTAGCAACGTGTTGGGAAGAAGGCCCCAAAGCCTACTGGAACGCAAACAATTCCTGGTATACGCTCATGGATGGCGGCCCCTGGAATCCCTGGGTCCCCTCGAAGCGCAACATCCACTGTCCGGCCTCCGATGAAGCGGACGACATCGGGATTGTCGCCATTCCCCACCTCTCGCGGGACTTAATGGCCGTCTTCGATGGCCCAGGGTCGTATTATGGCACGCATCCGCAAAACATCTTGCGCGGCATGGTGTATGAGGACCGCGAAATCCCTTATTTCAAGAATCTGGTAGACCACTACCGCGCCCTGGCAAAATATAACCGCGGCTACGCTTACAACATGATGTATGTCGGCCCCGGCTGGATGAGCAAAAACGGACGCTGGGAATGCGATTATGACTTTTTGCTCAAAAGTTACCGGGAGGGGATGTCCTACTACGGAGAACTGAAAAAACACGGGCTGCTGCAAGACCTGACGATGAGCGAATTTGCCGATGTGTACCGCCAAAACCGGCCTTACACCCGGCCCGAATGCGCGCTCTGGAAAGACATTTTGTACGGCTCTCATCGTCAAATGTTCTGGTATGCCGACCCCTCCATGCGCTTGTGTCTGGATATGAACCAGGGCGGCGCGATGGTGGATTTACGTCCGTATGCCGCCAAATTGGTACGTCCCTGCGGCGTTGGCACCAAAGCCAACCAGGATGCTTCTTATCCCTTTCTGATTCAATCGCTGTACCGGGCAGGCTTTTTCACCCATTATGCCGGCGAGGGCGCCGTCAAAAGTTGCAAAATTGGCTATGGTCATGAGCAGGTAGATTTATGCGCCTGCCGCACGCAGGCTTCTTTTTCCGAAGAAGGCGATACGCGCGTTGTGACGCTCGACCCGGTCACCATCGAATTTGCCGATTGCTCCGTTCGGGTTCAGAGCATTTTTCGTTTTCACGAAGGCAGCGGCGAGGTCGAAATCATTCGCCGTGTTCTCGATTCGACCAACCCCAGCGCCACAATCTCAATCGACGAGTACGTCACGGCCTGCTATGGCACGACCGAATATCCCGAAGACCTGACCGGCGTTCGGTTGAGCGCGCGGGGGTTGGAGCAGGTAGAAAGCATTGAATATGCCTATCAGTGCCGCGAGGCCGGGGTTGAAAATGTTCAGGTGGTGGAAGCAGTCATCCCACAGGTAGATACCCGTCTCTCGATGCGCCCCGACGGCCCTGCCGCCGGTTATTTCCGGGAGGGCTTTTCTTTCTCGCCCATGTACACGCTCGGAATCAAAAAAACGCTCCAGGCGAAAGGAGAACTGCGCACATGGCTCAAGGTCGAAAAGGCAAGTTGAACTACCGTTGTCCGCGCTGTCTGATGCGCGAAATTGATATGGACATGCTCTATGATGCGGAAAAGGACGAATACTACTGTTTGCGTTGCTCTTTCGTGGGCAATGAACAAGAAGTCCTGCGTCTCAACGCTCAATTCCGCGAGAAATATCGCAACCGCACCATGCGGATAACGGAGTTTTGACGAGGAGCGCGCAATGAATCCAGCACAGTCCTGGGCAACCCGTTTGCCCATTCGAGGCGCCGATATTTCCAGCCTGAAAAAATCCGAAGAGAAGGGCGGAATTTACCTTGACGAACACGGCCATCCTGCCGATGCGCTCGATATTCTCCGTGCGCACGGCCTGAATTATGCCCGGCTGCGGGTGTGGGTTCGTTCGCCGGATGGGTATCACGGCAAAACGCAGCTGCTGGAGATGGCAAAACGTCTTCAGCAGCGAGAGATGTCTCTCCTGGTGGATTTTCACTATGCCGACACGTGGGCCGACCCTGGCAAACAGCCCAAACCCAAAGATTGGGAAGGATTAGACTTTACGGGCCTGAAGCAGGCCGTTTACAACCACACCCGCGAAATTTGCGCGGCGCTCTGTCTGCAAGGCACGCCGCCTGCAATGGTTCAGGTCGGCAATGAAATCACCAACGGCATGTTGTGGCCGGATGGCAAGAATGAGCAGGGGTTCGAGCATTTGGCCGCTCTGCTTCAGGCCGGCATTGCCGCCGTGCGTGAAGTGACGCCGGAAACGCGCGTGATGCTGCATCTGGACAACGGCGGCAACAACCGGCTGTATCGCTGGTGGTTTGATAACATCCTGGCACAGGGAGTGACGTTCGACCTGATTGGGGTTTCCTACTACCCTTACTGGCATGGCACGCTGACCGATTTACAAAATAATCTCAATGACCTGGCTCTGCGCTACGAAAAAGAGATTGTTGTCGTCGAAACCGCCTATCCGTTTACTTCAGAAGATAGGGATGGCTGCGAAAACGTCATCACCCATCAGCAACAGCCTGGTTATCCCTTTAGCCCCGCAGGGCAGGCTGCCATGCTGAGTGACATCATCCACATCGTTCGAGCAGTTCCAAACAGGCGTGGATTGGGCGTCTTGTGGTGGGACGCAACCTGGATAGCCGTTCCCGGGAACGGCTGGGACCCCTCCGACCCGCATTCCGGCAACAATTGGGAGAATCAGGCGCTGTTTGATTACGAGGGCAAACCTTTACCGGCGATGAGCGTGTTGGGAAAAGCGTAAAGCCTGGCCCGGCATGTGGGCTTTATGTTGCCCATGCCGGTTTCCACCCATATTCCATCCACAACCCCAGGCGATAACTTCCCCAGCCGAGCGCCAGCCCGCCAATGGGGTCTAGCAGGTGATGCTGACCGGTGAACAGGGTGGACGCAATGACCAGCGCCACGCTGCCATGCAGCCACAGGCTCCAGCGCGGCTTCCAGAGCGACCCAAACAGCGCAATCAACGTGGTATAAAGCACATGCCCGCTGGGAAAGGCATTGAACACCTCATCATGGCTGTATAACGTTTGCAAGAAGCGCGCAGCCCAATCCGTCGCTTCGATGAGCGGACGCTCGGTATAGGTAGGAAAAACGAAATAAATGAGCGTGGCGATGGATGTCGCAAAAATCGAGGCCGTCATCAAGGCGCGAAAGAGCGTTTCTTCCATCTTCATGGCTGCCCATAGAAACGCGCCTGCCCAAAAGGGCAGAAAAAGCAGATACGGGATAACAAATTCGGGGATAATTGGGATGTAGGCATCCAGCGCAGTTTTCAGGTTGTACCCGTCCGTCAAAAGACGGTTGAGCGGAAAATAAAGCACGGAAACAGCCGCCAGCGCGGTCAGCCAGAGAAAACGTTGGGTTCGGGTCATCGTTGACTCCTTGGTGGTGAATTTCGTATTGAAATTCTAGAACGCCCGCCTGTGACCCACCCAAGAACCCTCTGTGAAATTCCTGTGAAACACACCCCGATTAACAGTTTTTTCACA
The DNA here is from genome assembly GCA_025056175.1 of Anaerolineales bacterium. Taxonomy (GTDB): domain Bacteria; phylum Chloroflexota; class Anaerolineae; order Anaerolineales; family Villigracilaceae; genus UBA5195. The sequence goes on from JANWWK010000043.1 coordinate 37,099, forward strand.
GCAAAAAAGAGTATGATGGGGAAGGATGAAGGATGAATGGTGAATGATGAATGATGAATGATGAATCAATCTCCAATCCTGAATCCTCAATCATCAATCCTCAATTCTCAGTCTTCAATCTCTTCCCATGCCCACCATTCTGATTGTTGACGACGACCCCAAACTGCTCAAAATGCTCCAGCGCACGCTAACCTACGAAGGACTCAACGTGCTGACGGCCTCCAATGGTCTGGAAGCCCTGGAACAGGTGGACGCGCGCGCCCCCGACCTGCTCATCCTGGACTGGATGATGCCCAAAATGGACGGAATGAGCCTGCTGCAACAATTGCGCGCCGAAAAGAACCGCGTACCGGTGCTGATGCTCACGGCCCGCGATGCCATCGAAAACCGCGTGGAAGGGCTGGAAAGCGGCGCCGATGATTACCTGATAAAACCCTTTGCCCCTGCCGAACTGGTCGCGCGCGTCCACGCCCTGTTGCGGCGCGCTCAGCCTGAATCATCCGAACAGCCGCTCGCTTATGCCGACCTGCGGCTCGACCCGCGCGCGCGCGAAGCCTGGCGCGGCCAAACCCGCCTGCAACTGACCGTCACCGAATTCAACCTGTTGCATCTCTTTCTGCGCCATCCCCGTCAGGTATTGGAGCGCAGCCGCATTCTCAACGAAGTGTGGGGCTACGACTTTGGCGGCGATGATAATGTGCTGGAAATTTACGTCGGCTATCTGCGTAAGAAACTCGAAGCCGGTGGGCTGCCCCGCCTCATCCAGACCGTGCGCGGGGTGGGATATGTGCTGAGAGAAGAGTAACGCCGGTCTCCACGCCCGGTGCCCTGCGAGAACCCCCCATGTCCATCCGTCTCCGCTTTGCCCTGTTATACAGCGCCATCCTGGCTGTCATCCTGGCTTTCATCGGCCTGGCAATTTACGGCATTCTCTCGCGCGTCACCTATGCGGCCTTGCAGGATGACCTGCGCCGCGCCAGTTTTGGGCTGGGCGAGGCCATTTTGAGCGCCAACAGTCTCGACGTCCAGATTCCCCCCGTCACAGGCCGCCCGCCGCGCGCCTTTAGCGAATTTCCCGAAGACCGCCCCTTCCGCGATTTGCGCGAACGTGAAATTGTCCGCATTCTCGACCCGCTTGGCAGCCTGCTTGCCAGCCCGATGGGACGCCTGGAAGATGCCCTGCCGCTGGAAGAACGCGGCCTGACCGAACTGCAAGCCGGGCGCGATTGGTGGCAAATCGCAACGGTCAACGGTCAGACAATGCTCATTTACAACCGCCCGCTGGCGCAAAACGGGCAGGTTCTCTACATTTTGCAAGTGGCGCGTTCATTGGAAGAGCGCAACCGCTCTTTGGGATTCTTTGGGCTATCGTTTGGCGGGTTGAGCCTGTTCATCATCGTCACCGCGCTGGGGGTGGGGTGGCTGTTTTCGGGCGCGCTCTTGCGCCCGATTGTGCAAATCACCCAAACCGCGCAGACCATCGGCCAGGAACGCGATTTCAGTCATCGCGTGCAATATCGCGGCCCGCAAGATGAAGTCGGCAAATTAGCAGCCACGTTCAACAATATGCTGGCGCAACTTCAGGAAGCCTACGATAAGGTGGCGCATTCGCTCCAGATGCAGCGCGATTTTGTGGCCGATGTCTCGCACGAACTTCGCACCCCGCTCACCACCCTGCGCGGCAACCTGGGTCTGCTTCAGCGCCAGCCGCCGCTTCCGGCGCAGGAGCAGGCCGAGATTTTGAGCGATATGGCCGAAGAATCGGACCGTCTGATCCGCCTGGTGAACGACCTGCTGACCCTGGCGCGGGCCGATGCCGGGCGCAATCTGGCCCGCGAAGCGCTCGAACTCGCCCCCATTCTGGAAGAAACCTGCCGACAGGCGCGCGCCCTCGACCCGGCGCGGGAAATCTCCCTCGAAACCGCGCCGCTCACCATTCTGGGTGACCGCGATGCGCTCAAACAGGTTCTGCTCATCGGGCTGGATAACGCCCTCAAGCATTCCACCGGTCGGGTGTGGGTCACTGCCCATCGAAACGGCAGCCAGGCCGAAATCCAGATTCGAGACGAAGGCCCGGGCATCCCCCCGGAGACGCTTCCCCACATCTTCGACCGTTTCTATCGCGGCGAAGAGAGTCTCACGGTGCCGGGCTTTGGGCTGGGGCTGCCGATTGCCAAAGCCCTGACCGAGAACATGGGCGGGACGATTGCGATGGAAAGCGAAGTGGGACGCGGAAGCACGCTGAAGATGTTGTTTCCTCTTTCTCCTGGTTGAAACCGGCAAGGGATGACCTTTGCCTATCCGTTCTTTTCTTGTTCCATCTTCCCAAAGGTCTCCAGCCGCTCTTTAACGGCTTGCGCGCCAAGAATGCTCACCATCGAAACCCAGCCCAGAATGATGGGGAAAACCAGCAACAGGCTGATAACGCCATAGATGAGCAGGAACAGGAAAAGCGTCAGGAGATAAAACGGCGAAGCCATGACCAGGAAAAAACTGTTCCTCCATGCCAGGCGCAGGGAGGGGTGTTCCTGAATCATTACGAAGGGGAGCGTGTAGAACTGCATGGTCAGCCAGAACAAGGCCAGGAACAGCGTGAAGGTGCGCCCCAGGTCAGCGGCCAGGCCTCCCAGCAGGCCATACGCCTGGAAACTGGCATAAAACAGCGCCATCAGGAGCAAATTTACCAGCGCCCACTGCCAGCTTTTGAAGAAATACCGGCGCGTGCCTTCCACCATGCCGCGCAGGCCGGGGTTTTCGCCGCGCACGTATTGGCTCTGCACAAAGTAAATGCCGAATGTGACCGGTGGGGCCAGGACGACCGTCAGCAGGGCAATGCTCCAGGCCAGGCTCATCACCGATTGCGCTACCAGGTCGTCCCACCAGTGGAAAAAAGCCGTCAAGAGCGTACGGAGCGGCGCAGGCAGGCGTTCCAGAAATTCTTGCTTCATGCCGGGAGATTATAACCCCCTCTGCGGCGCTTGCAGGTCGGCATAAGCGCCGCCGCGCTGCATCAATTCTTCGTGCGTTCCGGTTTCGACAATTTTCCCCTGTTTCAACACCACAATTTTATCCGCATTGCGGATGGTGGACAGGCGGTGGGCGACGATGAAGGTTGTGCGTCCGCGCATCAGGCGCGCCAGGGCCTGCTGGATGAGCGCTTCGGATTCGGTGTCGAGGGCCGAGGTGGCTTCGTCGAGGATGAGAACGCGCGGATTGCGGATGAGCGCGCGAGCAATTGCCAGGCGCTGTTTTTGCCCGCCGGAGAGTTTTGCGCCGCGCTCGCCGATATGCGTTGCCAGGCCATAGGGCATTTCACACACGAAATCCCAGGCGTTGGCATCGCGCAGGGCAGCCTCGACGTTTGAGTCGGGGACGTTTTCCAGCCCGTAGGTGATGTTGTCGCGCACCGTCCCCTCGAACAGAATCGACTCTTGCGGCACGACCGAGACAAAGCGACGGTACGTCCGCAGGTCGAGGGTGTTCATGTCGCGCCCATCGAGCAGGATTCGTCCGGCAGTCGGACGGATGAAGCCGATGACCAGGTTCAGGACGGTGGATTTGCCCGCGCCCGAAGGCCCCACGAAGGCTACATTCTGCCCGGCAGGGACTTCCAGCGAGAAATCGGTAATGGCTGAAACATCGGTATCAGGGTAGTGAAACGAAACGTTCTCAAAGCGGAACTCGCCTCGCACCGATTCGACCGGCAGTTTGCCCTCGTTCTGCTCCAGGTCGGGGGCTTTCAGCACTTCGCCCACCGAGTGAATCGACTCCATCCCTTTGCTGATGGGCGGCAGCAGGTTGACCAGCACCATGACCGAACCGGTCAGGCTGGCAAAGTAGCCGCTCAACATGACCACGTCACCCGCGGTGATGGGCAAAATTTGGTAATAGGCCACCCAGGCGGCAGCGACCAGGCACAGGATGTTGAACATGCTATACGTCACCCACGAAAGCGAGCCGAAGATGGCGTTGAGCATATCCAGTTCCAGCCCGGCCTGGCGCACGCGGGAGAGGGTTTCATCTACCCGCTCCAGCTCCTCCTGCTCCAGGCCGTGCGCGCGGGTGATGGGAATCAGGTGCGTCATTTCGGTCAGACGGGCAGCCATGCGTTCCACCTGACTGCGGAATTGCTGGTTGCGTTCGGCCAGGCCGCCCCGCATGGTCTGTACCAGCCAGGCCGAAACCGGCACAATCACCAGAAAGAACGGCAGGAAGGCCGGGGCGCGAATGGCAGTGATGACCAGCGCGCCCACCAGACCGCTCGATGCGCTCAGCCCGGCATCGAAGAGCGTGCGTACCATCTGTTCGATGTTCTCGACATCGCGCACCACCTTGCTTTGCAGCACCCCGGCGCTGGCGCGGGTGAAATAGCCAATCGAGAGCCGCTGTAACTGCCTCGAAAGTCCCGACCGCAGGCGCGTTTCCACGCAGCGCAGGGCGGTGCTCAACTGCCGCATGTACAGGACGTGCATCGGCATATTCTGGAAAATCAGGAGCGCCAGCAAGAGGGCGTTCCACCACAGTTCGGCAATCGGTTTTTGTTGGACAACCACGTCAACGATGTTGGCGGTCAGGAGTGGCAAGAGCCAGACCGGGCTGTGTTTGATGACGAAGGCAATCGCCGCCACCACTAGGCGCGGACGGTCGTTATCGAACAACAGCCAGAGCGTCTGAAGGGGGTGGCGGTTGAGAAAGTAGGATTCGAGGAAGGGTTGGGGTTTCATGCCAGTATCAATCTGTCCTTATGCGTTTTAAGGGGCGTGGCGCGGGCTTTAGCCTGTCGTGACCCGCCCGAAGATGGCGTTACACGGCAGGGTGGCGCGGGCTTTAGCCTGTCGTGACCCGCCCGAAGGCGGCGTTACCTGTCGTGACCCGCCTGAAGATGGCCGTTACATGGCAGGGTGGCGCGGGCTTTGGCCTGTCCCGAAGGCGGCGTTACTTGCGGTGGTATGCAGCATACACAGGTTCAGCGGATGTTCCGAAATTCGGCGCGATAAACGGTCAGGCCGTCTCTGGATTCGGTCTTCAGTGTGGACAGGTCGCCGCGCAAAAAGTAAGGCTGGATGGTGTTTTCGGCGGGTTTGTCCTGGAAGGCGTAATAGAGCGTCACAGGCTGTCCGTTCATTTGCTGGGCGGTCAGGTAGCCTATCAGCGCATGTTCAAAGGTGTGATAGGCGTTCTTCCAGGGCCAGGCTTTGGGCAGCGCGCCCGCTTTGGGCTGGTTGGTATCGTTGTCAATCGCCGTCCAGACCTCGCCGTGCTGGTGGTCTACGAAATAGCGGAAGTAGTAGTCGGTCGTGTGGGGCAGGTAGCGCGCCAGCGAGGGGTCAGAGAGCGCCATTTCCATCGTGAACTGATTGAGTTCATTGTAAACCCACCACTCCTTATCTTTCACCAGTTTTCCACCCGCTTCGTAGCCGTTGGCCCACGAGCCGTTTTCGGCGAGATAGGCTTTCTCCAGAATGCGCGGACCGTTGGTCTGGGCAAAGGAGACCAAATCCGGCACATCGGCAATCCGCCCGACGTGATAAATCATCCACATGGCCTTAATCGAGTGGCCGAAGTCTGTGCCTGCATTTTTGAGACTTTTTTGCGCGGGGTCGTTGACGGTCAGGAAGAACAGGCCGTCTTCTTCGGAATAAAACTCGTCCATCATCAGGTTGGCGAGTTTGACCATATCGGCTTTCCATTCGGTTTGTTCCGGTTCGGGCAGGAGCGGCGTGACCAGCACCATGTAGGCGTTGAGATTGTCCAATTGCGCCACCAGGCGTTTGTCGAGCGGGTTCGTGCCGCTGCCATCAGCGGCCTGCATCCATTGCAGAGCGTTCAGGTCGGGGTTGTAATAGTTCTCGAAGATGAAATCTTTGACGGCCAGAATGTCGGGCAGGACTTCGGGGTCGCGGGTCAGGTAGTAGTAGAAAGAAATGCCGAGCAGGGAGTAGGCCAGTTCCTGCGGGTTGCGGAATTTCGGGCCGGGTTCCCAGGCCTTGCTCTCGCCGTTCCACAGGGCATAGGTGCCGCCATTTTTGCGGTCAAAGGCGTTCTGGCGCAGATAGTCCACCCCGGCTTTGGCATATTGCAGGTAGCGCGGGTCGCCAGTCAGATGGAAGGCGACGCCATAGGCATAGGTCTGGCGTGAGCGCGAGACGGTGTACTCCAGGTCGAGCGCGAGCCAGCCGTTTTTGGCAATTTCGGGGCAGGGGTTCGATTTTTTATCATAAACCGTGCCGTCGTTACAGCGTTTGGTCGGAAATTTGCCGACCGGGTTGCCAAGGGCTTCCGGGCGGTCCCAAAACGGAAGCAGGTCTTCTTTGAAGTGCGTCATCCAGCGCTGACCATCGGGCAGGCTGGGAATGACCGTTGGCTCAACCGTGACCGGCGGCGCTGTCGTGACCGTTGGCGGAGACGTGACGGGTGGCAGCGCCGTGACCGGCGCGGCAACAGGCGCCGGCGCGCAGGCGGCCAGCAGGCTGAAGAGAAGAAGCAGGGTAAGCAGTTTGCGGAGGTTCATTGGGAGATTGCCTTATTGCCTGACGGGAGAAGGTCGTTTTGCCATCCGGGCCGGATACGAACGCCCGGACAAAAGAATCTCCCCTCTCCCGTTGGGGAGAGGGGCTGGCAGGAAGGTTTACTTGAACTGCGGTAGATACGGCGCGTTCTGGGCGAACATTTTGTCTACCATCTCGCGGATTTCGGACAGCGAGAGGACGGCTGCGGTCAGCGGGTCGTGCGCGATGGCCTGATAAACCAGCCGCCTGTCGCCGGTGAGCGCGGCCTCGACCGCCATTTCTTCAATTTGCGCGCTGAAATTCGTCAGCAGGGCGCACTGCGGCGGGAGCGCGCCGACATGCACGGGTTCGAGTCCCTTTTTGCTGGCCCACACCGGCACTTCCACGCACGCGCCTTGCGGCAGGTTGGTCACCAAACCGGTGTTCGGCACGTTGCCATTGAAGCAGAACGGCTCGCCGCCCTGTAAAGCGTTGATGATGTAAGCGGCGTACTCGTGTCCGCGCTCCAGTTCCACCGGCTGGTTGAACCAATCCTTAACTTCGTCCTGCCAGGTGCCTTCGCGCCGCTCGTATTCGCGCAAGATGTAGGCATACTCGCCCGGATTCCAGCCCGTGCCATGCGTGCAGTATTTTTCAATCAGGTCGGGGCGTTTACGGAACCACCAGTTGTATTCGGAATTGTGTCCGCTCGATTCGGTGACGTAGTAATCCAGCGCCAGGAACATTTCGTTGCGAACAATTTCTTCGTTGTACACTTCAGGCCGCTCGGTGATGGCTTTGCGGATGAGCGGATAGGCGTCCTGGCCGTTCCACTCGAATTTGAGATACCAGGCCATGTGATTGATACCCGCGCAAGTGTAGGTGATTTCGCTCATCGGCGCGCCAATCCAGCCCGCCAGCATGGCTGCCGTCCCTTGCACGCTGTGACACAGGCCGGTCAGTTGAATTTTGCTCTCGCGCTGCATGGCGCGGCACAACATCGCCATCGGGTTGGTGTAGTTGAGCATGGTGGCGTCGGGGCAAAGGCGTTCCATGTCATGCGCAATGCTCAACATGACCGGGATGGTACGCAGGGCGCGGAAAATGCCAGAGACGCCGCGCGTATCGCCGACGTTGATGTCCACCCCGTAGGCTTTTGGGATTTCGATATCGTGCCGCCAGACGCTCACGTCTCCGGCCAGGATGGTGACGAGGACGGCGTCCGCGCCTTCGAGGGCTTCTTCGCGGCTGAGGGTGGCCTGCACTTTGGCGGGGTAATTCCCGGCTTCAATGATGCGTTTCACCGAACGCTCGGCAAAGTCGAGCCGTTCCTGGTTGATGTCCATCAGGGCGATGGTGGAATCTTGCAAGAGCGGGAAGGTCAGGATGTCGCGCACCAGTCCGCGCGTGAAGCCGAGACTGCCTGCGCCGATAAAAGCAATTTTGGTCATGGGGAAAAATCCTTTCTGATTGTAGATTGTAGATTGGTAACTATCTACCCTCACCCTAACCCTCTCCCAACCCCCTGCGGGGGCAAGCGGGAGAGGGAAACGGAAGTGAAACACGGATTTTGTTTCCGAAAACGACAAATTTCAGTGAAATTTCCCCCCCTGTCCCGGCGGGAGAGGGGCCGGGGGTGAGGGCGGGTAGATAGTTACGTAGATTGTAGATTTCAGATTGCGGGCGGCGGGAGATGCGCCGTTATGGTCAGGTGGTCGCCGGGGGCGAGATGAATCGGCTGGCGGAAGCAGATTCGGCCTTCGGACGGATACGCTTCGAGCGGCTGACCGTTCAGGGAGACGGCGGGCGCGGCGGCGAGGGGCAGTTCTACGCTTTCGAGCGTTAAATTGCCTTCGGTCAGGACGATTTCCAGGCTGAAATCGTGATGTCCGCGCCGAATCGTCATTCGTCCCCAGCCGGCGCCGCACAGGAAGGGCGAGCGCAGGGCGCTGTGGCGCGTGTTCGGCTTCAGGCGCAGATGCCGCGCCGGAACATCCACCAGCAACCCCAGCCAGGCCTGCCAGGCGGCGTAGATGGATAGCGCGCGGGTGTAGAAATCGCCGCATTCGTTGTGCCGGAAGCGCATCCCGGCCTCGTCCAGGCGGTCGAAGACATTCCGCAGGATGCCGAGCGCTTCTTCTTCCATGCCTTCGGCAAATAACTGCGCGGCAAAGAAGTATTCCGTGCCGGTCCAGGGGTTTTGCCACTGCGAAAACGGCCACTCATCGGGGAATTCACCGTTCGGGCAGCTGCCATTCGCCAGAAAGCGCCCATCTGCGTTGATGTTGTAGGTCAGGATGGTGCGCAGCATGGTGCGGACGCGCTCATGGTCGAGGGCGCGCGGCAGGCCGGTGAGCAGGGCGACTGCTTCGCCGTTGAGGGCGTCGGTGTGCAGGCCGAGGTCAATCGGCTTGGCGGCCAGCAGGTTCAGGCGGGCATCCGCGTTACCAGATGATTCGGCTTCGCGCAGGACGGCTTTGTAATAATCGCCCTGCCAGAACAGCCGCTCAAAGGAGGCGCGTCCCGTTTCCCAGCGCGCCTGGCAATCCGCGGCGAAATCGTTCTCGCCGAGTACTTCGGCCATGGCTTTGGCGGCCTGCAACGCTGCCAGGTACAGCCCGGACATATACGCCACCACGCCGACCATGTGCCAGTGGTCATAGGTGATGCCGCCTTCGGTGAAGGGCAGGCCAATGCCGAGCCGGTCGAGCGATTGGACGAAGCGCAGGGCGCGGCAGGCGCTTTGCCAGTGGCGGCGCAACAGGGCCTGGTCGCCGCTCCAGCGCCAATCGCGGAAGAGCGCCAGGACGTATTGCAGGTTGACATCCCAGCGGTGATATTCGCCTTCGGGGATGTCTTCGGGGCGGATGTTGCGCTGGTAGGCGTGCGCCACCTGTCCGTTGGGGCGCTGGGCGGCCTGAATCAGGTCGAGGGCCGAGGCGCGCAGGGCCGGGAACAAGAGCGAAACACCGAACGAACCGTAATGCTCCACGTCCACCGTGTTCATGCCGCCCTGGCCGAGGCCCTCCCACAGCAGAAATTTGCCGTCTTTGCTGTACCAGGATGATTTGACGAGGGTGTTTGCCTGGTCGAGCAGCGCCAGCGCCAGCGCCGGGTCGAGGTCAGAATCGAGGATGGAATCGCTCCAGGCGCGGGAGCGGGCTTTCAGCGCGTCGGCTTCGTTCAGCAGGTAAGCCGCTACCTGCCCGGAATCGGCGAAGTGGTTCTCGTAGAATTTTCCGACGTAGACGCCCGCCCGGTCGTAATGGTTGGGGAAGTACCAGGTCAGGCCGGTGCGGATGTGGGCGGTTTCACCGGGCTGGAGGCTGGTCTGCACGCTGACGAAGGACTGGTCGCGGAACATTGGCGCGTTCTGGGCTGCAAAGTGATATTCCTCGCGCGGGATGCGTGGCGGGATGCGCGGCCCATCCAGGTGGCCGGTGGTATAGAACGAGTAATATAAATTTTGCAGATAAGGGTTGTGCGAAACGGCGGAGATGGATTGTCCGGCGCGCGCGGCGGCAAAGACGCTCATCTCGCCGGTGGTTGGGCTTTGGGGGTCGCGCCCGCCTTTCATGCGGACGATGACGCCCGTCGAAGTGGTTTCCAGGCCGTGTTCGGGCGCGTAATCGGGGGTCTGGTCGAATCCGGCCAGGTTGCTGGTAATTTGCAACAGGCTGATTTCGAGCGGTTCGCCGGTCTGGCTGGTGAGGGTGAAGTCGAACACCGCGCCGGGGGTGGCGGAGGCAGCCTGGTCATGTGGGATGAACGGCGACCAGGCCAGCAGTTCGACCTGTACCGGCAGGGTGGGGTCGAGGTACTTCAGGCGCGTGAATGGAAATTCGGCAGTATGCTCGATAGCGCGCACGGTGGGGATGGTGGCGTATTTGTACGTGCGCGACATGTGTTCGCCCACCAGCCAGCTGCCGCCTTGACCGACGAACAGGAAGCGGATTTGCGGCGCGCGCCCCGGCCGTCGCACCCGAAGCAGGAAACACAGGTCTTCGACACCGGTGTTTGGTTCGGAGAGCGGTTGTGGTTCGCCTTGAGACGCAATCTGATGCCGCCAGCCGTTCCAGGGCGCGGTATTCATGAAGGCATAATGGCGAAAGACGCCATCGGCCCACAATTCCACGCCGCCGCAGCCCAGCCCGCCCAGGCACAGGCCTGAATCCAGGCCTTTTTCGATGAGAGTACGATTTTTGCGTTGAATGGAGGTATCCCAACCCATAAAAACTCTGCCTTTGCTCGAAAAGAGGGGCTGCCCTCGGGTAAGGAGGCAGCCCCTCGCTGTGTCGCAGTTCTCGCTGTAACTGAAGAACTACTTCTTGGTTGCCTTCCAGGCGTCGTACTGGCGCTGCACTTCAGCTTTGACTTTGTCCACGCCGGCGGCCTTCAGTTCTTCGATGAACTTGGGCAGTTCGGTGGCCGGGTCAATGTAACCGTAGATAAGCGGCGTCCAGTATTTATCCGTAACGGCATTGAGGGCGGTGATTTCGGCCTCCACGGGGGTCTTGTTGAAACGGAAGCCCAGGGAAGGATGCGGGTAAGCGTCGTTGGCGTATTCGATGAGCAGGCGGTTCTTGTTGGGGTCTTCTTTGTTGGTTACGTACTGAATTTGCGTGTTGCCCCAGACCCATGGTCCTGGATGAGCCGTGTACCAGGAGCCATCAATCAGGTTGACACGGCCATCGGCCTCAAGCTGCCAGTGCTTGCCCTCCACGCCATACAGACAGATGTTCACGACTTTCTTGTCGGTATGCAGCAGGTTGATGAACTTCATGGCCTCGACCGGGTGTTCGGAGAGCGCCGGAATAGCCATCATCGAACCGCCGGTGTGCATCGTGGCAATCACCTTCGGTGCCCATTCGATTTCGGCCACGCGCAGGTCAGGATTCCCAGAGGAGTTCATAATTTCCTGCGCTTTGATGCCGTTGCCTTTGAGCGGCTGCGCAACGACGAAGAACTGACCGGCGTTCATCAACTTGTCAGGCTCGTAGCCAGTGAGGGCAGCTTCGGGGTGTACCCAGCCTTTCTCGCGCCATTCGCGAATGATGGTGACGTATTCGCGGAACCAATCGCTTTCGACGATGTTGACGATGGTTTCATCAAATTTGCCGTTGGCATCCGGGATGCCGTACATGGTAATGATGTTTTGTGGCACGCCGCTGGCAAAGCCATCGAGCCAGGGTTCGAAGCCAGGCATGAAGTTGACCAGATAAGGATATTCATTCGGGCGGGCGGCTTTGGCTTTTTCGAGCCAGGGTTCAAAGTCGCGCATGCTCTTGATTTTGGCAGCATCTTCTTTGGTGAAGCCAATCTGTTCGGCCAGAGTGACGTTGTAGATGAAACCATCTGGCACAGCCAGCTCTTTGTTGACCGGCACGGCATAGTTCACGCCGTTGACCTGCGTACCGGTGATGAAGGCCGGGTTGAGGGTTTCGAGAATGCCTTTGCCATATTGCTCAAGCAGGTTGCCATTCGGGCCATTGTCGTCGTTGAGCGGCAGGAGCAGGCCCTGAGCCACGAGTTCGTTGTACTGCCACCAGTCGGCGGTGAAGAAGATGTCCATCTTCTCGCCAGCCTGGATGCCGGTGATGGCCTTGGAGAACCAATCGCCCCAGCCGACGATGTTGAAGCGGACTTTGGCGCAGATTTTCGGCGCGATATATTCATTGAGCGCCGCTTCCACGTCCGGGCGGGCCGGGGTATCGCCGCTGCCGACCATGTACAGGTCAAGCGTCACGGGTTCGGTGCAGGCTGGTTCGGGCGCAGTAGTGGGAGCCGCCGGCTGTTCGCCGCCCGAAGGGGCCTGGGTCGGCTGCGCTGGAGCGGCGGGTTCCGGGGTCGCGGCAGGGCCGCCGCAGGCCGCCAGCAAGAAGGCCGCCAGCAAAAACAGGGAAACCAGTTTTCGTACCATTTTTCTTCTCCTTTTCTAGTGTTTTATTTGGTTATATGGAATGCCCATATAATGACTGAAGAATTAGCCTTTGATGGCGCCGATGGTCAGACCACGCACGAAATAGCGTTGGAAGAATGGATACGCCAGCACAATCGGGCCAATCGTCACGACCGCCATGGCCATGCGGAAGGTCTGCGAGGGCAGTTCGGAGAGATTGACCACACCCTGCATGCGTGAGGCGTTTTCCAGCAGGAAGCGAATGTTGTTGAGGGTGGAATAAATCATGTATTGCAGGTTATAGAGTTCCACTTTGTCCACAAGCAGCAGGACGTTGAAGAAGTTGTTCCAGATGCCGATGGCGCTGAAGAGCGAAATCGTCGCCAGCCCAGGAACGGAGAGCGGCATGACAATCTGGAACAGGATGCGCCATTCGCTGGCGCCGTCAATGCGGGCGGCCTCGATGAGTTCATCGGGAATATTCGTCTTGATATAGGTTCGCAAGACGAATACCCAGAACGGACTGAACGCTGAAGGCAGGAACAGCGCCCAGATGGTGTTCTGGATTTGCAAAATCTGGCGCATTACCATGTAATAGGCCACCAGCCCGCCACCGAACAGCATTGTGAAGAATGCGAAGAACGTGAAGAACGTGGAGAAGCGGAAATTAGGGCGGGAGAGCGGATAAGCGTAGAAAGTGACGAGGATGAGGGTCAGGACAGTGCCGGCCAGGGTCGAAATAATCGTGTTGCGGTAGGCCGTTATGACGATAGAGCCTTCTCGAAACAGGTAGGTATAGGCGTTAAGGGAAAATTCTTCCGGCCACAGGCGGTAACCATTTTGTATCAACGACTGTTCGGAAGTGACCGAAGTAATAATGATGATGTAGAACGGCGCCAGGGTCAGGATGACGCAAATCACCATCAAGACATTGAGGATGAAGTTCGTAGAGGGCGAAATCGAAAGCATGTCGCGCGCAGAGCGGGGTTTGGCGGCTAATCGCAGCATCGCAATTTCTCCTGTTGGAATACGAGACGGTTAGAACAGCGCCATCTCTGGGCGGGTCTTGCGAACGATGTAGTTGGTGACCAGGATGAGGATGAAGCCCAGTACCGACTGTAACAGCGCTGCTGCTGCCGGATACCCCAGTGGGGAGGTCGAGCGCAGCATGTTGAAGACGTAGATGTCAATGGTGGTGGTCACATCCCGTACCATCGCCGAACCGGCCGGCAGGGTGTAGAACATATCGAAATCCGAGCCAAAAATGCGTCCCACTGCCAGGATTTGCAGGAGAACGATGGTCGGAATTAACTGCGGCAGAGTGATGTTCCAAAACTGCTGCCATTTGCTGGCGCCATCTATAGCGGCGGCTTCGTAAAGCTGACGGTCAATGCCGGTGATGATTGCCAGGTACAAAATCGAGCCATTGCCGGTGTATTTCCACAGGTTGGCGAACAAAAAGATGAACGGCCAGTAAATCTTTTCTTTGTAGATTTCCAACGGCGGCATGTTCCACGAGGCCAGCAGGGTGTTGATGATGCCGGTGTTATTCGCCAGCGCATACACCACATAAGCCACGACGACCCAGGAGATGAAGAAGGGCAGGAAAAAAATTGAGTGGTAGAGTTTCGCCCAGAAGCGGTTGGTCAGTTCGTAAATAATCACTGCCAGCGCCACCGAAGCCACCAGGCCAACCACCATGAACAGGAGGTTGTACAGGACGGTGTTGCGGACGAACATGATGGTGTTATCCAGGTTGACGGGATTGATGAGATAGCGGAAGTTATCCAACCCGACCCAGGGGCTTTCGATGAGGCTGTAAATGAATCGGTTTTGAATCCAATGGTCGGCGGGAGGTTTTTGCAGGCGATAATTCTTGAAGGCCATGATGATGCCTGGCATGGGCAGATAGGCGAACAAAATCAGCCAGATTGTGCCGGGCAGAACCATCGTCAGGTAGGAGAGGTTGGTGTAAATCGCATCCTCTGTCCAGCGGAACTTTGGCTTTTGCGGCTTGCCCGTTGTTTGGGCCTGGTCATTTGACATGCGAGAACCTCCTGGTGAGTTATCCGCCGCGTGCAGGTCGGACGGAAGGCGTGGATGTGCTTTGGCGCACGATTAACTCTGGATAGAGCAGACGTTGATGTGGAGCGGTATTCGGCATTTTGAGCAGAGAGAGCAAATGCTGCAAGGCATGTGCTCCCAACGCGTGAAAATCCTGTCGAACGGTCGTGAGCGGCGGGTCGCAATAGGCCGTAAAGCTCAAATCATCGAAGCCGACTACGGAAATATCCTGCGGAATGTGCAATCCGCGGTCTTTGAGCGCGCGCATGGCACCCAGAGCCATTTCATCGTTGGCGCAGAACAAGGCGGTGAACGTTGTACCGCTCTCCAGAAGTTGTTGCATGGCCTCGTATCCGCTGGGCATGCTGAAGTTGCCCTGCGCGGCAGCAACCAGTTCAGCCTGGCGTTCAGCCAAAATCTTGCGTGCCGTCTCGCTGCGGATTTGGGCATCGTAGTACTGTGACGGGCCATCAATGAGCGCGAATTTGCGATGACCGAGCGAGAGCAGATGCTCGATTGCCATGCGCGTCCCTTCGCGCTGGTCAATCAAGACGGCGTTTGTGCCGTATCCCAGTCGGTTGCCGACCACCACAAAAGGGATATTTCGCACCAGACCAATCAAATCCTGTTCGGTCGTCAGCGCCCAGGGCAGGACAATCAACAACCCATCCGGGCCGCTGGCAGCAATGTCACGCAGGCAGGCATCCAGGTCGTGCAAGACGTTTTCCGAACTGCGGAAGCCAGTCAGCCGGAGTTGGAAACCATGTTCATGCGCTCCTTCGTGCATGGCGGGCAACATCCGCAGGTGATACACATCCAGCGCCAGCACGTGAATGGCATTCGATTTGCCCGTCACCAGACTGCGTGCTACGCGGTTAGGTCGGTAGTTGAGAGCAGCAATGGCCTGATTGACTTTTTCCAGGGTTTCGGCAGAGACGTTGGGGGAGTGATTGATAACCCGTGAAACCGTCTGATACGACACACCCGCCAGGCGGGCAACGTCGTGAAGGGTAGCAGGAGCAGACGGAAAGTGTTTTTCGGGCATAAGATACGCTCGATTTTGGAGAACGTTCACAAAAATTATATCAAACGTTAACCGAAATTCAACACTTTTGGCGGGTGATTTCTGAATTTTTTAAGGCAAAAAGGACAAAAGTCATCCTTCAAAAGTGATAAAAGGCTATAAAATTGCGGATTGACAGCCCCTGTTTGCCTGTGTTACAGTGAGAACGCTCATCGTTGATGGTGTGGCTTATCTCTCTTTTTGCGTGTTTATCATGCGAAAAATTGTGAGCGAAATACAAAAACTGTAAAGGAGCCAGCAAAGTGGAATGACCCCATCCTTTCCTTCTGATTTTCTCTGGGGCGCCGCCACCTCTGCCTATCAAATCGAGGGCGCGTGGAATGTGGATGGCAAAGGCGACTCCATTTGGGATACGTTTTCTCACACCCCCGGCAAAATCCGCAATGGCGATAATGGCGATACCGCCTGCGGCCACTATTACCGCTGGCGCGAAGATATTGCTCTGATGCAATCGCTCGGCTTGCAGGCTTACCGCTTTTCGATTTCCTGGCCGCGCATTTTGCCTGCCGGACGCGGTGCGGTCAATGCCGCCGGGTTGGATTTCTACGACCGCCTGGTGGACGGCCTGCTGGAAGCCAACATCCTGCCCTTCGTCACGCTCTACCACTGGGATTTGCCCCAGGCCCTGCAAGACGAAGGCGGCTGGACGGTTCGTGCCACTGCTGAAGCCTTTGTAGAATATGCCGCGCAGGTCAGCCGGCGGCTGGGCGACCGCGTAAAACACTGGATGACCTTCAACGAACCGGCAGTTTCGGCCTTTCTGGGACATGAGCGCGGAATGCACGCCCCTGGCTGGCAAGACACCCGCGCCGCGCTGCGCGCCGTGCATCATCACCTGCTGGCGCACGGCTGGAGCGTGCCGGTCTTGCGCGAGAATTGCCCCGACGCCCAGATTGGCCTGGCCTTTGATTGTTTCCCCTTCCAGCCCGCCTCGCCCAGCGCCGCCGATTACCACGCCGCCCGGCTGGAAGATGGCCGCCACAACCGCCTGTTTCTGGACCCGCTCTATGGGCGCGGCTATCCTGCCGATGTGGTGGAAGACTACCAGATGCGCGCTCTGTGGCCCGAAGAGGTCATCCAGCCCGGTGACCTGGCTTCCATCGCCGCGCAGACCGATTTTCTGGGAATCAACTACTACACCCGCGTCATCGTTCGCGCCGATATTCCCGAAGAAGAAAACTTACCCCGAACCAACTTCTATGCGCCCCAATCCGAGTGGATGGAGGGCGGTTGGGGCGACAATTACCCGGATGGCCTGTACCAAACCCTGTGTCGCCTGCACTTCGAGTACCAGATTCCGCGCCTGTATATCACCGAAAACGGCGCGAGTTATAGCGATGGACCAGATGAACATGGCGAAATTCACGATTCGCGCCGCATTGCCTACCTCCAGACGCACATTCAGGCCGCCGCGCGCGCCATTCAGAGCGGCGTGCCGCTGGCCGGGTATTTCGTCTGGTCGCTGATGGACAACTTCGAGTGGGCGCTTGGCTATACCATGCGGTTGGGTCTGGTTTGGGTCAATTTCGACACGCTCGAACGCATTCCCAAAGCCAGTGCGCTGTGGTACCGCGATTGGATTGCTCAGCACGCCCGCATCCCCCAGGCTTCAGCCTGATTCCCCTCACCCCCACCCCTCTCCCGGTGGGAGAGGGAGGAATTCCCCTCACCCCCAACCCCTTTCCTGACAGGCGAGGGCAACCCAAAGGATGCTCACATGTTCCTCGAAAATCACCTCCCCGGCCAACCCGTCTCCCCCCTCCAAACGCTCACCCTGCGCCATGTCCCCGCCGGACTGCTCACCATCCGCGATGGACGAGGGCGTCCATATTTCAGCCAGGCCGCTGTGGACGAAGTCTCGTTCACGGCGGGCGGCGCGGCAGGCTGGCACACTGCCTGCGTGTGTGATGAAACCGGCGCGGAACTGGCATCTCTGCAATTCCGCCTGGAACCCCGCACCGAACTGCGCGAATCGAGCGGCCAATTCCGCGAACTGTTCGACATCTGCTACTACACGATGGCCGACGAGGCCCTCAAGCACTACACCCGCTATCAGGGCAAAACCTACTACTACCTGGTAGATTGGCTGCGTGACCACGTCCACACCCTGAAAGGGATGAAATACTTCGAGCCGAAACTGCGCTCCGGCATCGAACTCTACCGCGACAGCCAGCGCGAAGACGGCATGATTTGGGACAACGTCCACCGGCGCGAGCCGCCCGGCACCCTCCCCAACCACTGGGGCGTGCGCTTCCAATACGGCGAGTTCGAGCGCACCTTCGAGGATGGCACGGCCCAATTCACGCGCATTCCGGTCGAAAACGATGTGGAATATCTGTTCGTGGAGGGCATCTACTTCACCTGGAAGGCCACCGGCGATACCGCGTGGATGGTCTCCTGCCTCGCAGCGGCCATCCGCGCGCTGGAGTACACTGTCAGCAGCCCCTACCGCTGGTCAACCAAATACGGCCTGCTCAAACGCGGACACACGATTGACACGTGGGACTTCCAAAACGAGGAAGACTGCCTCTCTGACTTCGCCAACTGGCCCGACCCGATGGCCATTCACCCCGAAAAAACGCGCTTCGGCATCATGTTCGGCGACAACACTGGCTATGCGGCCTCGTGCGAGTACCTGGCCGAAATGCTCGAAACCGTTGGCCGCGCCGCCGAAGCCCAAACCTACCGGCAGCGCGCCGCCGAAATCCGCCAGCGGCTGAACGAACTCGCCTGGAACGGGCGCTTCTTCACCCACCACGTCCCCGAAGACCCGAATGTGAAGCGCGACCTGGGCGTGGACGAATCCACCCAGATTTCGCTCTCTAACACCTACGCACTCAACCGCCGCATCACCCACGAGCAGGCTGTCGCCATCCTGCGGACGTACCGCGAACTCAAGGACAACCTGCCGCCCGGTTCGCCCGGCGAGTGGTATCTCATCTACCCGCCCTTCCCCAAAGGCTACAACGGTCATTGCCGTCCCTGGCAATACATGAACGGCGGCGTCTCGCCCATCGCCGCCGGAGAGCTGGCGCACGGCGCCTTCGAGCATGGCTTCGAGGACTATGGCGTGGACATTTTGCTGCGCTCGCTCGAACTGGGGCGCAGATTCGGCAATCAGTTCTGGGAATGCTACACTGGCGCCTTTCCTCCACCCCCGCCGCGCACGTTCCGCGCTGTGAACCTGCTCCCGTTTAGCAGCTGCTCCATCTCCCTGAACGATTCCCCCACCACCCCCAACTGGATTCCAGGTGAACACCCCGAACTGACCGGCTTCCCCACCGGCGAGCAGACCTTTCACGAGATTCCCTTCCAGGTCAGCCGCGCTGTGGCGCTCTCGACCCACGCCGGGTACGCGCCGACGGTCGAGATTCCGGTCAACGCCCGCGCTGGAGCGGTTTATCTCCTGCACACGCTGGCGCGCGGCGAAATTGCCGGTTCGCTCACCATCCACTATGCCGATGGCACCTCCCAAACCACCTATCTGCGCGAAGGCAGGGATGTTCTCAGTATCAATCACTGGGCCGAAAGAAGCCTGCAGCGCGATGTACATGACAACATCCACGCTGTGACCGCCTGGCAGGATTACCAGCCCCGCCACCTGCACGTGTACGTCAGCCTGACCGGTTTCGACACTGACCCACAGAAAGAAATCCGCTCCATCGTCCTGCAATCTGCTGCTGATGGCGCGCTATGGTTCGTTTTGGGGCTGACGTTGAGCGATTCTGCTGTGTATTTCCCGCCTTCGCCGCTCTCCTACGGCATCCCGCACGGCTGGGGCGCCGCCGCGCTGACCTATGCCCTGGTGGAAGGGCTGGCCGGGGTGGTCGATACCGCCGCCGCGTTTGAGCGCGTCCGCCTGTCCCCGCGCTGGCCTGCCGCCGGAGTGCATTCCGCCGAAGTGACCATCCACTACCCGGCCTGCGGTGGTTACGCTGCCTACCACTACCATCTGGACGAAGCCGCAAAACGCCTGACGCTGACGGTCACCGGTTCGGGGCAGCAGGCCGCCCTCAGCCTGCTGTTACCTGCTCCGCTGGCCTCGGTCGAGTCGGTGCTGGTGGATGGCGCGCCTGTCAATTACCACCTCCGCCAGGTGGAAGAATCGCGTTACCTGGACCTCGACCTGCCACTGACCGGTGTTCACCGGATTGTCGTATCCGCATAAACGGGAGATTTGCGCCACCCGTAGGGCAAGTCTTCGACTTGCCCGCGCAAATCAGAGATTTGCGCCACCTTCAGGAGAACCCTTATGGAACTTTCAATTGGCATCCTTGGCGCGGGCTTCGCTGCTGTGCATGTCCGCTGCCTGCTGGCGCAGGAAGGCGTGAAAATTCGTGCTGTGTGCGCCACTTCCGCAGAAAAAGCCGCCCGCTTCATCGAACAGACCGGCGCGCGCGAAGCCCATCCCTTCGGCGATTTCGATGAGATGCTGGCCCAAACCCGGCTGGACGCGCTCTACGTCTGTATTCCGCCCCATGCCCATCGTGGCCAGGTTGAAAAGGCCGCTGAGCGCGGCATTCACCTGTTTCTGGAAAAACCGATTGCCTTCGATGTGGCCGGAGCCGAACGTCAGGTGGAAGCCATCCGGCGGGCGGGCGTGGTCAGCCAGGTGGGGTATCACAACCGCTTCCGCGAGAGCGTGCAAACGCTGAAAAGCCTCTCCGAAGCGGGCCAAATCGGCGCCCCGACCCTCTTCCAGGGGCGTTACTGGTGCAACATGCTCGGCGCGGACTGGTGGCGCAGCCGCGACGGTTCGCGCGGGCAGGTGTTCGAGCAGGTCATTCACCTGTACGACCTGGCCCTGCACCTGTTTGGCGAACCCGAAAGCGTATGCGCCTTTGCCGGCAACCTGGTGCATCGTCACCTGCCCGATTACACCATCGAAGACACCTCCGCCGCCATCATCCGCTTCCAGAATGGCGCGCTTGCCAGCATCATCGGCTCGAATACGGCCATGCCAGGGCATTACCTGGGCGACTTCCGCGCCGTGTACGAAAAAGCCGTTCTGGATTACCGCTCTACCGGACAGGAATGGGTCACGCCGCCCCAGTCAACGCTCTACGACTACCGCGCCGAGCCGCTGACGACCCGCGAAATTATCGAAACCCGTGACCCCTACCTGGCCGAAACCGAAGCCTTTCTCGCCGCGATACGAGGCCAGGCGGCCCCGCTTGTGCCGGTGGAAGAAGGCGCGCGCGGCGTGCGGCTGGTCAGCGCCGTGCTGGAATCGGCCCAAAAGGACGGTCAGCCCGTCCGCCTGTAGCCGTTTTGGAGAAAACCTATGCGTCTGCTCATCAATCTGCCCCCCACCTTTTTCACCCATCCGCACCTGACGCCATACTTCGACCGCCTCCGCGCGCTGGCAAGCGAAACGCGGACCTCCTCGCACAACACCACCGAAGAACTCATGCGCGACCTGCCCTGGGCCGAGGCCGTTTTGATGTGGGCCTGGCCGGCCTTTGGGGAGGCGGAAATCGCGCAATGCCCCCATTTGAAATTCGTCGGCCAAATCAACACCACCCAGCAGCACGTCCGAACCTGCCTGTCGAAAGGCATCGCGCTCAGCGAAGTGCGTCACGCCTGGTCACCGGCGGTGGCCGAACTGGCGCTCACCCTCATTTTGAGCGGACTGCGGCAGACCAGCGCGTACCATATCGCCATGCGTCAGGGGACGGAAAAATGGATTATCGAATTTCCCGCCGACATCAACCCGCTCGAACGACAGTTGACCGGGCGCGCGGTGGGCATCGTCGGCTTTGGCGGAATCGGCCAGCGGTTGGCGGAATTGCTCGCTCCTTTCCGGGTGACGCTGCGCGCTTACGACCCTTACCTGCCCCCCGCTGTAGCCGAAAAATTCGGCGCGCAACTGACTGACCTGCCGACTCTGCTGACGGAGAGCGAAGTGGTGGTCTTGTGCGCCGCCAACCAGCAGGGCGCGCGTCACCTGCTGGGCGCGCGGGAAATCGAATCGCTGCGCCCGCATGCCGTCCTGGTGAACGTAGGCCGGTCTATGCTGATAGACATGAACGCGCTGGCCGACCGCCTTAAGCGCGGCGACCTGATAGCCATGCTGGATGTCTTTGACCAGGAGCCTCTCCCAACCGATTCGCCCCTGCGTTCCCTGCCAAATACCTACCTGACTCCGCATGTGGCAGGCGGCATTCTGGAATCGCTCGAACGCGCCCTGACCATGCTGGCGGATGACCTGCAAGCCTTCCAGACCGGTCAGCCGCGCCGCTATGCTGTGACGGAGGCCATGCTCAACAGTTTTCCATGAAAAAGGAACCAACCATGACACCGATTGATTTTTCCCACCGCCTCGCCTCCCTGCGTGAACGACACGCTGCCCTGCTCACCCGCCCCAACGCCACCGACCCGCGCTGGGACAATGGCATCTACACCCGCTGGCAGAATCCGGTCGTCACCGCCGCGCACGTCCCGCTCGAATGGCGCTACGACCTCAACCCGCAGACCAATCCCTTCTTGATGGAACGCCTGGGAGTCAACGCCGCCTTCAACCCCGGCGCCATCGAACACCAGGGCAAAATCCTGCTCGTCTGCCGGGTGGAGGGCTGGGACCGCAAATCCTTCTTCGCCATCGCCGAAAGCGATAGCGGGGTAGATAACTTCCGCTTCTGGGACGAACCCATCCTGCTGCCGGAAACGGACGACCCCGATACCAACGTCTATGACATGCGCCTGACCCGCCATGAAGATGGCTGGATTTACGGCGTCTTTTGCACCGAGCGTAAAGACCCAAACGCCCCGCCCGGAGACCTTTCCAGCGCCATTGCCCAGGCCGGAATTGCCCGCACCCGCGACTTGAAAACGTGGGAGCGCCTGCCCGACTTGAAGACCCGCTCGCCCCAACAGCGCAATGTGGTGCTTCATCCCGAATTTGTGGACGGCAAATACGCCTTCTACACCCGCCCGCAAGACGATTTCATCACCGCAGGCAGCGGGGGCGGCATCGGCTGGGGCTTGAGCGATGCGATGAACCCGGCGGTTATCGAGCGCGAAATCATCATTGAACCGCGCGTTTATCACACCATCAAGGAACTCAAGAACGGCGAAGGCCCAGCCCCGCTCAAGACCGAACGCGGCTGGCTGCATCTGGCGCACGGCGTCCGCAACACTGCCGCCGGATTGCGCTATGTGCTGTACCTGTATCTGACCGAGTTGGAACGCCCCTGGGTGGTCACCCATCAGCCGGGCGGCTACTTCCTCGCGCCGGAGTTCGAGGAGCGCGTGGGCGATGTCAGTAACGTGGTGTTCTGCAACGGTTGGGTGGCGCGCGCCGATGGCAGCGTGTTTATCTACTATGCCTCGTCCGACACCCGCATTCATGTCGCCACCAGCACACTCGACCAATTGCTCGATTATGTCGTCAACACTCCGCCAGATGGCTTCCGCTCCTATGCCAGTGTGCAGACACGGCTGGATTTGATTCGGCGAAATCGGGGAGGGTAGCAGGATTTCGTTTCTCTTACACCCGGTCCTCGCCAGGTAACCAGAGAAGCGATGTCTGCTCTTCCTGGGGACGAGCGGCCAGGGTCAGGGCAGTCAAGGAGTTCCCATGCAATACGGCTATTTTGACGACCAGAACAAAGAATACGTCATCACCCGCCCCGATACGCCTCAATCGTGGAGCAACTATCTCGGCAGCACCGAATACGGCGCCATCATCACCAACAACGCCGGGGGCTACGGCTTCTACCAATCCGGCGCGCGCGGACGCTTCCTGCGCCTGCGCTTCAACAGCATCCCCGCCGACCAGCCGGGACGCTATTTCTACATCCGAGACCAGCAGAGCGGCGACTACTGGTCGGCCTCCTGGCAACCGGTGGGCAAGCCGCTCTCCGCGTATCAATCTACCTGCCGCCATGGGACGGGCTACACGGTCATCGAAGCCCGCTATGCCGGAATCCGCTCCGAAGCCACTTACTTCGTCCCGCTCGGTCAGCACTTTGAGTATTGGCGGCTGACCGTGACCAACGAGAGCGACCGCCCGCGTGAATTGGGGATTTTCACCTATTGCGAGTTCACCAACAACTGGGAAACGACCCAGGACGGCGTCAACCTGCAATACTCGCTCTTCATCATTCGCGGCAAGCGCCTGCCGAACGGCCTGCTGCGGGTTGTCAGCCAGGATAATCTGCCCATCTCCACCGACCTGACTCAGGGTGATGTCGGGCGCGGCGTGTGGATGGGGCTGGCTGGCGCGCCCCTCTCCGGGTACGACACCGGGCGGGCGGACTTTCTCGGCCCCTATCGCGGCTACCACAATCCGCTGGCGGTGGAACGCGGTGCGTGCAGCAACAGCAACGCCTATGGCGATAACGCCTGCGGCACGCTCCAGTGCAACATCACCCTCCAGCCGGGAGAGAGCCGCGCGGTGCTGGTCTTGCTCGGCATCGGCGAAGCGCGCACGGTCGGGGCGGAGACTTTTGAGAAATTCGGCAACCTGACGCAGGCCGAACACGAATTGGAGAAACTGAAAGCCCACTGGCACGCCCAACTCGGTCGGCTGACCGTGCAAACGCCGGACGAAGAACTCAATCACACCGTCAACGTCTGGGGCCTGTACAACTGCCTGATTACCTTCAACTGGTCACGCGCCGCCAGCCTGGTCTATAACGGCGAACGCGACGGGCTGGGATTCCGCGATTCAGTGCAGGACATTTTGGGTGTGCTGACGGCCATCCCCGACCAGGCGCGGGAACGGCTGGAACTGCTGCTCACCGGCCAGGTGCAAAACGGCGGCGCGATTCCAGTTATCAAGCCTTTCGAGCATCATCCCGGCCACGAGAAAGCCCCCGCTCCCGAAGAATTCCGCTCGGATGACTGCCTGTGGTTCTTCGACGCCGTCCCGGCCTACGTTAACGAAACCGGCGACCTGGCTTTCTATCACAAAATCCTGCCGTATGCCGATGTGGGCGAGGATACCGTCTTCGGCCACCTGCGCCGCGCCCTGGAGTTCAACCTGGAGCGCACCGGGCGCAACGGCCTGACCTGCGGCCTGCTGGCTGACTGGAACGACTGCCTGAAACTCGGCTTTCACGGCGAGAGTTTGTTCGTGGCTTTCCAGGTTTATCGCGGACTGAAGATTTTGTCCGAGATTGCGGAACGGATAGGCCGCCCGGCAGACAAGGCCTGGGCCGAAACGCAACGCGCCCGGCTGGAAGAGCGCATCCGCGCCTGCGCCTGGGATGGCGAATGGTTCATCTGGGCGGTGGGCGAAGATGGCACGGTGTATGGCACGAAGGACTTCGAGGAAGGACAGGTGTATCTCAACACGCAGGTTTGGGCGGTGATTAGCGGCGCGGCCACGCCAGAACAGGCGCAAACCTGCATGAAAACCGTCCGCGAACGGCTGGCAACCCCCTACGGACTGATGTTGTGCGCCCCGCCCTTCCGAAAGACCTCCATCGAGGTCATGCGGGCGGTGGTGTTCAATCAGGGCGTCAAGGAAAACGCTGGAATCTTCAACCACACGCAGGGTTGGGGCATCATGGCTGAGTGCCTGCTGGGCGAAGGCAACCGTGCATACGAGGTGTTGCGCGCCACCATGCCTGCCGCTTATAACGACCGCGCCGAAATCCGCCAGAGTGAGCCTTACGTTCAGGCGCAGACCACCTACTCACGCTATTCGCCGCGCGAGGGCAATGCCCGCACCGCCTGGCTGACCGGCGCGGCAGCCTGGTTCTATTTCAGCATCACGCACTATGTGTTGGGCATCCGCCCGGAAATTGACGGCTTGCGCCTCGACCCGTGCATCCCCGCCGCGTGGGATGGCTTCCGCCTGCGGCGTGAATTGCGCGGCAAGACGCTCGACATCACGGTTCATAACCCGGGCCATGTCCAGCGCGGGGTGGGCAAACTCCTGCTCGATGGCGAGCCGCTGGCGGGGAATTTCATCCCGTTCGAGAAGATGAGGGCGAACAGCCAGGTCGAGGTCTGGCTGGGCGATTAGAAAGGAGCGTTGTATGAAACAAAATCTTACTTTTGGAATGATAGCCTGCTTCTTACTGATTGCCTTTGGGCTGCTGGCAGGCTGCCAGCCCGCCCCGGCAGGCTCCCCTCTCCCAGAGGAGCAGGGGGAAACGGCCACCGCCACTCTCACCCCTATCCCGCCGACGGCCACCAAACCCGCCAAACCAACCCGCAAGCCAAGCGCCACTCCCACCGAAGTCCCGCCCACACCCGCCGAGCCGAAAAGCGTGCATGAAAAGCACATCCAGGCCGTCAGCCCGGTGACGGATTCGATTCTGATGCTTCACTTCCGCGATGGTGAATACCGCTACAACAAGCGCAACCCGGCTTCGCTCATCTGGCGCGACATGCTGGATACCAGCCTGGCGCGCCTGACCGACACCTACACCATCACCTCGCCCGATAACCCCGATTACGCGGGCGGCCTGGCCCCGCTGCGTACCGGGCTGAAGAGCAAACCGACCGGCTTCGAGGGCATGTACCTGTCCAAATACATCAGCGACCACTGGGTTTTTCTGGAACTGCCCTTCCCGATGAAGCGCGGCAAGACTTACACGGTCATCATGAACCGCCTCGGCCCGCCGCAGACCATCGTTTTTGATGAATTCCAGCAATTCTCCGAAGCCATCAAGGTCAATCAGATTGGCTACAGCCCGCGCGCCCGCGTCAAATACGCCTACCTGACGCTTTTCATGGGCGAAAACGGCCCGCTGGAACTGGAATCCCTGGCCGGAACGCCCTGCCACGTCGTCAAAGACGACGGCTCGAACGAGATTGTCTTCACCAACACCATCGCCAAGCGCAAAGACCTGGAAACCGGCGGCACTGACTTTTATCCCGGTAACGAAGCCGCCCAACAGATGTGGTTTCCCAAATTTAAATACATCTCCTACACGGGCGCGGACGTGTGGGAATGCGACTTTGGCGCTTTTCGCGGCGTGGCTGGCTACACCGGCAAGTACAAAATCGTGGTCGAGCGCATGGGCAGTTCGTTCCCCTTCCGCATAGACACCGACACTTACTACGAAGCCTGGCGGGATGTCATGCACGGCCTGTATATCCAGCGCGCTGACATTCCGCGCGTCATGCCCTATACCGAGTGGGAGGTTCCTCTTCCCTACTGGCCGGTTGGCACGGTGTACTACGAAACCAGCGAACAGGCTTACGAAACAGGCATCGTCAAACCCGAAACCGGCGTGACCAACGACAAAATCTTCGGCGGCTACTACGACGCGGCGGATTATGACCGCTGGTGGCAGCACATGTGGGTCAACCTGCGCCTGACCCTGGCTTACGAACTGCGCCCTGAGATTTATGTGGACGGTGAACTGTCCATTCCTGAAAATAACAACGGCGTGCCGGATATTCTCGATGAAGCCGCCTGGAACATTGCTTTCTTCATGCGCCTGCAAAACGCCAGCAGTTCGGGCGGCGGCGTACCGGCGGGTGTCTGGCCGATTCCCGGCCACGAAGCGCGCCCGTCCAAGTGGTTCTATGGCCCCGGCTCCTCAATTGCCTCCTGGCAGTTCAGCGCCTCGGCCAACTGGCTGGCCTACTGCATGGACCTGGCCGGAATCAAGCGCATCACCGGCCCATACTTCCAGGATGTGGAACTGACCCCGCAAAACCTGCGCGCCGCCGCCAAACGCGCCCACGAGTGGGCCGAAGCCAACCCCGATAAATGGGAAGGCGATGACGGCAAATGGCAGCAGGACAAGACCATCCGCGCCTTCTCGCTGGCATGGATGTACCGCACCACCGGCGACAAAACCTACGAGGAACAGTTCAAGGCGCTCGTCCCCATCAAGAATCCCACCGACCACCTGTTCCCCGAAAAGGGCGACGGCTCGGTGGGCAGCGAACCCGGCTTCGAGGGCGATTGGCAGTGGCCGGTCATCGTGTATGTGCTGGCGAAGAACGAGAACATTGACGTCGAGTACCAGAATCTGCTCAAACAGGCTTTCCTGCACTGGGCGCGCTACGACCGCATCGAACCGACCACATACCGCCCCTTCCGACAGGGCTGGCACCGCCGCATGCCGCCTGTTGTCGGCAACCACAGTTCGCCAGATGTCATCATCCAGGCGGTGGCCTACTTCGGGCTGAAGGATTCCCCCGAATACCTGGATACCATCTTCACCAGCAACGACTACGCTCTGGGCGGCAACGAACTGAATATGTGCATGATAAGCGGCTGCGGCTACCGCTACCCGACCCAAATGCTGCATGATTATCTGTGGTATCTCGAACATCCCAAAGGACTGCCCAAGGGCATGGTGCCGTATGGCGCGGTCTGGTTCTATGCTCTGACGCCGGTCAACGAAGTGACCAACGCCGGGTTTGCGGTCAACATGGTCTACCCCAAATACTACAACTGGGGCCTGTACGAACTGTTCTTTGACAACCGCTTTTGCGCGCCGAGCAACGAATTCACCGTCAACCAGACGAATGGACTGGCGGCGTTCGCCTACGCCATCGTCAAGGATGGCGGGCCGCAAGTACCTTAAGGAAACCGAATGGCCGCTTACCTTTCCCTGAAACGCGCATCCCTGCGCGGCTGGAACACCTGGAACTCGCGCAGCGTGACCTGCCACGCGCTCCTGCCCGAAGGCTTTGGGCTGTCGCTGGGCTTCAAAGATTGGGGGCTGGGTGAACCCTGGCGCGACCGCTGTCTGACAGAACTGTTGGTGGGGCGCTTTGGTGAACAGGAAGAACGCGTTCACCCCGGCGCGCACGCCTACGATGGCACTTACACCGACCTGCGCTTCACCTGGCACGGCGTAACCATTCGGATTCAGAGCGCAACAATCACGCCCCCTCTCCCCGCGGGAGAGGGCCGGGGTGAGGGCGTCCCCCCTCTCCCTGCGGGAGCGGGCCGGGGTGAGGGCGTCTCCCCTCTCCCCCTGGGTGAGGGCCGGGGGGAGGGCGTCTCCCCTCGCCCGCTGGGTGTGGGCCGGGGGGTGGGCGCCCCCCCGCCCCCCCTGGGTGGGGGCCGGGGTGCGGGCGCCCCCCCTCGCCCACTGGGAGCGGGCCGGGGGGAGGGCGTCCCCCCTCTCCCCCTGGGAGAGGGC
>JANWWK010000048.1 GCA_025056175.1 Anaerolineales bacterium
GACTTCGGCCATCCCGCCTTTGCCAATCAATTCCAGGTTCTGATAGCGCGAAAACAGGAGTGGAGCGAGTGTTTGCGTATCTGGCGAGGCGATGTATTTGCGCTCTGGCGGGGTTTTGAGATAGTCAATTTTGATGCTGTAAAACGTCCGGTCTACGAAGCGCTGCAAGGCTTTGCGCGCTGGCTGGAAGAGCGCTCCTGCAATCAGCGCGGAGACCGCCAGTCCCAGCGTGGCCTGTGCGCCAGGGGCAACGGCAGCAAAGATGATATTGAAGACCAGGAGAACCAGCCCGAAAATGGAAGCCAGCAAGGTGGTCAACGCGCCATAGACCAGGGCGCGGTTAATCAGGAAATCGATGTCGAATAATTTATAGCGGGCAATTGCAATCGTCAGCGTAAGCGGAAAGGCCAGAAACAGCGGAATGCTCACGACCCGCATGACCATGACAAACAGGGAAAAAGCCGTCCCACTCTGGTCTTGCAAGGCCGGAAAGAAAAGCGGCGGCAGGCTGAATGCCACAAACCATGCCAGGGGCATCATCATACCGGTCAACATCCAGCGGATTTGTTCACGCTGGTTGGGGTTGGCCGCCTGGCGGTAACGGTAGAGCAGGGCAAAACCGCTGGTGGCATACCAGGCCAGCAGGTTCAGGGTAGCAATTGAATTGGCAATGCTATCACCAAAGAACGGCGAAGCAGGCCAGTAGAGCAGCGCAATGTTCACTGCCAGTATGGGCAACAGGAAGCGGAATCCGCGCGGCAGGATGCGCCCATCGGGATACAACCAGCCCAACAGGATAATTCCCATATCCCCCATCATCATCAGCGGACTGAACGCATACTGCAAATCCGACTGGTAGAGCAGTTCATAACCGATTCGGGTGACGCGCAACCCGAACGTCATCATCATCAACGAAAGGAAAATGGCAAACCAGTCATCAGAACGGCGCAAAAAAAGCAATCCGGCTAAACTGAAAAAGCCAAGCAAAATGTATACATCGGCCAGCAATTGGACGGTAGAATACGTGAACAGGCTCAGCCCGATGCGCGCGACCTGGCTGAACAGGTACACCACGTTAGTGCTGTTATTCCATGAAGCCGAAAGATACGCCCAGAGCAGCCACACAATCCAGATGACCACCAGAACCCATGCGCTTTGCAGCGCCAGGCGCAAAACAGGCCGCTTCTGAAGCGAGGTGCTTGTCGTTGTTGCAGGGGTAGGCGTGGCGGGTGTATCGGTCATATGGTATCGATGCAAGTATACGACCGCTCTGTGGGTTTCGACATTACGCTTGATTTACGGTTTTGGTGTTCTAAAGGTTTCGCGCATGATTCTAATCGGTCTGACTGTGAGTCTGCTGAAAACAAAACATCCCAATCCTGCAATCCCCCCTCTGGCGTATGAATCACATCCGTTCCCTTTTCCTGCTTGACCCTGAAATTCATTTTCTGAATCACGGCTCATTTGGCGCCTGTCCACGCCCGGTGTTCGAGGCGTATCAACACTGGCAAAGACGTCTGGAGCGTCAACCCGTTTTGTTTCTTGGGCGAGAGTACGATACGCTGCTGGGTGAAGCACGCGCAGCCCTGGGCGCCTATCTGAATGCCCCCTCAGACGACCTGGTGTATATCCCGAATGCCACGCATGGTGTCAATATCGTCGCCCGTTCGCTTTCACTTCAGCCAGGCGATGAAATTTTGACCAGCGACCACGAGTACGGCGCCTGTGACTTGACGTGGCAATTCGTGTGTGGTAAACGCGGCGCAAAGTATGTGCGCCAGCCCATCCCTCTGCCCATCCACTCGGAAGAGGAGATAGTGCGCCAGTTCTGGGCAGGTGTCACAGAGCGCACGCGCGTCATCTATCTCAGCCACATCACCTCGCCGACGGCGCTGCGCTTACCGGTGGAGCGGATTTGCGCGCTGGCGCGCCAGGCTGGCATCCTGACGGTGATAGACGCGGCACATGCTCCTGGACAAATTCCGCTCGATTTGCAGGCGCTGGGAGCCGATGTGGTGTTTGGCAACCTGCATAAGTGGATGATGAGTCCCAAAGGCGCCGCGTTCCTGTACGTCCGGCCAGAAGTTCAACCAATGCTTGAGCCGCTGGTGGTCAGTTGGGGCTACGGCAAAACCTCCCCTGCCGGCAATGCCTCCAGATTTGTGGATCTGTTTCAATGGACCGGCACCCATGACCCCGCAGCGGCCTTATCGGTGCCTGCCGCCATCCAGTTCATGTATGAACAGGATTGGGACACGGTGCGGCAGGACTGTCACATTTTGCTCGTCGAAGCCATCAAGCAGGTTTGCAGCCTGACCGGCCTGCCGATGCTCTATCCGCTGGAGGGCGGTTTCTTCAGCCAGATGGCAATTGCCCCCTTACCGCTGGAGACCAATTTATCCCTGCTCAAAACGCGGCTCTACGACGAACATCGCGTGGAAGTGCCGTTGATTGCCTGGAATGGGCATCAATTCGTCCGCATTTCGATTCAAGGCTACAACACCCCCGAAGATGTGAGCGCACTGGTGAATGGATTAGCGCGATGTTTGTAAAATGCCCCTAATGAGCCATGTTTGGCGGTTGATTTTCCGCCGAAAATCCTTATACTGATAACATCAATCCCACGTTCAGGAGGAGAATTACATGGAAAACCGCACATTAGGTATTGTTATCACGGTTGTTACAGCATTATGTTGTCTTTGTCTGGCCTTAATGTCCTGCATTTGGGGCATTCTCATTGCCACAGGGCAACCCATTACCACAACGGTCGGAGATGTCGAAACGGTGCAGACCCTTCCCGCCCCGCTTGGCTTCGCGTTGCTGTGCCTTTCTGTGATTTTTGTCATCATCCCGATAGCAGTGGGCTTTTTCACCCTGCGTAAGAAACCCGCCGAAACAGCAACCACCTTCGATTCCGTTCCACCCGCTTCATAAGACGTCTGGCAATCTCAAAGCAAAAGAAACGGTAACTATCTACCCTCACTCTGGCCCTCTCCCAGGGGAAGAGAGAAACGGCCCCCAATTGGCGAAATTTCGGGCAGTTTCTCTCCCCTCTATACGGACTGCGAAGCGCATCAAAACCCCGAGGTTCAAGAAAGCATCGGCCAGGCAGGGTGAGGGAGGCCAGGTAATAACGAGAAAAGTTCTCCCGCCAGACCAGATTTAATACCAGAGGAGGCGCCGACCCTGTCAAAGGGAACGCCTCCTGATTTTGTTTACAATCTGATATGATTCCGTCAGCACAGGCGACTTGTCTGCTCCCTGAGGGCGTGATACACTTTTATCGTATGACTGTGCATCTTCTGGTAATTACGCCGCAGCGTGAATTTGGCGTTTCCGTGCAAAATGGCCTGGATCCCAACCGTTATACTGTCTCGGTCACGGCAGATTTTTCCGAAGCCATTCACCATGTTCGCAAGACGAATTGCGCGGTTGTCCTGCTGGATGCAGAGCTGGAAGAAGTAGGCCTGTCGCTGCTCGATATTGGTTATGCCTTGCGGCTGGTCAAGAACGATATACAATTCCTGCTGGTCAGGCGGGCTAACCAGACCGTAGAAGACAGCCTGGTGTTGACCCCGGCGGCGACACTGGTCAAACCCATTTCGATGTCTGCGTTAGCCAGTTTGCTCGAACAGTTGGTAATCTCCCCGAGCGATTCGAAGAGCGTTGCCATGCCTGAAAAGAAACCCTCCCTTTCGGCCTTCGATTCCCAGGCACGTGCTCTGGCAGAGACCTCGCGCATGGTTTGGATTAAAGACGTCAGTAAAGCCGCCCAGCATCTCACCCGTCTCACGCTCGAATCCGCCGCGCAAGCCGCGCTCATCACCCGCGAGGGAGAATTGTGGGCATATGCTGGTCAACTTTCGCGCGAGGCGGCGCAGGAACTCTCTCAATCGGTGCAACGCTATTGGGATCGAGAAAACGAAAGTGACATTCTGCGTTTCATCCGTCTGCAATCTACGGAAGCCCAGCACATTCTCTACGCGCGCAAACTTTCGGCTACCATGATTCTGGCGCTGGTGTTCGATGGGGAAACTCCCTTCAGCACCATCCGCACGCAGGCTGGCAAACTGGTACGCAGCCTGGCCGACGAACCAGGCGAACTTCCTGCCGTGCCATCCAGACCGGTTTCTTCGCCGCCGTTCCTCACGGAAACCTTTTTGCCGAAGGAAGAACCAGAAGAAGACCTCCCGCCGATTTCCGAGCTGTTGGGCGATGTCCCCCCGCCCATTCCCATTCTGAAACCGCAAGCGCCTGCAGCCATGCCGTGGGAACAGCCTGCTGAATTGCTCCCAACGGCGCGCCAGGTCGAAGCGCCTGGCAGCCAGGTTGCGGTAGAAGAACCTGAAACCCAACCACCTCCAACCCTTCAGCCTGCACCTGATAGCGCTCCGCACTTCAGCCTGGAAAGTTCCCCCGCCATCCGGCGCGATAGTTTCAAACGTCCTGTGCCGGCGATGGATGAAACCATGGCTTCCGGACTTTCTGCTGTTGAAGCACAGCAGGTCGGGCTGCCAGAGGAGTTGCAGCTGACCCGTAAACAGGTCTTGCAGAAAGACCAATCGCTTATCGAAACCCGTCCCCACACGGTGACCGAATCTGTGACACAGGTAGCACACCGCATTTTACTGGAACCGGCCTCCCCCGCGATGGCCGACCTTTCCTATGCCTGTCTGCTGGTGCCGCGCTTCGATAACCATCACCTGGTTGGTGACCTGGCCGACCGGTTGAATGAATGGGTGCCGCAAGTGTGCATTGCATTTGGCTGGCGGCTGGAACATCTCTCTGTACGCCCCGATTATCTGCAATGGGTGGTACGTGTGCCGCCCTCCACCGCGCCGGGACATGTCATGCGTGTCGTCCGCCAGCAGACTTCCGACCGCTTGTTCAACGAATTTCCGCGCTTCAAAAAGGATAACCCCTCCGGCGATTTTTGGGCCCCCGGCTATCTGATTATGGGCAGTTCCCAGCCACATCCCCAACACCTGGTGCGCAATTTCATTAAACAAACCCGTGAACGACAGGGGTTCAAGCCGGGAGAGTAGGTTTCTTCCTCATCAGTGTTAATCTTTTTCCCTGGTAGGACAACTTACATTCAGTTGTCCTGCATTTTCTTTAACAAAATTTGCCTGTACACCGACGAAAGCCGCGGTTTTATGGTAAATTAAGTTCATGCC
Source organism: Anaerolineales bacterium (assembly GCA_025056175.1). GTDB lineage: Bacteria > Chloroflexota > Anaerolineae > Anaerolineales > Villigracilaceae > UBA5195. The sequence continues at coordinate 5,178 of JANWWK010000048.1, forward strand.
CCCCAAATTGTATCTGATTGACGGACACGCCCTCGCTTACCGCATGTTCTACGCCCTGACGGGTGGTGCAGGCTCATCCGCAGGATGGCGCACCTCCAGCGGTGAACCCACGGCCGGGGTGTATGGTTTTGCCCGTGTTTTACTCCAATTGCTTGAAAACGAAAAACCCGACTATCTCGCGGTGGCCTTTGATACCGGAAAAACTTTCCGCGACGAAATGTTCCCCGAATACAAAGCCACGCGCGCCAAAATGCCCGATGACCTGCGCCCGCAGATAGAGCGCATCCGGCAGCTGGTGGATGCTTTTGATATTCCCCGCCTGGAACTGGAAGGCTACGAAGCAGATGACGTTCTCGGTTCGGTTGCCAGGCAGGCCGCTGCGCATGGCTTAGGGGTCAAAATTATTACCGGTGACCGCGACTTGTTGCAACTGGTGGGCAATCACATCATCGTCAACCTGCCCGAGGGCGGCAAGATGGGCGACGCCAGAGATTACATCACCGAGCAAGATGTGATTGAGAAATTTGGCGTGCCGCCGCACCTGGTGGTAGATTACAAAGCGCTGATTGGCGATTCTTCCGACAACATCCCCGGCGTAAAAGGGATTGGTGAAAAAACCGCACAGGCGCTCTATCAGAAATACACTTCTCTGGATGACATCTACGCTCACCTCGACGAACTGCCTGAAAAAACGCGCCAGAAATTGGAACAAGGCCGCGCGATGGCCTATTTGAGCCGTGATCTGGCGCGCATCCGCACCGACTTGCCGGTGAAACTGGATTTGGAGGCCGCCCGTGCCGACCAGTTCGACCCATCCAGAGTCGAGGCGCTGTTCCACGCATTGGAATTCAAATCACTGCTGCCCAAACTGGCCGCGCTGAAGGGAACGCATGCTGCGCCGCAGGCCGCGGCCGTCTCCACCAAATCCACGCCGTCGGGGCAATTATCTCTGTTCGGAGACCTGCCCACCCCTGCACCAGTGCTCCAAATCCCTGCGCGAGGAAGCGCTCCCGAAACAGGAATTGTGGATACAACCGAGAAACTCAACCGCCTGGCAGAGACGCTGCAGCGGGCGAAAATTGTCGCTTTCGACACCGAAACGACCTCGACCGATGAAATGCAAGCCGAATTGGTGGGCATTTCCCTCGCAACCGAGGTGGGGAAAGGGTGGTACATCCCGATTGGTCATCTCGGAGCAAAAAACTTGCCGCTTGCACAGGTGTTGGCTGCGCTGAAGGGTGCGTTCACCCATCCAGACATCCCCAAAATCGGCCATAACGTCAAATACGATTATCTGATGTTGATGCGGCATGGCTTGAAGCCCTTCCCGCTGAGGTTCGATACGATGATAGCGCAGTTTCTGATTGAGCCGGGTTCCAGAGTCGGCTTGAAAGAAATGGCGCGCACGCGGCTTAACGAAGAGATGACCCCTATCGAAGCCCTGATTGGTACGGGCAAGAATCAGATTTCGATGGCGCAAGTGCCGGTAGAAGCCGCTGCCCCGTATGCGGTGGCAGATGCCGAAGTCTGCCTGCGGTTGATGCCGCAACTGGAGGCCGAACTGAGACGAGATGGTTTGGAACGGCTGATGCGCGAAATCGAGATGCCGCTTGTGCCTGTGCTGGCTGAGATGGAATGGACCGGGGTGCGGCTCGACCTGGATTTTTTCCACCAGTTTTCTAAAGAACTGGCTGCGCGGCTGAAAGTGATTGAAGCCGAAGTCTTTCGGCAGGTGGGCAAGCCGTTCAATCTCAATTCCACGCAACAACTTTCGGAGGTTTTGTTTGTCCAGTTACAGTTGACCCCGCCAGACCGTGGACGCAAAACGTCCAGCGGACATTATTCAACCGCTGCCGATGTGCTGGAAGAGATGCGTGGGCAGCATCCGGTACTGGATTTGATTTTAGAACACCGCGAACTCTCGAAATTGAAATCTACCTACGTAGATGCCCTGCCCGAAGCCGTCAATCCACAGACCGGGCGAGTTCACACCTCCTACAGTCAGACCGGCTCAGTAACCGGACGACTATCGTCCAACAATCCTAACCTGCAAAACATCCCTATCCGCACCGAAACCGGTCAGCGGGTACGCAACGGGTTCATTGCGGAAGAAGGCAAAGTCCTGCTTTCGGTGGATTATTCGCAAGTGGAATTGCGGATTGTGGCGCACATGGCCGGCGATGAAGCAATGCTGGAAGCGTTCCGGCAGGGACAGGATATTCACGCAGCAACGGCGGCGGCCATTTACGGTGTACCGCTCTCCGAAGTGACCAAAGAGATGCGCCGTCATGCCAAAGCCATCAATTTCGGGCTGATTTACGGCATGTCGGCCTTTGGGCTGACGCGGCGCACGGAGCTCACGCTGGCCGAATCGGAACGGTTTGTCAAAGTCTATTTTGAACGCTTCCCGGGCGTGAAGAAGTATCTGGACGACACCCGGCGATTGGCAGCGGAACAGGGCTACGTCACAACGCTGTTGGGAAGGCGGCGATATTTTCCGGCCCTGCGTAACTCGCTCAACGCGCAAATGCGCGCGCGCGAAGAGCGCGAGGCTATCAATGCGCCCATTCAAGGCACCGCAGCAGACATTATGAAAATTGCCATGCTCCGTATTCCGGCAGCCTTGCAAGAAGCCGGTTTACACGGACAGATGTTGCTGCAAGTGCATGACGAGATTGTGTTAGAATGCCCGCAATCTGAATTGCACGATACGGCGCGTATTGTACAAACAACAATGGAACAGGCCTATCCCCTTCGGATTCCGCTCTCGACCGAAGCACGCGCAGGAAAACGCTGGGGAGAGATGACTGTCCTCGACACCAAACAATGACCACTCACCCAGAAACAAGGGATGTGACGATGGCCGGACGTGAAGACCTTTTTCATCGCGCAATGAATGACGGGCATTCGGCAGCCTGGGACCAGAACTGGGCTGCCGCGGCACAGGCGTATCAGCGCGCACTGGCAGAGTTTCCCGATAATCCGAAGGCGCTGAACAGTTACGCGCTGGCGTTATATCAGCAACAACGATACGATGAGGCGCTGAAGGTATACCTGCGTGTGGCCCAGGTTGCGCCAGATGACCCGGTGCCGTTCGAGAAGATTGCTCAATTGAACGAGCGGCTGGGCAACCTGAAAGATGCAGTCCAGGCGGCAGTGCAGGCAGCAGAGCTGTATCTTAGGGCGCGCGATGTCGAAAAATCGGTCGAAAACTGGCTGCGCGTGGTGCAGCTGAACCCGGAACACGCCATCGCCCGCTCACGCCTGGCCCTGATTCACGAAAAAACCGGACAAACGCGCCAGGCCATCACGGAATACATTGCCCTTGCCAGCCTGCTCCAGCACAGCGGCAACCCCCAAAAGGCGCTGGAAGTGGTTCAGCACGCCTTGCAGTTAGACCCCTCCAGCCAGGAGGCGCTTCAGGCTGCCAGCATGATTAAATCGGGACGCTTGTTGAGCAAGCCCATCCGTCCGCGCGGAGGGACGGGACCCTTGCGCATGGCGGCGGTCAAACAGTTGGAAAAGAGAGAGACCATCCGCGAAAGCCCCGACCCGGTGACGGAGGCCGCACAAAAGGCATTGAAAGTGCTGGCGGAGGTACTGTTTGACCTTTCGGACGAAAGCCCCGAAGCGCAACAACGGCGCGGCTTGCAATCCATCATGCGTGGAACCGGCCAACTCTCCTCACAACAAGCCGAGCAAACGAAAATTTTGCTGCATCTGAGCCAGGCCATTGATGCACAGACGCGCAACCAGGAAACGATGGCGGCAGATGAAATTGAACGCGCTATCGAAAGTGGACTGATGCACCCGGCAGCCTATTTCGACCTGGGATACCTGCGCTCACAAACCAACCGCCAGGAAAGCGCCTTGCGCAATCTCCAACAATGCGTCAAACATGCCGATTACGCGCTCGCGGCGCGCTTATTGAGCGGGCAAATTCTGCACAGGCTCAAGCGTGATAAAGATGCGGCCATCGAATACCTGGAAGCTTTGAAAATTGCCGATGCCGAGGTGGTGACGCCCGACCAGGCCGAAACCATTCGTCAACTCTACGAACCGCTGATTGAGGCAATGGAGCAGGATAACGACGCGAAAGCCTTCGCCAAGTTGTGCGAGAACGTTGAACAGATGTTGATGCGCGTCAACTGGCGGCAGCATTTACAAAAAATGCGCGAGGAGATGTCAAAGCAGACAGGCGGACAGGCATTGCCGCTGGCCGAAATTATCATTCAGGCACAATCGAGCCAGGTCATTGATGCGATGAACCAAATCAACGAACTGGCGCGCGCCAATCACCTGCGTTCGGCGATGGATGCGGCCTTTCACGCGCTCACGTATGCTCCCACCTACCTGCCTCTGCATACGCTGATTGGCGATTTGCTGATTCGAGAAGGGCGCATTCCCGAAGCCATTGCCAAATTCAATACGGTCGCAAGTGCCTACAGCATTCGCGGCGAGGCAGCGCAGGCCACCAACCTGCTCCGGCGCATTCTTCAGCTCTCTCCCATGGATATGACCGCGCGCAACCGGCTTATCGAACAACTGCTGGCGCGCGGGTTGACTGATGACGCCATTCGAGAATACATGGAATTGGCCGATATTTACTACCGCCTTGCAGAACTCGACATGGCCCGCAAGACGTATGCAACGGCGCTGCGCATTGCTCAACAACCCAGCGCCAACCGCGACTGGAATGTGCGCATTTTGCAACGAATGGCCGATATTGACATGCAACGACTCGATTGGCGGCAAGCCATCCGGGTTTACGAACAAATTCGTACCTTGCGTCCCGATGATGCTTCTGTGCGGCAAAGCCTGATTGAATTGAACTTACGCCTGGGACAACAGCAACAGGCACAGGCCGAGCTGGATTCGTTCATTGCCTATCTCGAAAGCGCCGGGCGTCCACATGATGCTATTCCGTTCCTGGAAAAATTGCTGGAAGAACAGGGAGATGTGATTTTGCTGCGCCGCACGCTCGCCGAGCAACTCTACCGCGCCGGACGCGTGACCGACGCGGTTGCACACCTGGATGCCGTTGGTGACCGGTTAATGGAAGTGGGAGACAGAGAGGGCGTGGCCGAAATCATCCGGCAAATTTTGGCGATGAATCCCCCCAACGCTGAAGATTACCGCGCACTCCTGGCGCAATTGTGACCAGTAGAATTGACGGCATGAAATCACATAACCCAATCATCACGGGAAACACTGTCACCCTCACCTGGCATGGAGAACAGGCGCCGTATTTGCTCAGCGACCTGCACGGCTGGGAAGAACATCCGCAACCCTTTCAAGCGGTGGACAAGGGGGGTTGGGCTGTTTCCTTTGAGTTACCGCTGAACGCCTACCTGGAATATGCGTTCTACGACCCCCAAACGAAACAACGCCTGCCCGACCCGTTAAACCGGAAACGGGTATACAACGGCGTAGGCGGCTGGAATCACTTTTTCTATATGCCCGAAGCACAACCCACTCCCTGGCTGAAGCCGCCATCGGGTGGCCTGCGCGGACAAATTACCCGGTACACCGTTACCGCAGAGCGGGTAACGGCATCGAAGGCGCGGCGTGTCTGGCTCTATCGCCCGCCGGGGAATGACCCCCTCCCGCTCTTGCTCGTGTACGATGGCGAAGATTATCTGCGTCGCGGCAAACTAGCTGTTATCGTGGACAATCTGATTGCAGCGCGGCGCATCCGTCCGCTGGCGATTGCTTTTGTGCAAAACGGCGGTGCGGCGCGCATGGTGGAATACAGCCAGGCCGACTCAACTTTGTTGTTTGTGATGCGCCAGATTTTGCCGCTCGCGGCGTGTGAATTGAACCTGGTGGATTACGAGAAACACCCCGGTGTGCATGGCGTGCTGGGCGCTTCGATGGGCGGGCTGATGGCCGTCTTCACCGCCTTGTGTCTGCCATTCGTTTTTGGCAAAGCCATCAGCCAGGCCGGTGCCTTCGCATTGTGGCAACAGGAAACTGTGACGATGCAGATGGTGCGATATTTTCCCAAACCGGATGTACAACTCTGGCTCGATTGTGGCGTAATGGATTTTTTGCGCGAACCCAATCGCCGTATGGCTGCCCTGCTGAGCGAAAAAGGCTACCGTGCAACCTACCGTGAAAACGGCGGAGCGCACAACTACACCACATGGCGAAACGCCTGCGTAGAAGCGCTCGAAACTCTGTTTGGCTGACCCGGCCCATCAGACAAAACGCCAGGCGTATTTCCAGCCTGGCGTTTTGAATTCCGCGATAGCGGTCTGGCGGTCAGGGAGTCACTTTTGAGGGCGGGCGGGAATCGTCACCGTGAACGATGCCCCCGCAAAAGTGATAATTCCCTTTCGACCCGCATACTGGGCGGTCGTAGAAGGGGCAACGCACAGCGCATTGACCAGCTCGTCATCGTCTTTACGCTTGCAATACACTTTGATGGTATTCTTGCCGATTTTGAGACTACCCTTTAACTCACTATCCTGAAAATCGCCAGTCAATTTGAAATTGAACACCACGCCCTTCTCGTGATAGTAGCCCACGCTCACCAGCGCCACGCTTTTTCGCGCAGCATCAGCGGGTGTTACTGTTGCACCAAACAGCGCAATCAGGAGAGAAACAAAAGCCAGCACAGTGAAAATCCGTTTGTACATCAAAACTCCTTTCATCAGAAAACTCAGGACAGTTCTTACTCCAACCGCTCGGCCACCAGTTCAGCCACGTCTTTAACCGGCAGGTGACCACCCTCGGCTTTCGCCGCATCGGTCATCATCGTCAAACAGAAGGGACAGCCAACAGCAAGTGTCTCCGCACCGGTGGCCTTGGCTTCTGCAAAGCGCGCCCGATTCACCCGCGTCGTTCCACGCTCTTCCTCTTTCCACATCTGCGCGCCGCCCGCTCCGCAGCAGAAGGATTGCGCGCCATGACGCGGCAGTTCGACCAGCGGAGTTCCGGTCTGCTTCAGGACTTCGCGTGGGGACTGATAAACGCCGTTATGGCGGCCTAAATAGCAGGGGTCGTGATAGGTGATTTTCGTGTTTTGACGTTCGTTTTCGGACTGTGGGCGTAAACGCAGCTTACCTGCACCGATGAGTTCATTGATAAGCTGGGTGTGGTGAACGACTTCGTAATGTCCGCCAAAAGCCGGATACTCGTTTTTCAGCGTGTGCAGGCAGTGCGGGCAAGTGGTGACGATTCGCCGCGGGGCAACTTCGTTGAGAATCTCGACATTGGCCTGTGCCAGGCCAAAGAAGATGTCTTCGCGTCCGGCACGGCGGGCCGAGTCACCGGTGCAGGCTTCGTTCTTACCCAGCACAGCATAATTGACCCCGGCGGCATTCAAAATTCTGGCAAACGCTTGCGCGGTCTTCTGAGCGCGTGCATCGGTAGAGGGTGCACACCCCACCCACCAGAGAATTTCTGGTTCCGGATTTTGTTCAATCGTTGGCACGTTCAACCCCGCCGCCCATTTCATACGCTCGGATTGCGGCACATTCCAGGGGTTCAGGTTGCGCTCCATACCGCGCAAAGCAGTTTCCAATTGTTTCGGGAAACTGCTCTCCATCATCGCCAGATTGCGCCGAATCTCCAGAATATCGCGCATCGGCTCGTTGCCGACAGGGCAAATGTCCACGCATGCCCCGCACGAAGTGCAGGCCCAAACGGCTTCTTCGGGAATCAGGTTGAGCAGGGGGGTATCTGTCCCGCCGCCGAAATTGAAGGTGTAGCGCTTATTGATTTCCAACGCGGCCGGGCTGAGTATCTTGCCGGTCTGATATGCCGGGCAGACTTCCTGACACCGAAAGCACATGATGCAGGCGTAAGCATCTACAATTTGTTCGTAGCCCAGGTCGCTGATTTTGGCTGCGCCAAACTGCTCGATGCTCTGGTCCTCTAAATTGATGTATCCGAGTTCACCAATGGATTTGCGCGGCGGTTTAAGCGCGAAATTAATCGGCGCAAAGAACAGGTGCAAATGTTTGCTATATGGGAAATATGGCAAAAACGCCACCACAGCTCCAAGCGACAGCCAAAACATGACATGCTCTCCAGCCAAAAGCAGGTTGGGATTGACTCCTGCCCATAGCCAGGATACGGCGGTGATGAACGGCTGCCAGGGGTCGGGCTGATGCAGGGCGATGTAGAAGGATTCGCCCAGCAGGCGGGCTGTGTTGTGCAGAAAAATGAACCCGGCGACAATCGCCGAATCGCGCAGGATGCCAAAACGCGCCTGAGGGTGCAGGAGCGTTGTTTCGCGTGTGGAGAGAGTCTCTGGACGCAGAATGAAGCGTCGCACGGCCATCGCCACAATCCCCATCAGGATGGCAACATTCGCAATATCGGCCACCAGACGATAAACATCTCCGAACAAACCAGTGTTTTCAAGCAGACGCCAACTGGTGTAGCCATAGATTAAATCGGCCAGGTTGATAAGAAGAAAAGCAATGAATCCCCAACCAATAAGACCATGCAGCAGCGAAGGCCAAAACCGAAAACGAAAGACCGGCTGAAAGGTCAAAAATTTGAGCAATGCGCCGGCAGCCTGGCGGGTCACCTGCTTCCAATCGGGTTTGCCTCGCCCGCTGGCAATGTTCCGTACAATGCGCTGTACCCCTCGCCATGTCCAATACAGGGAGACCAGCACAGCCAGAGCAAAAAGGAGTTTTTCGGCAAGAGTCAGCATGGCTTATCCTTTCCGGTATGATGTTGAGACAAGAACGCGGTCATTCCCTGTTGCAGGAAAATAACCGCTTTGCCATATCGCTCCGAGAGCCAGCGTTATCATGCCATAAGTTTAGCACAAGTTCTCAACCGGGCTTGACATTGGTCAAATTATAGAGCAACTCGGCGGCCAATGCCTGGCGATGTTGCTGCACGAACTCCCAAAAACGGGTTTCGGCGCGGGTAAAAGTTTCGGCTTTGCGGCGAATGAGATAGATTTGTTGCGTCAGGTTGAAGCCTTCGACTTCGACCTTTTTGACCCGTCCCAGCGCCAGGCTGCGGGCCGCCATGAGTTCGGAAATGAACGTAATCCCAATCCCTTTTTCGACCGCCATTTCAACCGCTTCGGCATCGCCCAGTTCGGTGACCACGTTCAGGTTCTCCGGTTCGATGCCATACTGCCGCAATTCATCGAACAGTGCCTGGCGGGTTGCCGAGGTATTTTCACGACTGATGAAGGGTTGTTCCAGCACTTCTTGCGGGCTGACACAATCACGATTGGCCCAGGGATGTCCGGCAGGAACGATCATGATGACACGGTCCTCGAACAGGGGCTGATTTTCGAGCTCCCGATGTTCGGTTTTGCGTCCTACGATGCCCAGGTCGAACGTTTGGGCCAGAACCCCCTCGATGACCTGGCTGCGGGTCGTTGGCGTGACGCGGGTGCGGACGTTCGGATATTCCGCCTGAAATGAGGCCAGCAAATTCGGGACGAAATAGCGTCCGCAGGTTGTGGCGCAACCAATCGACAGCACCCCAGAGACCTCGCCCCTGGCGCTCATCAGGGCATCTTCCAGAATGCGGGCAGAATGGAGAACTGCACGCGCCATCGGCAGGATGGTCTTGCCCGTCTCGCTCAACTGCACCGAGCGGCCATGCCGCAGGAACAGCTCGACGCCATACGCGCGCTCGATGGATTGGATATTCTGGCTTACCGCCGATTGGGAAAGATTCAACCGTTGCGCGGCGCGGCTGAAGTTCAGTTCTTCTGCCGCCGTCACGAAAACACGTAATTCGGAAAGATTCATCACGCCTGTTCCTTTCCCTGTCAACCTTTTTGCCAGAAAAATCAAATAGAAACCGCTTGTTAGAGAGCAACACGCGGCGACTTATCTGCCAAATTCAAGCATAAGTGATACTAAACCAAAATGGCAGTGACATAAATCACCAGTTATGACGCAATTTCTAACAGGGATTCGGACAGAAGGGATTAAAATTCTCGGTGGTGTGGTTGAGTCTGTGCGCCTGCAACCTTCTGCACGCACCTGCGTAGATTCCGGCAGACTGACCGACAGGAGACTCCGTGAACGAAGAACAGACCTGGATTTTCCAGGCACAGCAAGGGAACGATGAGGCGTTTACCCGGCTGGTAGAACAATACCAGACACCGGTGTTCAACCTGTGTTATCGGATGTTGGGCGAACCCGAATCGGCGGAGGACGCTGCACAGGAGAGTTTCTTGCGTGCGTATCACAATATCTCACGCTACGACCGTCAACGACCGTTTGCTACCTGGCTGCTCTCGATTGCCGCGCATTATTGCATTGACCGATTGCGTCGCCGCCGGTTTGCGGTCTTCTCGCTGGACGCTGAACGAGAAGAGGATGACCGTCCTGCCGAATTGCCCGACCGGAATGCTGCCGACCCGGAAGAAGAAGCCATCCGCCGCGAGGAGCAGGAAGGGATTCAGGCCGCGTTGCGCGGATTGGAGGCCACCGACCGGGCAGCAATTGTGTTGCGTTACTGGTACGATTTTTCGGAAGTGGAGATTGCCGCCAGTTTGAATCTCACCGTCAGTGCGGTCAAGAGCCGCCTGCATCGGGCGCGCAAAGCCGTTGCCCGTTTGCTCACGGCGCAATCTCCTGAAACCCGCATGGAAAGGATGCCTTATGGTTCACCAGCCGTATGAACAATGGCTGCTCGATGACGAACGACTGACCCCCGAACAAGAGCGTGACTTGCGTATTCATCTGCGCGCTTGTCCAGAGTGTGCTGCGCTCGCGCGCGCTAACCTGACGCTTCGCGCCGCGCCGGTCGTTCCACCACCCCAAGGGTTTACTTTACGGTTTCAGCAGCGGCTGGCAGCACAGCGGCAAATGGAAAAGAAACGCACGCGCATTGGCATATTTCTTCTGGCGCTGGCCGGGATGAGTATGCTGGTGGCGATACTATCTCCTTTTGCGCCATATCTTGCGGTGGAACCGGAACAGTTGTTTGCTTCGTGGATTAGCCAATTGCTGTATATCGCGCTTCTCTTTCGTACTGTGAGTGTTGTGGGAATAACGCTGTTGAATGTCGCTGCGGCCTTCCTGCCAGATTATGCCCCGATTGGGGCGCTGGCGCTGTTTGTGTTGTTGAGCGCCGGGTTGAAAATATCCGTCCGAAAGGTCGGTCAATCGGTCAGGTCTGCCGCTTGAGGCAGAAGGAGTGAACCAAATGAAAACAATGATGAAATTGACCGTCTTCTTCCTGCTTTTTGCGTTATTGGCGTGGCCGACTCATATTGCTCAGGCCAAAGGGTCCGATGAGGGGCCCTTCTTCGGAGAAAGTGTGAGTATTTCAAACGGCGAAACGTTCGAGGGTGACCTGGTGGTGTTCGGTGGGTCCGTGACCATCGAGGAGAATGGGGTGGTACAAGGCTCGGTGATTGTGATTGGCGGCAGTTTGTTCAGCGATGGCGAAGTGCGCGGTGATGTGGTTGTGATTGGTGGTGCGGTGCGATTATCAGAGAACGCCCACATCACGGGTAATCTCTCCACTATTGGTGCGCCGGTCAGTCGTGCAGAGGGCGCACGGGTAGATGGCAGCATTCTTGATAATCCACAAAGGCCGTCACTTCTGGCGCCAGAAACGTCAGCGCCTGCTATTTCTGGCCCGGGCGCGATTCTCTCAGGCGTTTTCGGCTTGTTTGGAGAGGTTTTCAACCTGTTCCTGCAATCGGTCGGTTTTGGGCTATTGGCCGCCCTGCTGGTGCTGTTCCTGCCCCAGCAAACACGCCGGGTCGGTGAAGCCATCCCGGCTCAACCGGCCTGGGCCGGCGCAATGGGGTTGGGAAGTCTTTTGCTGTTCATCACGGCGTTGGTGGCGCTGGCATTGTTCAGCGTTTTGATTGTGACTTTGCCGCTCACACTGCCGCTGATGCTGGGAATTGCAGTCATTTTTGCTTCTGCGACAGTGTTGGGTTGGGTGGGGTTGGGTACTGAAATCGGTCTGCGGTTGGAAACGGCCTTTAAGACCACCTTTCCGTTGCCCCTTTCGGCAGGGTTGGGGACTTTTCTGCTGAACCTGGTCTCGAGCGGGTTTGGACTGATTCCAGTGCTTGGATGGATTGTTCCAGCCTTGTTGACGCTGATAGCGTTGGGGGCTGTGTTCCTGACACGTTTTGGAACGCGACCGCTTGGCGTGAAAACACAGCAGCCACCGTTAGAGTCGGTGCATGTTGAAATGACGAATTGAAAGCCAACGCCGCTGGTCTTTGCCCTCATCCGACAAGGATGAGGGTTATTTTCTCTCCAGGCGGATGGTACAATCGGGACATCTCGGTCTCTGCACCGTTTAAGGAGACCTTTTTGGGAGAATGCCATGGATGCTCAATCGAATAACCCGTATAACACGCCGGTTCACTCTCGCCCGGTGCCGCTGGTGCGGGTGCAGGGGTCTCACCGCGAGATGGGCAGACAAATCGGCGAGGCCATGCGTGAGCAGGTGAAGCACAGCATTGAAAATGCGCGCAAATTGCTGGCCGATGCGTATGAACAACTGGAGTTGACGTGGGAGGGGGCAACCATTCAGGCGCGCAAGTATTTGCCGTTCGCGCAAGAACGGTATCCGCAGTATGTCGAAGAAATGATGGGGATTGCCGAGGGGGGCGATGTCTCGTTCGAGGATGTGGTGGTGCTGAACGCTATGGAAGCGGTCACGACCGATGCGCTGCATCTAACGCGTTGTACCAGCATGGCAATTAACGAACAGCGCACTGCGGATGGACACATCCTGGCTGCGCATAACGAAGACTGGGTGCCTGAGGACGAAGAGGACGTGTACGTCGTTCATGCAAAACCCAACACCGAACCGCCTTTCCTGGCAATGACTTATGGAGGGCTTTTGCCGAATATCGGGTTCAATGCGTATGGAATCGCCCAATTGATTGACTCGGTGTATCCCAACGATTCGCGCATTGGCATTCCGCGCATTGTGGTGGGGCGCGCTGTGCTGGCGGCGCGCACGCCTGCCGGGGCTATCCGGCGGACGATTGTGCCACACCGCGCTGCCGGTTACAACCATGTGATTTTGCATGAAAGTGGAGAAATCTACTCGGTAGAGGTTTCTGCACGCCGATTCGATATTCTGTATGCCGAAGATGGCATCATGGTACATACGAATCATTATCTTTCTGCACACATGAAAGAATTGGAAGCCGAGCCAGAAGAGTTGATTTCTTCGCGGGTGCGGTATTTTCGCGCCCGCCGGCTGCTGGAACAAAGCCAGGTGCATACCATTAAGACTTTACAGGCCATTCAGAAAGACCATGTGAATTTTTCCAACTCAATTTGCAATCACGCCGTAGATTTGCGCGAACCGCTCGACCGCGAAAAGACCATCAACGCTATGGTGTTCGACCTGACGGCGCGGCAAATGCACATTGCCTGGGGAAACCCATGCCAGAATCAATACCACACCTATCATCTGGAAGATTGAGAACCTTTCTGCTGGTTTCCAGCAGGCTGGAAAAGGCTGGTTTTGTACAAAGAATACGCAGAGACTACGGAGCCGCATGCAAAAATCTGCTGTTGGTGCGTGTGACCGTTTTCTATATGTCTGCTTAAGCGCATGATTAAGCAAACGCCCGGGTTGAAATGCCCGGGCGTTTGTGCTTAGGGCGTGGCCGTGGCCGTCGGTTCAGGGGTTGCCGTATCGGGGACAGGGGTCGCCGTTGCAGGAGGCAGCGTGGCCGTAGCCGTAGGCGGTAGGAACGTTGCCGTTGGCGTGGCAGTGGGCGGGATAGATGTAGCTGTCGGCGTGACAGGGGTGGCAGTCGCGGTCGCTGCGTTGCCGGCGCGGACAATGCGGGGGTTCACCCACACCGCGCGGTCATTGGCCGCAGGCCCGGCGGCCAACACCTTGAGGATAAATTTCACATCCTTTCCGGCCAGGGCTGAAAGGTCCAGATTGACGTTGTAGAGTAACCCCTCGTATTTTTCGGTAAAGTTCCATAAGACCTTCACCGGGTCGCTGCCGATTTGATATTCCAGGCGGTAGGTGACATAACAGGCATTGAACCGGTACTGACAGCCAACGGTGGCGCGAAACTGGTCACCCCGTTCAACGCGAAAGGCCGGAAAAACGCCTTGAATGTAACCGTTATTGACGTTTTGCGGAAAGGTAAGCAAAGACGGAGCATTTTCGGTCTTGCCGTTTTCCATTTCCACGTTATCCAGTTTGAGAACAAAGCCTTTGGCGTCTCCCTCGGTGCCGGGGAAGGGGAGCGAACCTGCGCCGCTCGTCCAGGCTGCGGATGCGGCACTGGCGGCAAAATCGAAGATGGTGCCAAAAGAGACAGGGGTGGTCGGGAGGGGGGTGTTGGTGGGAACAGCGGTTGCGCCGCCCGCGACTTTGATTTCGACCCAGAAGGGTTTATCGTAATTTGCGCCGATTCCGAACAATTGCCCTTTATCGTTCTTCAACTGCCAGTAGCCGCGATAGGTGCCGTTGGCGGCAGGGGCGGTGAGATTGACCGATAAATCGAAAGTGGTGTTGGGGGCAATAGTGGAGGTAAATTTCACCTGCTCGGTGGTGCCGAGTTTATCGCCGCTGACGTAAACCAGGTAGTAGTTGATGTTGAACGTGCAGGTTCCAACGTTTTTGACGCGCCAGGTCTTGGTGAAGTTGGTGTTGGGCGCAAAGGTTGTGCCATCCGGCACGGTGACATCGGCCACAAAGCGGATTCGGTCGGTGCAGGCCCCCGGTGCGGGTGTGGGCGTGGGGGTACGGGAGGGACCGGGTGTGGCCGTCGGCGCAGGCGCACCGCCGCGTACGATTTGGGGAGCAGCCCATAAAACGCGGTCTCCTGCGGCAGAGCCAGCGGCATTGACGCGCAGGATGAATTTGACGTCTTGTCCGGCCAGGCGGCTCAGGTCAATATCGGCGCGATAGACCAACCCCTCGTGTTTTTCGTTGAACGACCACAGCGTTTCCACTGCGCCGCTGCCGATTTGGTATTGCAGGCGGAAGTTGACCCAGCAGGATGTGGCGTTGTATTCACATCCGATGGTGGCCTGGAAGCGGTCGCCGCGTTCGACACGGAAAGCCGGGTATACCGCCTGGATGTAACCATCGGTCACGTTTTGGGGCGCCATCAGCAGACCGGGCAGAGAGCTGGTTGAGCCGTTTTCCAGTTTGGGAGAATCAACCCGGCGGGCAAAGCCTTTGGCGTCCCCCTCCGTTCCGGGAAAGGTGAGAGTCCCTGCACCGCTTGTCCAGGCGGCAGAGGCAGCATTTTCGACGAAGTCGTAACCGGTGGCACCAGGCGCACCGCTGACTTTGATTTCAACCCAGAAGGATTTATCGGCATTGGCGCCAATGCCAAACAACACACCACTGGCGTTCTTGAGTTGCCAGTTGCCGCGATGCGTGCCGGCGGCATTGGGTGCAGTCATGCTCACGGTCAGGTCAACGCTTTGGCCGGGAGCGACGCTCTTGGGCAGTTTGATGGAAGCGGGGGCGTTCATCTGCGCGCCGCTGACGAAGACCAGGCTGTAATCGGTGTTCCAGGTGCAGGAGCCGATGTTGCGAATGCGCCAGGTTTTATTGAACGATTCGCCGGCTCGAAAGGTGGTACCATCCGGTACGGTGATGTCGGCAACGAATTGCGCCCAGTCGCATCGCGTTGCTGCCGCGGCAGGATGGGTGCTCGGCCACAGACCAAACAAAATGACCACCGCCAGCAAAAGAGCGGTCAGGCTGGATTTCTTCATAAAAAACTCCTCCGTGAGATGAGACATCTACGAGATAGACGGTCAGGCCGTCTGACGTGTTCCGGTGCTGAATTGCAGAATCGTTGCACGCCTGTATTAGTATATAACGATTTCGTGTTACACGAATGTCGCAGAACGATTGCAAAAGCCAGCAGCGTTTTGATGGCTGGCCGCAGAAAACACCCCTGCCAGCATGCCCAGATTCACCCATAGTTCGGGCATGGCGAACGAATCAACGGAAAAGACGTAAAAAGCCAGCGCCGTGAGGGTGAAGATACATGCTGCACCCAGAAAGCGCAAAAAAGGTTGTGGTTGGCGGACAGCAGCCAGCCCATCGGCCAGAATACCGAGCCAGAAAGCCAGGAACAATGCCAGTCCCACCAATCCGGTTTCCGCCAAAAGGCGGATGTAGAAATTTTTGGGGTTGGGGAAGAGCCAGGAGGAGGGGGAGAGCGCTTCGGCAATTTCTGGTTCGCCCATCAGAAGTGCATCGGGGAGGTTCTGATAAATCCAGAAACCGCTGGCGCCCAGCCCAACGCCGGTGAGCGGGTTGACGTTAAACGCTGCC
This sequence comes from Anaerolineales bacterium, assembly GCA_025056175.1. GTDB lineage: Bacteria > Chloroflexota > Anaerolineae > Anaerolineales > Villigracilaceae > UBA5195. Next base: position 21,429 of record JANWWK010000048.1, read on the forward strand.
ATTGCTCCCAGAATGTATCCAAAGCGGGGGCCCATCGAAGCATTCGAAAGGTAGCGCCAGATGTCGCTCAAGTCGGTACTCCACAGGCTGCTGATGTAGTTGCGGCTTGCCAAAAAGAGACTCGCGCCAGTCAATGCAGCCAGGAGCAGGAGAATCAATCCTACCCGCACGGCAGCGGCGCGAAGCCTGCCAGCGGCACTTTGGCGGAAGCCTGCCCGAAACCAGCGCCCGAATGCGTGCAGTTTATCCTGCCCGGCGATGAGAACGGTCACCACAATTGCGGCAGCCACCATGACCAGACCTGTGCGCGAGTAGGTTGCCAGCAATGTTCCCAGCGCGCCGAATGAGAGCAGGACAACTGCCGCCAATTTCATTCGTTCGGATAGGGCGCGGTCTTTCCAGTGGTCATACTCGGCAGTGAGCAAACGGGCGATAAGCCAGGGAAGGTACAGGACGGCGAGTTGACCAGCCAGCCAGGATGGCTCAAATGCGAAACCGGAAACGCGCCGGTTTCGGACCAGGCCGCGCACAGAAAACCACTCTTGAATTTCGCGCAATTCGGCACGGTAGCCGTAGTTCAGCCCGTATAACTGAACGGCACTCCAGACGATGTGTGCTGCCAGCCCCACCATCAGCCAGCGGATGGAAAAGCGGATGTCTTGCTCCTCCTGGTTCATCCACACGGCGGCCAGAAAGAACGCCAATCCAATTGCAAGGGTTACAAAGGCGCGTATGGCGCGGTCGGCATAATCCACACCGCGCAGTTCAATGGGGGCAAAAACCGCTCCAAAGGCGGTCGAAGCGATTGCCGCCAGAACGAAAGCGCCCAGAACTGTGAAGTGTTGCAGGCGGGGAAAGCTGACTTCGCGTCGCCAGAGACGAATGAGCAAAATGACCAGCAACAACGCCAGCGGATACAATGCCAGTGGACGAACGAAGGTGCCGGCGCCCATAAATGGCATGTAACGGAAACTGGTGACCGGCAGGCTAACAAGGGTGAGCGCCCAAAGCAGGCGCGTGAGACGGGACATGGGTTATGGAAGTTGACGAGCCAGAGAAGAAAAGTGGTTCAAACAAAGGCCCGGAAGGCGGGGAAAAAAAGGACAGAAATTGCGAAAAAAGCCGTAAGCAAACCGGCGCCGGCAAGCGCATACGTGCCGCGTGAAACGGCGCGTTCGACAGGCAAATTTTCGATTTGGGTGGGCGTAATGACCAGGTAAGGGGTAAACTCATCTGCTGACCGGGCGGCCGTTGCCGTAAAAGCCTGCGCCCATCCGGCGGCCAGGCGAGCCGCCAGCACCGGGTCGGCAGAGTCGGCGTAGAAGTGCCAGCCGCCATCCGAAGGTTGGGAGAGGGTGAGCGTGCCAGAACGGAGCAGGGTCATCTCTACACCGGTTTGGGCTGCCACAGCGCGCAAGGTCTCATCGGACCAGGCCAGTTCGACCAGTTTGCGGGCTTCACGGTCCAGGTAGTAAAACACTTCCCGGTCGGGCAGTTCCGTCCAGGATTGTTCCACGTTGAAATCTACCATGACGGTGGCGCGCGCGCGGTATTCGGGCGGAAAGAGTGCATAGACTCCCAGCCCGAGCAAGCCACCGAGCAGAGCGCCCGATAGCCAAAGTCGCCAGGCGCGCAAAAGACGCAGGAGGTCGTCGAAAACAGGAGGGGCAAGCAAAAGGTTCATGGGTATTTTTTCATTTGCCGCCGCCGTCGCCAGTTGATGAGCGGTGCGGCCAGTTTGCGCAGGTAGTATTTGGCCACGATAGGCGCAAACCAGGAGCCGCCATCGCGGTAATGGATGCGAAGCATTTCGGGCCAGCAGCGGTCATCGGCGGCAATCGTTTTGCCGCTGGAGTGCAGGCGAAAGTTAGCCCACGTCCGTCCTGGAAGATAACGCAGTTCGGTGATACGCGCCAGGCGTACCCATAAATCATAATCCATGGCGAAGTAAAATGAAGGGTCAAGCGGCCCGACCTGCCGCCACAAGTCGGCGCGCCAGAAGGCGGCTTGCTGGGGAATGTGAACGTAACCGCGCCGCAGACGGGCATAATCGGTTTGGGCAGCGGGAAAACGTCCAATGATACGGTCGTGTTCGTCTATGAAATTCGCTTCGCCATAGACCAGCCCAACGTGCGGATTGTGTGCGAGAAATTCGACCGCTTCGGCAATGGCATGGGGATTGTAGGTGTCATCCGAGTTGAGCCAGGCAAAAATTTCGCCCGTGGCGCGGGCAAAACCTTTGTTGATGGCATCAGTCTGCCCGTTATCCGGTTCGGAGACCCACCAGGCCAGTTTGGGGGCATATTGCTGGATAATTTCCCGCGAACCATCGGTGGAGCCGCCATCTACGATGATGTATTCGATGTCGGGATAGTCCTGTTCCAGCACAGAACGGATGGTGCGCTCTAAAAAGCGCGCCTGGTTGAAGGAGGGGGTGACGATGGAGACTTTCATGCAAATGGCTGGCGTTATGGTTCGAGCGGGCGGGTCAGGTCGAAGATGACGAAGCCGCGCCCCTCTGCATGGATGGCATAGTGGCTGTAGAGTGCCTCTCGCAGGGCGGGGTTGTTCTCAAATTCGGCCAGACGGGTGACGACGAAAAAGCGCTTTCCCTGTATGAATTCGGCAAAACGGGAGGCCAGGTCTATATCGCGTCCGGCAGCCTGGCGCAAGGCAAGCTGGCTTTCATCGTACCAGGGTTCGTTGATTTGCCAGCCCCAATAAGCCAGCCGCCCGCCATAGTCCTGTGAAACACTGGCGACCGGTTCGAGGGTGTGGCCGGTCAGGCTGCCTATCATGGCAAAGTATTCGGCATCGGGGCGATAGTCGTTGCGGGCGAGTTCAACACGTGCCGTCCAGATTTCGAGCGTGACCATCAGCAGAAGTCCCAGCCCGGCAGACAGGCGAATCAGCCACAGCGGGCGCAATGCAGCCGCGCGCTCGAGCAGAAATTGGGCCACCGGCGCAAGCGAGAGCGCCACAATCGGGATGAACGGCAGCTGATAGTAATCGTGCGTGGAGGTATGGTAGGCAAAGGTCATGCTGTACAGGAAGTATCCTGTCCACAATCCAACCAGAAAGGCAAACACACGGCGCGATGAGGAAAGGAAGACGCCCGTCAGCGCGAGCAGCACCACGCTCAAGCCAAAGACGCCTTCGAGCTGCCCTTTCCAGCGCAGGTAAAAGGCCGGGTCGCTCCACAGGTTGGGAAAGAAGCGGAAAGCAAATTGTCCACCAAGATAGCCGGCCAGGAAGACACCATAGGCCGTGTAAAGGGCAACTGGTAGAATGGAAAGTGCGGCCACCCCCCATGTTTGCCGGTCTTTGAGCGAGGCAAGCCATCCACGCTCGATGACGAGTGAGAAAGCCGCCAGGGCGAGCGGAAAAACCGCTACATTTTTGATGAAGATTGCCAATCCGTTGAGCAAACCGGCGGCCACCGCCCAGCGCCACGCGCCGGTTTCGCGCCAGTTCCAAAGCGCCCATAGCGCGATGATGATAAGGGCAACCATCAACGGGTCGGGTTGAAAACTGCGGCTGGCGTAAATGCCAAACGGCAAAAATAAATAGACGAGCAGGGCAAAGAATGCGCCGTTGGGATTGGTCAATTTCTGTGCAAGCGCGAAGAGGAAAATTCCCCCCACCAGCCAGAAGAGAATAGAATACAAACGTGGAACGGCAAGGTTTTCTCCCACCAGGCGGTAGGAGATGGCGACCAGAGCCTCTATCACCGGCGGTTCGATGACGGGGGATTGCTGCCACTGGCGAATGGCGATTTCACGCTGCCATTCGGGCAAACCGGGTGTGATGGCATAGTACATCCCGCGCGCTTTGACCATCGAGAAGAGCTGACGTGCAGGGTTAAAGTCCAGGGGCAGGTCACTCAAGTCGTAGAGACGAATGCCCAACGCCAGCAGGAACGCCAGAAGCAGGGAAAAGGTAAGGGTTTTGCGGGAGCCAAAGAGCCAGGAGGAAGTCATCAGTTGTCAGTTATCAGTGTTTGGTGTTGGTTGTGGGCAAAATTCATCGGTTTCGGGGGAAAGGTAACTATCACCTTCTTTTTCTCACCCCTGAGGGGCAAGCAAGAGAGGAAAACGGTCGCAAGCCGACGTGGTGGGACAAGCCCGGCACTTGCGGGGGTCAGGGCGACTCGAGTGCCCATTATTCCAAATCGTCTTCTGATGAGTCATCACTATGCTCTGCTCTGAGAACATTGTAAGCGGTAACGGCGCTGGATATATAGGTTTTGTTCAGGTCGAGCCATGCCCGATAACTGGCTAAAGATAAACCGGTACCTGTCGTCAACGTTGCCAGATATACCCAAAGACGATATTCAGGGGGAAGTGTAGCACTTAACTGAGACCAAATAAAAACAAGTGCAGCGATCGTTGTAAAAGCAAAATTTACTGTTGCTGCACGCGCAATTCTCATGCGACTCCGCGCGTACTCTAATTGCTCATAAACATCTTTCGATTTGCTCAAAATATAAAAACGAATTTCAAGCAATCGAGGGAAGTTGTTTGGTTTGTACTTCTCACGTATCTGTTTATCCAATCGAATAAAAACCAGGTCGGCGAGTTTATCTACGATAACACCCAGGATATATGTGAGTACAAAAATGGGTAAGGCCAAATTCAGGGTTGCGAGTTTTTCTAAATTCAGGCCTTGATATCCGGTAAAGGCCAGGACAATAAGCCCAATCCAAAAAACAGCATGGAAGCCGGTAACAACCAATTCAGTGAAAACATTCACCAGACTCATAAATCCTCCGGTTTAGACAATCTGGCTTGTGGAAGGCAGAACTGGTTCAGCGGTCGTTAAGGGTTATCCTAACGTGCAGTGTAACTACCTGGCCTCTCGCATCTTTGACCCACCTCCTCCAGGGAGAGGGTTAAGGTGAGAGTAGATAGTGACCAATCGTCTCCAAATAGTTTACGCAGCTTTGGGCAAAATGGGTAGATAATTAGCGGGAGAGTTTGGTGAATGAACGTAAACGGTTGTACGCCGTGCGCAAACGGTGCAGCCCCAAGGGCGCCAGGAGCGCGTAAAGAATACGGTGTATTTCTGGCAGGACGACGACCGGATGGTACCAAAAGGCGCGGGCGTAAGCGGTCAGGCTCTCGGCATAGAAGCCGCCATCGAGCAGGTAGAAGGCGTTCAGGCGGTGTGCGCCAGCCAGGATACGGCGGTGATGATGGTTAAAAAATGGGGAGAAGCGTGGGTCGAACTGCATCCATTCCACAATCCGAAAGGCTTCGCGGCCAAATTCGCGGGTGTGGGCGCGATTTTTGGCCGCCGAATGGTAGCGGGCAGCAGCAAGGGTACGCGGAATGTGAACGATGGGGGCCGCTTGCGCCACACGCAACCACAGGTGGTGGTCGAGCAGGTAATGGTAGGATGGGTCGAGCAGACCGGTTTGTTCCAGCAGTGCGCGGCGCAGAAATACTGCCGGTTGCCCAATGATGCGAAAGGCCATCAGGTCGGCCAACGTATAGGGGCGGAAGGTTTGCACGTTGAACGGTTGAGAGCCTTCGTCTATTGAGAGAAGGTTTCCATAAACCATGCCGGCTTCGGGATGCTTTTCAAAAGTTTCTACGGCAGCCCTAATGGCTCCGGGCTGATACACGTCGTCTGAGTTCAGCCAGGCCACAATATCGCCGGAGGCACGCGCAAAGCCTTTGTTGATGGCTTCTGCCTGCCCCTTATCCGGTTCGCTAACCCAGCCCGTCAGGTGCTGTTGATATTTTCGGATGATTTCTACGCTGGAATCGTTCGAGCCGCCATCTATGATGAAGTATTCGATGGCGGGGTATTCCTGCTCCAAAACCGAGCGGATGGCCTGTTCCAGGTAGCAGGATTGGTTGAAGGATGGGGTGATGATGGAAACGGAAAGTGTCAAGCGGAAGCGGATGGGGAATGGCAGTTTAGAAAAGTGAGTCGTAATCTACTTTCTCGAAGATGGTCAGTTTGCCACCAATGGTGGCATCCAGGACTTGCCGACCAGCCTGTTCGTAGGCCTGGCGCGCCAGGCGGTAGCCGATTTCGGAGGTTTCCAGGTCGGGAAGTTGCCAGCGGAAGCCTTTGCCAAAGTAGGCCGGTGAGAAGTGGTTGGGGTCATCCCCTTCCGAGATGACTGTTGTGTTGGCCGGTCCTTTCGAGACGAAGTTGTGGTCTACGCCAATCAGGATGACTTGCTGAATGCCCATGTGATAGGCCAGTTGCAAAGCGACGTTGGTGACGGTGGCACCTTCCCAAAGCCGCCCACGCGCATCACGGGCAAAACGGGGCAGGTCGTAGGTGGTGTAGAGAAAAGTGGGTAATCTGTCAGGACGCAGGTTGGGCAGAGACTCAAAATGACGGCGAGAACGCCACGAGATGAATTTTGGAAGAGTCAGTGCAGCCATCTCTGCGGCGCATTGTTCAATGACCAGGTCGTTGATGGAAACCAGGTACGTGGTTTGGAAGCCGAGTTCCGGGAAAAGTAGATAGATTCGGTTTAAGCCAAAGGTGATTTCACCGCGCAGTTTGCTCAAATCGGTGTGTTTCAGGCTGGGGCCGTTGCCTAGAATGAAGGCGCGCTGCCCTTTGTGGATATCTTTAAGCGCGGTCAGGCGGCGAAGACTCTCCCGCCGCCAGGGGTGGAGATAGGCCTCCGGCAGTTGCGGCAGGTCACGCAAGGTGATGTAGGCATCGCGCAGGAGGGGATAGAGCCTGGACGTCTTGAGAAATTTCATGGGAAGGTGTGAAATCTCATTCTGTACTGAGCCTGGCCGTGGCGCCGCCATCTACGATGAGCGCCTGACCGGTCATGAAGGAGGATTGTTCGCTGTCGGCCAGGAAGTAGATGGCGCTGGCAATTTCTTCGGGCTTGCCCACCCGTCCATTGACGGTTTTGCGGGCCAGGTTTTCAAGCCGTTGGTGAATGTCGCCGTGACCGACATGTCCGCGATTCAGGCCAGCGCGCAGCATGGGGGTATCTACTGCACCGGGGAGAATGGCATTGACGCGGATGTTCTGCGGAGCAAATTCGATTGCCATGGCGCGGGTCAATGCTAACAGGCCGCCTTTGGAGGCAGCGTAAGCGGCGATGTTGGCCGAGGTCTGCACAGCGTGAACAGAGGAGACGTTGACGATAGCCCCTCCGCCGGCTGCCACCAGAAGCGGATAGGCCAGTTTGACGAACAGGAAGACGGAACGCAAATTGGAGGCCATCACGGCATCCCATTCTTCCACCGTTGTTTCGATGAGCGGTTTGGCGACCTGTACGGCGGCATTGTTGATGAGCGCGTGTAAAGTCGGGCTGACGGCGCGCGCCTGCTCAAAAATCAGTTCGGCGCTGGCCGGGTAGGAAATATCGGCCTGAATGAAATGCCCATTTGATGGGAACTCGCCATTAAGTGGAAAGCGGTCTACGCCGATGACGCGCCAGCCCTTTTGGGCAAACAGGGCAACGGTGGCACGCCCAATGCCGCCGCCTGCGCCGGTAATCAGAACAGTTTTTGTGGGGAGGGTCTCTGTCATGAGGATAAGTATACCCTTTTTGTTGGGGTCGTTCTGGTTTCAATCATATCCTGCGTTTCTGGCAGTGAAATCGCCGGGCGGCAATTGTTTTGCTCTCCGTATGGGAGAGGGGGGCAGAGAGTGACCACTGTATCTTGAACCGGGAATGCGCGCTGGTCTTCCCCTGGCAAGGCTTGATGAGCCGCTTCAAAATACAGCGTGAGCCTGTGGTGTGCCAACGCTTCAGGTGCGAAATTTTGCTAAATCGTCCGCTGGCAACCCCAGGCCTTCCAACAGGTTTTTGATGGTGTTCCAGTGAACCCGTTCCCAGGCTGCCGGGCTGGAGTTGGCGTTGTGCGGGGCAAGCAGAACATTGTCCATCTGAAGCAAAGGACTGTTGTGCGGAAGCGGTTCGACCTCGAAGACATCCAGTGCCGCGCCGCCCAGTTGACCTGCTTGCAGGGCAGCTATCAAGGCGGTCTCATCCACAATCGGGCCGCGTGCTGTGTTGATGAGGATGGCGCCGCGTTTGACGAGAGAGAGCGTTTGGGCATTGATGAGATGCCGCGAGGTGGGATTCAAATCGCAGTTCAGGGAGATGAAATCGGCATGTGATAACAGCAATTCGAGCGAGGTCATCTGCACACCGGTTTCGGCCAGGAAGACGTGGTCTATTTCGACGATGTCATTGCCTAAAACCGTCATCCCAAAAGCGCGGGCGCGGCGGGCAAGTGCTTTGCCAATGGCACCAACGCCGATGATTCCAAGCGTCAGTTCGTGCAGGGCTTTGCCAGGGATTTTGTCCCAAATGCCGTTTTTCATCGCACGGTCCATCCAGGGCTGGCGCCGCGCAAAAGCCAGGATGTATCCCATGACCGTATCGGCCACTGGCAAGGTAAAGGCATTAGGCGTTCGCCCAATACGAATGCCAAGCCGCGCACAGGCGTCGGCATCAATTGAGTCAATACCGGTACCCCATTTGGAGATGACCTTCAGGCGGGGGGCGCAGGCCTCGAGGACGCGCGCGGTGAAGCGGTCATCGCCGCAGATGGCGCCATCGAATTGCCCGGCGTAATGGAGCAGTTCGGCTTCTTCCAGGCGTTCCTGCACGTCAGGCAAAAGCAACTCAATGCCATAATGCGCAAACACCGGACGAAAACGCTCCACAAACGGCAGCATGTAAGGGGCAGAAAAAAGAATGGTGGGCATGGTTTCACAGTTTGCAAAATGTTTTTTTTTTGATACGCACCGTGCGCACAATGCCAGGTCAGCAAATCCGGTTTTGGGTTCAGACCACACCTAACCGGCGGCGCATGAGCAAATCGGCAATTTCGAAATCGGCTTCTTCGTCAATATCCACCGCTTCCAGGCGCGGAATCTCGAACATGAGCGGACGCTCGCCCAAACGATTGCGGCGCGCCAGCAAGCCGGCACGGGTGAACAGGTAGAAGCAGGAGTTTTCTTCGTAAACCGGCGGCAAATCCTGCGTTTGCAGCAAAATGGCCGGGTTATGGTTCAGCGGACGGGTGAGCGCATCCCACAAACGCGTTTGCAGACGGGTGACAGAGAACATTGAGTCGAACGCCGGGTACACGGATAAGAACTTGCCAATCGCCTTAGAGAGTGTTTCGGCTTGCAACAAAGGGTTGGTGCTGTGCGTTTGCAGGTAGAACTCGGCTTCGAGATGTGCCGTATCGTAAGCCAGAATTTCGTTCATGGGGATTTCCGGCGCGCGCAAGTGTTCAGGGCGCAGAATGACCTGGACTTGCGGAAAATTTTGTGCCAGACCCTGTATCACTGGCTCGGAATCGGTATCCACCAGAATGGTGGTGATTTCTGGAACGCGCAACAGCGTTTCGATGATGTGCTGATAGAGCGGTTTTCCGGCCAGCAGACGATAATTTTTGCCCGGCACGCGCTGAGAGTGATGACGCATTGGAACAAGAGCAACAACGGTAGGCATGGTCAATCCTGACAGTTTCATCTCTTTGTTGTATTGGGATAGCACACTGCGCCGATTATATCGAATCTGGACGGGCTGCGGGCTTTATCGCCCCAGAGAGCCTGCTATAATTGCCGCATGAATCCGTACCCTGCGCGTGAAGTGCTGGTTTCCTGCGGTGTGCTGGCTTTGGTTGCCTGCCTGCTCAGCGTGGTCTTTGCGCTCATTTCTGCTGTTTTGCTGCTCTGGGTGGTATGACC
>JANWWK010000065.1 GCA_025056175.1 Anaerolineales bacterium
CCTCGTGCGCACTTTTGGCCTTTCTCCTGAAAGGGTCAAACGCTTTTTTGGCACAGAGTGGTATTACAGGGCATTTGAAGCCGGAGCAGCAGGGTGAGCGGTGATACAATCAGCACATGGGCACGCTCTACCTCGTCGCCACGCCAATCGGCAACCTGGAAGACCTGTCGCCACGCGCTCTGCGCCTGTTGCGCCAGGCACGCCTGATTGCCGCCGAGGATACCCGCCACACCCGCGCCTTGCTGACGCATTTCGACATCCATACCCCACTCACCAGCTACTTCGAGCATAACAAACTCAGCAAACTCGACCGAATTCTGGACGAACTGTCTCAGGGGGATGTGGTGCTGGTTTCGGATGCCGGCATGCCGGGCATTAACGACCCCGGTTATGAACTGGTAAAAGCGGCGTTGGAAGCCGGCCACGCCGTCAGCCCGGTTCCGGGGCCCTCAGCACCCATTGCGGCGCTGGCAGCCTCTGGCCTGCCAACGGATAAATTCCTGTATCTGGGTTACTTGCCGCGAAAGCCGGGGGAAAGGCAGGAAGCCATCACACAAGTTGCCCATTTGCCCTACACGCTGTTGTTCCTGGAAACGCCGCACCGCCTGGTGGAGTCGCTCAAGGACCTGGAAACGCTCCTGGGTGACCGGCCTATGTGTGCTGCACGGGAGATTTCCAAACTGCACGAGCAGTTCGTGCGTGGACGAATCAGCCAGGTGCGCGCTCATTTTACGGAAACAGAACCCCGAGGGGAGTTTGTGCTGGTTATCGGCGGTTCATCGTCGGACAGCGAGAACGTTTGGGCGCGGGAAACGCTCCTCGCTACCATTCAAAACGAAAAAAAGGCCGGTAAGAAAGCCCGCGAAATTGCTACCACGCTTGCTGCGCGCTCCGGCTGGTCGAAACGGGAGATTTATGCCCTTACTCTGGAGGCCATCGAATGAAAATTCGCCGTGTTGAACCTGCAGATTGGGACGAATGGTTGCGGATGCGTTGCGCACTGTGGGACGAAGCCACGCCCGAAGAACACGAAGATGAAATGCGTCAAATGCTTTCTGACCCCCTCGCTCCTGTGTTTGTGGCCGTGCGTCCCGGCGGAGGTCTGGCCGGTTTCCTGGAGGGCGGCCTGCGCAAGTATGCCGAGGGTTGTGATAACAGCCCGGTGGGCTATATCGAAGGATGGTATGTGGATGCCGACGTGCGGCGTCAGGGAATTGGCGGGGCGCTGGTGCAGGCCATGGAGGCCTGGGCGCGCGAACAAGGACTGACGGAAATCGCTTCGGATACCTGGCTGGAGAATGAAACCAGCATTGCAGCGCATCAACGGCTCGGCTACGAAGAGGTCGAACGCATAGTGTGCTTTCGTAAACGGCTCACCTGACGTTACTGAGCCATTCATACAACTTTTAGTCTCTGTTAATCGTACATTCAAAAGAAAACCGCATAACGTTGTATAATGATTCTGGCACACGGAGGTTGATGATGGAATTTTTGCTCGATGCCAACGTGGCGTATGTTTTACTGGTCGTGGGCATCTTGTTCGTTTTGATGGGGTTGCTCACACCCGGCACCGGGTGGCTCGAGGTTGCGGCGTTGTTTTCTTTGCTGCTGGCCGGATATGCCATTTACAATTTGGGCATCAACCTGTGGGCGCTGGTGCCCCTGGCGCTGGCGCTCGTCCCGTTTTTGTATGCCATTCGCCTGGTTCGATGGCGGGTTGCGCTTCTCGCTGCGTCTATCCTGTTGGTGATGGGCGGTTCGATTTTGCTCTTTCCGGGTAAGGACGGCCGTCTGACCGGCGTCAACCCGTTCCTGGCGGGGTTCGTTTCCCTTACAGTAAGCGGCATTCTGTGGTTTTTTGCCGACCGTACGTTTGCAACCATGACGGCACCTCCTGCGATGAGCGACTACCACCTGATTGGGAAAATCGGCGAGGCACGCACCGATATTCAGGAGGAAGGCTCAGTTCAGGTCAACAGCGAACTCTGGTCTGCACGCAGTACCTCCCTCATCCCGGCTGGCAGTAAGGTACGTGTAGTTGGCAAGGAGGGCCTGGTGTTGCTCGTCGAACAAACACAATCAGTTCATTCCACACAGTAAAAAGGAGAAAGGTCACTATGGAAGGCACTCTTCTCACAATCGTATGCGCTGCAGGTATTATCGTCTTCTTGCTGATAGTCTTTCTGGCAAATGCCATCCGCATTGTGCCAGAATACCAGCGCCTGGTCGTCTTCCGGCTGGGGAAGGTGCAGCCCAAACCCAAAGGGCCAGGGATTGTCCTGCTCATTCCGGTTTTAGACCGTGCCATCCGCGTTGATTTGCGCGAACAGGTACGTGAAATTCCACATCAGACAGCCATCACCAAAGACAACGCCGGCATCCAGGTGGACTTCATCTGGTATTACAAAGTGATTGACCCAACGATGTCGGTCTTGCAGGTGGGCAATTTTGAGCTGGCCGCGCAAGGCATGGCAACCACCACGCTGCGCGCCGTCATCGGCGGCATCAACCTGGATGATGTGCTTTCGCAGCGCGAACACATCAACATCACCCTGCGCACCAAACTGGATGAGGTGACCGAACGCTGGGGCGTGAAGGTGACGAATGTGGAAATCCGCGAAATCATTCCGCCGCGTGAAATCCAGGAATCCATGAACAAGCAGATGTCTGCGGAACGTATCCGCCGCGCGGTGGTGACCGAATCCGCCGGTACGCGCGAGGCCGCCATCAACGTAGCCGAAGGTGAAAAGCAGGCCGCTATTCTCAAGGCCGAAGGCCAGAAACAGGCTGCCATCCTGCAGGCCGAAGGCGAAAAGCAGGCGCAGCTGCTCCGCGCAGAAGGCTTCGCCAGCGCCCTCGAGCGCATCTACATCGCCGCGCAAAACGTGGACCAGAAGACCATGACCCTGCAATACTTCGAGACTCTCAAAGCAATGGGCATGAGCCCCTCCACCAAGTACATCTTCCCAATGGAATTCACCAGTTTGCTGGAGAATTTCACCAAAGGCAACAAACAGGGCTAAAGTCAGGTAAAATGAGAGCCTCCCGCCAAAACGGGAGGCTTTTTCTTGTCTATGGAGATTTACCCTGCAAATTTGCTGGATTTGAATGCGCTGCGGCGGGTGGAGGCGGTGTGTTTTCCGCAAGATGCCTGGCCGCTGCTTGACCTGGTGGCGGTGTTGACGTTTCCGGGTGTGGTGCGGCTTAAAGCGGTGGTAGCCGGGCAGATGGTCGGTTTTATTGCCGGAGACCCACGCCCCGCAGAAGGATTCTCCTGGATTGCAACGTTGGGCGTCTTGCCAGAATATCGCGGGCGCGGCTACGGACGCGCACTGCTTGAAGCCTGCGAAGAGCGGCTGCCAACCCGTCGCATTCGCTTGAGTGTGCGTGTCAGCAACGAAGAAGCCATCCGCATGTACCGACACGCCGGTTACGTCGCGATTGACCGCTGGGGACGATACTATAACGACGGTGAAGACGCACTGGTGATGGAAAAGAGCCGTTGAACGCGCCCGAAACAGTTATAATCCCTCCCATGAATGCCGTTTTACCTGCACCAATCTGGGTAGATACGCCCGATGCTCTCTGGCAGATGCGCGCGCATTTGCTGGCGCAACCGCGCGTGGCTGTAGATACCGAAGCCAACTCTCTGTATGCCTTCCGGGAACAGGTTTGCCTGATTCAATTCTCCATTCCCGAAGCCGACTATCTGCTCGACCCCCTGACCCTGCATGACCTGACGCCCCTGGCCGATATTTTTTCTAACGAGACGATCGAAAAGGTCTTTCACGCCGCCGAATATGACCTTCTGGGCTTACAACGCGATTACGGCTTCACCTTTGCCAACATTTTTGATACGATGCTGGCCGCCCGTATCTTGGGGTACAAACAACTGGGATTGGGTCATTTACTGGCTGAGAAGTTTCAGGTCGAGCTGGATAAACGCTATCAAAAAGCCGATTGGGGCGCACGCCCTCTGCCGCCCGGTCTGATTGATTATGCCCGTCTGGATACGCATTATCTGCTGGACTTGCGCGACTGTCTGGAAGCCGAACTGCGCGCACGAGAGCGGCTGGAACTGGCACGAGAAGATTTTCAGCGTAGTTGTTATGTGACGAACGGAAGTCGGCATCTCAAAGAGCGCTGGGAACGCATCGAAGGACAACAAGACCTGACGCCGCGCGAACAAACGATTCTCAACGAACTCTGCCTGTGTCGGGAGAAACTGGCCGAACGGCTAAACCGTCCGCTCTTCAAAGTGTTGGATGACCGCCGGTTGTTGAATCTGGCTCAAACCGCGCCCCAAAGCCTGGAGGCTCTGCGAGCCGCCGGCCTGAGTGAACGGCAAATTGACCGCTTTGGGCGCGCCCTGCTCGAGGCCATCGAACGCGGGCAGAGCGCCCCTGTGGTCAGACCCACCGAAATTGAAAAACCTGCGCCGGCCATTCTCGGACGGTTGAATAAGCTGAAAGCCTGGCGCAAGAAAAAAGCCGATGAACTGGGTGTGGAGTCCGACATCATCCTGCCGCGCGTCTATCTCATGCCGCTGGCTGAACACAATCCGCGCACAGCGGAGGCGCTTGCTGCCGTGATGAGCGACTCTCCCTGGCGAGTGAAGCATTTCGGCGCAGAAATTCTCAAAACGCTGGGGGCAAAATCGTCAGGCTAATCCTTACCATTTCCCCCAAAAGGCTGTATAATTACGCGCCGCGCCATCCACCCGGAGAGATGCCAGAGTGGTTGAATGGGACGGTCTCGAAAACCGTTGTGGGCCTCGTTGTCCACCGTGGGTTCGAATCCCACTCTCTCCGCCAAACCACACCTCCCATGTCTGTTTACATGGGAGGTGATTCTTTCTGTGCAGGATATGGATGAGTTTGTTCCGTCATCCATATTTCGTCTTCAGGAGGTTTATGATGCTGAGACCCTGGCGATTTCTGTGGTTGTTCTGTGTCGTTCTGTATAGCGCCTGTCAGCCTGCGCCTGTTGCGCCTGAAGCGCCCCCCCTTCCTACCCCAGTTGTGCTGACCCAGACGCTTCCCCCCTCTCCTACCGCCACCGTTCTGCCGCCTTCTCGAACCCCTTCCATCACCCCCAGCCCAACCGCCATTCCACACCCGATGAGCATTGCCGCTTTGCGCGCAGGCACTTACCCTGGCAGTGAAATCGTCATCGAGCGAGAACTGGAGCGGGGCGCAAACTACCGCCGCTATTACGTTTACTATCTCTCCGAAGGATTGAAAATCTACGCACTGTTGACCCTTCCCGATGGTCAGATGCCTTCGGGTGGCTGGCCGGGGCTTGTCTTCAATCATGGCTACATTCCGCCGCAGGTCTATCGCACCACCGAGCGATACATCGCCTATGTTGACCGGCTGGCGCGCGCCGGGTATGTCGTCTTTCGGATTGATTATCGCGGTCATGACCGCTCAGAAGGAGAAGCAACCGGCGCCTACGGGCATCCGGGCTATCTGATAGATGTATTGAACGCTGTCTCTGCTTTACAACAACATCCGCAGGTCAACCCGGAAAAAATCGGCATGTGGGGACACTCCATGGGCGGTTATCTGACGCTGCGGGCAATGGTGGTCTCTCAACAGGTCAAAGCGGGTGTCATCTGGGCTGGCGTGGTGGCTTCCTACCCGGAAATGCTCTACAACTGGCGGCGCACGGGAGCGTTTACGCCCTCTCCAAGTTCGCGCGGCGCGGGCTGGCGCGGCACCTGGCTGGAAACCTACGGCACGCCAGAGCAAAACCCGGAATTCTGGGCTTCGATTTCGGCGAATACGTATCTGAGCGACCTTTCCGGCCCGTTGCAGTTACATCACGGCACGGCAGATGAGGATGTGCCGGTAGCATTTTCCATCCGCCTGGCAGAGCAAGCGCGCACTGCGGGACAAACGGTCGAGTTGTATCTGTACGAGGGCGATAACCACAACATCTCCAGGTTTTTCACCACTGCCATGAACCGCACAATTGCGTTTTTTGACCGCGTACTCAAGTAGAGCCAGGTTCTCTTGCTCTGCGTATGATACAATCTGGGCGGGTTGCCCCGGCCACATCTGGCAAAATTCTGAATCTCCCCATGACTCCCAAAATCGCGCTTGTTCACGACTGGTTCATCACTTATGCGGGCGCGGAACGGGTGGTCGAGCAGATTTTACACGTCTTTCCTGAAGCAGACCTGTTTGCCCTGCTCGATTTTATGCCCGCGCCGGAACGAAACATCTTGCAAGGAAAACGGGTAACGACTTCCTTCCTGCAAACGTTTCCACTTCTCAATCGCAAAAATTATCGTAACTTCCTCCCGCTCATGCCGCTTGCCATCGAACAGCTGGATTTGAGCGGCTACGATATTGTGCTGACAAATTGTCATGCCGTTTCCAAAGGCGTCATCACCAGCCCGGAACAACTGCACATCAGTTATGTTCATACTCCCATGCGTTATGCCTGGGATATGCAAAATGACTATCTGGCGGTCAGCGGCATGAAAAACCTGAAATCGGCACTGGCGCGGCTGATTCTGCACTATATGCGTCTTTGGGATACCGCTGCCGCCAACCGGCCCGACGTCCTGTACGGCAACTCGGCGTTCATCTGCCGGCGCATTGAGAAAATTTACCGGCGCAAAGCACAAGTCCTGTATCCACCGGTCAATACCGATTACTTTTCGTTTCACCCGCAAAAGGAAGATTTTTACCTGACGGCTTCACGCCTGGTGCCTTACAAACGCATTGACCTGGTGGTGGAAGCCTTTGCCGGCCTGCCCGACCGTCAACTGGTTGTGATTGGCGATGGTCCGGAAAGGCGTAAACTGCAATCGCTCAACCTGCCAAACGTTCGCTGGCTGGGTTTCCAGCCAAACGAAGTCCTGCGCGATTACATGCAGCGCGCTCGCGCTTTTGTGTTTGCAGCAAAAGAAGATTTCGGCATCATCCCGCTTGAGGCGCAGGCTTGCGGCACGCCGGTGATTGCTTTAGGAGCGGGCGGCGCACGAGAAACGGTCATCGGCTTGGCCGAGGAACACCCCACCGGTGTCTTTTTTGCCGAGCAAACCATCGAATCTCTGCGTGCCGCCATTCTGGATTTTGAGCAAAATCAACACCGCTTCGACCCAGCAGCATGCCGCGCCAACGCTGAACGTTTCTCCAATCAACGTTTTCGGCGGGAAATCCGGCAAATTATCGAAACCAGATGGGAGGCGTTCTGCTCGCAAAAACGATGAAGACGACCATCCTGTACCGCGACGAGCATTTTTTCTCCAATCATGCTGCACGTCCATTCTGGAGAAGCCGCCGCCGCATGATGACCGCATTCATGCTGGCCAGCGACCTGGTGTGCATTTTGGGGTCGGTGAGCCTGCCGATTCTGTTGTGGCAATTCGTCCGCCCTGAACTGTTGCCCGAGCTGTATCAGCCGCTCATCTTGCCAGTCACGGCTTTCTTCGTCAGTATTTACCTGATGATGGGGTTGTATCCTGGCATGGGAGTCGGACCGGTGGAAGAATTGCGCCGCCTTTCTATCGGCACCACCCTGGGCATGCTGGTACTGATGGGGTTGAGTTTCTACCTCAGAAACATCAACCTGTGGTCACGCGCTGTGCTGGGGCTGACATGGTTTTTTCTGGTCATCAGCGCACCACTGATGCGTAAAATTTTCCGCCGCCTGGCCGTGCTCCTGGGAATGTGGGGCTTACCGGTGGTGGTGATGGGTGAAACCAGTGGCGTTGGACATATCTACCACAATTTGCGCCGCAATCGACTCACCGGTTTCTGGCCGGTACTGTGCGTGCGTACTACCTCTATCGGCAAAGTGTTCTCCTCTTCTCCGAATATCAAGAACCCGGAAATGGAAGCGCTTCGCGCCCTGGTGGCAGGCATCGAAATCATCATTCTCGTTCCGCAAAGAGCGCCGCTGGAGGCCGTCAAACGCGTTCTGCTCGATAAAACCCATTCTTTCAAACGCATCATCGTCATGTTCGATGACGCCCGTATGGGGTCGGTCTGGTTTACACCCCTGCATCTGGTAGAACATTTGGGGTTAGAAGTCACCCACCAGCTCATCAACCCCACCCAGCGTGTGGTCAAACGGTTTTTGGATTTGTTCCTGATTTTCATCTCTCTGCCCCTTCTCCTGCCACTGTGGGCGCTGATTGCCCTGGCGATCAAACTCGACAGCCCAGGCCCAGTGTTTTACACACAAAAGCGCGTAGGACATGACGGGAAAGAGATCCTCATCTGGAAATTCCGTTCGATGGTTCAAAACGCCGAAGCCGTGCTGCAAAAATACCTGGCCTCTGACCCAAAATTACACGAAGAATGGCAGCACAGTTTCAAACTGAAGAACGACCCGCGCGTTACGCGCGTTGGCCGCCTTTTGCGCCGCACCAGCCTGGATGAACTCCCCCAACTATGGAATGTGTTACGAGGCGAAATGAGCCTCATCGGCCCACGCCCGATTGTGACCGAAGAAATTCCCCTGTACGGAGACTACTTCGAGATTTACAAGCAAGTCGTTCCTGGCATGACCGGATTGTGGCAAATTTCAGGCCGTAACGACACCACCTACCAGGAACGGGTCAATCTGGACGTGTATTACGTCCAGAACTGGTCTATCTGGCTTGATATTCACATCCTGATTCACACGGTTCTCACCGCCCTGCAAGGACGCGGCGCGTACTGACCCGCCGCCAGGAGACTCTCTGTTTCTTTCATCTGTCTATGGTTACTCTACGACAATTGTTCCTCGACGTTCCGTTCTCGTTTTCTCCCTCTGTCCTGCCCGAAGTACCCGTAACCGGCATTGCGATTGACAACCGGCAAGTCCAGACGGGCTTCGTGTTCATTGCCCGTCCTGGCGCAGTTGCCGATGGACACGACTTCATCCCCGATGCCATCCGGCGAGGAGCAGCTGCGGTAGTGGGACAAAAAGACCTGTCTGGCCTGTCCGTCCCTTACATTCAGGTGGCCGATTCCCGCCGCGCCGTCACCCACCTGGCAGCGGCGTTCTACGGACACCCCGGCCGCAAATTGACCGTCCTCGGCATCACCGGCACCGACGGTAAAACCACCACCAGCAACCTGCTTTACCACATTTTACGGACGGCTGGCCTGCAAACAGGCATCATTTCCACCGTCAATGCCGTCATCGGAGACGAAGTGCTGGATACCGGCCTGCACGTCACCACGCCCGATGCCCACGACGTCCAGCGCTATCTGGCGCGCATGGTCGAGGCCGGCCTGACACATGTCGTCCTGGAAACCACTTCGCATGGTCTGGCGCAACACCGCGTAGACGCTTGCGAATACGATATTGCTGTGGTCACCAACATCACCCACGAACATCTGGACGAACACGGCTCTTACGAGAACTATCGCGCAGCCAAAGGACGATTATTCGCGTTGCTCGCCGCCACGCGCACCAAGCCGCAGGGTAATCCCCGTTTGGGCATTCTGAACCTGGATGACCCCCCATCGTACGGCTATCTCTCCGCTCTGCTTGCGCGAGAGGGGTTACGTCAGATGTCTTATGGGCTTTCCCCGCAAGCAGATGTGTACGCCGAAAACATCGTCTACGACCGCACTGGCCTGACCTTCGACATCGTCACAGAAAACGCTCGCGTCTCCGCGCGCACCCATCTGGTCGGCGCGTACAACGTCTCCAACTGCCTGGCAGCTTTCACGGCAGCAGTCTTCGGACTGGGAATTGCCCCCGAAACGGCTGCACGCGGTATTGCCGCCCTGCCAGGCATTCCAGGGCGAATGGAGTTCATTGATTTGGGACAACCCTTTACCGCCATTGTGGATTTTGCCCACACCCCTAACGCGCTCAAAGTAGCACTTCAGACTGCCCGACAAATGACTCGTGGAAAAGTCTTATGTGTCTTCGGCTCTGCCGGCCTGCGTGACCGCGAAAAACGCCGCCTGATGGCCGAAACCGCTGCCGAACTGGCCGATATTTCCATCCTGACTGCCGAAGACCCGCGTACCGAATCGCTGGACGACATCCTGACCGAAATGGCGGCCGGAGCGCTCTCGCGCGGTGGACAGGAAGGGAAAACCTTCTATCGCATCCGCGACCGTGGTCAGGCCATCCGCTTTGCGCTGCAACTGGCGCAGCCTGACGACCTGGTCATCGCCTGCGGCAAAGGCCATGAACAATCCATGTGCTTTGGAACGACCGAATACCCCTGGGATGACCGGGTTGCTATGCGCGCCGCCCTGGCAGAATATCTCGGCATTGAAGGTCCCGCAATGCCCTACCTTCCCACCCAGGAGCAACAGCCCGGAACGAAGTGAACGCGGGAAGAGAATGAACCCGCAAAGTCTAAATCAAAAGAGCAGGGAATGCTCCCTGCTCTTTTGCGTAGAGGCGACGATGGGATTCGAACCCATGTATCAGGCTTTTGCAGAGCCTTGCCTTACCACTTGGCCACGTCGCCATCTTTTCCCGTGATACAAACCTGGCTGGACACGAGCATGGCGCTTTTCAACCATTCCGTGCCAGCCATTCGATTGCTTGAGCGGGCGATGGGATTCGAACCCACGACCTTCTCCTTGGCAAGGAGACGTTCTACCACTGAACCACGCCCGCATTTCTTCGGTCATCCGCCGAGAGTGCCGAGAGTCAGAATCGAACTGACGACACCGCGATTTTCAGTCGCGTGCTCTACCAACTGAGCTATCTCGGCAGAGGCACTCGTTTGTTGAGCGGACGGTATTTTACACGTACCCATGCAGACTGTCAAGAAGTTTTTTGGGCATGTTGGCACTCCACTTTGCTTTTCCAGCGCCGCAGTGCAGGCTGATAACAGCGTTTATGACAATACTCTCAATTTCCTGTGACGTCAATCACTATCTACCCCACAAGCAGGAGTGATAAGATGTTTATGTATATATTCGTTTATTCGCATATAAGGGATAAATGTTGTCATGATTTCCCCAACTCTGGCGCAAGAAGTCTCCCAACTCGAAGCCGATTTGTGCTTTGCCTTGGCCGACCCCACCCGCATTCTGATTCTCTACGCCCTGGACGAAGGCCCCCGCAACGTGACAGAACTGACCCAGGAACTCAACATCCCCCAGCCCACCGTATCACGCCATCTAAAAATCCTGCGCGAGCGAGGACTGGTTCGCCCGAACCGCCAGGGCGTGGTCATCCAATATGAACTCAATGACCGGCGTCTCATCCAGGCGTTGGATTTGCTCCGCAGTGTCTTGCGCGACCGGCTCACCTACCGTGCGAACTTGATGGAAGAAATCGAAGCGTAAGCCCCCTTCGCCCCATCTTTTGCTGAAGTGTTTGCAAAAATAGGAGAACGAAGAGTAACGAGGAGAATGCAATGAGCAAAGTAAAACCCTATTGGCTTTTGGGACTGATTGGCATCCTGGCCGTCATGCTTGTCCCCATCATCGTGTTCTGGCCCAAGAGCGCCCGCGCGCTTGATGACCCCTGGGCTGCCGTTCCCAAACATCCTGTCCATGTACCACACAACGACATCATCGCCGCCCGCTTCAAAGAGGTAGACCCCGCAACGGTGACCGGCCCCGACATCACCCGCGCCTGCCTGGAATGTCACCCCAAAGCGGCAGAAGATGTGATGATGACCAGCCACTGGACCTGGCAAGGCCCCGAGGTCGAAATCCCCTGGAGGAACGGCGAAAAGGTTGCCATCGGCAAATTCAACCAGATTAACAATTTCTGCATCAGCGCCGCAGGCAACCAGAGAAGCTGTACCAGTTGTCACATTGGCTACAACTGGACGGAAGACAACTACGGCGCAAACCTGAACGACCCCGCAAATGTGGATTGTCTGGTTTGTCACGCCCAATCGGGATACGCCAAAGGGAAATACGGCAACCCGAAAGACGGCACGAATCTGATTGCGGCCGCACAAAGCGTCGGTGCGCCCACCCGCCTGCAATGTGGTAAATGCCACTTCAACGGGGGCGGCGGCAACGGCGTCAAACATGGCGACCTGGACGAGAGCCTGTACTACCCCTCCGAAAGCCAGGATGTTCACATGGGACGCAACAACTTCGTCTGCACCGATTGCCATGTGACCACCAATCACCAAATCAAAGGCCGTCTGGTGGCTGATAACCTGGTGATTGACCCCGCCGAGCAGGTCTCCTGTACGCAATGTCACAACGCCAACCCGCACGAAGATGAACGCATTGGACTGCACATGGATTCGGTGGCCTGCCAGACCTGTCACATTCCGGCCTTTGCCACCGAAGACCCCACCAAAGTCTCGTGGGATTGGTCTACTTCCGGGCAGGATTTGGGCGATGACCACTACAAATATCTGAAAATCAAAGGGTCGTTTGTATATCAAAAGAACGTCCAACCAACCTACCTGTGGTTCAATGGCAGTCTGGCCTACCGCTATTTGATTGGCGATGTCATTGACCCCTCCCAACCGACCTACATCAACAAACCGGCGGGGAGCATCGAAGACCCCCAAGCAAAAATCTTCCCCTTCAAATTACACGTTGGGAAACAGCCGTATGATACAGGGTTCAACTATCTGCTGGCGCCCATCACCGCCGGGCCAGATGGCTATTGGACGACGTTTGATTGGGACCGGGCTTTCCGTCTGGCCGAAGAACGCATTGGCCTGCCCTATAGCGGCAGTTACGGCTTCACCGAAACGTGGATGTACTGGCCGATTACGCACATGGTTCAACCCAAAGAAAACGCCCTGCGCTGCAACGATTGTCACGGTGAAAATGGCCGCATGGATTGGCAGGCGCTTGGCTACCCTGGTGACCCCATGCAGTGGGGCGGACGCAAGTAAAGCAGGAACACATCCTGTCCGGCCATCAATCAGCAACGGATGAACCTATGAAAACCACTGTCTTTCATCGCAAAACCCTTCTCGTCACCGGCCTGGCGCTGCTTGCCCTCACAGCCCTGGCGCTGGGCGTTTCGCAAGCGCTTGCCCATCGGCCTGCGGTGGCGACTCCACAAATCTCGCCTTTGCATCCCCCCTTTGCCCTGCTCGATTCGGAAGGCCAGAACGTCCTGCAAAGCGGCAGGGCTATCAGCACCATGCAAACCTGCGGACAATGCCATGACACCGCTTTCATCGAATCCCACAGTTTCCATGCCGATTTAGGTCTGAAAACCGGCGGCGGTCTCTACGGCAAATGGGACCCGTTGACCTATCGCTATCTCTCTCAACCGGGAGATAAGCGCCTGGATTTGAGTACTGCCGAATGGCTGATGATAAACGGCGCGCGCATCCCTGGCGGCGGGCCGGCCACCACCTCCCGAAGCGGTCAGCCGCTTTCGGAAATAGCCCCCAATCCGACCAATCCCGAAGCTGCTATCCTGAACTCCGCAACCGGCCAGCCTGAAGGCTGGGATTGGTCCAAATCGGGCGTGATGGAGATGAACTGCTTCCTGTGCCACCTGCCCCAACCCAACCTCTCGGCCCGCGCCGAAGAAATTCGCGCCGGGCGTTTTGGACAGGCCAACACTGCCACTCTGCTCGGCACTGGCTGGGTAGAGCGCACCCCCAGCGGCTTTGCCTACAACCCGGCAGCCTTCGGAGCAGATGGCAAGCTCAAAGCGGAATTCGTGCGCATTCAAGACCCCACCAACGAAAACTGCGCCGCCTGTCATGGCGAAGTCCATGTCAGCAACCCGGAACCCCTGCTGGTTTCGGCCTGCGACCTGAACTATCACCAGACCGCCACCACCGGGCAGGTGTTTGCCGGACAGAAAATTTCTCTCTCCGGCGTCAACCTGCAAGGAAAGCAAAACCTGAACCGCGCCTGGGATATTCACGCCGAACGTGGACTACAATGCACCGATTGCCATTACTCGCTCAACAATCCCGCCCATGCACTGTCTTTCAGCGCCCCCGGTCATTTAGCATATGACCCGCGCAAACTGGAAATCGGCGAATATCTGCTGCGCCCCGACCACAACTTTGCGCGCGGACAAAGCGCTCAATTTACGGTTGCACCCAGCCTGAAAGGCACCATGCGGCGGTGTGAATCGTGCCACAACGCAGTTTCAACGCATAGCGATTGGCTGCCCTACACCAGCCAGCACATGAGCGTCCTGGCGTGCGAATCCTGCCATATTCCGCAGATGTACGCTCCAGCCATCCAATCTTACGACTGGACGGTCATCAGCATCGAAGGTTCGCCCACGCGTCTATGCCGCGGACTGACCGGCGACGATACAGTCAACAATCTGGTGACGGGATACCAGCCCGTCCTGATGCAGCGCACCAACATTGACGGCCAAAAACTGCTCGCCCCTTACAACCTGGTCACCACCTTCTACTGGGTGTACGACTCAGCAAACGGGCCACGCCCAGTACGCGAGATAGACCTGAAAGCGGCATATCTGTCGAACGGCCAATATGCCTCAGAGATTGTGGCCGCCTTTGATACTGACAAAAACGGTCAGATTGACCCTGCTGAACTCCGCACCGACACCATCGAAAAACAGGCCGCTGTTGCCGCACGGCTCGAAGCGCTTGGACTGGAAAATCCGCGCATCGAAGGGCAGATACAACCCTACAGCATCAACCATAACGTGGCGGGCAAAGGTCACGCCATTCGGGAATGTACCACCTGTCATCACGAGAACTCTCGCGTGACCGCGCCACTGCAACTGACGACCTACACACCTGCCGGTGTCATGCCGCAGTTCGTCGGCGATACCAACGTTAACCTGACCGGCGAGATTGTGAGCGGCGAAAACGGCGCGCTCTTCTACCAGCCAGTAACAATCAAAGACGGCGTGTATGTCTTTGGCCGCGACCGGGTGCCGTGGGTGGATTGGTTCGGCGCGCTGGCCTTCG
Organism: Anaerolineales bacterium; assembly: GCA_025056175.1. Lineage (GTDB taxonomy): Bacteria > Chloroflexota > Anaerolineae > Anaerolineales > Villigracilaceae > UBA5195. The sequence continues at coordinate 14,825 of JANWWK010000065.1, forward strand.
TCGGCACATTGTTTGGCGTGGCCGGACATGGCACGTTGCGTTACCTCTCCTGGCTCAAACGCCCCAAACACCAGCCCGTGCTGAAGAGCGTTTACATGTACGAAGCCTATGAACGCTTCTGGCATTGGCTGCAGACCTTCTCCATCCTGTTCCTGCTTCTGAGCGGGCTGGTCATTCACCGACCGGATATGTTTGGCGCCTTCTCCTTCCCACACATGGTCTTGATTCACAACGTGTTGGCGGCCATTCTCATCCTGAACTTCCTCTTCGCGCTCTTCTGGCATGTGACCACCGGTGAAGTGCGCCAATATATCCCGAACTTCCTCAAGCCGGTCGGCATCATCAACGACATGGTCGTCCAAATCAAGTTCTACACAATCGGTATTTTCAAGGGCGAACCGCATCCGTTTGAGAAGCGCCGCGAAAAGAAACTCAACCCGCTTCAACAGTTCACCTACTTCGGCCTGTTGACCGTGCTACTGCCCCTGCAAATGCTCTCCGGCGCATTGATGTGGGGCGTACAGCAGTGGCCACAAATTGCCAGCTGGTTCGGCGGCCTGCCCTTCCTGGCACCGCTTCATAGCCTGATTGCGTGGCTATTGGGCGCCTTTATTGTGGGACACGTGTACCTGACCACCACCGGCGCCACCCCGCTCGAAGCCATGCGTGCCATGGTCACCGGTTGGGAAGAAGTAGAAAGCGAACATCATCATTCGTAACGCGTGGCAAAAAATGCGGACTTCGAGGTCGCCCGGTGAAATTGCGCAAATCACCCCATGCGCCCTCGAGGCCAGAAAGAGAGAAAACGATGACTGTCTCCTCCAAACCTGCATCAAAATCCTTCGGTTGGAGCGCCCTGTTCAACCGCCCGGCCAAACCTTACGTGCATCCCTACCTGGGCGGCCTGATATTGGGCCTCGTCCTGTTCCTGGCATTGTTCCTCACCGGCAACGGGCTTGGCTCTTCGGGCGCAACCAGCCGCCTGGTGACTTTCGTCCAGGACCAGATTGACCCGGCACACGTAGACCGTACGCCGTACCTGCTCAAAATGGCCGGCGGCGACAAGAACCCGCTCGATGACTGGTTGGTGCCGGTCTTCTTCGGCGCGCTGCTCGGTGGGTTCACCTCCGGCCTGATTGGCGGACGCGTGAAACTGGAAACCACCAAAGGCCCGCACGTTTCCGACCGGACGCGCTGGCTGTTGGCCTTCCTGGGCGGCGTCTTGTTCCTTTACGGAGCGCGCATGGCGCGCGGCTGCACTTCAGGTCAGGCGCTCACCGGCGGCGCTGTGCTTTCTGCCGGGTCGTGGACAGTGATGTTAGCCATCTTCGGCGGCGCGTACGCCCTGGCTTATTTTGTGCGGAAACTGTGGAACTGAGGAGGCTCGTATGAATTTTCCTCTGCTTGCTTTTCAAAACGTCAGCGCACAAAATCCCTGGACGTATCTCGTCTTCGGATTGATTGGCTTCGCCTTCGGGTTCGTCCTGGAAATGTCAGGCTTCGGCAACAGCCGCAAACTGGCCGCGCAGTTCTATTTCAAAGACCTGACCGTTCTCAAGGTCATGTTCACCGCCGTCATCACAGCCATGACCCTGTTATTTCTGGCTGTAGGGCTGGGCATCCTGGATTACAGCCAGGTTTGGGTGAACCCCACCTACCTGTGGCCGGGCATTTTAGGCGGCTTGATTATGGGCGTGGGCTTCATCATTGGAGGCTTCTGCCCCACCACCTCACTGGCTTCGGCCTCCACCGGCAAAATTGATGGGATGTTCTTCATGTTGGGTGGCTTTGTGGGTGCATTCCTGTTCGGCGAAACCGAACGGTTCTTCACCTACTGGCACAACAACGTCAGCTACTATGGCCGCGTCACACTCATGGATGTCTTCGGTCTGCCAGCAGGCGTTATCGTTTTGATGGTCGTCCTGATGGCATTGTTCATGTTCTGGGGCGCCGAACAACTGGAGCGGATTATCGGCAAAAAAGATATGAGCCATGAACCCCGCTGGCGGCTCTACGGAGCAGGCGGAATCATCGCACTGGCGCTGGTTGTCCTGTTCCTCGGCACGCCCACCACCGAAGCAAAATATCGCAAGGTCACCATTCCGCGCACTGTAACAGAATTACAGGCCGATGGAACGGTCAAAGAGATTCAGGTGCGCTATGCGGCAGAGGAAGCCCTGCAAAAGCGGCTGGTACAAATCAGCCCGGCAGAACTGTTCAAAGCCCGCTACGACCAGAAACTCAAACTGACCATGATTGACGTGCGTTCCGAAGCGCAATACAACCTGTTCCATCTGCGCGGGGCGCTCAATCTGCCCCTTGAGACGTTGAAAACACACATCCCCGAATTGCTCGCCACGGCGGCACCCAATGCTGTCTACGTGGTCATGAGCAACGACGAAACACTTGCCACCGAGGCCTGGCGTCTGCTGGTTGCCGAAGGCGTGCCGAACGTCTATCTGCTCGAAGGTGGACTGAACGCATGGATAGCCTTCTTCGGCGCAAACGACCCGCAGATTCAGCCGCTGGTTGGTGCGCCCGCTGGAGAGTTGCATTTCACCTTCCCCGCCGCGCTGGGTGACCGTTACCCAGCCGCCGACCCCGACCCCATCGAATACGAACATCTCGAATTTGAGCCGAAGATTCAATTACAAATCAAACGCGATAAATCCGGCGGCGGCTGTGGGTAATCTTCCCTAAAAAACGAACACAGCGCGAGACTTCCTCTCGCGCTGTGTTTTTCGTAACACTGCTTTCAGGCAGTCGGTGATCGCCTGAATTCTGCGCCACACGCCAATTTTTATGCTGTTTTCTCCTTTTGCCCCGCATGCAAGCCGAAGAGCGTTCCATCAAGAACGCCTCGCACAGTGCGAAACGTCACAACCGTCCACAACACAATCACCAAAATCAGTGCCGCCAGGCCAACCCCAAGAAACAAAACGCTGGAAACGGACTGATATAACACCCCGCCAGCGGTCGCAAACGCCCCCAGTGGAAAGATAAACGCCCACCAGCTCAACGCAAACGGGAGGTTCGATTTGCGCCAGACTTCCAGCGTAACCATCAGTGCCAAAAGCAGCCAGAACAGAGCAAACCCCCATAATACTATCCCCGCTGGACGCGCCAGAAACATTAACCACTGCTCCATTTCCGGCGTAGCCTGAAAGAATTGCACTGCTGGTTTGACCAGCCGCAGGGACAGGATGGCAAGAATAGACGTAGGAGCAAGGCCAACCCACATCGTGGGTGCAAGGTGCGCCGGCGGCAGAGCATAGAAGATGTAACGGGTCATCACAACAGCCATGACAAAAATAAACAGAAAACCACCAATTCCCAAAAAGATGAGACTGCCCAACCAGTTCAACTCCCCCCACGTCGTGCCGTAAAAATGCAGGCTGAGGCTGGCACCCAACAGCGGCACAATCAACGCCGAAACGGGCGGAATCAACCAGCCCAGCGTCGAAGTCTGCCATTCAATTTCGGGCTTATGAAAGAAGATATTCAGAATAAGCAGGGCAAACAACAAAATCCCTGTCGCACCCAGCAGCCACAAAGCCTGCAACACTCCCCACAGAAACGTTTCGGGCAGGAGCCGATGACCAGTTTTCTCCAACGCAATCCCTATCACCACCAGTGAAATTGGCATCGTCGGGAAAAACGCCGCAGAAACCGGGTGATTCAAATCACGCCACGCCGATTGGGGGTAAAGAATCCAGCGCAACAGCCAGGGAAAAAACACAACCACAAAAAAGAAAAGCGTCAGAAACAGAAAAACCATTTGCAACACAGATGCAAACGGCACAACGGCCTGCCAGGAAGCCATCGAAATACTGATGACCCCCGTTCCCATCACAGCAGCAAACCAACCGGGCGCAAAGGCTTGAACAAAAGAAGATTTAGAAGCGGTCAAAGCAATCCTCACAAAAAAGCACCTGTCCGGGCTATGTTGTTTACCTAGATGCCAGAACAGGAAAAAAGTTACGTTTTTCAAGAACGTTTGACAGCCAAATCGGAAAAATTGTATGTAATTTTGTGTACTGGTTTCTGCACGGTTAGCGCCTGGATATTTTCCACTCCATTTCCCCAATTTTTCCGCCAGGAAATAGATAAACCGCTGGGGTCGTTGTGGGATTTTGAAATTTTCGGCGATGCGAGCAAAAATAGATACGCTTACCGGAATGGAGAAGTGCTTTTTTCCATCAGCGAGCCATACGCAGGAATACAATTATATTACCTGCCGTATGAATATGCCGATGTACGCATAGATGCGTCCTTCGAGAACAAGCCCGAAAGCCGCAACACCATCAACGTCTCCCTGTTGTGCCGCGTTTCGCAGGCAGGGTTCTCTCAGGCACTCATCACGAACGATGGCCGATACCTTCTGCGCGTATATGATAACAAAGCCCAGAAAGAGCAAATCTTATTTCAAGGCAGCTCACTGGCAATCAATCAGGGAAAGGCAAAGAATGAATATGGCTTCACCTGCAAAGGAAACCGTTATACGCTCTTTATAAACGGAAACGAAGTGAAAAGCATCACCGATGCCCGCGTCGGACTGCAAAGCGGACAGGTCGCCATCTACGTTGGCGCATTGGCAGATTTGGTACCAGTGGTGGTCGGCCTGGATTGGATTGAAATCAGCCAGCCCTGACATTTCTTCTCTGAAAAACGCTTCGGGCCTGAGCGCATGACGCGCCTTCGGGCCCGAAATTTGTTTAAGAGTGTTATCATTTGCCTGATGTCTCGCACCCTTGTCCACTCTTTTCTCATGCGCTATCTGCCGCTGCTCATCGGCATTTTGCTGATGGCGCCAGTCTTCTTCTTTCACGCCTTCCGTTCAGTATTTCCGCCCGGCTACGCAGGGATGTTTACGCAAATGGCCGAGCAAATTGCAACCGCAGGTTTCTCCCTGCCGGTGGAAATTCCCCATTACGGGCCAGGCGGCATTCCGTTCGTCTATCCTCCGCTGGCACACTTCCTCTTCGCGCTGGCGCTCAAACTGGGCATCTCCAAATGGGCTTACCTGCGGCTGATTCCGCCGCTTTTCGGGCTGATAACACTCGTCCCCTTCTATTTTCTGATGCGCGAACTGGCCGAAACACGCTGGGGCAGCCTGACGGCCATTCTGCTCACCTTCACTGCACCTGCCGTTTTCAGCATTCATCTCTGGGCAGCGGGAGTGGTGCGCGGCTTGGCCTTAGCGCTGTGCCTGACCGGTCTTTTGTTCTACCTGCGCGCCTTGCGGAAGCCCTGCTGGCACGTCTTTCTGCTGGCGGGCGTATCGCTTGGCCTGCTCCTGACCACCCACCTGCTCTACACCCTGTTTGCTGCCCTGGTTGGGACAGCCTTCCTGCTGGCCGAAGGAAAGCCACGTGGTATTCTCACCGCACTGGTCATCCTGCTATTGGCCTTGCTCGTTGCATCCCCCTGGCTGGGGACGGTTCTCCTCTGGCACGGTTTCGAAAGCTTGTGGATAGCGGCTTCCTCGCACCGAAACGCCGACTTCTTCTCCCTGCTCTTGCAAAATTTTGGCGATGCGCTGGCCTATCTCTGGCAAAATCTCGCCCACGTTACCCGCAACGGCATTCTGACCGCGCTGGCGCTGCCCGGCTGGTTCCTGCTCGTGGTTCGGAGGCAGTTTCACCTGCCTGCAGCCTTTCTTTTTGTGCTGACAATGGGAGAAGCCTGGTTCTTCCTGGTTCTGCTGGCAGGCATGATGGCCGGTATCTTTTCCGCCTGGCTGGTAGCACGCTTTCGAGAGGAAAGCGTTCCTCGCCGGGCAATCACCCTCTTCCTGGCCGCCTTCATCTTGCTAGGGGCAGGAAAAAACGTCACAGAAATCATCCACGATGAACCAGAAATAGATGCCTATGCGCTGCAGATGGCAAAGTTCATCCGCCAGGAGACCGACCCCGCGCACACCTATCTCTATGTAGGCAAAATCAACGAAGCCGAGTGGTTTCCTTACCTGCTGGCGCGCACGCCCGTTTTTTCCCCATGGGGGAGCGAGTGGAAAGGTGACTACGACGAACAACTGCAAGCCCTGATTGCCCTGCGCACCTGCCAGATGAGCAAAGACTGGATGTGTATCGAAACGCTGCTCGCCGAAAAGGACATCCGCCCTGACTTGCTGATTGCACCCAACCAGCGCTGGCTCTTTGAGCAACTCAAACAAACCCGCGCCTGGCAGTTAATTTACGAGAACGAACGCTACCAGGTATGGACACGGCGATAAGCCGCTGCCAGGACAAAACCACAAATTTGCTGCAGTCGGCCCCTTGTCGTTTCACCGCGCTTACGGTATAATCTTTCGATTGATGTCCAATTGTTAAAACCCAGCCCACATATCTGCCGGCGCTTGAGACGAAACCAGTCTCTCGCGCTTCTCTTTCTTTGTCACAGGCAATTATCCTGTACGTGAAGTTATGAGGGCATACGCGAACCGGATTTTTTACTCCAGGAGGACTCTGTGGAAACCAAAGGCCTGACCGCTCTCCGCATCAGCCTGGCTTCGCCCGAAACCATCCGCTCGTGGTCGTATGGCGAGGTCCTCAAGCCCGAAACCATCAACTACCGCCGTCTGCGGCCCGAAAAAGACGGCCTGTTTTGCGAGGCCATTTTTGGGCCCACGCGTGACTGGCAGTGCTATTGCGGCAAATACAAAAACCCGCGCTATAAAGGCATCGTGTGCGATAAATGCGGCGTGGAAGTGACCCGCGCTGCCGTGCGCCGCGAACGCATGGGACATATCACCCTGGCCACGCCGGTTGCCCACATCTGGTACACGCGCCGCATTCCTTCTTACCTTGGTTTACTGCTCGATATTTCGCGCCGTAACCTGGACCGGGTGCTGTATTTTGCACAATACATCATCACCTACGTTGACGAAGAAGCCCGCCAAAAGGCACTGCGCCGGCTGGAGGATGAAATCTCTGTTTCCGAGCGGGAACAGGCCAGCGCCATTAACGCCAAAATTGCAGAAGTCAAAACCCGCCGCGACCAGACCGTTGCTGAGCTGAACCAGCGCAAAGCCGACATTGAACGGTCGTACGATGAACAGATTGCCTCGCGGCTGGAGCCGGTCATCCAGGAAGGTCAGCGGCTGGAAACGCAGCTGCAAGAGCAGAGCGGACAAACTGCCGCAAAAGCCATCCTCTTCAACGCCACCGGCGAAGTGATTGTGCAGGCAGGCGAGGTTATCTCAGCCTCGCACATCTCCAAAGTACAAAAGAACGTGCGCGAACAGCTGGAAGCGCTGGAAAATGAACTGAAAGACCAGAAAACGCGCGAAATCGAACACATCAAACTGGAAATTGAGCGCATCCGCGCTGAAGCCGCCGAGCAGATGGAAAATCTGCGCAATCAGCTGGAAGACCAGACCACAACCAGCAAAGACCAATCCTCGCACTTGCGTGATGAACTGCTGGAACTGCGTCCGTTCACCTTCCTGAGCGAGAGCCGCTACCGCGAACTCAAATCACGCTGGGGGCAGGTCTTCCGTGCCGATATGGGCGCCGAAGCCTTCTATGACATCCTGAGCCGCCTGGATTTGGACAAACTGGCCGAAGAACTCTGGAAAGAAGTCCGCACCACCAAGAGCAAACAAAAGCGCAAGAAAGCCACTACCCGCCTGAAGGTGGTGGAAGCCTTCCGCCGCTCCGGCAACCGCCCAGAATGGATGATTCTCACCGTCCTGCCAGTCATCCCACCCGACCTGCGCCCGATGGTGCAACTGGATGGCGGGCGTTTTGCCACCTCGGACCTGAACGACCTGTATCGCCGCGTCATCAACCGCAACAACCGTCTCAAGCGCCTGCTGGAACTCGGCGCGCCGGATGTGATTGTCCGCAACGAAAAGCGCATGTTGCAGGAAGCCGTAGACAGCCTGATTGACAACTCACAGCGCGGCAAGGCGCTCAGCCGGCGTGGACGGCGCGAGCTGAAATCGTTGAGCGACATGCTGAAAGGCAAGAAAGGCCGCTTCCGCCGCAACCTGCTCGGAAAGCGCGTGGATTACTCTGGTCGTTCGGTGATTGTGGTCGGCCCGCAGTTGAAACTGTATCAGTGCGGCCTGCCCAAGACGATGGCGCTGGAACTGTATCGCCCCTTCGTCATTGCGCGCCTGGTGCAACATAACTACGCCGCGAATGTTAAGGGTGCACGCCGCCTGATTGAGCGCAACCGCCCCGAAGTGTGGGAAGTGCTGGAAGAAGTCATCAAAGAACGCCCGGTGCTGCTCAACCGCGCCCCCACCCTGCACCGCCTGGGCATTCAGGCCTTCGAGCCAATTCTCATCGAAGGCTCGGCCATTCAACTACACCCGCTTGTCACCACCGCCTTCAACGCGGACTTCGACGGCGACCAGATGGCCGTGCATGTGCCGCTCTCACAAAAGGCCGTGCAGGAAGCCCGCAAACTGATGCTGGCCTCTAAAAACCTGCTCAAGCCTGCCGATGGCGAACCCATCATCTCACCATCCAAAGACATGGTGCTGGGCGTCTATTACCTGACAATGACCGATAATCACTCCCACAAGGGAGATGGCCGTGTGTTTGCCGATATGGACGAGGTGGAACTGGCATACCAGTTGAATCAGGTTGAAGTCCATGCCAACATCAAAGTCCGCGTCGAAACCTGGTACGACGAGAGCGGCAGCCGCATGGAAAAACCCGAAACCCGTCTGATTCAGACCACAGTCGGGCGCGTCTTGTTCAACCGAATTCTGCCGCCCGAAGTGCAATTCGTCAACGAAGTGCTGGAAAAAGGTGGTGTGAAAGACCTGATTGCCGATGTGTACGAAATCTGCGGGCAGGAAGTCACCACCACGGTGGCGGATGCCGTCAAGCAGATTGGCTTCCAATACGCCATGCGCTCTGGTATCACGCTGGCAGTATCGGATATTTCCGTGCCGCCTGCCAAAGAAGAAATCATCGCTGCGGCGGTCAAGGAAGTGGAACTGGTTCAGCGCGACTTCCGGCGCGGCCTGCTCACCGAGCAAGAACAAAACGAGCGCATCATTCAAATCTGGCAAAAAACCACCACTGACGTCGCGCAGGCCGTCCGAAAACACATGGACCCCAGCGGCAACCTGTCTACAATGGCAAACTCCGGCGCAACCAAAGGCGGCTTTGGCCCTATCTCGCAGCTGGCTGGCATGCGCGGTCTGATGGCCGACCCCTCCGGGCGCATCATCCCTCTGCCCATTCGCTCCAACTTCCGCGAGGGCCTGACCGCGCTGGAATACTTCATTTCCACGCACGGCGCGCGCAAAGGTCTGGCCGATACAGCGCTCCGCACGGCAGATGCTGGTTATCTGACCCGCCGTCTGGTCGATATTGCCCAGGACATCATCATCAACGAAGTAGATTGCGGCACCCAGGAAGGCATCTGGATTCGCAAAGCCGATGACGTGGCCGGTCAAAGCCTGTCCAGCCGGTTGTATGGACGCCTGTCCGCTGAACCCGTGATTGACCCGCAAACGGGCGAAATCATCGTGGATAGAGACGAAATGATTACCCACGACGTGGCCCGTCGGATTGTGGCTGCCGGGGTGACCGACGTCAAAGTCCGCTCGCCAATGACCTGCCAGCTCCGACACGGCATCTGCGCCAAATGTTACGGCATCGACCTGGGACGCGGCACAATGGTCGAACTCGGCGCGGCAGTGGGCATCGTCGCGGCACAATCCATCGGCGAACCCGGCACGCAGTTGACCCTGCGCACCTTCCACACCGGCGGTGTGGCGGCCGGCGGCGACATCACCACCGGTCTCCCGCGCGTGGAAGAGCTCTTCGAGGCCCGCAAAACCCCCAAAGGGGAAGCCGTTGTCTCCGAAATTGACGGCGTCGTGCGCGTTATCCAGTCGGATAAATACTCCGACCTGCGCCTGGTACGCATTGAACACGCCGAAATGGTCTCCGATACCTACGAAATTCCCGAAGAATGGCAGCTGCTTGCTAAAGACGAGGGCGAAGTGCGCGCCGGCGACCCGCTTGCCACACTGGGTGAAGCCACCATCACCGCCCAACACGGCGGCAGAGTACGCATCGAAGGCCGCCAGGTGATTGTCTCCTACGAACAACGCGAGGAAGTCGAACACGAAATCCCGACCACCCTGCGCATGCTGGTCAAAGATGGCGAACACGTCAAAGCCGGCCAGCCGATTACTGAAGGCTCGCTCAACCCGCACCAGATTTTGAAGCTGCAAGGGCGCGATGCCTGTCAGATGTACCTGATGAGCGAAATTCAGAAAGTCTATCGCTCGCAGGGTCAAAACATCCACGATAAACACTTCGAGGTCATCATCCGCAAGATGCTGAGCAAAGTACAGGTCACGCGTCCGGGCGATACCCGCTTCTTGCCCGGCGACATCGTAGACCGACTGGAGATGAAGCGCATCAATGAGCAATTGCTGGCCGAGGGCAAGCAACCTGCGCGCTTCACCGAAATTCTGCTGGGCGTGACCAAAGCCTCGCTTTCGACCGATTCCTTCCTGTCGGCCTCGTCCTTCCAGCACACCATCAAGGTTTTGGCCGGCGCAGCCATCGCTTCCAGCACCGACCCGCTCTACGGGCTGAAGGAAAACGTCATCATCGGCAAACTCATCCCGGCAGGCACCGGCTTCAAGCCAGGACGCTTCACCGAGCTGGAAAAAGCGCTGGGGCGGGGCTCCTCGCAGTGGGTTGAACTCCCCGCCGAAGGAGATTAGGCTTCGTCCCAAGGCACACTCTTAAGCAAACGACCGCCTCTTCTGGCGGTCGTTGCTGTTAACGGTCGTGTCGGTGATGGGCAAACTTTTTTGCCCAGGAGCATCCATCGTGCTGAACACGCCCGAACCTGGCACTTGCCAGACGTCCAGTTTTTGAGTATCGTTGTAACTGTCTCTCACGGTTGAGAGATGAGGGAAGATTTGTCGTCTTTCGAGGAGGAGAAAATGAAAACTGTCCTGTTTCGTCTTATGGTCATCACGATCCTGCTGCTGACAGGCTGTAACTTACCAGCGCAGCCTGCGATTCCAACGACCACACCAGCTGCCTCACCCACGCTGGCAACGCTAACCGAGACTCCGCAACCGCCCACAGATACGCCTGCGCCGCCTACCGAAACGCTCACGCCTTCTTCCACCCCCACCGAAACCGCAACGCCAGAGCCATCGGCCACGCCCACTCCGGCCCCGCCTACCGCAAAAGTCATCCGCGAGTCGAACTGCCGCATCGGCCCGGCGGGAAACTATGCACTGGTCGCTACCTATCCATCAGGCAAAGTGCTGAACATCATCGCACGTGACCTGGGCGGAGGCTTCGTTTTCGTCCAAAACCCGGAAAAGCCCGAAGAACAGTGTTACCTGCTGGAGAAAAACCTGGAAATCAGCGGCGACCTGGCACTCTTGCCGCGCATCACCCCGCCGCCAACGCCTACTGCCGCGCCAAACTTCACCGTCACGTTTTGGCGGTTCATGCTGTGCAAAGACCAGTACATTGCACATTTCAAGGTCGTCAATACAGGCGATAGCCAGTTTCGCTCGGCTTACGTTAAGGTGACCGACCAGAAACGCAAAGAAACGCTGGAGCAGTCTTTGCTGGCGTTCGACCTGTATGAAGGCTGCATCGTTGCCAAAAACATTGCACCGCTCCTGCCTGGCGGAACAGGATATGTCCAAAGTGCGCCTTACAAATGGGACCCGCGCCCAAACAAGCACACGGCGGTCATCATGCTCTGCTCGGAGCAGGGACTGAAGGGCGTGTGCGTCACCAAAACGCTGGAATTTCAAGACCGGTGAGCAGGCTTGACGGCTGGAGTCTTTGCCCGTAAGATAGAACAAATTTACCAACTTCATCGCTGACATGGCAGAAGAGGATGACTCATGGAACTTGGCCTCGTCCGTAAAATTGATATTGACCGGGAAATGCAACAGGCGTATCTCGATTACGCCATGTCCACCATCGTAGCGCGCGCCCTGCCCGACGCGCGCGATGGGCTAAAGCCCGTCCATCGGCGCATTCTCTACGCCATGTACGACATGGGACTGCGCGCCGACAGCCCCTATAAGAAATCGGCGCGCATTGTGGGCGAGGTGCTGGGCAAATATCATCCACACGGCGACGCGGCTGTGTACGAAGCCATGGCGCGCATGGCGCAAGATTTTTCGATGCGCACCCTGCTGATAGATGGGCAGGGCAACTTTGGTTCGATAGACGGCGACCCGCCCGCAGCGATGCGCTACACCGAAGCACGTCTCACGGCAGCCGCGCTCGATATGCTGGCCGATATTCAGAAAAACACAGTAGATTTCGGACCAAATTTCGACGATACGCTGAGCGAGCCGCTGGTTTTGCCTGCTGCTTTGCCCAACTTGCTGGTAAACGGCGCAACGGGCATTGCCGTCGGCATGGCCACCAGCATCCCTCCGCACAATCTGGGGGAGGTGGTGGATGCACTCGTGTACATGCTTCAGCACTGGGAAAAACTGGACGACATTGGCCTGGAGCATCTCATGCAGTTCATCCAGGGCCCCGATTTCCCCACCGGCGGCGTGATTTTACAAGAAGCAGGAGAAGAAGGCATCGAGGCGGCGTATGGTTCCGGCAAAGGAAAAATCACCCTGCAAGCGCGCGCGCACTACGAAGAAATGGAGCGCGGCAAAAGCCGTATCATCGTCACCGAATTGCCCTATCAGGTAAACAAGGCCAGTCTCATCGAGCGGATTGCCGAACTGGCGCGTGAAGGGCAACTGGAGGGCCTGGCCGATTTGCGCGATGAATCCGACCGGCAGGGCATGCGCATCGTCATCGAACTGAGCAAAAACGCCGAGCCAGAAAACGTGCTGGCTGAATTGTATAAACGTACCCCCATGCGCGTCACCTTCAGCATCATTCTGCTCGCGCTGGTCGAAGGGGAACCACGCCTGCTCACACTCAAACAGGCCTTGCGGGTCTATCTGGAACACCGGCTGACGGTCATCAAACGCCGCGCAGAATATGACCTGGATAAAGCGCGTGCGCGCGCACACATCCTGGAAGGCTATTTGATTGCGCTCAAAAACCTGGATGAAATCATCGAACTTATCAAGAAATCGCCAGATGCCGAAACCGCCCGCGAACGGCTGATAAAACGCTACGCGCTGACAGAGATTCAGGCCAACGCCATCCTCGAAATGCAGTTACGCCGCCTGGCTGCCCTCGAACGCAAAAAAATTGAAACCGAGTACAAAGAAGTCACGGCGCTCATCAAAGAACTGGAAACCCTGCTCAAATCGCCTGCCAAAATGCGCGCACTGGCCGCCGAAGAGTTGCTCAAAGTCAAAGCCGCATATGGCGACAAGCGCCGTACGCAGGTCGTCAACCTGAAGGCTGGCAAAGAAAAGAAAAGCGCGCTCACTGCCATTCAACTTCTGCCGGAACAGATAGTTTGGGTCGCCATCAACGCCGAAGGCATGGTGGCGCGCACCCGCGATGAAAAACCACCGCGCCTGAGCGGAAGTGATGCCCCCCAATTGCTGGTCAAAAGCCATTCCACAGACACACTCTACCTGGTTTCCGAACGCGGGCTGGCTGCAGCGGTGGCCGTCCATACCCTGCCGGAGGCCGAAAAACTGGCGGAGGGTGTCCCCTTTTACAAAGTCTGCGCATTGAAAGCCGAAGAGCGCCCCGTTGCGGCTTTTGCGTTGCCCGCCAAACGCGCCAAACTACCCGCCGAAACCTGCGTCCTGACCGTGACACGCGGCGGAATGCTCAAGAAATCGCTCATTTCCGAACTGCCCGGCCCCTCCGCACAGACGTTTACGCTGTGCAAAGTCAACGAGGGGGATGCGCTCGGCTGGGTGTTGCTCACGGACGGCAAGCGTGAGCTTTTGCTGGTCACCGCGCTGGGGTTTGGCATTCGTTTTTCCGAAGAAGACATCCGCCCGATGGGACTGACCGCAGCGGGTGTAAACGGCATCAAATTGGCCGCAGGCGACCAGGTGATTGGTGCAGAAGCCCTGACCGTGCAGGACAAAGCCGAAGTGTTCCTGGCCGCTGCGGATGGAAAGGCCAAGCGCGTGCCACTCGAAGAATTTCCGCTTCAAGGCCGTTATGGCAAGGGGGTGATTGCATGGGAATTGCCGCCAGGCATCACGCTGGTCGGGCTGGCATTTGGCAAGCCCACGCAGGTCATCACCCTGCATTTACGAAAAGCCGCCGCCAGGCAAATCCGTCTGGACGAAGCCGGCCTCAAAAAGCGCGCCTCTACACGTGGTGATGTGGTGGTCGAAATCAAACCCGGAGATGCCGTAACCGGGCTGACTGATGCCTGGATGGTCGAAAAATATCTGCCCGCTGCAAAAGGCGCAATCCCACAGCCAAACGGCAGAAAGAAAGAACCAGCGAACCAGCTGCCACTTTTGAAAGAAGCGCCCCAAAACGGCAAACAGGCTGCCCAGAGGGGCGAATCTCCCGCATCGAAGCCACGCACCAAAAGCAGATAGGCAACACAAACGGCGGAGAGGGGTTTCCTCTCCGCCGAAACATCGTTGTGCGCGCAGTGGCAGCAAAAGCCTGCCCAAAAACAACAGATTATCCACGCTTTAAGGTGCGATATTTGACGCGCGTAGGACGCACATCTTTGCCATAGCGGGCTTTATAGTCGGCTTCGTAATCGCTCCAGTTACCCAGGAACAGGCGCGCACGGCTCTCGCCCTCAAAGGCCAGAATGTGTGTGCAAATGCGGTCCAGGAACCAGCGGTCGTGGCTGACCACAATGGCGCACCCAGCAAAATCCTCCAGCGCATCTTCGAGCGCGCGCAGGGTGTTCACGTCCAGGTCATTGGTGGGTTCATCCAGCAGCAAGACGTTATTACCTTCTTTCAGCATTTTTGCCAGATGAACGCGGTTGCGCTCCCCACCCGAAAGCACACCCACCTTTTTCTGCTGGTCTGCACCCTGAAAATTGAACGCAGCACAATAAGCGCGGGCATTAATTTTGCGGCTGCCAAAATCCAGAATCTCCTGACCGCCGGAAATTTCCTCGTACACGGTCTTTTCGGGGTCGAGGGTGCGGCTCTGGTCGGCATATCCGAGTTTGACCGTTTCGCCAATCACGATTTGTCCACTATCGGGGTGTTCCTGTCCCACAATCATCTTGAGGAGGGTGGTTTTGCCTGCACCATTCGGCCCGATAACGCCGACAATGGAGCCAGGTTCAATCACAGCAGAAAAATCGTCCAGAATCAACCGCTCTCCATACGATTTGGTAACGTTGTGGAACTCGATGACGGTCTTGCCCAGTTTCGGACCGGGGGGAATGTAAATTTCACGCTCCCCCCGATATTGTTCCACTTCCTGAGAAAGGAGGCGCTCATAGGCTGTCACGCGCGCCCGTCCTTTGGCCTGCCGTGCCTTGGGAGACATGCGAATCCACTCCAACTCACGCTGCAGGGTCTTCTGACGCTTCGATTCAGCCTTCTCTTCGCGACGCAACTGCTCTTGTTTTTGCTCTAGCCAGGAGGAATAGTTTCCCTTCCAGGGGATGCCATAACCGCGGTCAAGTTCCAGAATCCAGCCAGCCACGTTATCCAAAAAGTAGCGGTCATGCGTGACGGCAATCACCGTGCCTTTGTATTGTTGCAGGTGATGTTCCAGCCAGGCAACAGATTCGGCATCCAGGTGGTTGGTTGGTTCATCGAGCAGCAGAATATCCGGCTCGGTGAGCAATAAGCGGGTCAGCGCAACGCGCCGCTTTTCGCCGCCGGAGAGGACAGCGATGGGAGTGTCAGGCGGCGGGCAGCGCAAAGCGTCCATTGCCACTTCCAGATGCGAGTCGAGATTCCAGGCATCCACCTTGTCGAGGGCTTCCTGAAGTCTGGCCTGCTCAGCAATCAGGGCGTCGAAATCGGCATCGGGGTCAGCGAATCTGGCGTTCACTTCTTCGTAGCGAGCGAGCAGGTCCACAATCGGCTGAACGGCCTCCCGAATCACTTCAATCACGGTTTTGTGGGGGTCAAGTTCTGGCTCCTGAGGCAAATAGCCGACTGTATAGCCTTTGCTCATCGCAATTTCACCGATGTAGTCTTTATCTACACCGGCCATGATGCGGAGCAGGGTGCTTTTTCCAGCGCCATTCAGGCCCAGCACACCAATTTTAGCGCCGTAGTAAAAGCCAAGCGAAATATCGCGCAAGACTTGTTTGTTGGGAGGATGAACGCGCCCAACGCGCATCATCGAATAAATGACTTGAGTATCCGAGGGCATAGCAGTCCTGAAGTTGCGTTGCTAAATCTCCACCCCCAGCCACAGGCGGATGAAGTAACCGATGACGAAACTAAACCCGGCCACGCTCAGGCTCAAACCGGCCATTTCGGTAAAGCGGCGGCGAAAATTTTCGCCTTTGGCAACCGAAATGTAGTAATTGAAGGCAGCAATAATCAGGACGGCTGTGGTGAGCGAAATTGCCAGGCACACGTACTCATTATGAAGCAAGAGATAGGGCAAAATCAACAGGGTGACCGTAATAATATACGCAATCCCCGTATATACCGCCGCGCGCACAGGGTGCTTATCGGTGGCTTCTGAGCGAGTGGAAAGATATTCCGAAGCAGCCATCGAGAGCGAGGCGGCAATGCCGGTAATCAGGCCAGAGAGCGCAATCAGCTGAACGTTCTGCAAAGCCAGCGTCAATCCGGCCAGCGCACCGGTCAATTCCACCAGTGCATCGTTCAGACCCAACACCACCGAGCCGGCGTAACGCAAACGTTCCTCATCCAGCATATCGAGCAGACGGTCTTCATGCTCTTCCTCTTCGCGGTGAATGCGCACAGCATCAGGAATAGATTTGGCGATTTCGGCATAGTTGGCCTGGGCGCTTTCTTCGCCCTGCTCCATCAACTTGACGCCGAACGTGAACCCGAACAGGCGTGCCACCAGCACATAGAACCAGACCAGCAACCATTTGGGGCTGACCTCTTGCTTCGTGTACGACTTCCACTCGTTGTAGTGGCGTAACTCGTCGGCAGCAATTTGTTCGAGAATTTTACGGTTCTCTTCGCGCGGCAAAGTGGCCGCAATGCGGGTATAGATGTTGTATTCGGTAATTTCATTGGCCTGAGCAGCTAAAAGCCGCTGGCGCAGAGAGTCAGTGAGTTCCATAAGCAAATCCTCTTTAAGAAAAATTGACAGATGCGGTGATTATACCGTTCTACGCCCCGCAGGGGCATTTTTCAACAACCAGGCGCGAACAAAACACATACACCTGCGGCGTCACCACCCGCTCGCACGGAAATACTCTTCCAGAAACGTCTGACGCTCTTCCGGCGTCATCGGACGCGGACGGGCATAATCTTCGAGCATGGTGGTCAACAGCTCAACGCCAAGGTGCCGCCCTTCATAAAAAACATGCCGGACGATGAAGGCGCGACGGGTGTTGGTGGTGCGCTGACCACTGGAGGGGTTGTCATACCCCATCTGGTCGAAAAACAAATTACCCAGGCCATAATGAATAAACGCATTGCCGTAGAACTCCATCGCCTGTGAATAGTGTGCCTGCGAACCGCTGACAACCACTGCGCCGGCATCCGCCATGCGGCGAAAATCGGCCTGTTGCCAGGGGCGCGGGTCGGGGCTGTAATACTCAAAATACTGAAACGTAGCAATAACAATGTAGCCTTCGGCCTTCAGGCGGGCAATTTCATCCACCATCCACTCATAACCACTACCGCCTTTGGGTTTGCCGGGCCATGCGCTTCCGCAAGGAGCGGCGCCGGGCCAGCCGTCTTCGCGCGCCCAGGCAAACTGCGGCCCAACCGGGTTACAACCGATGAAGGCAAACTTCATACCGCCGCGCTCCACAATGGCGGGTTTTTGGGCATCTGCCAGGTCGGCACCACCGCCAAAATACGGCCAGCCGCGCTGCCTGTACATCTCCAGGGTATAGAGCGTGGCCTGTTTGCCCCAATCCTGAAAGTGATTGCCGGTCAATTCCACCACATCCGTGCCGATAGCCTCGAGTAATTCGATGTATCGGGGGTCAGAGCAAAAAATCAGCCGCCGCTGATTTGGATTGGGATAGGGACATCCAACGGCAAAGGGAATTTCGTTGGAAATGTGGGTAATATCGGCTTCCAACAACCAGTCCCGAACATCCTGCGCCGGATAGAGGATGCCTTTTTCTTCCATTTTGAGCGCCGTCGCGCGCACCAATGCGGTCACGCCCGTCATCACCACCGTAACAAGTTTCTGCGGGCTACGGTTGGTGCGCGGCAGAGATACCGCTGACCCCGATGGTGTCACCGAAAAGGTCACTTTGAGCGGATACCGTGCCGCATCGAAATCCTTGCGGAGCGGCGAAAGACCATCGAGTTCGAGAACTTTCAGTTTGGGATTAAGCTGCTCGAACGGAACAATCGCCCAGGTGGCGCGATTCTGCCAGAGAGCATCGGTCAACCCTTCGGCAGAGACAAATTGCACCCCCGAAGCGGTCGCGCCATCAAAAATCGTTTTCATCGCCTCGAAGGTCTCCGGCGTCATCAGCACACTGGCAGGCGCACCGCTCCAGGCCGCTTTCAACTCCTCAAACGTAACGCTGTCACGGACGGTGGGAAACGCGGCCACCAGCGCATAAATCCATTCGGATTTTGGGCCTTCGGTTTGTGATTTTGAACTGACCTCCAACCATACGTTCGCTTCCTGCTGATTTTCAACGACAGAGATACCACTCAACCGGGCGGCTATGCGCAGTTTTTCGGGGACGGCGGGGGAAATCCACAGGGCAGGAGACCGTGTTGCAGTCGGCGTGAGAGTTGGGGCAGGCAAAGGGGAGAGCGTGGGGGATGCCGAAACAGGCTGTGTGACGGGAGCAGGCACCTGTGCGCTCTGCGGGGAGACGGAACAGGCCGATAGCACAGTCACAAGCAGGAAAATCCAGAGAAGAAAGCGGGAACGCAGGGTCATTGGTCTCTCGATGGCAGGAATCAGGAGTCAGGCATTACGACTTTTCCGAGCGCAAATTCTTTCACCCGTGTTTCGTTTACTGTCACACCCAGACCAGGCGCGTTGGGAACGGTGATGGTGCTGTCGGGATTGAGGGTGAAGGTTTCGTCAGTCACATCTTGACGATAGTAGCGCGCGGAGGCAGAGATGTCGCCGGGCAGGGTGAAGCCAGGCAAAGAAGCCAGCGCCAGGTTGGAAGCACGTCCAATGTTGGTTTCGAGCATGCCGCCACACCAGACCGGCATGTTGATTTCGTGGCACATCCGATGAATTTCGAGTGCCTGGCTCAGGCCACCCACCCGTCCTGGTTTGATGTTGATGACACGACAGGCTTCCATTTCGATGGCATAGCGGGCATGACGCGGGCTGATAACACTTTCATCCAGGCAAAGGGGCGTGCGCAGTTTTTTCTGCAGCAGGCGATGGTCCCAGAGGTCGTCTTCGTAGAGCGGTTGTTCGATGAGCAAGAGGTCAAGGTCATCCAGCGGATGGAGGGCTTCTGCCGTTTGCAGGCTATAAGCAGAGTTGGCATCTACTTGAAGCTTCAACGAGGGATAAGCACGGCGGACAGCCTGGGTTTCGCTGACATCGCGCCCGGGTTTGATTTTGAGTTTGACACGCCGGTATCCTTCGCTAACGTACCGCTCAACCGTGCGCAAAAGGTCGGCAGTGGTATCCTGAATACCAACCGAAACGCCGACTTCAACACGCTCTCTTTGTCCGCCGAACAATTCGCGGAGTGATTTGCCCTGCCGCTGGCCGAGCAAGTCCCAAATTGCCATTTCAACACCGGCTTTCGCCAGGTGATGCCCACGAATGGGGGCAACGCGGCGCTGGAAATCGGCAGCATCAGCGACCTGTTGTCCTGCCAGGAGCGGAAGAACAAAGTCTTTGAGGATGTGCATGACGGTGCCGGTGGTTTCGTAACTGTAACCGGGGTCGCGGTCGGCAGCGCATTCGCCCCAGCCAGTTAATCCTTCGGATTCGACTTTGACCAGGACGCATTCACGTTCGTAAATCCGGCCAAAGGAGGTCTCAAAATGGGAGACGAGTGGCATTTTGAGAGGATACAGCGTGATTCGTTCGAGTTTCATAGGGTCTCCAGGTATTTTTGCAAATCGGAGAGTGGCACAACGTAGCGCAAGTCGCTGATTTGCCCACGCACATCAGAGATTTGCGCCACCGCACTTGCTGACCTGTCCGCGCCACAAGTCTTGATTAAAACACAAAAGGACGCAGGGCGTGCGTCCTGTTTGTGCCGCCAAAGGGGGTTAGTTGAACTTTTGCTTGAGGCGGGTCTTCTTACCGGTGAGTTCGCGCATGAAATAAAGCTGCGCGCGGCGGGTTTTGGAGTGGCGCTCGACCACGACCTTGTCCACGCGCGGGGAGCGAAGCAGGAAGGTGCGCTCGACGCCAACACCGTTGCTGGCAATGCGGCGAACGGTAAAGTTAGCATCTTGCCCACCTTTGCGCAGGCGGATGACGGTGCCTTTGAATTCCTGAATGCGCTCACGGTTGCCTTCTTTGATACGCACATGCACGGAGACGACATCACCCGCGCGGAGTTCGGGGATGTTGGGATTGGCAGGAGCGGCGAGGGATTGAAGAATCTGGTCGGTCATTTCGTTATTCCTTACCAAATGGATGAATACTGCTTCACAGCAGGCCGGTTCAAACGCGAGTGCGGATTATATCACGGATTTTATAAAGAGGAAGGATGGATTTTATGCGCCTGGCAACCAGATTCCGATTGAGTGTGCAAACAAACTCTTGCCAAAGCAGACAGGCTGGGCTATAATCCCGCCTCGCTACGGGCGCGTAGCTCAGTTGGTTAGAGCGCATGTATCACACACATGAGGTCAGGGGTTCGAGTCCCTTCGCGCCCACACTCCCCGAAAGACCGAGGCGTACGCCGCGCCCGGTCTTTTTCTTTACACGCTCTTGACTTCCTTGATAAAATCGGGCAATTCTTCTTTACTCACGAGGCCCGTATGACTACACTTTCACAAAACCGAAGCCGCGCACAGTGGGGATGGTATTGGTTCGACTTCGGCAACTCAGCCTACGCCGCCGTCATTCTGCTGGCAGTGTATTCGGCATATTTTCAGGGCAAAGTGGTCGGTGGCGCCGAAGGCTCAAGGTTATGGGGGCTTTCGCTGGGAATTGCCATGATTTTCGTGGCGTTGCTGACCCCGATTTTGGGGACAATTGCCGACTATGCCGCTTCCAAAAAACGTTTTTTGCTTTTCTTTTCCGCACTTTCATGGATTTCGACCGGCCTGCTGTTTTTTGTCCAGGCCGGCGATGTTTTTTTGGGAATGTTGTTCTTTATTCTGGCTGAAATTGGTTACCGCGGCGGTCAGGTGTTCTACAATGCGCTCTTGCTGGAGGTTGCTGCGCCGGAGGAGATGGGGCGAGTCTCTGGCAACGGATGGGCATTTGGCTCGGTGGGCGGAATCGTGTGCCTGCTGCTCATTCTGCCGCCAATTGTTTTGAGCAAAAGCGACCCGCTGGTGGTGCGCGGTTCGTTCGTGTTTACCGCGTTGTTCTTTGCACTCTCAAGTCTACCGCTGTTTTTGTGGGTGCGAGAACATCAGTCACCGCGCCCGCTTCCACGTGGCGATAACTACCTTTCGCTAGCCCTACGCCGTTTGCGCGCGACCTTTCTGGCGGTGCGGCAATTTCGAGGCTTTTTGCAATTCATCATTGCCTTCCTGATTTACAACGATGGGATTCTCATGGCGCTGAACTTTGCAGCAATTATCGGCGCCGTATTGTTTGGCATGAATCAGACACAACTGATTTTGTTCATGATACTCGTCCAGGTAACAAGCGCGCTCGGCGCGTATGTTTTCGGGTTGTGGGGCGCAAAATACGGCTTCAAGCAAACGCTGATGGTTTCGATTTTGATGATGACCGGTGCAGTGGTCTGGATGATTTTCAACCAGACGCTGACCGGCTATTTCATCATCGGTGCAGTGGCCGGTTTTGCACTGACGGGGGTGCAATCGCTCAGCCGCACAATGGCCGGTTTGTTCGCGCCAGAAAGTAAAAGTGCTGAGTTCTTTTCTTTCTTTGCAATTGCCGGCAAATCCACCTCCTTTATCGGCCCAACACTGTTCGGAGCGTTGGCGTTTCGGCTGGCGAACTGGTTCGAGGGACAGGGGTTTTCTGCCGCCACTGCCGAACAATTGGGGCTACGCGCCAGTATCGTTTCGATGGCCGTCTTTTTGGTGGCCGGCCTGCTGGTGCTGACGGCGGTCAACGAACAGCGCGCCCGGCAAGCCGCGCTGGAATACGTTGGGGCAGATTGAGCGTATGACCACAGCAAATGCATACACCACGCCCGGACGACAACTCATCCGTCGGCTCTTGAAGGCGCTTTCAGTGCCAGCCTTTGCGCTGTTAACCGATTTAGAGATAACGGGACAGGAAAATTTGCCTCCCACCGGCCCACTCATCATGGTCGGTAACCATTTCAGTTTTATTGACCCCGTGTGTTTCGTGCGCCTGGCACCCTGGCCGATGGAATTCCTGGGCGGCGCACACATGCCCCATGCTCCAGGTTGGGCAAAAATCATCCCCTTGCTCTGGGGGTATCACCCGCTCTACCGCGGCACAGGCGCAACGGATTCACTCAAAACGGCAGTCGAAATTCTCAAACGCGGCGGCGTGCTGGGCGTCTTTCCCGAAGCGGGGAACTGGGCTTCCGTTTTACGCCCGGCGCGGCCCGGCACTGCGCTGATTGCCACGCTGAGCGGCGCACCGCTTCTGCCAGTTGGCCTGGTGGGTCTGAATGATGTCTTTCCCTGCCTGGTTCGTGGACGTCGCGCCCGCATCCGCTTTCAGATTGGCAAGCCGTTCGGCCCATTCCGTGCCAGCGGGCGTGGACGAGAACGCCGGGAACAACTGGAGGAAATCGGTCACGAAATCATGCGTCGCATCGCCGAGCTCATCCCCCCCGAACGGCGCGGATATTATTCTGACGACCCGCTGCTGAGCGCGGCAGCACGCAACAGCGGACAGTATCCTTGGTCCGATAAAATCGAGGGACAGGTGGAAGGCAGCATCCGTTAAGCCTGACCGCGACAAGGAGCACAAGATTTCTGACAGGTGGGAGAAAAGATGCTCACGCATTCTCTGCCTGATTCGTATGATAAAATTACTTGCCTTTTGGTTCTAAATTTCATCGTTTTAGGCCAATATCACAACATCAACAAGGACCACGACTATGCCTGCCTCCAAGCTCTCTCGCCGCGATGCGCTGAAAGTGCTGGCCGCCGCCAGCGGCGCTGTTGCGCTCTCTCACCTGCCCACCTCCTGGGGTAAACCTGAATTACAGGCAGGCGTGTTGCCAGCACATGCGCAGACTTCGATGACCCATGTGTTAAGCGCCCCGTTTCCGCCCGAAGAAATAGATTTGGGACAAAGTTATTGCTACGATGGAATCGTTATCCGCTTTACTGCGGTGATTACGCCACCAACGGCTGGAATTTCTTTGCAATATAGCCTGAATTACACCGCGTCAGGCGCACCAGGTTCGATTACTGTCCCAAGCCCCACCATCGGGACGGTCAACACGAATGGAAGCGGTCAAGCTACAGTGGATGTCACCGTCTTACCAGATAGTCCTTTCTTCGGAACAACCGGCACTCTGACGGTCGTGTGGAGCTTCGTCAACCCCGCCGATGGCACAAACACCGTTTCGCAATCTTACGATATCGAAATTGGTTGTTGATGACCATTCTGACGCTCATCCCTCGCCCGACCGCAGGATTTCAGGCACAAACCCTGGAGAACGAGGTCGTCCTGCTTCATCCGATTCAAAATGTGATTATCTATCTCAACACCAGCGGCGCGCTGGTTTGGAGTCTGTGCAATGGAAAGCGTTCGGTGGCCGAAATCATCGAACTGCTGGTCGCAGTCTATCCCGAATCGGAAAAAGACATTCGCGCTGATGTTCAGCATATCGTTCAAGAATTGATGGGGCGTGGCGCCTTGACGGCAGCGTGAACACGGCAATTTTCGTTTCTTTTGGCGGAAACGTTATCCGCTTTTCTGCCGAGCATCCGGCTTTGCTTGCCCCTCTTGCCGTTCATCTTCGGCACTGCCAGTCCCAAACAACAGCCTCTCCTTTGAGCGCATTTCATCTCACTGCCATTTCTGAGACATGGGTGCAAATCTCCGAAAATGGCAGTGTTTTGTTGCCACGCTTGGAGCGCGAAAGCGCCTGGCAGATTCTGATGCAGGAAAGCCTGACCCGCCTGAACGGGGCATGCACCTTGGGACCGGTTTTCCACGCTGCGGCGGTACAGGGCGAGCAGGGTGGGGTCATTCTTTGCGGGCCGAGCGGATGCGGCAAATCTACCTTAACAGCATGGCTGGTTTTGCATGGTTTTTGCTATCTCAGTGACGAGGTTATCCTCTATACAGGAGAAGGATACATCAGCGGTTTTGCGCGCTCCCTGGTGCTGAAAAACGGTTCAGCATTCATTCTGAAGTGCCTGACGGAAAACATTCAGAGAGAAGGTCATCAACGCTTCTCCGATGGGAGCCTGTGGCTGGCCCCCCTTCTGCTCCAATCTATCGCCCCGTGCGTCCAAACGCTTCCCCGCTTGCTTTTGTTTCCACAATATCAGCCAGACGCCCCTCTGCGCGTAAGACCGCTCTCCTCTGCCGAAAGCCTGTTTCGACTGTTGCAAAACCTGGTTAACGCCCGTAATCTTGCACACAACGGCCTGGAAGCCGCGGCGCGTCTGGCGCACCAGACAAAAGCATACGCCGTCGTCTATTCTGACCTGAATGCTATCACCGCATGGATTCGACAAACCATCAACAAGCCTATCGCCTGATGACGTTGTGCGCGCGCACCGGACAGCCCGAGGGATTTCAGGATTCCTTACGCGCCGTGTTGCACACATTTTCGGGATGGGACACGCTGCCAGCACAGGCCGAACAACACGGCATGGGGCCTTTGCTATGGTATCACCTGCGCGAGGAAAAAATTCCCTCCGAAACCCGGCGCGCTTTGCAGGGACTATACTTACGTAACCGCGCCCTCAACCAGATTCACGCCGAAACGCTGCGGGATTTGCTGGAAACACTTGAGCGCCATGACATTCGCCCTCTGTTGCTCAAAGGGTTGGCTCTGGCCTGGCAAATTTACCCCGACCCGGCGCTGCGTCCCGTCAGCGATATTGATTTGTTCGTGAATAAAGAACAGCTTCTGCCAACCATAGAGGCCCTGCGCCGCGCGGGCTATCAGTTTGAACCAATCCCGCCAAGCCTTCCCAAAGCCATCAACGCATACGCGCCGCCGCGCGCCGGCATCACCATACATCTGGAACTTCATCACTACGACCCGGCACACCGCCTGGAGAGCGAACCTTCTCCTGATGATGAGTTCCGCGACCTGCACGAACCACCACAACAGATTCGCATCCTCGACCGCCAGGTGTTGACTTCGTCTCCGCTGGATACGTTGCTTTACCTGATGCGCCACCTGGTCATCCACCTGTTTCTTGCACGCACCGACCGCCCGATTGCCTTGAAATGGATGGCCGACATTATCAGCCTGGTCGAAGCGCAGGTGGATGCAGTGGATTGGAGCGCCCTCGACCGGCGTGACCCGCTCTTTCGACGGCGGCTCGCCGTTCT
>JANWWK010000070.1 GCA_025056175.1 Anaerolineales bacterium
CATCGAAATTTGGGGAATGGTCAGGATGATGAGCAAACCCATCAGCAAGGCAATGGCTCCCGCCAGGAAAACCAGTTTCAGGCCCTCTTCCAGCGTGGGGGCGCTGCGCTGGAGCAGTCCCAGCAGCGAAGGCGCGACGGCAATCCCGACCATCTGGAAGAAAAAAACCGCGCCAACTGCCGACCCCAACAGCCGCCTGGGAACGGCGAACTGCGCCACGAGGGTGTTCAACATCGGAAGCGCGCCCAACCCCAGCCCGGCCAGCGAAGTCGCCAGCACGTAGAACCAGGCGGGCGATTCGGCAGTCAGTTGCCAGAGCATCAAAAGCGAAAGCGTCGCCAGGGCATAGCCGATGACGTACACCCCCTTATATTTTTTGGTTTTGGAGAGCCAAAATCCGACCGGCAGGCCGATGAAGGCCGCCAGCACCGTGTACGGCGTGAGCATCGAACCGTTGACGGTTGGGCTGACGCGCATCACCTCCTGAACGAAGATGGGCGAATAGGCCAGAATGCTGACCGTTCCAAAAAAGGAGAGCAGCCCCGTTCCGGCGGCGGTCAGGAAGGTGCGGCTGGCGAGGATTTGCGGGTCGAGAATGGGCGCTTCGGCCCGTTTTTCGATGCGCAGGAAGCCAATCCAGGCCGCCAGCGAGAGCAGAAGCAGGAACGCGCCCATTCCAGACTTTCCATCCTCTCCCAGCCAGGAAACCCCAAAAATCAGCGTGGATGTGGCGAAGACCATCACCACCATGCCCCAGATGTCCATCTTGGGCCGGGTGGTTTGCGCGGGGTTGGGCAATGCGGCAGCCAGCAGACCCGCCGCCGTCAGCATGAGCGGAATCGTCCCCCAATACAATCCGCGCCAGCCGAAGGCGCTTTCGGCCACCACCCCGCCCAGCACCGGGCCAATCAGGGCGGCGATTCCGCTCGGCAGGTTGAGCAGGCCGGTCCATTTGGCGCGCTCCGCCGGGGGGAACAGGTCGCCGATGGCCGAAAGACAGAGCGGGATGATGGGCCAATGTCCAATGCTCATGAAGGTCGTGACTGCCACCAGCGCGGGCATGGATTTCACCATCGCCGAAAGTCCCAAACCGAGCAGGAAAATCCCAATCGAGGCCAGCAAAACCGCCCGCCGCCCGTAAACATCTGAAAGTTTGCCAGAAAGCAGCGTGCCAGCCGCCCCTGCCAGCGCGGGCAGGGCAATCAGCCACGAGAAGAGCGTCATGCCGTCCAGTTCGGCAATCATGCCCGGCTGAGCGATGTTGCGGGCGTTGATGAAAAGGAAACTGACGAACTGCGTGAGGAAAACCGCCCCCACACCGAGGGCGGCCTTCCGTTTGAATGATTTGTCTTGTGGTACGAAACTGACTTGCGATTGCATGAAAAAACCTTTCATAAAAGATGGAAACTTGCGTCAAGAGGGCGATAAAGGCAGCCAGTCCAACACTCTCTGGATATAGGCATCCCAAAAATCCCAATCATGCCCGCCAGGGCCTTCCTCGTACACTACGTCAGCGCCGTTCGACTTCAGGAAATCGGCAAAGGTGCGGTTGGCGCGCAGAAGATAGTCTTCCGTGCCGCAGGCGATGTAGATTTTCGGAAAAACAACCTGTTCACCAGCCCTGATTTTTTGAAAAAGACTCTCGGCGGCCACGCGCGGGTTGCGGTCGGTCAGGGCGGCGGCGTGAATGTCGCCAAAGCAGGCGTCCTCGCCGATGACATTGCGCCCCGGCTCATCGAAAGGGTACTCGAAAATATGAATCGCGCCGGAGAGACAGGCAATCTGCCCAAACGTCTCGTGATACTTCAGCCCGTTTCTGAGCGCGCCAAAGCCGCCCATCGAAAGTCCGGCGATGAACGTGTCTTCACGTTTGGGTGAAAGGCGGAACATTTTGCGGGTCACTTCCACCAGTTCCTGCCCCACATACGCGCCAAAATCGCCAAAGCAACTCGTTCCGTAAGGCATGTCCACATAGAATGAGTTTTCGGCAGAGGGCATCACCACCGCCAGATTGCGCTCGGTGGCCCAGCGCTCAATGCGCGTGTGGGAAGTCCAGGCCGTGCAGTTATCCATCAGCCCGTGCAGCAGGTACAGGGTTTTGAACGGACCCGCCCCACTCGTCTCGAAGGGGAGAATAACCTGCATGAGAACCTTGCGGCGCAGGGCAGAGGAAAAGAAATTGACTTGCAGCAATGCCATACCGTTTTTCCTTTCGTATCCGCTGAAATCACGAGCGCGGCGTCAGTTTGAGCGTGGCCGCCCGCGCTTCAGGCGTCACGCAGGCATCCACGTATGGTTTGGGATAGCGGCGGTATTTTTCGCGGTAGGCCGCGTCAATGCGGTCATTCAGCCCGGCGTCCGCTTCCTCCACGAAAGCGACATCCTTCTCCACGCCGCCGGAGCGGATACGGCCTTCGCGCCGCGTCAGAACGCCGCGAAACCAGGGGCCGGCGCGCCCTTTGACAGCGCGAACATAGAGATTATCGTCAACGCGCACCACCCAAATTGTGACCGGCGGGCGCAGCGTGCCATCGCGCCGCATGGAGGTGAGATTCAGTTCATCGGCTGCGCCAATTCGTTTGAGTTCATCAGTGGTCCAGGCTGTCATAGAGTCTCTCACGATGGAATCAGCAAGGCCTTGATGGCGCGGCGCTCGTCCATGGCGCGGTAGCCTTCGGCCACTTGCTCCAACGGCAGAGTCAGATCGAAGACTTTGCCGGGGTTGATTTTGCGGTTCCAAATCAGGTCAATCAAATGGGGCAGGTAACGGCGCACAGGAGCCGGGCCGCCGTGCAGGTGAACGTGCGAGAAGAAAAACTCCCAGCCGGGAATTTCCACGCCATGCAACACGCCCACGAAGCCCACCGAACCGCCGGGCCGCGCGGCGCGGATGGATTGCATCATGGCCTCCTGCGTGCCAACCGCTTCGATGACCGAGTGCGCGCCCAAACCGTCGGTGAGTTCCTTGATATGCGCCACGCCTTCATCGCCGCGCTCGGTCACGATGTCGGTCGCGCCGAACTCCAGCGCCAGTTTTTGCCGGTCGGGGTGACGGCTCATGACGATAATGCGCTCCGCGCCCATCTGTTTGGCGGAAAGCACGCCCAGCAGCCCCACCGCGCCATCGCCGACGACGGCAACGGTCGCGCCCGGCTTGACGTTGGCGGCGTCGGCGGCAAACCAGCCGGTGCCAAGCACGTCCGAGGCGGTGAGCAGGCTCGGAATCAGGTCCTCGGGCGGCAGGTCGGGCGTGGGAACCAGCGTGCCATCGGCCAGCGGAATGCGGGCATATTCCGCCTGCGCCCCGGTCGGCGCGCCGGGCTGACGGTTAACGCATGACGAGTGATAACCGGATTGGCAGATTTCGCAGGTATTGTCCGAAGCAAAGAACGAACCGACCACGAATTGACCGGGCTTGATGTGTTTGACCTGGCTGCCCACTTCCTGCACAATACCAACGTATTCATGCCCCATCGGCATCGGCTGCTTCAGTTCGTCAATACCGCGATAGGGCCATAAATCCGAGCCGCAGACGCAGGCGGCGGAGAGTTTGATAATCGCATCGGTCGGCTCGATGATTTTTGGGTCAGGCCGCTCCTCGAAGCGCACATCGCGGGGGCCGTACATGACAGTTCCTTTCATGGTTCATCTCCTCGTTACACATCCAATTTTCGGTTGCCCAGCCACTTGACCATTTCAGGATTGCAATGGTCGCGGAAGGCGCTGTCGGCGGTTTCGTCTAAACCAAATCAATCCGGTCTGGTCGAATCAAAACGCGCGTTCCACCATTCGAGAATTTTGGCTGCACGTCATTATTCCAGCGATAAATCTCAATCGCCTCAGAGCCAATAATTTCAATCAGCCGCCACAAATTACTCCAGATGGCTGCCGGGTTTTGCAGACTGACTGCAACCTGCCCACGCTGTCTTTCGGCGCAAATTGCGTCACAAGCGCAAATATATTCAGTCATTTTCGATTTCCTTTCACTCTACTACCTGAGTCATTTCTTTTTCTTTGGTCAAGATGGCCTTTTCATAAACTTCAATCTTGTGGTTTAACAAATCCAGCGTCTTCTGCAATTGCTGAATGCGCGCAACCAGCAAATCACGCTGCTCGACCAGGATTTCCTTGCGCGCTTCGATGGTACTATCGCCCTGTTCGATGAGTTGCATATAATCAATCAGCACCTCAATCGGCAATCCAGCGCTTCTCATACATCGAATGAATTCAATC
>JANWWK010000076.1 GCA_025056175.1 Anaerolineales bacterium
GCGGCTTCTGACCGGCGGGGGCCTGCAACTTCTTCAAATGCGCGTCCCTGAGGTGCTCCTCCACCTTACGGCGAATTTCCACCAAACTTTCTCTGGGCAACACGAGACGGCGCGGCGTTTCGGGCGTAGAGCGGATGAGCGGATAAATGCGCTCCGGACTCTCCTCGATGGTCTGCCGGGCGAGGTCGTAGAGCAACCATTTCGTGCTGCCCGCTTCCAGGCTCCACACGCCGCTCGCGTCCGGCCCCGGAACCCGGTAGCAGAAGAAGACGGCCTGCGCGCCGGCGGAGGGGTGGGTGCGCCCGCTGAAGACGCGCAGGGGCATCGCGCGCAGGCGCTCTTCCAGGCCGGGGTTGGCCTGGAGCAGGTCGTTGAACGCAGCGCGCATTTCCTCCAGCGGGTTCATCTGCCCCTCGTAGGCGCGGCCAAACTCTTTCAATGCCTCGTAATCGTCTTCGGGGGTGAGCAACTGGCGGCCTTCGATGCCAAACAGTTTGGAGATGCGCAGGGTCTTGTGCGCCACGCGTTCGTACAGGCGCAGCACGTCGTCCAGTTCATTCGGCGGCAGAAAGTTCCAGAAATACACCTTGCCGCGCAGTTCACGCGCTTCGGGATGGTCGGCCAGCAATTTTTGTTCGATGTCCGGGTCGAGACGGCGGTCCACGCGGCCAATGCGCTGCATCAGGCGCACCGGATTCCAGTGCAGGTCATAGTTGATGAGCAGGCAGGCATCCTGCAGGTTGAGGCCTTCCGAAAGCACATCGGTGCTGATGAGGATACGGGTTTCCGGCCGGCCCTGGGCGGCCAGGTCGCCGCTGCTGGATTCGTTGTAATAGGGTGAAAAGGCAGTAATGATCTCGCCGCGGTCGCCGCCGCGTCCGCTGTCCACCTCGGCGATGTGAGTGAAGCCGGCCTGCTGCAATGTTCGGTACAGGTAACGCGCCGTGTCGCGGTATTCGCTGAAAATCAGCACCTTGTGGCGGCGGAGCAGGTCATCGTTCTGGAGCAAGGCAATCAGAGTCTGGACTTTGTCGTCGCTGGCCGCCGAAAAATGGCGGATTTCGCGCAGGAAAGTGACCAGCTGCTCCAGGTCGAGGTAGGTTTCGTTCAGGATTTCTTCGACGCGATACTGCTTACGGGAGAGTTTTTCCACCTTTTCCAGCAGGTCGAGCGGCAGGCTGGCGTCGTCCTCCAGTTCCTCCTCGCCGCTTTCCTCCTGCTTGCGGCGGTTGATTTCGATGAGCAGTTCCTCGTGCTGCGCCTTCCAGCGTTCCAGGCGGCGTGTCTCAGCGGGCGTCTCGCTGTGGACTTCAACCCAGGCCAGCAGTTTCAGGAGCAGGTCTTCACAGGTGGCGCGGAAAGCGTAGGCCGAACTCTCAAAACGTTTGAGCAATTGCGTGCGGATGAGGCCGACCACCTGCTCCTGGCGGCCTTTTTCGAATTCGTAATCCAACCCGCTCTTGCTGTCCAGCGTCATCTGCCGGACGGGGTAGTTCAAGGGGTAATAGACGGCCAGGCTGAGCAGGGGCTTTTCCTTGCTGAAGGCTCTCTTCAATTCTTCCAGCAGGCCGCCATAGGTCTTTTGCAGAGAATACGCCGCGACCCTGGGCGGCTGGCGTTGGGGAAAGATGACCTGCGCCCCGCCGTGCTGTTCCTGGCTGCGACGGGCGTAGGCGCGGCTGCGCTGCACCACCACAGCGCGGAACAGTTCATCCTGGCTCAGCAGGCGCTCGGCCTCCGCAGCGGAGATTTCCACACTGCCATCGCCGGCGGCTTTCTGCAGGGCTTTTTCTAACGTGCGGAAATGCCCCGGCAGGCTGTGAATCCCGATGCTGCGGAAGTGGTCAGGGCGGCGGCGCGAAAACAACTCGATGAGATGTTGTAAATCCAGCGAGCTGTTGTTGATGGGCGTGGCGGTCAGCAAGAAGACTTGCTTGCCTGCGAGCATTTCAAACAATTTGCGGTACGAGCGGGCGGCCTGATTGCGAAAGTGATGCGCCTCGTCAATCAGCACGACATCGGCTCTTTCGGCCACTTCCTGCATCCGTCGGGGGTAATCCTGGCTTTCACGCAACAGGTCTGTGTGGTTATAAATCACAAAGTTGTTGCCAAAGCGCGAATCCACGACGCCAGGCAGATACTTGTTCAGTTTGGCCTCCCAGACGGCCTCGCGGGCGGCCTTCGGCACAAAGAGGGCTACGCGCTTGCGGTCGTGCAGCAGGCGTTCGATGAGCATCAGCCCGATGAAAGTCTTGCCCAGGCCGACGCTGTCGCACAGCAGCGCCCCGTTGAAATCTCTGGCCTTATCCAGCAGGTCGTAGTAGCCTTCTTTCTGATAATGGTCCAGCACGCGGAACATGACCGACTGCTCGCGTTCCCACTCGCTGGCGCTCATCTCGTGCCCTTCGAAAAACTCGTAGAGCGCCCTGGCGTACACTTCGAAGGGGCTGAACTCGCGGGTGTGCCGCTCGATGACCTGCAGAATCTCCGGCGTCACGTCTTCGGCTTCGTTCCAGTATTGCTCGTACCAGGCTTGCAATTCCTCCACATCGTGGCGAATGCGGACGTTCAACTCGATGTTTTCGGTCAGTCCGGGCAGGGTAAAGTTGCTCGACCCGACCAGCGCCGCTGCGCCGACGACCTCCAGGCGCGGGTAGGTGATATAGGCTTTGGCATGAAATTTGCGCTCACGATAGACCCGGCAGGCAATCTTGCCGCTCTGCAGCGCCTGCACAATGGCCGGGACGCCGGTCAAAAAGTCGTTCTTTTCTTTTTCGGTTTCGATGCTGTCATCCAGTTTCTTCTTCAGACCGCCCAGCGCCTGGACAAAAACCTCGTGCGTGCGCTTGCTGGCTTCGTCGCCCATCAGGATACGAATCCGGTCAAGATTTTGCCACTTCCCGTCGAGCGCCAGCAGCGCGCCGATTTCAAAGTAGCCGCTGGCAACGTCCAGAGCAGTCGAAATTTCGCACCACTCGCGCAGATAACGCAGAACTTTCCATTGCTCGTCACTGTTATCCACGATGAACAGGTCACCGCTGCGTTCAGGCGCAGGTTTCTTCGATTTCCCCGTTTGCGAAGACGGCACGTCTGGGAGGGAGGGCTGCAAGGGCGAGATAGGCTTTGAGGACGGCATCTTCTTCTCCTGACCGGCGGGGATGCCCCCGTTTGTGAAATATAGCCAAAATTATAGCACGCAAGGCAGACTGTTCCGTCTGCCCTGCCCGTGTGTCAGTATGATTATCGCTGTGTACTCGATAAAAAACATCCCTGCTCAAATCCAGAAGACCATTTCGTCGCAGCCCAAAATATACAACTGGGCAAAGCCTGCAAGCCATCAAATAGCACCGCCTGACACCATCCCATTCGGTCTCACGCCCCCTACGCCCGGCATAACCCCGCCTTCAGGTTAGACAGGTAACCCCGCCTTCAGGCGGTAGATTACACAGGCCAAAGCCTGTGCCACAACCCCGCCTTTCAGGCGGTAGACGCGCCCTGTGCCACCACAAAAAAACACCCCAGGCTGGTCTGTAAGCCGCATTCTGTCCAGCGGCGGAGAGCGTTCCTCCGCGCCTGGGCGGTCATCTCTCTTGGCGGCATGTCGCCACGCCGCTCCAGCAGCCTACCCGGGACTGGCCTCCTGAACAGGAGGCACATGGGGAAACGAGCACATTTCCCGATGGTCCGCAGACCACTTCGTCCCTGCTTGGCCTTGCTCCCGGCGGGGGTTACCAGGCCGCCCGCATTACTGCGGGCACCGGTGGTCTCTTACACCACCTTTTCACTATCACCGGCCTCTCCCAAAGGAAGAGAGCGGCTACCTGTTTTCTGTGGCCCTGTCCGGCAGGTTGGCCCTCCAACGAAGGGAGGATTGCCCCGCCCCGGGTATTATCCGACGCCGTGCTCTATGGAGTGCGGACTTTCCTCGACTCCGAACTCGCGGAGCCGCGACCGCCCGACCAGCCTTGAGGTATTTTTATCATACCACAAATGACCCGGCCTTCCCCCCTGACCGTCATGACAAACATACTCCCCAAAACGTGACGCGCGTCTCGGCTGAAAAATGCTACACTAACGATACCATGCGTTTCATCTTTCACCCACCAGGAGAACCCATGCCCTACCACCCCCCTGAACCGTTCCGCATCAAAACCGTCGAACCCATCCGTCTGCCCAGCCTGGCAGAGCGGAAAGCCGCCATCCAGGCGGCAGGCTACAACGTCTTTGCCTTGCGGGCTGAAGATATTTTCATTGACCTGCTGACCGACTCTGGCACGGGCGCAATGAGTCAGAACCAGTGGGCGGCCATGATGCTCGGCGACGAATCCTACGCCGGAGCGCGCTCCTACCAGCGTCTCAAAACCGCAGTTGAGGATATTTTCGGCTTCAAACACTTCTTCCCGACCCACCAGGGGCGCGCCGCAGAGAACATCCTGGCCGCTGCTCTCGTCCGCCCGGGCAACGCCATCCCCTCCAACATGCACTTCGACACCACCGATGCCAACATTCGCGCACGGGGCGGCCGACCGGTGAACCTGGTGATTGACGAAGCCAGCGACCCCCAAAACCCGCACCCCTTCAAAGGCAATCTCGACATCGCCAAATTGAAAGCCTTCATTGAGAAGACCGGGCCGCAAAACATCCCCTTTGGCATGATGACTCTGACGAACAACGCCGGCGGCGGGCAGCCGGCCTCGATGGAGAACATCCGCGCCGTTGCGGAGACCTACCACGCCTTCGGCATTCCCTTCTACATTGACGCGGCACGCTACGCCGAAAACGCCTACTTTATTAAACTACGCGAACCTGGCTACCAGCAAAAGACCCCTCTGGAAATTGCCCGCGAGATGTTTTCGCTGGCCGATGGCTTTTGCATGAGCGCCAAAAAAGACGCCATTGTCAACATTGGCGGTTTGCTCGGCACAAACGATGACGCCGTCGCCGAACGCTTGCGCAACGAGCTGATTTTGCGCGAGGGCTTCGTTTCCTACGGCGGGCTGGCCGGGCGCGACCTGGACGCGATGGCTGTGGGCCTGTACGAAGGGCTGGACGAGAACTACCTGGCCTACCGCCTGAGCCAGACTGCCTACGTGGCTGCCCGGCTCAAAGAAATTGGCGCGCCGATGATTGAACCCCCCGGTGGACACGCCATCTACCTGGATGCCGGCGCCATCCTGCCGCACATCCCGCACGGCGAGTTTCCCGGTCAGGCACTCACGGTGGAACTCTACCTGGAAGGCGGCATCCGCGCCTGTGAAATCGGCTCGGTCATGTTCGCTCATCCCGACCCCGATACCGGCGAGATGGTCTACCCACGCCTGGAACTGGTGCGCCTGGCAATTCCGCGCCGCGTCTATACCCAAAGCCACTTCGACTACCTGGTGCAGTGCATCGCCAACATCCTCAAGCGCGCCGAAAGCCTGCGCGGGTATCGCCTCACCTACGCTCCCGAACTCTTGCGCCACTTTACGGCGCGCTTCGAGCCGCTCTAAAGATGCAAAAATGGTTATAAATTCATTTCAACACGTGTTTGAAACACGGTTTTGCACAAAAATATGCTACACTATGCGCGTAACGAAAGGAGAAGCGTATGGCAACCACTCCGGTTACGGCGCATATCACCGCCAATACCTCCATCCTTCCCGCCATCAGTGCGTATGAAATTTTCCTGAACGACCAGGGCCGTTCTCCCTATACTGTCAAAGCCTTCCTCTCCGACCTTCGTCTGATGGCTTCGTATTTTCCGCCGGATCGCACGCTCGGCGCCATCACCACCGCCGATTTGAACGCCTTCTTCGAGTGGATGCAAAGCGAACGTGGCGTGCCGTGCAGTCCCAAAACCCTTGCCCGGCGCATCACCACCGTCAAATCATTCTTCCGCTGGCTGAACAAAAACGGCGTGTTGCTGCTGGACCCGGCAGAAAAGGTCGTGCAGCGCTCCGTGATGTCGCCCCTGCCCACCGTGCTGACCGAGGACGAAGTCCAGGCCGTCATGCTGGCCGCCGACCGCTACCGGCGCAAACCCAAACCCGATGCCCGCCCGTATGCTCTGCTCTACCTGTTGCTCTCAACGGGCGTGAAAAAAAGTGAGTGCCTGGGCATTCACCTGAATCACCTGGATCTGACCGCCCCCGAAGGGCCGCGCGTATTCATCAAATACGCCAGCCCGGTCAACCGCTACAAAGAGCGCAAATTGCCCCTGCCCGATGACTGGATACCGGTCTATGAAGAATACGTGGCGCAATACAAGCCGGTAGACCGCCTGTTCCCCTGGTCACCGCGCCGGCTGGAATATCTGCTCGAAGACATCGGCAATGATGCCGGGCTGGAAAAACACCTGTCTTTCGACATGTGCCGCTGGACGTATGCGCTCGGAGAATACCTGCGCGGCGTGGAACCCGATACCATCCGTCAAAATCTGGGCGTCTCCAAAATCCAGTGGCGTGAGTTGAACCTGAAACTCAAACAACTGGCCGGCAACGCCTGAAGGGCCTGAATCCTCCCCCTCCGTGTGGGACAACTCGTAGGAGTTGTCCCACAACATTTTCAGGGGCATGTACAACCCATCTCCTGTGGACAATTTCCTGGTCAAACAGGTAACCAATCGTCGTACCCCCTCCGCTCTCCATTTCTCTGGTATGATTCGCGCCTGCGGCAACTCCAACGGCGCAAATTCTTTCGGAAAGGCCTCTCGCCTGCATGAATCTGGAAACCATCCTGCTGGAATGGAAAACCCTGCTCAACCTGCTCCTGCCCAAACTGAGCGTGGCATTGCTCATTTTTCTCGTAAGTCTATACCTTTCCAAAGTAGTGAACGGCCTGCTCTTGCGCGCATTGGAGCGGCGCAAAGTAAACGCCGGCGCCGAACGGTTGATTGCCGAAAGCGCACGCTGGAGCATCCTGGTATATGGCACCATTCTCGCGCTTCAACAATTTACTGATGTCACTGCCTTTCTGGCCGGGTTGGGAATTTTGGGTTTTACGGTTGGGTTTGCCCTGCAAGACGTGATGAAAAATTTCGCCGCCGGGGTCTTGCTCCTGTTGCAAAAGCCGTTTCGCGTGGGCGAGAACATCTCCGTCTCCGGCTTCGATGGCACCGTCACGGCCATTGACCTGCGCTCAACCGAAATCAAAACCTTCGATGGGCGCATCGTCATCCTGCCAAATGCCGATGTTCTGAATCAGGCCATCATCAACTTCACCCGTTCGGTTCACCGCCGGGTAGAACTACCGGTCAGTGTGGCTTACGGAAGCGACCTGGAGCAGGTGCGCGCCATCACACTCGAAGCCATTGCCCAGATTCCAGGCCTGCTCTCCGAACCGGCCCCGCAGGTGGTCTTCCGCCATTTTGGCGATTCCGCCGTCAACTTCACGGTTTTCTACTGGGTAGATACCACGCGCATTGGTCTGCTCGCTGCGCAGGATGCCGGCCTCAAGTTCATTACGCAGGCATTTCAGCAACAGGGCATCGAAATCCCCTCCCCTACCCGTACGCTGCTGATTACCAGAGAGAAGCAATAGCCGCTCATCCGCCAGCAGAGGGGCGGGGCAAAACGACCTTCAGGCGACGCGACAACTCGCGCCGCGTGAGCAACACCCGATGCCCGCACGTGCGGCACTCCAGACCAATATCGGCCCCCAGCCGAACCACCGTCCACTCGTAGCCGCCACAGGGGTGCGGCTTTCGCAGACGTACCACATCATTCAATTGCAGGTCACAAAGCATGGCAAAATTATATCGCGGAGAGGCCGCGGGGATGTAACCCTGTTCCCTCCTGCGCATCTAAACCAGCACTACGCCATATCGCCGCTGAGGGGATAGGGCGTAGTAAAATTGGAGCATTGCTCTCAAATTCACTGCCGGGATACTCCCGGTTCACAAAGGAGAAACCATGTCACAAACCTTCGATGTCGTTGTCATCGGTGCAGGCCCTGGTGGATACGTCGCCGCCATCCGCGCCGCACAGTTGGGATTGAAAACCGCCATTGTCGAAAAACAGTGGATGGGCGGTGTATGTCTGAATGTAGGCTGCATCCCCTCCAAAGCCCTGCTCCGCAACGCCGAACTCGCGCACATCTTACGCGAACGCGGCAAAGAGTTCGGCTTCACTTTTGAGAATCTGAAACTCGATTACAGCGTGGCTGTTAAACGCTCCCGTCAGGTTTCGGATCGGCTCGTCAAAGGCATCGGCTTCCTGATGAAAAAGAACAACATCTCCGTCTTCATGGGGACGGGCAAACTCGCCGGCCCGAACACGGTCACAGTCACCGACTCGAACGGTGGCGTGACGGAACTGACCGCCCGTAACATTATCGTGGCAACGGGTGCGTCCTCTGCCGTCCCTGCCGCCTGGAAGATAGACGGGGAGAAGATACTGACCTATTGGGAAGCCATTCTGCAGGAAAAACTCCCCAAGAGCGTTGTGGTTATCGGCTCCGGCGCGATTGGCGTAGAATTTTCAACCATCTGGAATTCCTACGGCGTAGAGGTCACCATTGTTGAGATGATGCCGCGCATTGTGCCGCTCGAAGACGAAGAAATCTCGGCGGAATTGGAAAAATCTTTCAAGAAACGCGGCATCAAAGTCCTGACCGGCCACAAAGTAGAAGCCGTCGAAGCGGTCGAAAGCGGCGTGCGCGTCACCGTTTCATCAAACGGCGCAAGCACCGTGCTGGAGGCCGAACAGGCGCTGGTTGCCATCGGCTTCCGTCCCAATTCCAGAGGGCTGGGCCTGGAAGAAGCGGGCGTTGCCATCTCCGAACGCGGATTCGTTGAAATCAACGAACGAATGCAAACCAGCGTGCCACACATCTACGCCATTGGGGATGTGACCGGCAAGCTGATGCTGGCACACGTCGGTTCCGCCATGGGCATCCTGGCTGCCGAAGCCATTGCCGGGCAAGAAATTCACCCGCTGAACTACGAAATGATGCCGCGCGCCACCTACTGCCAGCCGCAAATTGCCTCCTTCGGCCTGACCGAAGCACAGGCCAGAGAACGCGGCTACAGCGTCAAGGTTGGGCGCTTCCCCTTCCAGGCCAACGGCAAAGCGCTGGGACTGGGCGACTACACCGGCTGGGTAAAACTGGTCGTAGATGAAAAATACGGTGAGATTCTCGGTGCCTCCATGATTGGCCCCGAAGTGACCGAGCTGCTCCCTGAACTCACGCTGGCACAAATGATGGAACTCACCCCCGCTGAAATTGCCCGCAACGTTCATGCACACCCAACCCTCTCCGAAACGCTGATGGAAGCCGCGCACGGCGCAGAAGGACAGGCCATTCACATTTAGAATTGATTGCCAACGCTCTCCCAACGCTCTACCCTCGCCCTGGCCCTCTCCCATCCCCTATGGGGACAAGCGGGAGAGGGCCAGGGCCGCAAATCCGGTAATTTGGCTGTCAGAAACGGTGAAAATCCGGCCACTTTCTGTTCCTTTGGGACTGCGAAGCGCGCCGAAGGCTCGGAACAAACCCCGCAAGGCGGGATGAGGGAGACTAGAAATACAAAAAAGGCGAGAGATTCTCTCGCCTTAAACTGAGCGCCCCAGGCAGGATTCGAACCCACAACCTACTGATCCGAAGTCAGGCGCTCTGTCCATTGAGCTACTGGGGCGTGGGGCAAATTATACCGCAACCTGAGTCGCCAGGCTGCCAATTTTTTCTATAAAATCCCTGCCAGGCGAAGCACGACCAGTGCGCCAAAGGAGACCAGCACCAGCGCAAACGCCGCCAGCGCAGCCAGCGGTGCGCGTTCATCCTTCAGCCAATAAAACGGGTATCCCCCTTCCATCCGCAGAAGCGGGCCGCCAAACCAGGTAAACAGCAAACCGCCAAACAACCCGCCCAGGTGACCCCAGTTATCAATTCCAGGACTCAGCCCAATCAG
The DNA here is from genome assembly GCA_025056175.1 of Anaerolineales bacterium. Lineage (GTDB taxonomy): Bacteria > Chloroflexota > Anaerolineae > Anaerolineales > Villigracilaceae > UBA5195. The sequence goes on from JANWWK010000076.1 coordinate 9,890, forward strand.
CAGGTTGATGACCGCTACCTGCAGGATGTTCATCAGGGCTGCGCGCGCCTGGCCGCCGAACAACGCACGATGACGATAGAGAAACACCGCTTCGGCTCCCAGCAGCCCAAAAATGGCAGTAGAAGCACCCAGGGATGGATTCACTGTCAGCAAAAACGAAAAGACGTTGCCCGCAAACGCCCCGGCCACATACAGCAGCAAAAAGCGCAAATGCCCAAAGCGCCGTTCTAATGGCAGTCCAATGATAAACAGTGCGTACATGTTAAAACCGATGTGCAACAGAGAACCATGCAAGAACATCGGTGTAACCAGCCGCCACCACTGTCCGGCGGCAATCAAATCGTTGATTTTCATCCCCAGCAGCGCCGGAACATCGTACCCCAACAGCGCATCCGTCCCCATCTGCAGGAGATAAACCAGTATCGTCACCACCAAAAGCCCATAGCCTACCACCGGCGTAAAGAGATGCTCTTCCACCACCGGGTGGGGCGGCGGGGCAGGGTACTCTTCGTTCGGTTGTTCATACTGATTCACAGCGACACCACTTTCTGATGCACCCGTGCATGTTCGGCGGTGATGATGGCCTGAATGGTATCTACCGCCTGGTCAAGGTGGTCATCCGCATTCACAACGACGTAATCGAACGCCTCCACCCGCTGCAATTCTTTGCGCGCGGTGGCAATGCGCAAAGCCAGTTCTTCGGCAGTTTCGGTCTTGCGTTCGCGCAAGCGGCGCTCCAGTTCATGTTCATTGTCCACCGTCATGAAAATCAGGATGGCGTTGGGGGCCAGTTTACGGACGGTTTCTGCACCCTGCACATCAATCCGCATCACCACATCTTTCCCGCTCGCAAGCGCTTCGCGCACCTGTTGTTTGGGAATGCCTTTATAATCACCATACACAATGGCATACTCAATCAACTCATCCTGCTCAATCATGCGCGCGAACTCTTCTTTGCTGACGAAGAAATAATCGCGCCCATGCACTTCCCCTTCGCGACGCGGGCGGGTGGTGGCCGTCACCACGAAGTGAAACGGCATGCCGCGCTGCTTCATGCGCTGAACGATGGTATCTTTGCCCGCGCCAGAGGGGCCGGAAATCACAATCAACAACGGTTTAGGGTCTATTACTTTGAAATTCGGTTCGGTCATAGCCCTATTTTACTTCACCAAAGTTCGTTAAAATAGAGAACTATGCCCACCTACGATTACATCTGCCACAACTGTCACAAACGCTTCGATGTATTTATGACGTATCAGGAGTACGGCACCCGGCCGGTGACCTGCCCGCATTGCAGCAGTGGGAACGTCGCTCGCCGGGTACCGCGCGTGCGCGTGCTGAAAGGGGAGGAGGCCCGGCTGGAGGCCTTCTCAGACCCCGCAAAATTTGCCGGGCTGGAAGACGACCCCCGTGCGATGGGCCGGATGTTCCGGGAAATGGGCAGCGCTCTCGGGGAGGAGATGCCCCCGCAGTTCGATGAAATCGTCGAACGCCTGGAAGCCGGTCAAAGCCCCGAAGAAATCGAAAAGACCATGCCCGATTGGGGCGAAGGGCTGGGAACGCAGGAATTCGGCGGCCACAGCCACGAAGACCACACCCACAGCCACGAAGATTGAAAACCCGCGCATGCCCACTTCTCTCGAAGGTCAGACGCTCGGCAAATACCGCATGGTGCAGGCGTTGGGGCGTGGCGGCATGGCACAGGTGTATCGCGCCTACCATCCCACACTCGACCGCTATGTGGCCGTCAAAGTCTTGCGCACCGACCTGATAGAGCAGGCAGACTTTCTGGAACGCTTTCGCCGCGAAGCACGTGCTGTTTCGGCCCTGCGCCACCCGGCCATCGTACAGGTCTTCGATTTCGATGTGCAGGATGACCTGTACTACATGGTCATGGAATTGCTGGAAGGGGATACCCTGCGCGCCCGACTGAATGACTACCGCACGCGCGGTGAATTTATGCCCCTGCCAGAAATTGTGCGAATCCTGCAGGATGTTCTCGACGGGTTAGACTACGCTCACCACGAAGGCGTCATCCACCGCGACTTGAAGCCCTCCAACATTCTGCTCACCCGGCGGGGACAGGCCGTTCTCACCGATTTTGGGATTGCCCAAATTGTGGGTGCCACCCAACACACCGTCAGTGGCGCACTGCTCGGCACGCTTCATTACATGGCGCCGGAACAGGGACTGGAAGGCGTTTGCGATGCCCGCAGTGACTTATATTCCCTGGGCATCGTCCTGTACGAAATGCTGACCGGTGCGCCCCCGTTCGATGCCGAAACGCCGCTTGCCATCCTGCTCAAACATCTGAACGCCCCTGTGCCACCGCCCCGACAGGTCAACGCAAACATTCCGCCAGCGCTGGAACACATCGTCCTGAAGGCACTTGCCAAAGACCCTGCCGAGCGCTTCCAAAGCGCAGCAGAAATGCGCGCTGCCCTGCAACCCCTGACCGAAAACACGCCCACTCCCCACCTGGTTGTTTCGGGGAACGCCCGCCGGACAATTATGGGGCAGCCTTTTACCGAGGAAAACACGGTGGTCGAAACACGTTCCATTGCCCTCGCAGAGCAAGAGAAAAAGCGCACTTCCCACCCTACCACCCTGCTCGCAACGCTCCCGGCCCGCATCCGACCAGTCAGCCCGGTCTCAGCGGCCTTTCTCAGCCTGGTGTTGTTCACACTGGTCAACCTGTTCGCCGCCCTGTTGAATACGCTGGGAAACGGCGGCCTGTTCTGGCGGGCGTGGCCGTTCGAAGTTTTCCTGATAGCGGCCTTGTTGGGCTTCATCGGTTGGGGAACGCAAACCCCCTGGCTGCTGACGCCAGGGATTCTCCTGTTCACCAACGCCGGCCTGCTGGCCTACACAACTCTCACCGGACGATGGGCGGACTGGTCGTTCTTGTGGATGTTCGAGCCGCTCATCATCGGCCTGTCCATGTACCTGCCGCACCAGATGACCCGCCATTCGGAAGCCGTAGCACAAGACTGGGGCCGATTAAGCGGACTTGCGCTGGGAGTTCTGTCCATTTTAACGGCCTGCTTTGTCTGTCTGTTGGCTTTTGGAACTCCATGAAACTCGCTACACTGTGCTACCTCAAACACGAAGGAAAAACATTGATGCTTCACCGCATCAAAAAAGCGGGAGATATTCACGCTGGAAAATGGAACGGTCTTGGCGGAAAACTCGAACCAGGTGAATCGCCCGAGCAGTGTGTCATCCGCGAGGTGCGTGAGGAAGCCGGGCTGAACATCGAAAATCCGCGCTATCACGGTCTGCTGGTTTTTGCCGATTTCAAAGGGGAAGACTGGTACGTTTGGGTATTCACCGCCGAACAGTTCACCGGTGAGTTAACCGAATCTGCCGAAGGACGCCTGGCATGGGTACCCGATGAAGAGATACTTTCGCTTCCACTCTGGCCTTCAGACCGTGTATTCCTGCCCTGGCTGGCGCAAGAGCATATTTTCTCGGCACGGTTTCAATATGATGGCGAGGAAATGTGCGGCTGGCAGGCCACATTTTACAACCCCACAGCAAGACCGCACGCATAACCAGGTGATTCTTTTCGTGTTTTCCTATCAGGTACTTTTTTGGACACGGAATCATACGGAAAAATCGTTACCCGGTGTCTGTTGTCCATGCGTTTTCACCCCTGCGTTTGCTCGGTATGTCAAATCTTCACGGCAAACCCGGGCGAGCCAACGAATCTGTAGAGGAAGATGCAACAGTTGGAAGTATAATTCAGAATTATGGCAATTTTCACGGGAAAACACATCTTGCTCGGCGTGACTGGTTCCATTGCGGCCTACAAAGCCGCCGATTTGGCTTCCAAACTCACTCAACAGGGCGCTCAGGTAGATGTGATTTTCTCCGCCGGGGCTGAACAATTCATCACCCCGCTCACCTTTCAATCGGTAACAGGCCGCCGCGCCTTCACAGATGCAGATTTATGGGGCGGCGAAGCGCACATCTTGCACGTGGGATTAGGACACAGCACCGATTTGGTAGTGATTGCGCCCTGCACCGCCAACACACTCGCCAAACTGGCACATGGAATCGCCGACAATCTGTTGACCGTCACCGCGCTTGCGGCGGGCGGCGAAAAAAGCCGCCAAATTCCAATTCTCATCGCCCCGGCGATGGATGCCGGCATGTACGAACACCCGGCCACGCAAGAAAACGTCCGCATTCTGAAGGAGCGCGGGGTGGTCTTCATCGGCCCGGCGCAAGGGCGCATGGCTTCGGGCCTGGTGGGGTTAGGGCGCATGGTGGAACCGATGGAAATTCTCGGCCACATCCGTCTGGCGCTGGGACGCAACGGCAAACTGGCCGGCAAACACCTGGTGGTGACGGCAGGCGGTTCACAGGAACCGATTGACCCGGTACGCTACATCACCAATCGCTCTTCGGGGAAACAAGGCTATGCGCTGGCGCAAGCCGCTTTAGATGAGGGCGCAACGGTGACGCTGGTCACCCACCCGACCGGGCTGACTCCGCCGGTCGGCGCGCACGTGGTTGAAGTCCGCACTGCGCAGGAGATGCTGGAAGCGGTTCTCAAAGCGGTGGAACAAGCCGATGGGTTGGTGATGGCGGCAGCGGTGGCCGATTTTCGGGTAAAGCACGTTTCAGAACACAAATTGAAAAAACAGGATGGCATCCCGCACATCCTGTTAGAAGCTGCCCCCGATGTTTTGGGGACGGTTGGCAGGCTTCGGCCTGAATGGAAACGCCTGAAAACGGTGGTGGGATTCGCCGCCGAAAGCCGCGATTTGGTCGAGAACGCCATCGCTAAATTAAAATCCAAACACCTGGATTTGATTGCAGCAAACGATATTTCTGCCCCCGACGCCGGTTTTGGCGTGGATACCAACCGCATCACCCTGCTCTATGCCGATGGGCGGCGCGAATCTCTGCCGTTGATGAGCAAGGACGAGGCCGCGCGGTACATCATCGAACGGGTGGCGGCTTTTCTGGAGTAATATGCGCGTCCTGGTCATTTCCGATATTCACGCCAACCTGACTGCTCTCGAAGCCGTGCTGGCCGATGCCGGGACGGTAGATGCCACCTGGTGTCTGGGGGATGTGGTGGGCTATGGCCCAGACCCCAACGAAGTGGTGGAACGGATACGGCAAATTCCAAACCTGACCTGTCTGCTGGGCAATCACGATGTTGCCGTGTTAGGGCAAATGGATTATGCCGTGTTCAATACCGAAGCCCGACGTTCGTTAATGTGGCAAAAGAAAGCGCTCTCGCCGGAAAATGCAGCCTTTTTGGAAAGCCTGCCGCAAGAAACACAGGTACGGGAGAATGTTTCGCTGGCACACGGCAGCCCGCGCGACCCGGTGTGGGAGTATATTTTGAACACCCTGGTCGCACGGTTGAACTTTGAGGCCTTTCAGACGCCCTACTGCTTCGTGGGCCATTCGCACATTCAGTGCATGTTCCGGCTGGATGTGGAACGCGACCGGGTTTCGCTGGATATCCTGCGTCCAAATGAGATTTATCCACTGCAACCGCGCGCCATTCTCAATCCTGGCAGCGTGGGTCAGCCCCGCGACCGCGACCCGCGCGCTTCTTACGCGATTTTCGACACTGAAACCGAGAGCTGGGAACCGCGCCGTGTCGCTTATGACATTGAATCTGTGCAGAAGCGCATTCGCGCGGCAGCCCTGCCCGAAAAACATGCCATGCGCCTGTCTGAAGGGTGGTAGGCCACGCAAAGCAACTTACCGCACGGCGTTCAGAAAATCGGCCAGCAATCCGTAGGCGGTGGTGTGTGGACCGGGGTCGGTTTCGATGAGCGTCAGGTTGCCCAGCACGTCCGTTTGGAATTCAATAATCGAGGTCGTGCCTTCGACGCTGGCAAAGGGCGAGGCCAGTGAAACGAGTTCCGGCGCCACGCGGCCCCGCACCGTATCCCCGTCTTTTTCTGCGGTGCAGATGAGTTTGTAGCGTTTGCCTTCGGCTTTGGCAGCAGCAATGTGCGCAGGGGTAATTTCGCGGATGCCGGTGCGCTCGACCTGTTGCGGTTTGAGGGGCGTATCCATCAACACGGTAGCAAGCGCGGCAACTTTGATGGCCGCATCCCAGCCGTCAATATCGCCGGAGGGGTCGGTTTCGGCAATTCCAATTTGCTGTGCGTAACGCACTGCGCCATCGAACGTATCGCCGTTTTCCATGCGAGTCAGGATGAGATTGGTGGTGGAGTTGAGAACAGCGCGGAAGGCTTTCAATTGCGCGCCGGGCAGTGCGCCGCGAAACAGCGAGAAAATCGGCGCGCCATCCATGACGGTGGACTCAAAGAAGAACCGTTTGCCCTTCTCTGCCGCCAGCGCCTTGAGTTCATGGTAAGCGTGGACGACCGTCCCCTTGTTGGCGGTGGCGACGTGCATTCCCTGCTCCAGCGCCGCGCGGACATGGTCAATGGCCGGCTGACCGGTCTCATAATTAACCGGGGAATTCTCGAACAAGACATCGGCGCCGCATTCTTGGATGAAATCGAGCGAATTGGTCACCTTACGTTTGCTCAACAAATCGAGCGTGCGCCCGGTACGGAACAGGTCAAGCGCACCTTCCAGGTCAATTCCGTTCGGGTTAATCGCGATTCCATGTCTACCGGTGGCGATGCCGGTCACGCTAAAGGTGATGTCATAGCGTTCGTTCAACTCGGTGCGTTTGCGGAGCAAAAGCTGCGCCAGCGCACGGCCTACGTTTCCAAAACCAAGCAGGGCAAGTTTGTAGTGGGGCATGGTGGTTGTTTCTCCTGTGCTTCGGTTATCTGGTTGTCTGGTTATTTAGCCATTCGCATTCATCATTCACAATGGCGGATAGGGGTAAGCACGCCGGTAGAGCGGTGGCTGGGGAAAATATCCCCCCGCAATCAATGCTTCGGCGCGGGCATCGAGGGCAGCAATCTCTTCGAGGGTCAGATGTGTCATTAAGGCAGCGCGCAGTTGTCCTTCTGGAAGGAGTTCAATGCGCAACCGGGCAAGCGCAGAGAGTAAATCGTCTGCTATCGGCTCTCCGGCAAAATCCCAAACGACGGTACGGAGTTTGTCTTCTTCGTGAAAACACAGCCCATGGTCAATGGCGTACAGGCGGCGCGTGTTTTTTTCGATGATGATGTGGCTGCCTTTTCGGTCGGCATTGTTAACCAGATGGTCGAACAGCGCAAGCGGACGCAGACGGTCTTTATCGGCGGGCTTGAAGTTGAAGTAATGATAGTTGGGATTGTATTCGATATATTCCTGGAGCGAACCCGGCCCATACGGACCGTCTTCACGTAGAATGGTATAGGGGACTAAATTCCATCCGAGCGCTTCGCTGACCAGATACGCCGCCACTTCACGCCCGGCCAGCGTATTTTCGGGGAAATCCCATAAGGGGCGTTCTCCGCGAATCGGTTTATACACTGCCGGAAGCCGACCACTTTCATGCACCACTTCGACCAGAAAAGTATAATTGGAGCCAAGCATGAACTGGCCCTTAAGTTCCAACGGTGCGCGCGCAAAAAGGGGTTTCAGGTCATCAGGAAAAAGGGACATGGGGCATGAACGCTAAGGACAGCAGGTTGATTTATCCACTTGCTCATCGGCTAATGTTTGTGTCCATTCTTCTTGGGGCAAAAATGTCCTTCTGGCTCCATGGGCTGCCCACATTGCGGACAGATAGGCCGCCCGCGTTGAACAACTTCGGCACCCCAACGTGCCAGAGCGCGCGCCTGCGAGCGACTGCACCAAAAGCGGATAACGGCGGCTTCGTCGGGGTCATCTCCTTCCATGAGAATTTCGCGGGTGACAATTACCACCAGGTCGCGCTCACGGTCATAGCCCAACCCAATTTCTCCGGCGCGAAAAATCGGTTCAACGGGGGGGTGAATGCGCATTTGGGCTTCATAAAAATCGGCGGAGGCTTCAGGCAGATGCGGGTTCTGGCGCGCCAGTTGTGCCAAAAACTGTTCGATACCCACCGAGAGCGATTGCAGTTGAATTTTTTCGATAACGACCGTTACCGTGCGGGCCGCCTGAAAGGCCTGAATGTAGAAAACGCGCTGACCGGGCAATCCAATCGCATCGGCGGTGATATGGTCACAAGGGTCAACATCAATCTCAAAGCGGGGCATACACTCATTCCTAACAAGATTGTCATTGCGCTGGAGTATACCAGAAATCGAATTGTAAGGTTTGAACGTTGCAGGTATGTGAAAATCAGCGCATAATTCAAAATAAAAGAGGGTCGAAACACTACATGATGGCTACGATGCAAAAATCATCGTCTTTCTTTCTTGCACATGTGCGCGAAAACCAGAAACTTCGTCTTTTGGGCGCAAGCGCATTGGTGCTGGTCTTTTTGCTGATGTACGGGGTTAACTGGCCGGCAACCCCCTTGTGGCTTTCAATGGCAGCATTTGGCGTAGTGCTGCCATTTTCGTTCATTTACCGTGCCATCGAACGGAGTAGCTTACCGCCAGAACAGCAACACCGACAGGCACTGCGCGTTGCATTTGCTCAGGCCAGTCTCGATATCCTTTTCATCGCATTGCTCATCCACTTCAGCGGGGGCTACGATAGCCCCGTGGCATTGCTATATCTGATTCTGCTGGGGTCAGTTTCGGTCTTTTTTCATCTGCGTCAAATCATCCTGCTCAATTTGTGGGCAATGGGCGTGTATACCGCACTTATGCAGGCATACATTCAGGGTTGGCTTGCGCCAGTTTATTTGCCTTCTCAGGCGCAAGATACGCTCGGCCTGGACTTTGCCTCCCTGATTTGGATTATCTATCTGATAGCGATGAGCGCCAACTGGCTGGTGATTGCGCCCCATGCAATTCGCATTCGCGCCGCATGGAATGAAGCCGACCAGCAAAAAAACTACCTCGACCAGCTGCTCGGCCTGACACGGCTCGGCCTGGAACGCGGTGACCTGCCGAACCTGTATCAGACGCTGGCCGATGAAATTCGCGCCATTCTCGATGCCGATGCCGTTTACCTGACCCGCTGGGAGGAAGACAACGCGCAAGTCCATCAGGGCGCCAGTTCTCACCGCTACGGCCCGGCGCGTCCGGCGCTGGCGCCGCTAGGAAAACACGAGGTCAGTCTGACCACCTCCGCACTGCGGGCAGGCAAGCCCTTGCTGGTGCGCGATGTCACATGTTCCCCTTATCTTTCCCAAACCGCTGCCCAACGGTTTAGCGAGACCTCCTTTCTGGCCGTGCCACTCTATGGCTTGCCTGAGCGCCGCTATCTGGGCGCCCTGCTGATTGGCTCGCACGCGCCGCATGAGTTCAGCCCTGAAGAAATCGAACGCGCTCAGCAGGTTGCGAATGTGGCTGCCCTGCTCATCTCGCGCATGAGCCTGTTCCACGAGACGCAATACCGCGCCGGATTACTCGAACAGATGGCAGGTCAAATCACGCTGTTGACTTCCGACCTGCGCCGCACCACCCTCCTGCCTTCGATTGTGGAGTCAGCGCGCACCCTGCTCGATGCCCAACGCGCCGCCCTGCATCTGTACGACCCGCTGAGCAAAAAAATGGATTGTCGCTATTCGGTTGGCCTTTCGGAAGACTATCTGAAATTCATGGCAGAACATTTCGAGGCCTCGCCCGAGGCAGCCACATTTCAAGAGCAAAAATTCGTCCTCATTCCAGATGTAGGCCGCGATGAGCGCACCAGCCCCCTGCGCGGCATCATCGCCCGCGAGCAATTCCGCGCCTATGCCGTGTTTGCGCTGGAGGCCGAAAACAACCGGTTAGGAACACTCTCGCTATACTGGGACGAACCACATGCCATTTCCTCGATAGACGTCGCGGTTGGACAGTTGTTTGCCCGGCGTGCAGCGGCCATGCTTCAGAGTGCTAACCTCTACGAGCAGGCCACCGCTGAATCGCTCACCGATGCCCTCACCGGTCTGCCCAACCGCCGCTACCTGGACCGCCGCCTCTCCGAAGAATGTGAACGCGCCAACCGTTCCGGGCGTCCATTTGCCTTGTTGATGATTGACCTGGACGGTTTCAAATCCATCAACGATACCTTTGGTCACGCCATTGGCGATAGCGTGATTCAACAGGTAGGCGCGGCGCTCAAACAATCTATCCGCTCCACCGATATGGTTGCCCGCTATGGCGGAGATGAATTCGCTGTCATCGTTCCCGAAACCGATAGAGAATCGGCCATTCGGCTGGCCGAAAAACTGAAATCGGTGCTGGCCTCCACCAAACTTCACCTGCCACGCGATACCCAACGCTACATTTCAGCCTCCATCGGAATTGCGCTCTGCCCGCCCGACAGCGATGACCCGCAAAGGCTATTCGAGTTGGCCGACCAGCGAATGTTTCGGGCCAAGCGGCAAGTGCCGGGGACAATTGTCTTCGACGGAAACTGACGCTATAATCAAACCGTCTTCGGCCTGCCGTTTCCCCCTCCTGCGGGAAACGAACCAGGGAAAGAGCAGCCAGTTACTGCCAAAGGAAAAGGAGAGAGCATGTACGAGCGCAAGAAACTTGCGGAAATTCAGGATTCTCTGAAACAATGGGAGGAGACCACGCTCCAAAAGACTTCTGCCGCCCTGCCAGAACGCCGAACCACCTTCGTAACCACCTCCTCCGAACCCATCCAACGGTTGTACACCCCGCTCGATGTCTCCGAACTGGACTATCTGCGCGATTTGGGGCATCCGGGCGAGTATCCCTTTACGCGCGGCATTCACGCCACCCTGCATCGTTCCAGGCTGTGGACGATGCGCATGTTTGCTGGTTTTGGCACCGCCGAAGAGACCAACGCCCGCTTCAAATATCTGCTCGACCAGGGGCAAACCGGCCTTTCGATTGCTTTCGACCTGCCGACTTTGATGGGCTACGATACCGATGCGCCCGAAGCGTTGGGGGAATTCGGAAAATGCGGCGTGGCGGTTTCTTCGCTCAAGGATATGGAAATTCTGCTGGAGGGAATTCCCCTGGATAAAGTTTCCACCAGCATGACCATCAACTCGCCAGCGTCCATTCTGTGGGCAATGTACATCGCAGCCGCCGAAAAACAAGGCGTGCGCCCCAAGCAGCTGCGCGGCACCATCCAGAACGACATTTTGAAAGAATTCATTGCACAAAAAGAATATATCTTCCCGCCTGAACCCTCTATGCGCCTGGTGGTAGATACGATGGAGTACGGCGCAAAGCATGTCCCGCAATGGAACACTATCTCCATCAGCGGCTACCACATCCGCGAAGCCGGCGCCACCGCCGCCCAGGAACTGGCCTTCACTCTGGCCGACGGCATGGAATATGTGCGCTGGGGCATAGCGCGCGGCATGGACGTGGACGAATTTGCCCCGCGCCTTTCATTTTTCTTCAACGCGCACAACGACTTTTTCGAGGAAATTGCCAAATATCGCGCCGCCCGCCGCATTTGGGCGCGCGAAATGCGAGAAACCTTTGGGGCCAGGAACCCACGCTCCTGGCTCTTACGCTTCCACACGCAAACAGCGGGGGTCTCGCTCACCGCTCAACAGCCCGAAATCAACGTGGTGCGGGTCGCCATCCAGGCACTGGCCGCCGTACTGGGTGGGACACAATCGCTCCACACCAATAGCCTGGATGAAGCCCTCGCCCTGCCATCCGAACAGGCCGTCACGATTGCTCTGCGTACCCAGCAAATCATTGCCGAAGAATCCGGCGTAACGAATACGGTAGACCCCCTGGGCGGTTCGTTTTTCGTCGAAGCGCAAACCGACCGAATCGAGCGACAGGCCTACGATTACTTCCGCCGTATCGAAGCCCTGGGCGGGGTAATTCCTGCCATCGAGAAGGGCTTTTTCCAAAGCGAAATTGCCGATGCCGCCTACCGCTATCAGCGCGAAATTGACAGCGGCGAGCGCAAAATCGTGGGAGTCAATGCCTACGTGGAAGACAAGCCAGTAACCATCCCCATCCTGGAAATGGACCCGCACGGCTACGACCGACACATTGCCCGCCTGAACGAGGTGCGCCGCACGCGCGACAACGCCCGCGTTGGACAAGCGCTCGACCGCCTGCGAATTGCCTGCCAGGGAACGGAAAATACCATGCCCTACATCCTGGATGCCGTGCGCGCTTATGCCACCCTCGGCGAAATGATTGGGGTGATGAAAGAAGCCTTTGGCGTATACGAAGAGCCGACATGGATATGATGAAACTCGACGCTGCCCTGCCTCCCGTGCCATTGACCGAAGTTCCCGAAATTGCGCGCGCTGCCGAAGCGCTGGGCTTTGACTGTCTGTGGACGACTGAAACCATGCACGACCCCTTCCTGCCCCATGCGCTGATTGCCGAACACACCCAACATATCAAAATGGGGACAGGAATCGCCGTCTCGTTTGCGCGCTCTCCCGCTACTCTGGCTTACACTGCCTGGGATTTGGCCGCACAGTCCAAAGGCCGCTTCATTTTAGGGCTGGGAACACAGGTCAAAGCACACATTGAGCGCCGCTTTGGCATGACCTGGCCCGATTCGGTCACCGGAAAACTCCGCGAACAGATTCAGGTTATCCGCGCGTTTTGGAACACCTGGCAAACCGGCGCGCCGCTCAACTTTCGGGGCGAATATTACAAGATTACGCTGATGTCGCCGTTTTTTAACCCCGGCCCACTGCCTGCGCCGCTGGTCTCCCCAAATTCGACGGAACTTCATCAAAGCGGGAGAGATGGCAGAGGGGTTCCCATCTACATCGCCGGAGTGAACACCGGACTGGCAAAACTTGCGGGAGAACTGTGTCAGGGCTTCCACGTTCATCCCTTTCACACCCCCCGGTATCTTAAAGAAACACTTCTACCGGCCATCGAAGAAGGTGCCTCCAAAAATGGGCGGCAACGCATGGACGTGATGGTTACGGTATCGGTCTTCGCCGCAACTGAACCGCAGGAACGCGAATTTTGCCGTCAGCAGGTAGCCTTCTACGCTTCTACCCCCTCTTACCGCTCTGTGCTGGAACTGCACGGCTGGGGTGAAATCGGAGAAAAACTCTCAGCCCTGGCTGCACGTGGACAGTGGGCCGAAATGCCCGCACTGGTGAACGACGAGATGCTGGCCGCTTTTCTCACCGAAGCCGATACGCCTGACGCGCTCGCCGCTGCCCTGAAGGAACGGTACGCCTCGCTGGCCGACCGCCTGACGCTGTATCTCCCCTTCCGGCCAGGGCAAAACGATGCATGGTGGCGCGCGTTGGTCAGCGCGTTTCGGGCTGTTTAAGTTTTCTTAACCCGTTTCGCGTCATCCATAGATATAATTGATGTATGGAACTCTTGCTCGGAATTTTTTCCGCTTTCGGCCTCTCGGCCAGCGCCGGGCTGAATGCTTACATTCCTCTTTTCACCATCGGCATCATCGCGCATTTCTTCCCGCAAGCATTCAAGCTGAGCTCCCCGTTTGACTTGCTCGCCAATCCCTGGGTCCTGATTCTGCTGGGCGTGCTTATCATTATCGAATTCCTGGCCGATAAAATCCCCGCCGTTAACCACATCAACGACATCATCCAGACTTTCATCCGTCCCACCGCTGGAGCAATTGCATTCGCAGCGGCTGCGCGGGTACTGACTGATGTCAGCCCGTTCGTCTCACTGGTCTGTGGCCTGCTGGTGGCAGGGAGCGTACACGCCGCTAAAGCAGGCGTGGTGCGCCCGGCAGTGACAGCCACCACCGGCGGGGCTGGGAATGTGCCGGTCAGTATTCTGGAAGACATCGTTTCAACGATAACATCCATTCTTGCCATCGTCCTGCCAGTTGTCATCGCCAGCGTACTGGTCATCGCCACGTCTCTGTTTGTCTATTGGCTGTGGCGGCGCGCCAAAGCAGGCGTCTAAACCCATCTCTCACGAGGAGCAATCGCACCATGGAACCGACCGCCACCCCCCTGACCCCCGAAGAACCGAAAAGCAACAAAAAGACCATCATCATCGCCGTCGTTGCCGCCCTGGTGATTGTGTGCTGTTGTTGCCTGGCACTTGCCATTTTTGGCTGGACTTTTGGTGACCAAATCATCGAAGCGTTCAGCTAGCCATCTTGCTGTGCCTGCAACGGCCTGCGGCATCAGACCGCAGGCCGTTTCGCTTGGAACAAAGCCGCCAGTTCATAAAGCGCCTCGCGCACCTGCACACGGGTCTGCCAGTCCAGGCGCAGGCGGGCGTATTCGTCCCAATCGAGAAACGTCATCCGGCCCGCCGCTGAAACCCACAGGTCGAGGGCCAAATCCACATACGAAATTGCATCCACCGCCTCCCACACTGCCGGGCGGCCAACATTACAGTACCACCCTTTGATGTGGTCATCGTCACGGTCATGAATCTCGAAGATGTTGTACCAGCGGTCGGTATAAAAAGTCTCCACAAAGCGGTCACCGACCCGAAAAACGGTATCCTGAAACGGGTAGTCATTTTCGCGGTGGAAACGTGCCTGCAGCCGCACAAAATTCGCGCCGCGTTCCAAAATCTCGCCTGTGTAACGCCATGTTTCCTGCCCATCCACAGCGCGCTTGATTACGATGATGGCAGACACATCACCCTCGCTTTAAGCCGCACGAGGTCGCCCAAACGTGGTGCAGCAGGCAGATGAAAATACCAGCCGTTTTCCAGCTCCACGCGAAAGCCCTCACCCCGAAAAACGATATCGGTTACGCGGCCCGCAATTTCGCCAGTGTCGTTCAACTCAGCATCCGGGCGAATCAGCAGCCAGGTGTGGGTGCCATCGGGCAGTGGGGTTTGGATGGAAAAGCGACCAAATGGCGTTTCCACCATTCCGCCACGCACCTGCCCCTGAACCACGTTACCCAATCCTAAAAACGAAGCCACCCACGCAGAAGCCGGTTGCATGAACACCTCAGGCGGAGCGCCAGCCTGCACGATTTGCCCCTCCCGCAAGAGCAGAATGCGGTCGGCAATCGTAAAGGCTTCTTGCTGGTCATGCGTGACGTAAATCGCAGGGATGCCCGTCTGGCGCAAGATGTGACGCAACTCATCGAGCAGGGATTCTTTCAACGAGCGGTCGAGCGCACCAAGCGGTTCATCGAGCATGAGCAAACGCGGCTGTGGCGCCAACGCGCGTGCCAGCGCCACACGCTGTTGTTCGCCGCCCGAAAGTTCCGTCACCCGGCGGTGAGCAAACGCCTGCATTTGCACCAGCGATAGCACCGCCCTGACGCGCTGCTCAAGCGAACGACGCGAAAATCCAGCCTGTGTTTCTGCTTCCAGCGCATGGCGCGACAATTCGCCTGCTTCAAGACCACTGCTTTGCCTGAAAATCCACTCCTTCTGCATTCGCAGCCCAAAGGCCACATTCTCGAACACGGAAAGGTGGGGAAACAAGGCATAATCCTGAAACATCAGGCCAAATCGTCGCCGATGCGCCGGAACGCCCGTCAGCGATTGTCCCTGCCAGCGCACTTCCCCGGATTCGGGTTCTTCTAACCCCGCAATGATGCGTAAAAGTGTAGATTTGCCCGACCCCGAAGCGCCAAGCAGGCAAATCGTTTCCCCAGGAGAGACCGAAAAGGAAATTCCCCGCAGCAGAGGCTGATTTTCATAGGTTTTGGTAATGGAGATAAGTTCCAGCATGGAGATTTCTTCAGAGAAGGGGTTACCAGCGCTCCAGCGTCTCTTTGACTTTGGTCAGGAACCAATCGGCTGAGGCACCGTCGAGAATGCGATGGTCAAAGACGAAGGAGAGATAGACCATCGGGCGAATGGCGATGGAGTCACGTCCCAGTTCGTCCGTTTCGACCACCACCCGCTTTTGCATGGCGCCCACACCCAAAATGCCGCACTGCGGCTGGTTGATGACCGGAAAGGCAAACAACGACCCGCTGACACCGTGATTGGTGAGCGTAAATGTGCCACCCCGCACTTCGTCTGGCTGAAGTTTGCGCGCCCGCGCGCGGTTCGCCAAATCATTAACGGCACGCGCCATACCAAGCAGAGAAAGCCCATCAGCATGTTTGATGACCGGCACAATCAGACCCTCCTCACCAAGTGAAACCGCCATGCCCAGATGAATGCCTTTGTGCAAGACAATCCCCTGCTCGCTCCAGGAAGAATTCACCATCGGATAAGCCTTTAGCCCTGCGACAATTGCCATCAGAAAATAGGCAGTAAACGTCAGGTTGACGCCATCGCGTGCAAAGGCTTCTTTGTTTGCGGCGCGATGGGCAATGACACGGCTCATATCGGCCTCCATCACGGTCAACACATGCGGGGAGGTGCGCTTGGACTCGACCATGTGGACGGCAATTTGTTTGCGGATAGGAGTCAGGGGCAAAAGAGTGTCAGGGGAGGAGAGGTCAGGCGTCGGGTGGGAGGGCGCAGGCGTGGAGGAGGAATGGTGCACGATGGGGGGCATTTCCACAGTCTGCGGTCGCTGGTCTGTGGTCTGCTGGCGACGCTCAATGAATTTCAGCACATCATTTTTGGTGATTCGGCCATTCAGCCCTGTACCGGTCACTTCCTGTAAATTCACTCCATGCTCTGCCGCAATTCTGGCAACAACGGGGGAGATAAAACCGAGGTCTTTCGGCGTTGAAGGTTGAAGATTGAAAGTTGCCGGCAGGGCATCGGACGTTTGGGCTTCAACCTTCGCTATCGGTTTTTCACTGGTTACGGATAACGACTCACTGATTACTGCCTCACCCGGCACGCCAATCACCGCCAGCAATTCGCCCACGCGTGCCGGTTGGCCTTCGGATTTATGAATGGATAGCAGGACACCTGTTGCCGGCGAGGGGATTTCGGTATCTACCTTGTCGGTATTCACTTCCAGCAGCGGCTCCAATTCGTTGACCGAATCACCAACATGCTTGAGCCATCTGGTAATCGTCACTTCTTCAACACCTTCACCAAGCAGGGGGACTAGGACATTTGCAGGCATGGGTTACTCCAGTGGTCAGTGAACAGTGGGCAGTGAGCAGTAATCAGCGAAAACCGACACTGACGGACTGATAACTGCTCACTTAAACCTCGGAAACCTTCCCGGCTCCGTTTCGTGCATCATCTCATACACCGCATCAAAAATCGCTTCGGCATTGGGTTTGCTCCAGTAATCGCCATCGTTGCCATAGGCCGGGCGATGTTCGGCAGCAGGCAGGGTGCGGGGGGGCGAATCCAGCCAGTAGTAGCCGCCCTGTTCTTCGATGACCTTTTGCAGCATGTAAGCGGTCGTTCCACCGGGGACATCTTCATCCACAAACAGAATGCGGCTGGTTTTTTTGAGTGATTCGACAATTTTCCCGTGAACATCAAACGGCAGCAGGCTTTGCACGTCTATCACTTCGGCTTCGATGCCCACGCGGGCAAGTTTGTCGGCGGCATCGAGCGCAATGCGGCAACACGCGCCATACGTAACGACTGTCACATCGGTCCCTTCGCGCAGAACTTCTGGCACGCCCAACGGCACGGTGAACGCGCCGATATTTCTGGGCAATCGTTCTTTGATGCGATAACCGTTCAACACTTCGACCACAATCGCCGGTTCATCGGCCTGCAAGAGCGTGTTGTAGAAGCCTGCAGCGCGTGTCATATCGCGCGGGACGAGGACGTACATGCCACGCACCAGGTGGATGATGCCAGCCATCGGCGAACCGCTGTGCCAGATGCCCTCCAGGCGGTGACCACGCGTGCGAACGATGACAGGAGCTTTCTGCCCGCCAACCGTGCGCCAGGTAAGCGTCGCCAGGTCATCGGACATCAATTGCAAGGCATATAGCAGGTAATCGAGATATTGGATTTCGCAAATCGGGCGCAGGCCGCGCATCGCCATCCCAATTGCCTGCCCCAAAATGGTCGCCTCGCGAATGCCGGTATCGGTCACGCGAAAAGCGCCGTATTTCTCCTGCATTCCTCGAAACCCCTGATTGACGTCGCCCAATTTGCCCACATCCTCGCCAAACGCAATCACGCGCGGGTCACGGGCAAAGGCAGCATCGAAACAGGCATTGATAACCTCGAAACCCATCAGCGTAGGGGAATCGGTATCATACACCGGCGGAACAGCAGGAATGCGCAGCGCAGAGCCGGTGTACAGATGCGAACCTAACCGTTCGAGATTGCGCGCATGGTCAGCCTGTTTCCAATCTCGCAGTTTTTGCAAAAGGGATGCAGATTCGTGGCGGGTCAGGCGCAGCGCCTCGTGAACTGCAATGTGCAAATCTCGGCGGGTAAAGTTGGGAAGCGCAAAAATGCTGTTACGAATACGAGTCAGTTCGCCGGCATGTTGACTGTGAGGAATCAATTCATCGAAAATCTGGAGCAGAGCGCGCCGTTCGGCCTGAAGCGGAGCCTGATAGGCCTCCCACGCGGCCTTGCGCAAGCCTTCCATGCGTTCTCGCGCTTCTGCTTCGAGGGCGTTCAACTCCGCTTCAGAAGCCACGCCATTTTCCAAAATCCACTCACGCATTTTTTTGATGCAATCGAACTCGGCCTCCCATTGCAAGCGTTCCGGGCTTTTGTAGCGTTCGTGGCTGCCAGACGTGCTGTGTCCCTGCGGCTGGGTGACTTCGGTGACATGCACCAGTGCCGGGATGTGATACTCGCGGGCAATTTCGGCCGCGGTGGCGTAAGTTTCTAACAGGGCAGGATAATCCCACGCGCGAACAGTGTAAATATCGTAGCCATGTTCGATTTTGTCGGGCGGAGCGTCAGGGTCGCGCTCAAACCCTTTCAGGATGGCGCTAATGTTCTCTTTGACCATTTGAAACTGGTTGGGAACCGAAATTCCATAGCCGTCATCATAGATGGTAATGATGGCAGGCGCCTTCAGGACACCAATGGCGTTCACGGCTTCCCAAAACAGGCCCTCAGCCGTGGAGGCATTTCCAATCGTGGCCCAGGTGACTTCATCTCCACGATGAGAAAATTGGGGAAACGCCGCCAGTTCTGGCAGTTGACGATACAAGACCGAAGCATACGCCAGACCTACGGCGCGCGGCATTTGGGCAGCGGTGGGTGAAACATCAGCGGCGATGTTGTACAGTTCGGTCTGGTTCTTCCAGGAACCATCGGGATTGATAAAGCGGGAAACAAAATGACCGACCATGGAGCGTCCACCGGTGGCCGGTTCAGCGTTCAGGTCGGCATGAGCATACAGTTGGGCAAAGAAGGCCTGAAAATCCAACACCCCCAAGGCATTGACCCACGTCTGGTCGCGGTAGTACCCGGAGCGCCAATCGCCCTTGCGAAAAGCGCGGGCAATGGCAAGTTGGGCCACCTCCTTGCCATCTCCAAAAATTCCGAATTTGGCTTTGCCGCTCAGCACTTCGCGGCGTCCGATGAGTGAGACCTGACGGCTCTGATACGCCAGGCGGTAATCACGCAGGATTTCTTCCGGCGGGAGGGGCAGGAGCGCAGAACCCTTCCTTTTGGGCATGGCTTCTCCTTTGGATTTTAGAGGGTGACGGTCTGATTATAACATCCACCACAAACTGTATCAGCGACATTCCTGTATAATCAACGCATGACCCAAACGATTGCCATTACCCGCGCCATCAGCCCGCGTTTCGCCGAATGTGAGCTGACGCACATTCAACGGATGCCGATTGACCTCGACCTGGCACGCGCCCAACACCGTGCTTATGAACAGGCACTCCAGGCGCTGGGCGTCGAAGTCATACAGTTGCCAGAAGAACCCGCTTTCCCCGATTCCGTGTTCGTAGAGGATACGGCCGTGGTGCTGGACGAAGTGGCGCTGCTCACCCGTCCAGGGGCTGACTCGCGCAAGGGAGAAGTGGACTTGATTGCCAGTGTGCTGTCATCCTATCGCCGCCTGCTGCGTATCGAAGCGCCTGGCACGGTAGATGGCGGTGATGTTTTGCAATTGGGAAAACACATCTACGTCGGGCTGACCACACGCTCGAACCGCGAGGCGATTGCGCAAATGCAGGCTGCGCTTGCTCCCTATGGCTACACAGTAAGCGGTGTGCCAGTGCGCGGGTGTTTGCATCTGAAAAGTGCCATCACGCAGGCAAGTGACGATACCCTGCTCATCAACCCGGCGTGGGTCGAAAGAAGCCTCTTTCCGGGTTGGAAGTTCATCGAAGTTGACCCAGACGAGCCAGCAGCAGCCAACATCGTGCGTGTGCCGGGCGGTGCTATCTTTCCGGCGCATTTTCCCAAAACCGGGGCGCGGCTGGAAGCCGCCGGTATTAGATTAACCCTCGTCCCGGCCACCGAAGTCACCAAAGCCGAGGGGGCAGTTACCTGTTGTTCGCTGATTTTCAGGAAATAGGGGCGCTGGATTTCAGGTCATCTCCTGCCGGCCCGAAAGCGCCCGCAAGAGAGTGTTCTGGTCGGCATATTCCAGGTCGCCGCCTACGGGCAGGCCGCGCGCCAGCCGGGTGACCTGGACGCCAAAGGGGAGCAGCTGCTGACGAAGATAGAGTGCCGTGGCGTCACCTTCCATGCTGGGGTTGGTCGCCAGAATGACTTCGGTCACGCCACCACGCGCCACACGCTCCAGTAAGGGTTTGATTTTCAGGTCATCGGGGCCAATGCCTTCGATGGGCGAGAGAACGCCGTGCAAGACATGGTATTTGCCCTTGTAGGCACCCACCCGCTCCAGCGCCAGCACGTCGAGCGGCTCCTCCACGACGCAAATGACACGTTCATCGCGGGCGCGGCTCTCGCAAATTTCACAGCGTTCGCGCCCGGCCTGCATGATGTTGAAGCACTCCGGGCAGAAGGCGGTGTTTTGTTTGAGCGCAATCAGCGCATCGGCCAGTTGCCGCGAGACATCCTCCGGCGCACGCAGCAGAAAAAACGCCAGCCGCGAGGCCGATTTCGGCCCAATACCAGGCAAACGCTCGAAGGCCAGGACCAGGTTTTGGAGGGGTTGCGGTAAAAGCATGACAGATTGAGGTGGAAGGTGTCAGGTATCGGGGGAGGAGAAGGGGAGTGGTCACATCGGAGTCACACCAGCAGGTTAGAAGGGCAAGCCACCCGCCAGCGGGCCCATCATCTTCTCTTGCAATTCGCGCGATTTGTCGAGCGCCAGGTTGACAGCAGTGAGCAGCATGTCCTGGAGCATTTCGGCATCGGCCTCTTTAAGAAAATCCGCATCAATTTCGACTCCGGTACAACGCTGGTCACCAGTCATCGTGACTTTGATGGCCCCGCCGCCCGCTGTGGCGGTGACCGTTTCAGTCTTGAGTTTTTCTTGTGCTTCTTCTATCTGGCGCTGAAGTTTCTGCAACTGTGCCATCATGCCGGCCTGCCCACCGATGGCAGGCATTTTGTTGAAACCTTTTGCCATGAATGAATTCTCCTCATCGTGTATTTTCAGGAAAATTGATTCCAAAATCCGTGCTGCGTTGAGAATTTCAGGATTGGGGTAAGATACGTTTTGCCAGGTCTTTGAGTTGCGCCGGGCTGACCGGTTTGAGCAGGACGATATCAGCCTGGTCGCTGAGTGCATCGGCCTGAAGCGCGTCTGCCGTCGCCAGAATGACGCGCGTATGCGAGAAACGCGCCTCAGCCCGCACGTATTCCAGAATTTTCGGGCCTGGAACGCCGGGCAAGTTCATATCCAGCACAATCAGAGCCGGGGTCTGTTGGCCTAGATTCGAGAGCGCCTCACTGCCATCATAAATCTGGACGATGTCGAAATCCGCTTTGAGAGTGAGACCAAACAACTGGTTGAGTTGCTGGTCATCTTCGATGATGAAAGCCAGGGGTTTGGACGTCACGAGATTATCCTTGAATTTGAGAGAGAATTTCCTGTAAACGCATCATGCTGACCGGTTTGAGCAATACGCGCTCGCCCTGTTCCTGCAAAGCGCGCGCCTGCAGGATGTCGGCAGTCACGATGAGGATGGGAACCTCGGCAAAACGTGCATCCGCGCGGAATTCCCGAAGCAGGTCTGCACCAGAGGCAAACGGCAGGTGTAAATCGAGCAAAACAGCCTGAGGAATGCCATGTTCTGCAAGCAACGCGCGATATTTATCACCGTCGCTGTCGAGCAAGGCCAACATGCCGACCTGTCTGGCAGCTTCGATGGCTACTTTCCCCAAAATCGGGTCATCTTCGAGAACGAGAAGATAGGGTTGCATGAAGTTCATTTTCCAGCGCCTGAATTAAGGCACTTGCAGAGGTAAAATGACGGTGAAGGTGCTGCCGCGCCCGACTTCGCTTTCAAGTTGAATGCGTCCGCCCATCAATTCTACCAGTTGTTTGGTGATTGATAAACCCAGGCCGGTACCGCGGTTGTTGCGCGTGATGGCGTTATCAACCTGGCGGAAGGCATCGAAGATGTATTCCTGCGCCTCTTTGGGAATGCCTGCACCGGTATCGGAGACGCGCATCGCCCATTCAGAATCGTTCAGACGGAGCAGGGAGACGTGTACATGGCCCTCCTGCGTAAATTTAATGGCGTTGCCCGCGAGATTAATCAGCACCTGTTGCAGGCGGCGCTCATCGCCAAGCAGAGACGAGGGCAAAGACGGGTCAAGTTCGGCAACAAACTGCAAGCCTTTGTTGAGCGCCAGCACGGTCATATTCGCCTGCACGCTTCTGAGCAGGATGGCCGGCTCGAACGGCGCCAGATGGATTTTGACGGCACGGGCTTCGATTTGCGCCTGGTCGAGCAGTTCGTTAATCATCTGATTCAGGTAGTTGGCGCTGGCAACGATATTTTCAGCGGCATCTTTTTGCTCATCGGTCAACGGGCCAAATGCGCCCTGATACATCAGTTCGGCATAGCCCAACACACCGCCCAGGGGGGTACGCAGCTCGTGGCTGACGCGCGAAACCAGTTGGCTCTTGAAACGGCTGGCTTCCAGCGCCTGGTCGCGGGCTTCTTCCAGCGCTTTTTGAGTTTCTTTGAGTTCGGTAATATCGCGCGCCACCGCCTGAAAACTGATTTTGCCATCGGCCTGGCGAATCATCTGCACGTTTTGACCCAGCCAGATGACACGTCCCTCTTTAGTGATAGCCTGGAATTCATAGTACGTTGCCGGTTGTCCGGTAATGACCTGTTTTTTGTAGAAGGCTTTCACACGGTTGCGCCAATCGGGAGCGGCAAAATCGGTGAAGTATCTGCCTACAACTTCACTCTCTTCAGCATACCCCATCAGGCGCAACCCAACCGGGTTAACGTATACCATCCGACCTTCAGAATCCATGCGGTAGATGATGTCGCTGGCGTTTTCGACAATCTGGCGGAAGCGCATCTCGCTCTCGCGCAGGAGTTCTTCGGTACGCTTGCGGCGGATGATATTGCTGAGCGTACCTGCAAAAGCCTGCAAAAAACGAACATCGCGCTCGTTATACTCATAGCCAGGAGGCAGGTACAGGACGATGACCCCAAGTACAGTTTCACCGCTCAGGATGGGGACATTGTAATGCCCATGGTCGGGGATACCTTCGTAGGTAATTTCATGCAGGTGGTCGACATGACTGCTGAACTGCAATTGACGAGTCAGCGCGGCACGCCCGCAATGACACTTGCCGAGGGCAACCTGCTTGCACAATGAGCGGATTTGGGTCGAGAGGTTGCGGTCTGCTGTGAGAATCAGTGTATCAGTTTGGACGTCTTTCAGGAAAATACCACCTTTTGCTTCCAGCCCCAGCCAGGGAATGGCAAGCAGGTCATCCAGCGCTGCCAACAAGATGTCTTCAAGCGTGTCTTCGCGCATCCCAATTTGCAAGATGGAGGTCAGCGCACGCTGTTCTTTTTCGCTGATTTCCAACTCGGCCTGAATTCGCTTACGTTCTTCCAGTTCGCGCAGGGCGGAATCGTACAGGTTGGCGTTATCCAGCACCAGGGCGGCAATTTGTGCAAGCGATTGACCGAACTCAACTTGTGAAGCATTGAACGGCAAAGCCGACTCGGAGCGTCCCAGCGCAATGACCCCTAACACCTGCCTGCCAGAAATGATAGGGAAATCGGCCACCGCGTGCAAGGTCTGACTCCCCGCCTGATATGTGCCGTATTTTTCTGCGTAATCGTCCACCACCACAGGTCGGCGCTTCTCAAAGGCCTGCCAGACAAGCGGCATGGTTTCGCGCAAAACAGGCTTGCCGTAGAGATCCTGCCGGTCTCTGGCGACAGCGCGAAAGACCAGTTGACCGTTCTCCCACAGCGCAATCGCGCCAAGCGAAGCGCCAAGCGCATCGCGGGCGCGCTGGAGGATGTTATCGAGCAGTTCCTGCCGGTCGCGGCGGTCGAGCAGTTCCAGGGTGATATTTTGCAGGGCGGCCAGGTATTCGTTCTGGCGTGCCAGGGTTTCACGCAGTTCTTTTTGGGCCGTGATGTCTTCTTTGATGGCGACATAGTGGCGAATTTTCCCTTGTTCATCTTTGACCGGCGCAATGGTGGCATATTCCCAATACAGGGAGCCGTCTTTGCGCTTGTTCAAAAACTCGCCCTGCCAGATTTCGCCATTGCTAATCGTCTTCCACAAACGGCGATAGAATTCTTTCGATTGATGCCCGGAGCCAAGAATGTTGGAATTTTTCCCCAGCACTTCCTGAATGCTGTAGCCAGTAATTCGTTCAAAAAACGGATTGACGTACTCAATCTTTCCCTGCGCATCGGTAATAACAATACTATTTCCACTTTGTTCAATAGCCTGATAGTAGGTACGCAACTCATTCCGATTTTGCAGCGCCAGGTCACGCGCTTCGCGCAATTCTGCCGTGCGTTCGCGCACGCGCTGTTCGAGCAGGTCGCGCTCTTGTTTGAGCAGGGCACGGGCTTGTGTTTCTTGCTGCAAAGAGTAATTCAATCTATTAATCAAGACCAAAATGGCCGAAACAATGCCCCCTGCGGCGCCAGCAAAAACGACAATGCTGACGAAGGCGCTAATGAGGGTATCGGGAAGAACATTTTTGCCAGCCGGCATCGAAAACGGACGAAAACCACCAATGTTGATAAGCACTCCCAGCACGGCAAGCGTGATGACCGCAAGCACTATGCCACCTAGCGCGCCGCGCGTTCCGCCCAGCAAAGCAAGTATGGAAACGAACGTAATCAACAGAGCAAACGCTTCGGCTGAATATCCATAATTTAATAGTTCATTCAACGAAATTGTATAAAGAACCGCTCCCAAAAACCAGATACGCACCCCAAAGTCCAATTGGCGCGCCAAACCCAGCACCCATAGCATCGCCACAGCCACAAAAAAAATTATGAGAACAACCGGTGACTGAAAAATGGCTTGCGAATCATAAAACAAAACAGCTGTCAAGCCTATGACCGCGAGAATGCGCAAAATAACGGTGACCGTTCGTTCTATCGTCTGGTACCAAAATGAGTTTTCGTTCGGAGTTTGCTGGATTGGCAAGACAGGAGGCACGAAGAAATCTCGAATTACCCGCCAAACGGGGTTGACCATACCGGTCTCCGGCGCAGACATGGCAGGCTGCTCAAGAGGCGGTAAAGGCTGAGTCAGCGGTTCGAGCGGGCGGGAAACGAACCGCCTGGGTAATTCGCCACCTGATTCCTGAAACGAAACCAGCCGCCCCAGCAAATTGCCGCGCTCATCGCGCAACGCGTTAACGCGCACATTCAACTGTCTGACCGCCTCGCCAGAGCCAATCTCAATGACGTCATTGAACTCGAATACATCGCGGAATTGCTCCAGCAAAGTTTGCCAGGGTTTCAAAATTTCGGCGGCGGGCTGACCGAGGATTTGCGCAGAGTGCAGACCAATGAATTGCGCGGCGCTGGCGTTGACATCCACAATGCGTCCCTGCAAATCCAGCACCAGCAAGCCTTCGCGCATATTGTCCACCACCAAATCACGGGCAATGGGGGCGATGTCGGTCAGACGGTAGCCGAAAATGGCCCAGACCAGCAGTATCAAGGTAATATTGAAGGCAAAGGGGGTCGGGTCAATGCCGATGGGGGTGACGAAGTAGATGACATTCGCCACCCAGGGCAGGAGGACAGCAAAAAACAAAGCAAGAATCTGCGCGCGATAGAGGCCTTTCATGCGGCGCAGGTTACGGAGGATAAGCAGCGTGCCGCTCAACAGAAACAGGTAGGAAACCGCGAAATGTACCCAGAACCAACCCGTATGACGGGTTCCCAGTACGGTGATTGGGCCTATCTGCTTGAGAAACGTCTCACTCCAGATGAGATGATGCCAATCATTGGTAAAAGTTAAGAGAACGGTGATGAGTGGAAAAATCCCCAGTAAGTGAACATACAACAACCGGCGAAGAAGATTTTCCTGCCGGGTGTAAGAGACGGCAAACAAGAGCCATGAAAATGGGACAAATGCAATGCCAATGTACTGCATTTGCGCCCAAAAGTATTTGGCAGAAAAATCGGGCATGGCGATTTCCAGCCCATACGCCGCCGACCATTCAGCAATCAACAGCGCCAGGGCGCCCAGCGCCGCTGAGCCAGGCGCGCGGCGGCGGGTGAAGATGTAGAGCGCCAGTACAAGCGAAAATGCAGAAGAGACGAACAGGAGGATTACAAGGAGGGAAAAACTCATGCCATTCATTGTACATCCACAATCTCACCGCCCAGTTGACTGGCGGCGGCCACCAGGCCATCGGGTTTGATGTGCGCAGGGAGGGCGTTCTTGCCGCCGGTCACGACGCCCTGTACGGGTAAATTTACCCCCAAAATTTCGCGCAAAACGTTACGGGTCAGTTCCAGGTTTTCGGGGCGGTTAAATTTGCCCTGTAAAATATCGCTGGCAAACGCAACCAGCAAAACGCCCTCGCGGATTTCGAGCGGTTTGCCGGAGTTGAGCAGGGCCGAAAGGTTGATGTCCTGCGTTTTGATGCGGGCGGCGGCCTGTTTCCAGGCTTTGACGACCGCCTCCAACGTGACCGCCGGAGGCGCGGATTCGGCCCCTTTGGCGGCAGGCTGCCCGGTGACTGGTTCGCTGCGGGCAGGAACAGGCTGAGGCTGAGGCACTGCCGAATGGCGCGCCGCCGTTGGGGGCGCAGTGACCATCTCCATCTCCGCTTTGGGCAATTCCAGCATCTCGGCAAAGGCCAGTTCCAGACCCAGCGAAGGCGACCATCCGCCGCGCGGGTCGGAGGCAGCGGTGTTGAAGGCGCGCATGGCGCGCAACACGTCGGCGGTGGGCAGGGCGCGGGCGTGATTCATCATCTGGGCGCGCTGCTCGGCGGTGGCTTCAACCTGGTCGGCGTTGCCGAGCTGGATGAGCAGAAGGCCGCGCAGGTATTCCACCACCTGGCGGGCAAAGGCGCGCGCATCCGCGCCGCCATCCAATGCGCGGTGGATTTCATCCAAACCGGCGGCGGCATTCCGCTCGATGAGCGCCTGCACGAGCGCAATCACCGCCTGGCTGGCCGCCGTGCCAAGCACGGTTTGGGCGGTTTCAAGGGTAATTTTTCCGCCAGCCGAGGCCAGCTGGTCGAGCAGGGAGATGGCATCACGCATGCCGCCGGCAGATTGCCGGGCGATGAGGGTGAGTGCTTCGGGGTCGGCTTCGATGCCCTCGGCGCGGCAGATTTCGCTCAGACGGCGGGTAATTTCGCTCAGCGGAAAGCGCCGAAATTCGTGCCGCTGGCAGCGCGAGAGGACGGTAGCCGGAATTTTGTGGCTTTCGGTGGTGGCAAGGATGAAAATGGCGTGCGGCGGCGGCTCTTCCAGCGTTTTGAGCAGGGCGTTGAAGGCAGCAACCGAGAGCATGTGAACTTCGTCAATGATATACACTTTGTACCGGCCCTGGCTGGGCGCAAAGTTGATTTTGTCGCGCAGGTCGCGCACGTCTTCGACCGAGGTGTTGGAGGCGGCGTCAATTTCGATGAGGTCCATGAAGCGGTTTTCATTCACTGCCACGCAGTGGGCGCATTGGTTGCAAGGCCGTCTGGTTTTGTCTTCTGCCAGGCAGTTGACGGCTTTGGCGAGCAGGCGGGCGGCGGTGGTCTTGCCGGTGCCGCGCGGGCCGCTGAACAGGTAGGCGTGCGCCACGCGGTCGGCGGCGACAGCGTTTTTCAACGTCTGGATGACGTGTTCCTGCGAGACGACCTCGTCCCAACCGAGGGGACGCCATTTGCGGTAGAGAGCCTGGGACATGGGATTGAGGGATTAGAGGATTTGTGATGTTTTGATATTCAAATCACGGATGACGAATGATAGCACGATTTTGGAATTTTTCACTGCGCGCGCCGGAGGAGCAGGCTGAAAACGGCCAATCCAAACGCAAGGGCAGAGGCGGCCCAGGCGCTGGTGGCAACCACCGGAAAAGCGGACTGCTTGACGCCAATGCCCGCAAACGACCACACCAGTACGAAAAGATAGCCCGCGTCACGACGGGTAAGCGCCATCAGCAAGCCAGGCAGGGAGGCAACCACGAGCATGATGACCGCCCAGGTCGGGGCGGCGATGCCCCAGCCACTCCACTGGACGAAGTACAGCCAATCGGTAACGTTGGCAACAGTGGCAACCGTAATCCAGCCCAAATAGATGCTGAAGGGGGTATCCACGCACCAGCGTTCGGCGGGTGAAACCACCGCGCGCCCGACATCCAGCCGCAGGTAACTGACTATCAGCGTGGCAAGCAGCGCGAGCATGACCAGTACGCTCAGCCCGAACAGATTGTAGTGCCAGCACAACAGCCAGAGCGAGTTGAAGACTCCGCTCAGGGCAAACCAGTAGCCCAATTTTTGCAGGCGTGGATTTGCGCGCTGGGCAGGCAAGGCCTGATAGACGGCAAAGGCAATCCAGCCAATGTAGATGAGACCCCAAATCGAAAAGACATAGCCCGCCGGGACAAAAAAGACCTGAAATCGGTCGGAAATCTCGCCGGTGTTCTGCCCATTGAACGGCAGAGCATTCGCAAGGATGTTCATGACGATGGTCGCCGCTACGGAAAGCACGTTTACCATCGGACGGATGGTGTCGTTACGCATGTTGACTCCCAAACGGTGCGGAATACACGGTTTTCCAAAGTATCGCGTTAAGAAATATGCGGCCACATCTTGCCGACCAGTTTGTCCTTCGGCAGGTAGCCGGTGACGCGCTCCACCACCTGGCCGCCTTTGAAGAGCATGATGGTCGGAATCCCCAGAATGCCGTATTTCATCAGGACGGCGGGGTTCTGGTCGGCATCGCACTGGACGACCTTGACCCGTCCCTGCCATTCGGCGTGCAACTGCGCGATGATGGGGGCAATCATCTTGCACGGGCCGCACCAGACGGCCGTGAAATCTACCAACACGGGCAGAGGAGAATCGAGAACTTCGCTCTGAAAATTTTGCTCGGTGACGTAGGGAACTTCAGCCATTGGAACCTCCTTTTCTATCATATCATGGCTGAAAGCGATGATAATTTTTTTTAACCCAGCCGCGCCGCAACGCTAAAAAACCAGTTCATCGAACAGACAAAAATGCACGGAAAACGCATTTCAGGCGACGCTTTTTCAGTATGCCTGTGTGTTCGCTGCGCTTTCCGTGCAAGCATGTCGCTTCAAATGGAGTGTTTTATCCCGGGCAGAAGAAAAGCGGTACGGGGGCAGCATCGGCGCCGCCAGAATTGCCCGCGGTATCGCTGGCATCAACTGCAATACCAACTGACCCGCTTGCGCCCTGATAGAAGTTATAGGCCTGGGCGCCGATGTCTATCACCGCGCGATAGTAGCCGCCGCCAATCGGAGTCATCTGGGTGAAGATACCTCCCGCGCCTGCGCCGGTGAAACCATAGATAAGATACACTTCGCCAATGCTGGATTGCCCATCCTGCACGAAGGCTTCAACCGTCAGGATGCCGCTTTGAGCGCTGCAACCCTGTCCGTAGTACAGCGTGGTCGGGGTCACAGAGATGATGTAGACGACCGGCGGGGTGGTATCAGCCACTGGCGTAAAGGTCGGCGGAACAGGAGTAAAGGTGGGTAGGATGGGTGTAAAGGTGGGCGGGATGCGGGTGGCAGTGGGCGGCGCGGGCGTGAAGGTGGGCGGAGGCGTGACGCCGGCCGGCAGGGGGGTGAACGAGGGGGCCAGGGCGGTTTGGGTTAGCGCGGCGATTTCGGTGGCTTTGGCTTCGTCCACCACCGGCGCGGTGGCTTCAGCAGGAGAAACAGGCGCTTCGGGCAGAATGCAGCCGCCATTCGGCGAAAGCAGCGGCTCTTTGGCCTCCTGCGAGACGCACACCCGCGCCGGGGCGCTATCGGCAAAGCCGCCGCTCTTATCGTAGGCGCGCGCCGAAAGGTTGTATTCGCCGGGGGAGGAGGCGTTCCAGTTCAGTTCGGCATAGACCAGCGGGGCGGCGGGGTCGGTATCCACCGCGCCGACAGACACGCCATTGACCAGGAACTCGATGCGGGTGATGCCGCTGCCATCCACATGGCGGGCATGGGATTTGAGCGGAAACGCGCCCGGCGGCAGAATCGTACCGTTCACGGGCTGGTCGAGCCAGGCCTGCACGCTGCTGGCAGACAGGCTGCCTCCAGCGGCAGAGCAGGCGGACAAAAGCAGGGAAAACAGGGTCAGGAGGGTGAATAAACGTTTCATGGGAACATCCTTTCTAAACTCCCCTCTCCCAGTGGGAGAGGGGCTGAGGGGCAAGAGGCTGGTTTCAGGGCGAAGGCAGGTCGCGCGCGCCTTGTACGCGCAGGGTCACGATGCAGCCTGCTTCGCCGTAGTTGCTTGCCAGTTGTACATCCTGGTTGATGCGCTCCCATTCCGCCACAGAACGCGGCGGCAAAGTTTTGCTGGCAACGCACAGGTTATCTCTGGAAGATTTTTCGGTGTCGTAATCCAGAATATAGACATTCAGAGTCAGGCCTGTGCCTTCTGAGGGCACTGCAACCGAATAGATTGGGAAGAAAAAACCTATCAGACTGCGCGACCTGACTGGGGGGTCATTCCGGTGGTATATGCCCTGAGTCACACACACGGTATTTTGGGGGCAGTTGCCAAACAGGGTCGTTCCCGCGCCATGGCTGGGCTGCGCCCAGGAAGTCAGCACGCCGTTGGCGCCAAAGCCGCCAAAAATTTCCAGGCGAACATCGTTACAGAGAATGCAAATATCGCCAATGTCTTTGATGATGTTTTCTTCGCCATCGTTGAAGATAACGTCATCGGTCGGGCCGAGTGGCGAATAGCGAGCAAGGAGTTGAATGGATTGCAGGTTGACCTTAACAACTGTGGAACAAGGCGGCTGGCGCACGATAAGCGGCGCGCTGGGGAGAGAATTACCTTGCCGCGTCAATGCCATCAACGTCACGCGCAATTCGACCCCACACATCGAATTCCGCGGCAGCGCAGGCGTGTTCATTTCTCTTCTGCTGGCCGGGAAGGTGGGAGAAAGTTCCACCACCTCATTGGTTACGTATTCCCACGCCGCGCCGCTTTGCGAAGTATTCCTGGAATGGACTGCCATAATCCAGCCGGTCAGGTCGTCTTCCGAAACATTTCGATTTCCATTCCAGTCCCACGTCAAGGCCGGAAGAAGAGGACAGAAGGATTCTCCGGTGATGGGCTGTATCGAAATAAAGGGCGAACAGCCAATGAAGCGGCGAATCTGCAAGTTGGTGGGAGCAGGGATGAACGAGTCGTTCCCGCCTTCCAGGGGCTGCAAAATCACCGGTATATTCAGGTAAACCGACCGCAGTACGCCCGGGGCGATGTTGCTCAAATCGAAGCGCGAACCAGCGGGCTGGAAGCGGTAGCGCACGAAGGAAGCGCCGCCCGCTTCGGCAGGCAGGCCTTCCACCGAGGCCAGTTCGCGCGGCGCGAAGGCGCGCACCTCGCTGAGCAGGTCACGGCCATCCCACTCGCCGCGGGCGTGACTGCCCGAAAAGCGTCCCAGGCTCAGGCTTTGCGCTCCGCGCCGCCCCCAACACTCACCGTCCAACCGCACCAGGCCATCGGAGGGAACGGTGATGGGGTACAGCCCCCGGCTGGGCAATTGCAGAGGCAATTCGTAGTAGAGACTGCCCGAGGTGGGACGCAGCAATCCCGGCTCGGCGGGCAGGCGCTCGTAGCGCGAACCGTTGAACGAAACGTAGCAATAGACGCCGTCATAGGCCTGTTCGGTGGTCAGGCTGAGCAGGAGCAGGTGGAGCGCGGTCGTTGTGCCTGTTCCGGCGGGGGAACACTCCGGGCCAATTTCGACGTTAAGCATGGAGGTCACCATCTCGCCCCTGGGGCGGACGGGCGCCAGGAAGTAGCGGTAGGTCCCCACGCGCGTCAGCGGGTCGGTGTAGGTCAGGGTATTGGCAGGCAGCGTGACCAGCAGGCTCATGCGGTCTTCGCCGGGGGCGAGGCGGTAGAGCCGGTAAGAGGTTTCATCGGGGGCATCCGTCCAGCGCATGGAGGCCTGACTGCACGAGTGCGTTTCGCCATTGAAGCGGGAGGCGGGCGGCGCATCCAGGTCGGTGCCGGGCGCGCCGGGCGCGGGCGGGGGAGGCGCGGATGCGGAGGGAGGAGCGGAGGGAGCGGATGGCGCAGAGGGTGCAGAGGGAGGAGGGTTGGGTCGGCGCGGCAGGTTGAGGGGCGTGCCGGGCGGGATGACCGCCTCGGGCGCGGCGGACAGGCCAGGGTTCAGGCGGGCAATCTCCGCCGGGGTCGTTCCGGCGGCGGCGGCCAGGTCGCCCACGCGGATTTCGGTCACGCCTTCGCCGCGCTGAATGGCATCCACATTCACTTCGATTGGCACGCCGCTCAAATCGGCAGTATCCACGAAAACGACCTGTGAATCGGCAAAATCATCTGCCGCAAAGAAGGCGCGCGCCACCAGAACGTGGCGTCCGGGGGTGAGCGGCGTCCAGGGTTGGACGAGAGTCAGAGCGTTTTCCTGTCCATTGGCCGCGGCAACGAGCGCGCCATCGGCATACACTTCCAGGCGCAAGACGGGACGGCTGGCTTCGGCATAGACCATCAGCGGCAGGGCAGCGTTGACTTCGGTCAGCGCGCCGCTCTGCGGGGCGCGAATCTGGACGACCGCGCTCGTCCCCTGCGATTGGTTGGACAGGTACCACCAGCCCGCCGCTCCGCCGCAAAGCAGGAGCAGGAGCAGCAGGCCGCCTATTAGAAAACAACCGGTGCGTTTTTTCATATCTTCAGTCCTTTTTGGGTTTCAACGGTAAATCTTCGGGTTTCATCGTTCCCGGGTCGGTGGGGGCTTCGCTCTGGATGAGCAATCTCCACAGTTCACTGGCCGATTTGAACAACCGTTCCTGGCGGCCATCCAGCGAGCGCAATACACCGCGCCATTCGCCAGGGGGCGCTGCATCGCTCGGCTCCTGCCAGATGCGCAGAATGTAGGTGATTTCGCGGCGTGGTTTGCTCATGGTCAGGGGGCAATCGTCACTTCGGCAGTGACCAGGCAGGAGGCTTCCCCGAAATCGCTGGAGACGGTCAGGGTGCGGCGGAAGTTCCTGTCCACCAGCGGGCCAAGTTGCACTTCCGCGCTGCCCACGCACAGGGGGTCAGGACCGTTGTTGATGTCATAGTCACTCAGCGAGACGGTAAGAATAGCCGAGCCAGTATGCGGCACATCCCGCTGGAACAGCCAGGGAAGCCGTGTGGAAGATTCGCCCGGCCGATAACTTCCTCCCGTCAGGCAAGTCATACCGCCCGGGCAAGTCCCAAACAAGACGTGAGTCCAATCGTGACCCAGGCTGTCGTGCCGCTCGCCATAGCCGTTCAGATACACCGAACCGAACACTTCCAGGCGGCGGTCATCG
This sequence comes from Anaerolineales bacterium, assembly GCA_025056175.1. Classification (GTDB taxonomy): domain Bacteria; phylum Chloroflexota; class Anaerolineae; order Anaerolineales; family Villigracilaceae; genus UBA5195. The sequence goes on from JANWWK010000076.1 coordinate 43,516, forward strand.
CAGGCGATGCAGATGTCGCCATCATCGCGCAGTTGGCCGGTGCGGGCGCTGGGGGTGAGTTGAATCGAGGTAATGCGCACGCGCAGTTTATCCTGTTTGCACTCCGGCAGGCGCAAGATGAGCGGCGCGCTGGGCGCGGAATTGCCCTGCGTGGTGCGCGCCGAGACGGTGGCGTACACGGTAACGCCGCAGCGATACGCCAGGGGCAGGGGCGTAAGCGGCAGGAACCGATTCGGCCCATCCACCTGGAACTGCGGCCCCGGCACCCGGCGCGAGGGGCTGCCCGGCTGCTCGAATTCCATTTTCACATCGAAACCGGTCAGCATGTTTTGGGTAACAGTTGCCGATGGCAGCCACGACCAGGCCAGACGCGGCACGGAAACGGCGCAGCGGAAGCCGCCTCCATCGTACAGGTACAGGCGCGCGTCACAGCCGAAGGTCCATTCCAGCGCCACGTTCGTGGGAGCAGGGATGCTGGAGACCGGCGCAGACAGGCGGTCGAGGACGGGCGGGATGTTCAGGTATTGCGGTTCGAGCGCGCCTTCGTAGATGCGGGAGATGTCGAGACTGGCCACCGGGCGGTAGATGCGGTACGTCAGGTTGAAGACGTAACTTTTGGGCGCATCCGGGTTGGTGACGCGGCTTCTGCCCAAGAGGGGGCGGCCATCCCAATCTTCGGCGGGGTGACGGCCTTCGTACACGCCCAGAGAACTGGTGACGGCCCCGTTGCGCCCCCAGCATTCCAACGCCAGGTCCACGCTGCCGGTTTCCGGCAGGGTGAAAGCGTATTGTCCACGGCTGGGCAATTGCATTGGCAACTGGTAGGTGGTGTAACCCGGCCCGGGGCGCAGCAGGTCTTCTCCGGCGGGAATGCGCTCATAGCGCGAGCCGTTGACCGAGACGTAACAGTAGATACCGGTGAAATTTTTCTGCGTTTCGATTTTGAGCATCGCCAGCCGCAGGGAGGTCGTTCCGGCGGCAGGGGCGGGGTCGCATTCCGGGCCGAGCGTGATGCTGACCATATCGGTCACGCTGCTGCCGGAAGGTCGGCGCGGGGCGAGCAGATAGCGGTAGGTTCCGCCGCGCGCGGGGGTCGAATCGGTATAAGTGAGCGTGTTGGCGGGCAGGGTGGCGAGCAGGGTCTGGGCGTCTTCGCCGGGGGCAATGCGGTAGAGCAGATAGGCCGTCTCATCGGCAGAATCGGTCCAGCGCACGGAAATTTGACCGCATGAATGCGTCTCACCATTGAAGCGGGAGGCCGGCGGGGCGGCGGGGTCGCGTCCCGGCCCGCCAGGCAGGGGTGGGGGAACATCGGGAGCGGAGGGGGGAGCGGACGGGGGCGCAGATGAACCGGAGGGAGGAGCAGACGGGAGCGGGTTAGGGCGGCGGGGCAGAGTGACGGGCGCGCCGGGCGGGATGACCGCTTCGGGCGCGGAGGGCAGGCCGGGGTTCAGACGGGCAATTTCCGCCGGGGTCGTACCCGCCGCGGCGGCCAGGTCGCCCACGCGGATTTCGGTCACGCCTTCGCCGCGCGGCAGGTCATCCACATTCACCTGCACAGGCAGGCCGCTTAAATCGGCTGTATCTACGAAGACCACTTGCGAATCGGCGAACTCGTCTGCATTGAAGAAGGCACGCGCCACCAGGACGTGACGGCCAGGAGTAGAAACCGTCCACGATTGGACGAGCGTGAGGGCGTTGCCCGTCCCGTTGGCGGCGGCGATGAGCGCGCCATCGGCATACACTTCCAGGCGGGAGATAGGACGGTTGGCTTCGGCATACACCTCCAGCGGCAGGGAGTCGTTCAGGTTGGTCAGCACGCCGGTTTGGGGCGAGCGAATCTGGACGAAGGGCGGAGGCTGATTTTGGGCCGCGCGCCAGGCCAGCCAGCCCGCCGTCCCGCCGCAGAACAGGAGCAAGACGAGCAGCACGAAGAGAAGAAGACAGCCAGTGCGGTTTTTCATGGTAGATGAACCTTGTGCAGGAATTCAAATTTACGGAATGTTGTAAGCCAGCAGAACGATTTCGGTACTGCCCATGTTGCTGGTTCCCACTGATTTCACCAACCCCACGCCAGGGACATGCCAGGCAGAATCGGAACTGGTGAACGAAAAAGCCAGACTGCCGGAGATATAAATGTCTATTTTGGTGGAGCACTCCACGCGCAGGGCAGAAAACTCCCCGGCAGGCACTTTGACCGTCTCCATATTCCCGGCTTTACAGGAGGTCACCAGCACGTTGCGCGACTCGATGGTCACACCACCGGTGTTTTGCTGACCGAGATAGACGATGTTCTGCGCCCATTCCTGTCCTGGCTGAGGATTGCTGGGGAAGGAAATGCCAGTGTTGGATTCGATGGTGAAATCGGCCTGCATCTCGGCGGTGAAGACGGCGGCCCCGGAGGAGGGTGTCAGGGCAATCAGATTGCCATTTTGACAGGCCCAACTGCCCTGGCGGGTCGTCCCGGCGCTGAAGACATCCTGGTCATCGAAGCCATCAGGGCGGACGGCAGTCAGAGTGCGCGTGAAGGTGCCGCTGCTTGTGCCGCTCAACTGATATTGCCAGGAAGCACCTTGCACAATGGGATAGTACGAGTTTTGGCACTGCCCTTCAGCCGGGGCGGGTTGGTTCTGCCCCGAGCCAGGCTGGGCGGTCGGTTCGGCGGCCTGCTGGGGATACGGAATCAACCGCGCCTCGAACAGCCGCGCCAGGGCGATGACGGCCTGGCGGTCGAAGCCGCGCCCGTCCAGCGCGAGATACCAGCCATTGACAACAGCCTGGATAGAAATCAGCCCATCCCGCTCCTGAAGCAGGGCGGTCTCGCCCAGCGCGAGGGCTTCGGCTCCAGCAGTGGCATCGAGATATTGCATTCGGCTGTCATAGACCTGCTTGCCGGGCTGGCCGGTGATGACGGTGACAGACACCGTCTGCCCGCCGCTGAAGTTGTAGTAGCAAGCAGTTTTGTTGATTTCGGCTTCGGGAACGCTATCGGAGGGCGTTTGGCCGAGCAGAGCGCTGAAATCGGGCGCGGAGAGCAGGGCGCATTCTTCCATCCCGGCCGTGTCGAGGGCGCGCGGGTCGAGCGGCGGGGCGGATGGGGGAACGGATGAGGAATCGGATGAAGCGGATGGGGAAGCAGAAGAGGGAGCAGCAGGAGAGGGCGGGGCGGCAGGAGCCGCGGGCGCGCCCAGGCTGCAGGCCAAAGCCGCCAGCGCGAGCAGGGAGAGGGCAAGGGAAATGGGTTTCATGGTCTCGTCATCCTTTCTTCAGTAGGAAACTAATCCGTTCATCAGCAATTCGGCCAGCAGAAGCAGGTGTTTGCGGTCGAGACCGGTGCCATCCAGAACGATGTACCAGCCCTTCAGAACGACTTCCAGGATAGTGCGGTTGTCTTCGGCGAACACCTTGAAAATGGCAATTTCGCCCAACGAGACCGGTTCGATGACTCCGCCGGTCATGGCGTCGAACTGGCGTACATTCTCGAAGGCTTCGCGTCCTGGCAGGCTGGTGAAAATTCCGGCGAAGAGCGTGCTGGGAGTGCCAGAGAACGTGTATAAACAGGCTTTCTTTTCAGCGTCAGACAAGGGCTGAGCAGAGGCTACAAAAGTGCCCGTTGCGTTGGGAAAATCCGACTCCAGAAAAATGTCGCAGCCAGAGAGGGCGCGCGGGTCAATCACGCGGGTTTGCGGCATGAGAGCGGTCGGCGGAGGCGTGAGGGTCGGCGGAGCAGGCGGTTCGGTCGGTTTAACTTCCACCTGCGCAGTGGGGGTGAAGGTGGGAATCTCGATGGGCGGAGCAGCAGGCGGCGGGCTGACCGTCTCCGGCAGATTGCAGGCCAGGGCTGCCAACAGCAGGCTTACGAGGGGCAAAACGCGCAAAAATTTAGACATTCTCTCCTCCTTTTGAGGGTTTCTATGGCACAAAGGGCGGCGGCGTTTCGCAAAAGGCCAGCGTCCGCAGGGATTCCGCCGCGCCGAGGGCCAGGTCGCGGTAATACTCCGCGTATGGCTCCTGGGCTGTCAGTATCGCCGGGTTGCTCAGAAAATAGGCCATCCAGAGTTGCAGGGAGTACGTCACGCCGTAGGCATTCATTTCAGACAGAGATTTATCCAGGTTTCCGCAGGTATGCGGCCCTTTTTCGATGTGGCGGGCTTCGTGAACGAAGAGATTCACGTTTCCCTGCACCAGCCCCCAGCCGGAGCGGGGGTCGGCCCAGCGCCAGGTTTCGCGCGGGCTGAGGCGGGCGAACGACCCCGAAGGAATGTTGATGACGCGCGCGGGACTGCAACAAGAACCCTGTGAGATGTCATCCCGAAAGCGAATGCCTTTGGCCGTTGAAACGAACCAGTCGTAGAGGGGGCGGTCGGTCCAGGGCAGGGGGCGCGTAAAGGTGAGCATTTTCATCGCCAGGAGGGCCTGGTAAGCCGATTTCTGAAAGGCTGTCAGGTCTGCCGAGCCTTCGGAGGCTTTGCAAACCAGTTCACCGGTGTTGCCGCCTTCAAAGATGAGTTCGATGTCGCGGTCAATGGCTGCAATTTCTTCGGCAGTGGGGCAGCGGGCAATCATTTCATCCAGCGTGCCGGGCTGAGGCGGGATAGCGGGCAGTTGCTCGTAAGCGGCTTCAGTCAACGGGTTGGAATCCTCCCCGGCGGCCGCATTGACTTTGAAGATGAAATCCTCGAAAGAAGAGGGTTCGCCCAGAACAATTGCGCTGCCTTGCGGATACAAGTCGCCGCTCAATTTCCAGTTGACCCACACTTTGCTGCCGCGCAGGCGAAGGAGATACTCCTCCCCCGGTCGGACGGGGACAGGTTCGCTGAACTCGAAGCGCAGCCAGCCATCTATTCCCTCCGCGCCCACTGGAGCGGAGGTTTCGGCCAACACATTTCGAGAAGCGTCCAAAATGGTCAGGGTCAGGGTATCGCCGCCGCCCTTGCCCGCAAAAACATTGACCTCGACCGACCGAATGGCACTGGAGACCGCCCTAAAGGTCTGCGCCATGAAATTAGACGGGTCGAGATTCGTCCAGGCGCCATCCCACGTCGTGGGCGCGTTGCGGGGTTCAGAAGGAAGGGGGGTGGGACTGGGCAGGGAGAGATGTGTTTCCGGCAAAAACGTGGGCGTCGCTTCCACTGGCGGGGCCGCGGTGGGGGTTTGCGTGGCAGTCGCGGGAGCGGTCGGCGTCACGGGCAGCGCAGCCGGGGTGAGCGGGGCAGGCGCGCAGCCAGCCGTCAGAATGACAACCAGGAAAACGAACCAGAACGCCTTACAATTCATGCTTTTTCTCCTCAGCAGGAAAACCAACAGGGATAAAAATCAGGATTTTTTCTCCCTTGTTTCTCCTAATTGTAGAGAAAAAGCGTCCTCGAAACGTCCTCGGGATGGGGTTGGGAATAGGTAATTGGGGGGAGGGTTCCGATTCCGCCCAAAAAGGTTTGCCCCGCAACAAACACAACGCAATCAAAAAATCTTTGCAGCCTTTGCGTTGAGAAAAGGCGGTGAACCGTTATTCGCTTGCCTTGCCCTCCAGCTCACTCACGAGCCATACCGGGATTTCCTGAACTCGCCGCAGATGCTCATCATTGGTCAGGAAGGCCTCACAGCCATTTACCAGCGCTACGGCCACTTGCATTGAATCCGCTAGCGTCAAGCGATAGCGAGCGCGCAATTCTGCCGCCATCTCTGCCGCCACATCATCAATCAGGCAAAACTCAACGCCTGCGCCCTGAACAAGCGCCGCCCGAAACAACTCCGCCAGTCGTTTATTTTTAGATTGCAGCGGAAGAACCAGACATTCTGCCAGCGTAATCGGGGAGACCACAGCAGTCCACTCATGGCGTTGCAGCCGTTGAAATATCTCCTCAACTGCTGCAGCAAACACCGGATGTCCCTCCACAAAATAAATGACCGGCGCTGTATCCAGAAAAATCCGCCGGATGTGCATGGCTAAACCTGTTGACGCATCATCATACTGCGTTGTTGGTCGCTCTCCTCACGCATCTGACATACCCAATCTTGCGCGTCCATGCCAGCAGCTGGATAAGTCAATTGTCCCTTCAAATGCGCCCACATTAATCGTTTTTTCTTCAAGACCGGTCTGACACTCTCAATCAAACGTCCGGCCAAAAAGAGACGTTCAGATGGAGAAAGAGAACGCGCCTGGCGCAACAAGGTTTCGAGCGTATCTGAAGACATGACAACCTCCGTGCAAAATTATACTGTAAAAAGGCGTTCCTCTTCCCACATCAGCAAACTGCAAGCCAGCCATCATATCCTGCCTGCCCGTTTCATGGGCGCGCTGCGACCCAAAAGCGGCGAAGCCCGTCGCAGGCGATGAGGCGCGGGCAGCCCCGCAAGGCAGGAGAAGAGCCACAGATGATTACGATTTACGCATTCCGCAAGACGATTTCCCGCAAAATTTCGTCCGAAGGTTGGTTGAACATGAGCTGGAAGGGGGCAAAAGCCGTTTCGGCCAGGGAGAGCAGGTCGGCGCGGCAGGTTGGGGCTGCGGCGCACTGACCGGCGGCCTGATGGATGCTCATCCGCAGTAGGAGCGCTTCGCCGGTGAGAATCGCATCGGGACAGGCGCGCGCCAGGCTGAGGGCTTCTTCAGCGGCGGCGAGCGCTTCGGGCAAGCGGTTTTCCGCGCGCAGGAGGGCGGCGCGGGTCAATTTCACCAGAATTTGCTGCGGGGTTTCGCCGAATTCTCCCGCCTGGCGCGAGAGGGTGTCCAGCAGCGCCTGGTCTGTTGCGCCGGTTTGCGCCTGGGCAAAAAGCCATTCCAGACGCGCATTTTGGATAAACTGCGGCACACCGCTGGCCTGGGCGGCCCGGAGAGCGCGTTCGCCGATGGCATCCGCCTGCGAAACATCCCCTGCCAGCCGCCGCAACCGGGCGCGGAACAGGGCGGCCAGCATGACCACGGCGTGTAAGTCGAGTGCAGCGGCTTCCTTTTCCAGCGCGGCGAGCGAGTCGGGCGGAGTGCGACCGGCAGCCAGGGCGGTGAAGGCCAGGTAAACCCGCATGAGCAGCTGCCCGTAACGGCTTTCGACCCGCCGGGCAATCTCCAATCCGCGTTCAAAATCGGACTGGGCTTCGCCCAGCCGTCCCATGCGCAGGTACGCCGCGCCGCGCCCGGCGAATTTGCCCCACATGCCAGGCAGGTACGAGTCCCCGGCCACTTCGATGGCCTGGCGATAGATTTCGATGGCTTCGGGATACCGTCCGCAGTTGAGCGCAATTTGCCCCTGCATGGTCAGGGCAGCCGATTCAAGCCGCCGCAACCCGCCGCGCCGCGCCAGTTCCACCGTTTTGGCGAGCGTTTCGTCCGCCCCGGCATAATCCTGCACGAAAACCAGCGCCGTGCCGAGGTGATTCAGGCTCTGCACAGTCTGCGCCGAGGGTTGGGCCAGGCTTTCTTCCAGCGCGAGGGCCTCGCGCAAATCCTGAATAGATTGCGCGTGCCGCCCCAGCAGGAGCGCGGCCATGCCACGAATGTTGAGGGCGCGCGCAATGGCTTGCGAATCGGCCAGGGCGCGCGCCAGCAGGAGCGATTCGTCAGCAGATTGCCAGGCTTCGGCGTAGCGGTCACTGGTGTAGAGCGCATAGGCCAGACGAGCGAGGGCATGGGCGCGCAAGGGCGGGAAGTCACTGCACAGGCGCAGGGCTTCTTGCAAAAGCGGCAGGGCATCGGAGGCCTGGCCGCGATAGTGGGCAATGACGCCGCGCTGGAGAGCGGCTTGCGCCCACAATTCACGGCCTTCGAGCGAGGCATCACCCGTCAGCAGGGTTTCAGCGCGCTCGATGGCCTGCAAGGCTGCATCAAAAGCCGCCAGGTCGGTGCTTTCGCGGGCATGTTCCAGCCAAAAACGCGCGGCGGGCAGGGGCAACCCGGCGGCCTGGTAATGCGCGGCAATCCGCCCGGCAAAGCCGCTTTCACCAGCGTGAACCTGCTGGAGAACCAGGGCAACCTGCTGGTGCAGGATAGCGGCGCGCGCGGCAGGAATGACTTCGAGCAGAATTTCGTGAATCAACTGGTGTGAAAAGACATATTCCGGCGCGCCGGGCAGGATGGCTTCGGTCACAAAGCGGTTGGCCGATAAACTATCAAGCGCAGCCGCCTGAGCCGCCTCCGACCAGCCGAGCAGGGCTTGCAGTTCGCGGTCGGAAAACGAAAAACCGAGCAAAGCGGCGGCTTCGAGCATCTCGCGCGCGGCGCGGTTCAACCCTTCCAGGCGCAGGGCAATCGAATCACGCAGGCCAGGCAGAGAAGGCCGCTCGCCCCGCGCCTGGCGGATGGTTTCGGCGGCTTCGCGCAGCAGGAGCGGCAGGCCCTCTGCGTAGCGGGCCAGTTCTTCGTAGAGCGAGGGCGGCAGGGTCTCTTCGCGCAGCAAGGCCTTCAGCAGGGAGCGTGCCTCCGCAGGGCGGAAGGCATGCAGCGGGAGTTCGACCAGGGCGCGGCGCTGGCGCAAAGCACGCTTGACCTGCAAGAGCGGCAGGGGCAGTTCTTCCAGGCGGTGCGTGATGAGAATGAGCAGGGGCAGCGCGGAGCAGGTGTCGGCCAGTTCGCGCAACACATCGAGCGAGGCGTCATCCGCCCAGTGAACATCTTCCAGAACCAGGATGAGCGGACGCGCCAGCGCCAGGGCGTGAAAAGCCTGCCGCAAAGCGGCGCGCAGTTCTGCGGCGTTGGGATGAGCCGGCGCCAGCAGACCAGGTTTGAGCAGCGCCAGGTCGGGGACGAGCGGCAGCAGGCGGTTCAACCATTCGGGCAGAATCTCCTCGCTGCGCGCCAGGAGCGGCGCGGCGGCATTGAGAATTTGTCCCCAGGGCGCATAGGGGCGGGGCGGCGAATCGCTCACCGGCGGGGAACAGCCCCCCCACAAGACGCGCGGCGCGATGCCCGTCGCATTATCGGCCAGGCGGCGCAGGGATTCCTGCAAGAGCGCAGTTTTGCCCACCCCCGCCGGGCCAGAGACGAAGGCAACCCCTCCCCGCCCGTTTCCCAGTCCCCGAAACAGGCCGGAAAGTTGCTCCAGTTCGGCTTCGCGGCTGATGAAGAGCGGCGCAGCAGGTTTGGGGGGCGCGCTCGGGCGCATCAGGCGGTTGTGCAGGATGTCGCTGTAGAGCGTCATCGTCTCTGGCATGGGCTGGGTGTTAAGTTCGCGCTCCAGCTCACGCGCCAGAGTTTGATAGGTGGCGAGAGCGGCAGCGCGATTGCCAGTTTGGGCTTCCAGCGTCATCTTCAGGCGGGCGGCTTCTTCATCCCAGGGGTCTTCAAGCAGCAGACGGCGCACCCAATCCAGGGCGCGGGTCAGGTCGCCCCGCTCCGCATAGCCCTGCGCCAGGCGTTTGAGCAGGGAAAGGAAGCGTTCACGCAAGGCTTCGCGCCGGGCAATCAGGAACTCATCCCCCTGGATGCCCACCGCCAACCCGCCGCGATAACCTTCGACGGCGCGTTCCATCTCCTCCAGCCTTTCACCGGCCTGCTCGAAGGCAGTCACATCCACCCAAACAAGCGGAGAAGCCTGCCACGAAACGGTTTGCGAGGCAATGAGCAAAAGTTTCCGCACCTGGGGCGGCAACAGGTTGCGGACCAGGTACAGGTGACGGCGCAGATTGGCAAGCGCTTCGGCTTCGGATTGGTCGGGCCAGAGCGCAAAGGCCAGGTTTCTACGCGAAAGCGGCCTGCCGGGTTGTAACAAGAGCCGCGCCAGCAGACACAGCAGGCTCTCACGGCGCGGCAGGGCCACCGTCTGCCCGTCCATTTCCAGGCGCGGTTCGCCAAACAGGAGGAGACGTACCACTCCGCTTTCCATATTCAGATTATAGTGCCATCCTGCCGGCAAAAAAATACTTCCTTGGCAGGATAAGCCACTCTCCCCCCAAACACACCCCTTGACCCTGCACACAGAATTCAATAGAATGACGCTCTGATTTATGAATTTTTTGCAGGAGTATGGTCATGATTCGTCTTGCTTACAGCACTTTTGGCCTGACCAACCTGGACTTTCTGACCGCCATTGACGAAGTCGAAAAAGCGGGCTATGCGGGCATCGAAATTTCCTTCCACCGCGAACAATTCAACCCATTCGACCTGAGCGATGACGACCTGGAAACGGTCCGAAAACGATTGGCAACGGGGCGTGTTCAGGCAGCTTGCGTTGCTACCGCTTCACATTTCTTCACGCCGCAGCGTCCGCATGAGCCTTCACTGATGTCACCCGACCTGGCCGGACGCAAACGGCGTATCGAGCTGGTCAAGCGCGGCATTCGGGTTGCGCGCAAACTGGGGGTAAACCTGGTGACCTTTGGGAGCGGCTTCATCCGCGATGAGCATGTCAGCAACCCCTCCGTCAATCCACGCGAGCTGCTCGTGGATAGCATCCGGCAATGCCTGGCGGAAATTCATCCCGACGAAGACCTGACGCTGCTCATCGAACCCGAACCCGGCATGTACATCGAAACAATGGAGCAGGGGTTATCTCTCGTTGAAGAAATCAACTCGCCGCACTTTCGCCTGCATGTAGATATTCTGCACTCCTACTGTTCCGAAAAAAACTATGTGGAAGCCCTGGCACAGGCCGCGCCATACATCAAGTACCTGCACATTTCAGATGCCCAACAAGGTTACAACCTGAAAATTGTGAAAGACGCACCGAATCTGACGTTTGACCTGGATTTTGCCTCGTACCTGGTCTATTTCCCACAAACAGCCGATTACCTGCTGCTCGATCGCAACTTTCCGCGTTATTTCTGTGATGAACCGCCCTCCCCGGCGCTCAGCAGACGGATAGAAGCCCTGCTGAGTCAGGCAGGCATTCAACGCGAAGCGGAGATTGTCCATTACCCCGCGCTGTACGCCGGTTCTTCACCGTATGACGACGAATTTTTCACGTACTGGATTTCGGTGCCAGGCCTGAGTTACGATGTGCTGGAACGCACCAGGCCAATTCTCGGCTATCTGCGCGGCGTGCGGGGGCCGCAACTGGTGAACAAGCGCATTGCCAACACCCTGACGGGTATCGTCCACTTTCACGAAATTCCGGGCGAAGGCACGCTCGATTTTGCCGCCAGTTTCAAAGCACTGACTGAGAACGGATTCGATGGCTATGGCGCGGTTGAGCTGTATCACCATGTCGAAGCGTGGCAAAATGCGCTCACCGCCAGTTATCGGCATCTCTCGCAATTCGTTTAGCGCCCCAACCGAAATCAATCTAAAATGGGTATTTACAAAGCAAAAACGCCAAAAATCTTTGCACTCTTTGCACTTTTGCACCAAGAAAGAGTTTGACCATAAAACACCGCAACACGCCGCCATTTTGACCGTCTGAACACGGTGACACTTCAACGGCGTTGCGCCACAGGAGTCATCATGATAGATTTCCAAACACTTGGCTGGGATGTTCGCACCGTCGGCGAACTCGACCATCGCTTGCTCAAAGCCCCGCGTGTCAAACTGCGCTCAGCCAACCCCGGACCCAACGGTGATATTGTCTATTGCGTCGATTTGCGCGTTAACAAACCCAACGCAGGGCAATACCTGACTTCGACCGAGTTACACTCCGTCGAGCATTTTCTGCTCGAAGGGTTACAGCGTTACCTGCCGAAAAATTTTCTCTCCATCGGCATTATGGGCTGCCAGACCGGCTTCTATATTGTGCTGCTGAATGAAGGCCGCGCCGAAGTCATTTGCAATGTACTGGAAAACATCCTGCAGGATATGCAAACGGCGACCGAAGTGCCATACGCAAATATCGAACAGTGCGGCAACTACCAGAATCACAGCCTGGAACAGGCTCAGGCCGTTGCCCGGCGCATCCTGGCTGCACGCACAGAGTGGCTCGACATCGTATGACCCTGCCTGTTGCACGCTGGCGCGTCTCGTATCAGCGCCCCATCGAGTATGAAATTGTCAACGCGCCGGGTCTGTTTGAACCGGAGAATCCTGCCCTGCTTTCCTGCGGTAGAGTCGAGAATGGACGCCGCTTCGTGGTGGTAGATAGCACCGTCTTTCGGCACTTCGGCGAGGCTATTCAAGCTTATTTTGATTACCACCGCATCCGTGCCAGAATCGTCCCCTTTGCCAGCGGTGAAGAACACAAAACGGTCGATTCGTATCTGGGCATTCTCTACGAACTGGATTCGTTTCCCATTCACCGCCGCGATGAACCCATCATCGCCATCGGCGGCGGTGTGCTGACCGATGTGGTCGGGTTCGTTGCCAGCAGTTATCGGCGCAGTGTGCCGCACATCAAAGTCCCGACGACCCTGATGGGCTACGTAGATGCCTCGGTCGGCATCAAAACTGGCATCAACTTCAACAGTCACAAAAACCGACTGGGGTCATTTGAGCCACCCCGCCGTGTATTGCTCGACCGCGCCTTCCTGCGCACGCTGCCGCGCCGTCACATTCTCAACGGGGTGTGCGAAATTATCAAACTGGCAATTATCAAAGATGCCGCGCTCTTCAATCTGCTGGAAATACACGGCCCAGCCAGTGTCGAAGCACATTTTCAAGATGACGCGGGCGGAGACATCCTCGACCGCGCCATCAGCGGTATGCTGGAAGAACTCGAACCCAACCTTTACGAGGACAACCTGGAACGCAAGGTAGATTTTGGTCATACCTTCAGTTATGGCCTGGAAACGCGCCACGAAGCACACCTGCTGCACGGCGAAGCCGTCCTCTTGGACATTCTCGCCTCGTGTATGCTTGCGTTGGGACGCGGCTTACTCTCCGAAAGTGAGACCGAGCGCATCATCAGCCTGGTTCACCAGCTGGGAATTGCGCTCGACCCCACCCTGCTGGACCCAGCCCTGATGTGGGAGAACTTGCTGGAACGAATCGAACACCGTAATGGCTATCAGCGCGTCCCGATGCCAGACGGAATCGGCCACTGCATCTTCCTTAACGACATCACGCAACGGGAAATCGAACAGGCTGTTGAGCGCCTGACGCGCTATGCGATATTCAACAACGCCCTGTCCGCGCACGCCTGCCTTGAACCACTGACCTCAAACACCTAATAAACCACGAAAGCGTCTGCTATGACCCAATTTTCCAACGCCGACCATCAAGAAATCACCAAGTTTGATAACGTCTCTGACATCTGGTGGGACCCGAAGGGCGAAATGGGCACGCTGCACACCATCAACCCGTTGCGCACAAAATTCATCCTCGACCATATCCAGACCCCACAGCCACGCATTCTCGATGTAGGCTGCGGCGGAGGGATTCTGTCCGAGGCACTGGCACAGGCCGGAGCGCGCGTGACCGGGATTGACCTTTCTCTGCCCTCGCTGGAAGTTGCCCGTCAACACGCCCGCGCCGGAGGCCTTGAAATTGAATACCGCCCTATCTCTGCGGAAGCAATCGCTGCTGAACAGCCCGCCTCGTTCGATGCGGTGACCTGCCTGGAAATGCTGGAACACGTCCCCGAACCGCAGAACGTCGTCGCCGCCTGCGCGCGCGCCGTCAAACCCGGCGGCACGGTCGTTTTTTCTACCATCAACCGCACCCTCAAAGCATTGTTCGCCGTCATCCTGGTGGGGGAATATGTGCTGCGCCTTCTGCCGCGCGGCACACACGATTACCGCAAACTGATTCGCCCCGCCGAACTCAAAGCCTGGGCGCAGCAGGCCGGGTTAGACTTCGTGCAAAGCGCCAGCCTGATATACAATCCGCTCACGGGCAAGTTCAAAATGGCGTACAATCAGGAAGATATGAACTACCTGGTGTGCTTCCGCAAACCCAGCGCACGTCCCCCTGTCTCCTGACCGCTGCCCCCAATCCACCAATCACGGACCACTGATTCTGCCTATGCTCTCCCGCTTTTTCGCCCTCTCCCGCACCACACACGGTGTTCTCGATATTGCCATGCCCGGCTTTGCCGCCTTGCTCTGGCTGGGAAAATTTCCTGATTGGCCGGTTCTGCTTCTTTCCTTGCTAACCGCCTTCGCCGGTTATACGGCCATTTACGCGCTCAACGACCTGGTTGCCATCAAAACCGACCGCGAAAAATTTGCCGGAGGAACCATTAATGAAGGTTACTCGGTAGAGGCCTCGGCCATGCGCTATCCGCTGGCGCAAAACATCCTCTCTGCCCGGCAAGGCTGGCTATGGTTCGGGGTCTGGTACGCCATTGCGCTGGTCGGAGCCTGGCTGCTGAACCCGGTCATCGTTTGGATTGTTCTGGCGGCTGCCGTGCTGGAAGTCATCTACTGCCGTCTGCTCAAAGTAACCTACTGGCGTACACTGGTCAGCGGCCTGGTGAAATCGGCCGGGCCGGTTGCAGCGGTGTTCGTGGTCGAACCCCGTCCTGCCCTGCCGTTACTCCTGCTCATGCTGGTCTGGCTCATACTGTGGGAAATTGGCGGTCAAAACATCCCCGCCGATTGGAATGACGTCGAAGAAGACCGCCGCGTGGGCGCAAAAACCATCCCGCTCACCTTTGGGCCAGAACGCGCCGGGTTGATTGTGGTCATCACCCTGGTTCTGACTACGCTGGTCAGTCTGTTCCTGCCGCTCATCGCGCCCATTCCACTGGGCCTGCCGTACCTGCTGGGAACAGCCTGCATCGGGCTATTTTTGCTGGTGTTGCCGGGCATTCAACTCTATCAAAAACGGGAGAGCCGTCAGGCCGCGCGCCTGTTCGACCGCGCCAGTTACTACCCGTTAGCGCAATTGACGCTCATCACGATATTTGTCTTGCTACACGCCTGGAAGGTGGGATAAAGACGTCTCATTTCTCCACAATCACCCACGCGTTGTAACCTTCCACCTGCACCTGCACGCGCGCCTGGGGCGGAAAAAGCGCCACAATTTGCGGCGGACTGAGAAAGTGGCTCCGCATGAGCGCCAGTTTCTCCACCACCGCCACAAACTTGACGACCAGCCTGCGAATATCCGGCTCTTCGATGACCAGGCACCCGCCCGGTTGAAGCACACGCCACAATTCGGCAATCGTCTGACGCTGGTCGAGAACGTGGTGCAGGGCATCTACCATGATGATGCGGGGAAAGACCGCATCGGGAAACGGCAACCGCTCCGACGGAGCGCGCACCCCCGTCAGCCGCTTTGCACGCGCTTGCGAGAGCATACCCGGGGAGACATCAGCCACCACCACATCACGGGCGTAAGGCCTGAGCGCCGTTGCCACCCGCCCCGTCCCGCCGCCAGCATCCAGCAGGAGACCATCTACCGGCAGGCGAGCTGCCTTCAGCATCCAGTCGAGGCGGGCAAAAGGAATCGCGCGGTCGTACAGAGGAGCGAGCAAGTCGAAGTGATCGAACATGATAAATGAGATGTCTCAACGGCTCAAAAGTTACTCCACCGTCAAGTATGGCTTGATTTTTTCCAGTGTTTTCGGCCCAATGCCAGAGACTTTCAGCAAATCCTCCACTTTCTGAAACGGTCCATTGGCCTCGCGGTACGCAATGATGCGGTTAGCAATCGTTGGGCCAATGCCAGGAACGGTTTCGAGCAAGGCGGCATCGGCAGTGTTGATGTTCACCAGCCCGCCCGGCGGCAGCGTAGGGGTGACGAGCAACCCCTTCCCGCCGATGACCAGTTGGGGCGTAGGAAACTCTCCGGTGCCGGGAATATCAATCCGTTGGCCGTCTTCCACCTTTTGCGCCAGGTTGATTTGAGTGATGTCGGCCCCTTCGCGCAGGCCGCCTGCCGCTGCAATCACCTGGACCAGGCGGCTGTTGCGCGGCACCTGATACACACCCGGACGTTCGACCGCACCCGTGATGTACACGGAAACCGGCTCCGGGGTAGAAGAAGGCAGTAACTCCACTTTTTGGGCCGAGGGCGCGCGAGTCGAAAGATACAACAAGCCTCCTAACAACAAACCCACCGCAACGCCCAACAAGACTCCCAGGGTGATTTCGACCATTTTTCGCATAGTTCAATCTACCTTCATGACCAGTAACGTTCGATTGCTAAACTTCAGAACCAACCCCACCAGACGGCTCAGACGCCGAAAATAGGGCGACATGTCTTCGGGTGCAACCACCCGAAACCCGAATTTTTCATAGAACGGCTGAAGATGACCGAGACAGGTCAGATACACCGGTCGCGGCGCTTTCGTCAGAAGCGCCTGAATCAGCCGCCGCGCCACGCCGCGTCTCCGCCAGGCCGGCACCACCGCCAGCGAGGCCAGTTCCAATGAACCATCAGCATGGGGTTTCAACTGCCCACAGCCAATCAACTCCCCATCCGGCGATTCGGCCACCAGAAAACGGCGCCAATCTAACCCAAAAGGGTTGATTCCCGTGCGGTAGATAAGCGCACGGATGGCGGGGAAATCCTCCGCACGCGCTTCGCGCAGGCTCACTTCAACCAAACCAGCCTCCGGCTGCTAAAACCACAAACGTAAAAATGGCCCAGTGAATTAAGAGCGGGTAGACGAACGATTGCGTCCGCCAGGCCACCCAACCGAAAACAAAACCACCGAATATTGTGGAAAGTGTTTCGATTTCGGGTTTGCCGAAATGCGCAATCGCAAACGGCACGGCCTGCAACCAGAGCGCATCAGGGCCGAATTTGCGGGCATAACCGAACAAAATCCAGCCGCGAAAGAGAAACTCCCAACCCACCAGGTCGAGAAAAGTATACAACGGAAGGGACGGTTTAAGCAAAGGCGCGTAGTACGTTTGCATCGGCGGGCTGGAACGCACCACAAACCACAACACCGGCAAGAGAAGCATTAAGGAGATTGCGCTGATGGCCAGACCGGCCTTCCAATCACCCAATTGAAACCCGTAAGTGCGCGGCGACTCGCGAAAGGCAAACCGAATCACCGCCAGCGGCAAGACCAGAAACAAAACCACGCCGCTCATCGGGCGCCAGGTCGGGTGATAATGCGCGATTGTCAGCGCCAGGGTGCTGACAATGGTGATGACGGTCATTTTCGCATCGAAACGCGGGAGAGTAAAAAACAGGTTGTGGAACATCATTGAAGTCAAGTTTACCAGTTTTGTGCGCCAAACCAGGCCAAACAAAAGGCGGCTGTTTTTTGCAGCCGCCTCGCACACAAACCCTGCTATTCACAATGTTCATCCCCAGGTGGTGGTGTTTCTTCGGCATGAGGAACTTGACCCGCAAAAGCAAACCCATTCACTGCACCAGACACCGGTTGGCCTTCGAGTTTGCCCTTGTGGCGAGCCGAACAAATCAGAGTATCCTGACTGCGCAAGGAGCAATTCAAAGGATAGGAAGCAGTACCTATTCTAACCCGGCCGCGATACGCATCAAACTTGCCGGTCACAGCAAAGCGCAAAATAACCCGCTTGCCTTCTGCTTTGATAGAAGTCAACTTAATAGACTTCTTGGCTTCCACAGGAGCAGCCAGAGCATGAGCGGCTGGCCAGGTGAACGTCAGGCCAAGCGCAGTCAGCAAGACAAGCATGCATAACAAAAACTTTTTCATACAGTTCTCTCCTTCTCATAAAGTCCAAAATTTAGACAAAGTTTATAAGAATATACCGGCGAGAACCCGGCGGGGGCAAGTCACACAAATTTCCTAAATGACCGTATAATTTCCACCAGAAAGGACAGCCCATGAGCGACGAAATCACTCCCGAACTGTTCCAACATCTCGTTGAACTCGCTGCGCTGGAACTCTCACCCGAAGAAGCCGATTACCTGCGCCGCGAATTGAACAACCAGCTCAGAGCCATTCACGAACTGGAAGCCATTCCTCTCGACCCGAATACTCCTATCGCCTCGCACGGCGTTCCCTACACCCCTGAAATTTCCCCGCCCCTGCGAGAAGACCTGGTTGAGCCACATCCAGACCCGGCACGGCTGCTAGAGACCGCGCCCGAAACGGCGGATGGCTATCTCGTCGTGCCAGAAATTCCCCACCAACGCATAGGCTGAAATGTCCCTGCATACTCTTACTGCCCTGGAAATTGCCCGCCAGGTGCGCGCCCGCGAAGTCAGCGCCAGCGAGGTGCTGGAAGCGCACCTGGCCCACATTGCTCGCGTAGATGGCCTGCCCGGAAGGCTGGGTGGCGACCCGAACGCCGAACCCGACAAAGTCCACGCCTTCATCACCCTCACGGCCGACCGTGCCCGAAAGCAGGCCGCCGCCATAGATGCAAAAATTGCTGCCGGAGAAGACCCCGGCCCCCTGGCCGGCGTGCCAGTGACTGTCAAAGATATTTTCTGTGTGGAAGGTACGCCATCCACCGCTGCCAGCAAAATTCTGGCGAACTTCACCGCACCTTACACGGCAACCCCAGTTGCACGCTGGGAGGCTGCAGGTGCAGTGGTGCTGGGAAAAGTCAACCTGGATGAGTTTACTTTCGGCTCATCCAACGAATCCTCCGCCTTTCAACCTGTGCCGCGCAACCCCTGGAATCCCAACCACGTAGCAGGCGGTTCTTCAGGTGGCTCAGCAGCAGCGGTCGCAGCGTTAGAAGGCCCGATTTCGCTGGGAACGGATACCGCCGGTTCGATTCGCCTGCCCGCCGCGTACTGCGGTGTGGTTGGGCTGAAACCCACCTACGGGCGCGTCTCTCGCTATGGGTTGATTGCCTTCGGCTCCTCGCTCGATTGCCCCGGACCGCTCACCCGCACTGTGGCCGATTCCGCGCTGGCGTTGGGAGCAATGGCCGGCCCTGACCCACACGACTCAACCGCCGCCACCGTTCCCGTGCCAGATTATCTGGCCGAGATGGAGAAAGGCGTCCACGGTCTGAAAATCGGTCTTTCGCCCGATTACTTCCGCATCACCTACTTTGATTCAAAGACCGGCGAACTGGTCGAACAGCCTGTTCCTGAAGTCATCAAACAATCCGTGCTGGAGGCCGCCCAAAAACTGGCCCAGGCCGGCGCAGAAATTATCGAAAACGTGCCAATGCCGCATACCAGATACGGCATCCCGGCCTATTTCGTCATCTCGCGCGTCGAGGCGGCCTCTAACCTGCACCGCTACGATGGCGTGAAGTACGGCTACCGCACGCCCGATTCGGTGGAAGACTTGCGCACCCTTTACCGTAAATCGCGCGGACAGGGGTTCGGACTGCAACCCAAACTGCGGATCTTGATGGGGATGTACGTTTCGGCGGCGCAATACAGCGAACAGTACTACGCTCGCGCCCTCAAAATCCGCTCGCTGATTCGGCGTGATTTCGACCAGGCCTTCCACAGTGTAGATGTTTTGCTCACCCCCTCCACGCCTACCGCTGCCTTCCCCATTGGTGGAGTTTATGGGGATTCCGTGCTGATGCAATATGCCGACCAGCTGCTCGTCACCGCCAACCATGCTGGTGTGCCGGGTATCTCCATCCCTGCCGGGTTTGATGAGAGCGGCCTGCCAATTGGCATCCACTTCTTCGCCCCCGACTTCCGCGAAGACCTGCTCTTCCGGGCTGGATATGCCTATGAGCAGGCTACCGTGCAGGAAGCCTGGCGAAACAGAAATCCGGCCATGCTATCGAATTCTTAGCACAAACACGCAGAGACGCAGAGTCCTCTTTGTTTCTCCGTGCCTTTGCGTTAAAGATTTTCCCATGAAACCATCCTCCTCCGACCGCATCCTCTCTATCCTCGCCCACCTGAGCGCGCTCGGTGTGGGAAATTTGAACTTTCTGCCGGCCATCCTGTGGAGCGAAAACCGTCGTCAATCAGCCTGGCTTCGCTTTCAAGTGTTGCAGGCCTTTGGCTATCAGACTCTTGGCTACACACTCTGGTCAATTGGGGCAGTAGCTCTCTTGGTCGCGTTCTACGGCGTGATTCTGCTCCTGGCCGCGTTCAACCCCGAAGCCATGCAAGACGAATTCACAGGAATACTGTTCGGGTTTGGGGCGTTATTCGGCGTTCTGGGGTATTTTTTCCTGTATCTCCTGCCCTCGCTCATCGGCGCGGTACTATGCGCTTTGGGCAAAGACTTCCGCTATCCCCTGCTTGGCGGTCGCCTGGCGCGTGCGCTCGGCTACGACCCGAATACCCCCGAGGCCGCCCTCAATTCCGATTTCGAGGAACGATTTGTCGCTGCGATGGGACATTTCGCCGTCATCCTGCCGATGTGGGGCCTGGTTGCCCCAGCCTGGTTCTGGATAAATCATAAAGCGCATTCGCGCTGGCTCAAGGTGCAATCGGCGCAAACCACGTTGTATCAGTTATTCGTGAACATCTTTTACTTCACTATGATATTCGGGGCATTGCTGATTGGGCTGGTCACAGGCATTGTGTTTACCATCAACTCCGGCTTGAGCGAATGGCCGGTGGCGGTGGGTATGTTAACGGCCTTTTTTGCGATGATGTGCGGTCTGCTGGTCATCCCACTGTTTCACATTCTGGGACAATGGGCCGGTTTACAGGTGTTGCTGGGGCGCGATTTCAAATATCCCCTGCTGGGTAAGTGGGTTGAGAGGAAACTCCCATGAAAATTCTGATTGCTGCCGACATGGAAGGCATTACCGGCGTGGTCAATTGGGACCAGGTCACGCCGGGGCATTACGAATATCCTCGTTTTCGCAAATTGATGACTCAGGACGTGAATGCCGCCATCGCAGGGGCCTTCGAGGGCGGGGCCAATGAAGTCGTCGTGGCGGATGGTCACTGGAACGGGACGAATATCCTGGTCGAAGAACTCGACCCGCGCGCCCGGCTCAATTCCAGCACATCTGCGCCGTTTTCGATGATGCAGGGCATCGGCGAAGACGTGGACGGCGTGATGTTCATCGGCTACCACGCCCGGCAGGGGTCACAGAACGCTGTTTTAGACCATACCTGGTCGAGCAAGTGCGTGGCGAACCTGTGGCTGAACGATGTACTGGTCGGCGAATATGGTCTCAACGCCGCACTGGCAGGTTACTTTGGCGTGCCGGTTCTCCTGGTCAGCGGCGACCAGACCGCTTGCGCCCAAACCGCCGAATTGCTTGGCAGCGTGGTGACGGTGGTGGTCAAACAGGCCACCGGGCGTACCTCCGCCGAATGCCTGTCGCCACAAATTACCCAAAAGATGCTCACCGACGGGGCGCGGCGAGCAGTCCATGCGCTCAAGCGCGGGAATGCCCCCGAACCGTTCGTGCTGGATGCGCCCATCCTCGTCACGGTCGATTTCATGACTTCCGATATGGCCGACCGCGCGATGCGGTTGCCAGGCACGGCGCGGGACGAAAACCGCGTCTCAGTCGAAGCGCCCGATATGGCCGCCGCGTATAGCGCCTTCCGCGCGCTGGTGGGCATGGCCTCGCTAGCGTGATATTTCTTCCAGCGGCAAGCCGCCGGACTCCAAACTAACAAGAATGCAAAAAAAGAGCGAGTAATTCGCTCTTTTTTATTGGGTTCTTACAACTCTGTAAATGTCTGACAATGTTTTGGCAATGTTTCGCAAGATAGGGTTTAGTAACATAAGCGCAACAGATGGGGCGCGCGCCTCGTCTACCCAATCTAATTCTAAAGGAGTTACAAGTAATGAATTTCAAACGCAATCTCAAGTTCGCTTTTGCCCTGCTGGCCTTGATGGTGTTGATGGTGGCCGTCTATGGCTTCGCTGCCTCCAACACGGTCGGTTCCAGCGCCGCCGGTGATGGCGCCGCCGCCATCAGCGGGTACACCATCACCAACATTCACTACAACCTGAACGCCACCAACCCCGCCACCATTGATTCGATGACCTTCAACATCTCCCCGGCAGTGCCGGCTGGCGGCGCGGTGCATGTCAAACTCATCTCCACCGGCACCACCTACACCTCCTGCACCGTAACCGGCGGAACGAACGTGACCTGTACCTTCGCGGGCGGCGTTTCGGTCCTGAACGCTGATGAGTTGCGCGTCATCGCTGCCCAGTAGTTCATGCTCAAAGAAATCTACATAGCGAACTCGTAACTACTCGCCAGCCGCAGCACTTCTTCGGGAGACTGCGGCTGGCGGTCTGGTTTCTATGCGCCGCTGGTTTTCCCCCTTTCTAAGTGGAATTTTTCTCATGCTGGTCGTACTGGCGTGGATTTTGTTCTTGCCGATGCAATTCGGCGGCGGAGCAGCCTACGTCATCATCAGCGGCGAAAGCATGGAACCGCTCTACCACAACGGCGACCTGGTCATCGTGCGGCGCGATTCCGAATACGGAGTGGGCGATATCGCCACGTATTACAGCGCGGAACTGAATAAATACGTCATCCATCGCATCGTGGCTGTCAGAGATGGTAAATTTACCTTCAAAGGGGATAACAACGCCTGGCTCGACCCGGAAACAATCCGCCGCGACCAAATCATCGGCAAAGCCTGGCTGCACATCCCCGGCTTTGGGCGCGCCCTTGCGCCTTTTCGTACTCCGCTCGGGCTTTCTCTTCTGGCTGGCGGGGTTGCTATCGTGGTCTTTTTTGCCCTGTGGCCTGTTCCCAAAGCGCGCAAAAAAGCCCGCATCCAGGTTTCCTTCCACTTCCTAACAGGAGGCGCCGCAATGCGAGAAATTGCCCGCCAACTCGAAATTATCACGTTTATTCTAGCCATCGTATTTGTCGTCTTCGCTGCACTCGGACTGATAGCCTTCACCCGCGACGAGTACCTGAGCGAAACCATCAGCCTGCAATACATTCATTTGGGACGCTTCGGTTACAGTGCCTCCCAACCGGGGGTATATCCCTCCGGCAAAGCCATGCCAGGAGAACCGGTCTTCCTGAAAGCGGGTTGCCGGGTCGAAATTCGCTTCAACTACTCGCTTATGTCGGACTCGGTAGAAAACATAAGCGGCAGCGTGACCCTGATGGCACAAGCCGAAGCCAACAACGGCTGGAAACGCGCTTTTCCACTGATGGAACGCAAAGAATTTTCCGGCACGGAAACAGAAATCACGGCTTCGTTCGACATTTGCGACATCCTGAAAACGTTACGCGCGGTGGAAAGCGTAACCAGCGTGCGGCGCGATATTTACACCTTCACCATCACGCCCGAAGTGAACGTGGCCGGTACCATCGCAGGGCAGGCGGTCGAATCCGTTTTCAGGCCGCGTCTGCTCTTCACGCTCGATGACTTGCAACTGGTTCTCCTGCGCGAAGACCCGGAGCGCGATCCACTCCTGCCATTAGAAGTTAAAGAAATTGCCACCAATACGCGCATTCCCAACATCATCCGTTTGCCGGGCTTCCCGCTGACTGTTGGGCTGGCGCGGACGATTGCCGCGCTGGGGGTAGGCGGCACGCTGCTGGTCGGCGCATTACTGGCCTTCAGCATCGGCCAATCGCTCAAAAAGAACCCGCTCGATGGCATAGCCGTCAAATATGGCAGTATGATTGTGCGGGTAGCGCAATTTCCCGCCGGGGCCGAAGCGCGCGCCGTCCAGGCTGCTTCGGTCGATGACCTGGCACGGCTGGCCGAACAACACGGCACGGTCATCCTGCATGTGGAAGGCAACGAATCCGACCAATTCGGCGTAGAAACCGGCCAGACTTTCTATTTTTTCCACTTCCTCAAAGGAGGCGGCCATGTCCGTTAGCCTGACGAAATGGATAATAACAGCGGCGGCCAGCCTGCTGGTCTTGATGGCTGCCGGGTTGTTTTCAGCCTTCTCTGCCTCGAACACAGTTTCCCCCTCCCGGCTCGGAAGCCGAACGGCGGTCATCAACGCCAACGCCCTGAAACCACCGGAATGTGCGGCTCTCAATCTCACCCGCCTGGTCATCCTGGCGCGAGGCGATGCGCCTTCCGGGCAGAACGAACTGATTATTGGCACGCCTGGCAATGAAACGATTTCGGGCGCTGGCGGCAGCGATTGCATCCTGGGCGGCGGCGGCAATGATACCCTGCGCGGCGGCGCCGGCATAGACATCCTTTTCGGCGGGCCAGGAAATGACCATCTGGATGGCGGCGGCGGCAATGGCGATGCGTGCTACGGCGGCGGGCAGCCTGGCGATACCTTCAACCGTTGTGAAATCATCGTACCTTGAGTCGTTCCGCGTTTTCGGCGTACAAAAAATCTCCTTATGGAGATTCCAGGAGAACCTTTCCCAAGACTTCCGATGTTTCGGAAGTCTTGTTTTATAATAGCCGCACCCCACCTGAAGGATTTGGACATGGATTACGAAGCAGTCATCGGCCTGGAAACGCACATTCAACTCAACACCGAATCGAAAATCTTTTGCGCCTGCAAAGCCGATTCCTGGAACGCCGAACCCAACACCAACATCTGCCCGGTCTGTACCGGTATGCCGGGCGTGCTGCCCGTTCTCAACCGGCGCGTGGTCGAAAAAGGCGTGCTGCTGGCCGCCGCCATGCACGCCGAAATTCAGCCGGTTTCGTATTTCGACCGCAAGAACTACTTCTACCCCGACCTGCCCAAAGGCTACCAGATTTCGCAATACGACCGCCCGCTGGCAAAAGGCGGCTATCTTGACGTGCCGCAGGCCGATGGCTCTATCCGCCGCGTCACCATCTGGAAAATGCACATGGAAGAAGACGCAGGAAAGACCAAAAATGACCCGCTAACCGGCACCCGGCTGATTGACTTCAACCGCTGCGGCGTGCCGCTCATCGAAATGGTCACCGGCCCCGACCTGCGCTCTGCCGACGAGGCCGCCAACTACCTCATCCGCTTGCGTCAACTCTTGCGCTGGATTGGCGTCTCCGAAGCCGATATGGAAAAAGGTCATCTGCGCTGCGATGCCAACGTTTCGGTACGCCAAAAGGGCGAGACGATTCTCAACACCAAAACCGAAATCAAGAACGTCAATTCCATCGAAGCGGTGCGAACGGCTATCACCAAAGAAATTGAGCGACAAATTCGAGAATACCAAAGCGGCGGCAAAGTCGAAGCCTGGACGCTGGAGTGGGATGAAGATACCCAGACGCTGAAGAAAATGCGCTCCAAAGAGACCGAAGCCGATTACCGCTACTTCCGCGAACCGGATTTACTGCCAGTTTATCTGACCGATGAATGGAAGGTCAAAATTCTCGAAACTCTGCCAGAATTACCGCTGGAACGGCGCGCCCGCTTTGTTCAAGAATACAAGCTGCCGGAGTATGATGCCGAACTGCTGACTTCAGAACGTTCACTCTCTGATTATTTCGAGGCCACCGTCCGCGCGTATGGGGGCGACCCCAAGCGCGTCTCCAACTGGCTGATGAATGACGTGCTGCGAATGCTCAACGAAACCGGTCAGACCGCCGCAGAGCTGGCACTCACCCCCACCTACCTGGCCGACATCATCCGATTCGTAGATGCCGGAACGGTGAACGCAAATACAGGAAAGAGCCTTTTACAAAAGGTCAATGTCAGCGGCAAATCTCCCGCAGAAATTATTCAAGCAGAAGGACTGGCAAAAGTAAGCGATGATGACGCTATCCGCGCGGTGGTTGAGCAAGTGCTGGCCGAATCGCCGAAAGAAGTTGAGTCTTATAAAAACGGCAAAACTGGTCTGATGGGTTGGTTCGTAGGACAGGTGATGAAAAAAATGCAGGGAAAAGCCGATGCCCAAAAGGCGCGCGCTTTGCTGGAAAAGCATCTGAATTAGCCGAGATATATCAAGCGTCAACAAGGGCTAATAAGCAGTGACCGTCCTATCTGACGGTCACTGACTATTTTGGGGGTGGTGTTACTCTCCGGCAAGG
The DNA here is from genome assembly GCA_025056175.1 of Anaerolineales bacterium. Classification (GTDB taxonomy): domain Bacteria; phylum Chloroflexota; class Anaerolineae; order Anaerolineales; family Villigracilaceae; genus UBA5195. The sequence goes on from JANWWK010000076.1 coordinate 69,083, forward strand.
ACGACCAACTCATCCGGAACGGAGTTCCGCCAGCGCCTGTTCCAGATACTCCAACCTGCCATCCATTTGCAACAGAACCCCCAACTTCAAAGCTGCCTGCTGTGCGCCACGGGTCAGTGCAGGGCCAGCAGCCACCGGCAAAACCTTTAGGCCGGCTTTCTGCAACAAATCGGCACGTCGGCGGGCGCGTTCCACGTCGTTACGGTCTACAACCCCAGAGACTTCGATGGCAAGCCACACTTCCTCGATGCCAACTCTGGAAGAAAAAGAAGGCCGCAATCGCCCGCGAATCAGAACATCAAGCAGAACCAAATCGTCATATTCAGCATTCGTAAGGAATGGCTCGATAGTGGGAAGGACATCCTGTAACTCTATCACTTCGGCGCGTGAAATCAGGCGTCCAAAGAACGAAAACGCGCGCTGACGATAGCGGATTTCGAGCATATCGCCGCGCAATTCGCCTACTTGCTGTTCCAGGCGGTCGAGACGGGTTTCGCTTTTTCGTTGTGCCTGAGCCAGTTCTTCAACCCGCTGTTCTGTGCGCTTCTGCGC
>JANWWK010000069.1 GCA_025056175.1 Anaerolineales bacterium
GGAACCTGCAATCCACCTCCATATTGTTCATGTCCTTGTGGATGTTATTCTAATACATGTTCAGGCGGTGCCTGCAAACCATGCCCAACCAACACTCCCATCCCTCCCACTCCAACCAAAACCCCCATTCCTCCCAGTCCAACCTCAACTCAAAACCCATGCCAGCAAAATGGATTTGCCTGTATTCTCAATACTTTTACTTGTGCTAGTGCAAGTCTTTGCGATGCTTCTTATTCTTGCTCAAGCGGATACCGATGTTGCCGGCCTTGCGCGCCAACAGCCACTCCAACTCCTTCCTGCAAACAAATCGGCTTAACCTGCACTGATCATTTTCAGTGTTGCACTGGATATTGCAGCTATTTATGCCTTCCGCCTCCTAACTCTCCCACCTCTCCCCCTGCCCCAACCAATACACCAAGACCAACAAATCCACCCGCCACCCCGACCCCAGAAAGAACCACTCCCACCCAGTACCCCTGCGGATGCTCATCAAACGGAGTATGTGGCGGTTCCTGCTCTGCCGGATTTGAATGCAAAAGCACCGGAAGCACCTGCGGGGTAAACACCTGCTCCTGCCAGCCCAAAAACTGCAACGGCTGCAGCGGCAAACCCACTCCCACCGGCGGATGCGTTGCACAAGCAAACGGCGACCGCCAACAGGCAGTCGCCGCGTTTGCAGGTTGCAGGATGTGCTGGTGAAGAGGCAAGAAGACCAGAAGTTACTGCCCGCCTTTGATTTCCGTCCAAATCTGGTCATAGAGGGGCAGGGCTTCGCCCACGTCTTTGATGCGGTGGCCTTTCTCGATTGCCTCCTGGGGAGGGTTGGTGATGGGTGAGTTGATGTACGGTTCGTACAAATCGGGGTGATTGGCTTTGGCAAATTCCAGCGCGCCTTTGTTGGGGTTAATGTAAGGAAAATCGCGCAACATCAGCCAGAACAGATTGGGCTGCATGGTGTAGTTCAGCCAGGCATACGCCGCATCCAGGTTCGGGGCGTTGGCAACGATAGCCCAGTTATCCTGCCACAAAATCGCGCCTTCTTCGGGGTAAACGTAGGTGATAGACGGCACTTCCTGGTTGGCGATGAAGGCTTCGCCGGTCCAGGTCAGGCCCAAATCCACGTCACCGGCGATGAGGGCGGTTTTGGGGCTGTCGCTGTCGAACAGCTTAACGCGCGGGACCAGTTCTTTCAACTTTTCTTTGGCCTCGTTCAGTTGCGCCGGGTCGGTGGTGTTGGGGTCGTACCCCAGCGTGATGAGGGTCATGCCGATGACGATGCGCGAATCATCCAGGAAAACCATGCGCCCGGCGTATTCGGGATTCCACAGGTCAGCCCAGCGTTTGGGCGGGTTTTGCACCTTATCGGCGTTGTAAATCAGCGCGTCGGTGCCGGCCTGATAGGGCAGGGTGTAATCGTTGTTGGGGTCGAACTCCAGATTCATGTAGTTCGCGTCCATATTGGCAAACACGGCCTGGAGTCTGGATTTATCCAGTTTCTGAATCAGTCCCTGCTTAATCATCAGGCTGACGATGTAATCGGTCGGCTGAACCAGGTCATAGTTGCTGCCGCCTGCCGAAAGTTTGGCATACATTTCCTCGTTGGAGGAGTATTCATCATGGTTGACCTGCACGCCATACACCAGCGTAAAGCACTCCTTCCACTCGGTCGGCAGGTACTCCGTCCAGACAAACAGGTTGAGTTGTTTGGAGGTCACTTCCAGTTTGGGGTCGGGCGGAGGGCAAACAAAACCGCTCGAAGTGACGAATTCCTTTGCTTCGCCGCCGCCTGCCGCCCCACCACCGCAGGCCGCCAGCAACAGGCTGAACAGCACCAGGAACGAAAACAGGGTGTTTACTCGTTTCATAGTTCTTCTCCTTATTGGGTCTCTGCTCCCCCTGTCACAGGGGAGGGGGAATTAAGCACGCTCTCGATTTTCCAGGCGTTGAATCAGGAAAACCGCCGCCAGCACAATCAGAATCCAGACGGTGGAAAGCGCATTGACCTGTGGAGTGATGATGCGCCGCAAAAGGCCATAGACGTAAATCGGCAGGGTGGTTGCGCCGGGGCCTGTCGTGAAGAAAGTGATGACAAAATCATCGAGCGAGAGCGTGAAGGCCAGCAACGCGCCCGAAAGCACGCCCGGCAAGAGCATGGGCAGGGTAACGCGCCAGAACGTGACCAGCTCGTTGGCGCCCAAATCCATAGCCGCTTCTTCATAGGAAGGGTCGAACCCCTGCAAACGCGCCTGCACCACCAGCGTCACGAACGGTACACTGAAAGCGATGTGCGAGACGATAACCGTCCCCATCCCCAGAGTCAGGCGCAAATCCGGCGGCAAATTGAACGTTGTATTGACCCACGTGAAGACCTGGCTGAACAGCGTCAGAATGCCGATGCCCATCACAATTTCCGGGATGACGATGGGGATATAAAGCGAAAGCTGGGCAAACGGTTTGATTTTGAACTCGTGCCGCTGGAGCGCAATTGCGGCCATGGTGCCGATGAGGGTGGAAATCAGCGTCGAAACAAAGGCGATTGTCAGGGTGTTGCGGGCGGCGGTCATCACTTCCTGGTTACGGGTCAGGTCACAGAACCAGTGAAACGGCCCGCACGGGCTTTGCACGACCAGGCTGCCCTGCATTTGTAACGGCCCAAAGGCAGTGATAAAGCCCTCGAAGGTGACGTTGGTGCGCGAAGCGTTGAACGAGTACAACACCAGCACAAAAATCGGCACGTACAGGAACAGAAAGACCAGCACGGTCATGACCACCACGAAAGGAGAACGGCGGTGCGGGTTCATCAGACCACAATCTCCTTTCCGAAGCCGAACTTGCGGGTGTAGAAGAGCGTGACGATGAGCGTCAGCACCATCAGCACGAGCGAAGCCGCCGAACCGAACGTCGGGTCACGGGCATCCAGGAACTGGCGCTGAATCAGGTTTCCGACCAGAATCACCTGCTTGCCGCCAAGCAAATCGGATACCACGAACGTGCCCATCACCGGCACGAAGACCAGGATGGTGCCGGCCACCACGCCCGGCAGCGAAAGCGGCAGGGTGACGCGCCAGAAGGTCTTCAGGGCATTGGCGCCCAAATCGGCGGCGGCCTCGTAGAGCGAGGGGTCTATCTTCTCCAGCGAGGTGTAAATGGGCAGAATCATGAACGGCAAGAACTCATACACCATCCCAACCAGCACCGCGCCCGGCGTGTAGAGCATCTCCAGCGGCGTAAACGGAATGCCCAACAGCCCCGCCAGCCAGCCCAACACGCCGTTGATGGCGCCCTGCGTGCGCAGAAGCATCATCCAGGCATAAACGCGGATGACGAAATTCGTCCACAACGGCACCAGCACCAGGAACAGAAAGGTGTTGCGGCGTTCGTGCGGCGCGCGGGCGATGAAATATGCCAACGGATACGCCAACAGGATGACGATGACGGTGGTGTTGAACGCCAGCGAAAGCGAGCGGAACAAAATGCTGACGTACAACGGGTCAAAACAGGCAAACGGGTTCAAACAATCGGGCTGAAGCCCCAACAGGCGGATGTAGTTATCGAGCGTGAAGGTGAAAATCACCCCGCCATCTGGCGCGCGGCGGCCAAAACTGACCACCAGCGTCAGAATGAGCGGGATGATGAGCAGGACAATCATCCACAGCAAGGTGGGCGCAATCAGCAAAAGACCTTGAAGCGCTTTGTCCTCGCGCAGGCGTTGCAACATCACGGCCTCCTACTCTACCGGCAGAGCCAGCAAGTTTTCGGGCGGCAAAAGCGCCCACGCCTGTTCATTTTGCTGAAAGTAGGCGTCGGGGTCGAGGGTCGAAACCATGTTCTGCTCCCACACGCGCAGCTGCGCCTGAACGACCTGCGCAATAACGCGCGTATCGGCGCCGATGTAGGCCACCTGTTTGACCTGCGCGGGAAAACAGTTAGCGCATTCGGTCGGCTTTTCCACCAGGCGAATTTTCTCCGGGCGGATGGAGAGCGAAACCTCCTGCCCCGCATGGAACGCGCCCTGATGGAGCGCGCGCACTTCGGCATTCAGCGCCGGAACAAAGACGGTCAACGAATTCCCATCAACGCTGCGCACCGTGCCATCGAGCAGATTGGTTTCACCGATAAAATCGGCCACGAACTTGTTCCTGGGGCGTTCGTAAATCTCAACCGGCGTACCGACCTGCATCACCTTGCCATAACTCATCACCGCAATCCGGTCACTCATCGAGAGCGCTTCCTCCTGGTCATGCGTCACAAACACGAACGTAATGCCGACTTCGCGCTGAAGCGTTTTCAGTTCCAGTTGCATTTCTTTACGAAGCTTCAGGTCCAGCGCGCCCAAGGGTTCATCGAGCAGGAGAACTTTGGGGCGTTTCACCAGCGCGCGCGCCAGCGCCACGCGCTGTTGCTGTCCGCCAGAGAGTTGACGGGGATAACGCTTTTCCAAACCGGTGAGTTTGACCATTGCCAGCGCCTCGCCCACCCGCCGCTTGATTTCTTCGGGTGGCACTTTGTCCATCTCCAGCCCAAAGGCCACATTTTGGAAGACGGTCATGTGCTGAAACAGGGCGTAACTCTGGAACACCGTGTTGACCTTGCGCTGAAATGGGGGTTTATGCCCCTGCGGTTCGCCATCTATGAACACTTCACCAGAAGTCGGCCACTCGAATCCGGCTATCATCCGCAGCGAGGTGGTCTTGCCGCACCCCGAAGAACCGAGCATCGAAAAGAACTCGCCATGTCGAATTTGCATATCCACATGGTCCACCGCGTTGATGGTGCCGCCTTCGGGGGTGTGGAAGGTTTTAACCACATCACGCAGTTCAACTGCATAAACGCTCATGAACCTGCCTCCTGAAGTGAGTATCCGCCACCGTGCATTTTATGACTTAGGACGTTGAGGAAGAAATAACACAAACGGGTGAAATTCTGATATTTCGTTAACAAAACAGGTCAAAAATATCATCATTTTACCCGAAAAAATGCCCCCGCCGCCGCCAAAAGGCAGGCGCGCGGGGGAGGTTGCCGCGCTACAAAGCGGCATTCACTTCGGCCACTGCTTCGCGCAGGGCGTCCAATCCCTGGTTGATTTCGTCATACGTGATGACGAGCGGCGGCTCAATGCGAATCGTCTGGGCGCTGGTGAGGGTGCCGGCCACCAACACGCCGCGCTTGAACAAGGCCGCGGCCACCTGCCCGCCGATTTCCGGCTTTTGAAAATGCTGGCCAATGAGTAAACCCTTGCCGGTAACGGCCTGATACACTTTGGGGTAACGTTCGGCCAGTTCGCGCACGCGCGGCAGGATGTAATTCCCTTTCTCCTCCGCCGCTTCCCACAACCGGTCGCGGAGGGTGACGTTGATGGCCGCAATCGCGGCCGAACAGGCCAGCGCACCGCCGCCGGTGGTGGTGGTTTGCAGGAAGGGATTGGGGTACATGAAGGGCTGGAAAATCTCCTCGGTGGTGATGACCGCGCTGATGGGCATGACGCCGCCTCCGAGCGATTTCGCCACCGCAATAATATCGGGGACAACGCCCCAGTGTTCCACGCCCCATAGTTTGCCGGTGCGACCCAAACCGGTCTGCACTTCATCGGCAATCAAGAGCGCACCGTACTTCTTCGTCGCCTCGCGGATGCGCGGCCAGAAGTCATCTGGCGGAACGATGCCGCCCGCCTCGCCCTGAATTGGCTCCATCAGGACGGCGGCTACGCCAATGCCTACCTTGTCGCAAATTTCCAGTTGACGCTCCACCGCTTCGGCATCCCCAAACGGGACGTGATAGACCGGCCCGCCGTACATGATTCCGACCGGCTGGCGATAATCGGCTTTGCCCATCATCGAGAGTGACCCCATCGTCTTGCCATGAAAACCTTTGAGCGCAGCAATAAACGCCGGACGTTGCGTATACACTTTGGCAAGTTTGATGGACGCCTCGATGGCTTCTGTGCCGCTGGCCGCGAACCAGGCATATTTCAAATCGCCGGGGGTGATGTCGGCCAGCAACTTCGCCAGCACACCGCGTAGCGGGTCAATCAATTCCTGGCTGGGCATAGGGGTTCGCAATAACTGCGATTGGACGGCAGCAACCACTTCGGGATGCCCCCAGCCCAAATCCATCATCCCATAGCCACCCAAAAAATCAATATATTTGCGGCCCAGCACATCTTCAAAGGTCGCGCCGCGTCCTGTCCACTCGGTGGCCGCCCACTGCCCGGCCACCGTCACCGATTTGCGATAATCGAGCCAGCCTTTGTTGAAATGCTCGGCAAAGTTGCGCATGGATTCGCTGATAATCCACTTACCGAGTTCTTCCGGCGGGCGTTCCGGGTTTTTGATAATCTCCAGCCACTTCTGGGCATATTCCTGGGCAAAAGCCAAATTTTGAGACATAGTCTCTCCTTGTGAAAATATGGGGTGCGTTGCGCCGGCCAGGGTTTGAAACAGGATTCGCAAAAACGTCCTGCCCCATCCACAGTCATTGACCTGATACGGCGCAACGCCCCTTCTGTTTACTGTTCACTGCTCACTGTTCACTGACACCTAATCGTCATACTCTTCCGGGCGCAACTTGCGTAACGCATCTTTGAGCGGGGTCAAGCCTAAGTAGTGGAACGGATTGGTATCGAGCAGGTTGCCGTCAATGTCAGTAATCGGCCTGGGAACATCCTGTTTCTGCGTAAGGAGCGAAACGACCACCATTGCGACGATGGAGAAAAAGAACGCCGGGAACGAAGCGATATACACCGCATCCCAAAAAGCGCAATCCATCCCAATCGCCGGGTCGCTGAGCCGGCTCAAATCTCCGCCAGAGCAAACCATGGCTGTAGATTCGCCGCCCAACCCGATGTGATACGCCACCCACGTCAGGACAGCCCACGAGGCAAAGCCGCCCACAAATGCCGCCGCCGCGCCCCACTGATTGGCCTTTTTCCAGTACATGCCAAACGCAAACGGCACGAACAAACCCACCAGCAAAAGAGTCCAGGCCACCACGCCCAATTCGTAGATGACCGAGGCGGTGATGGCAATCACAACGCCAATCAATCCATTGATGAAGACCATGATGCGCGTCCACTTGACTTCACTCACGGCATCCAGCTTCTTGCCAAAAAGCGGGAACAGGTTTTGCGTGACCACCGAAGCGCCCGCCAGCAGAGAACTATCGGAGGTGCTCATCAAGGCCGAGGCCAGCGCCGCCATGAAAATGGCGGTCAACACTGGCGGGACGTATTGCAGCGCCGCCACCACCAATACGCTATCAGGATTTTCCAGGCCGGGGTTAAGCTGGAACATCATGATTCCAACCAGAGGCGACATGATGCCAAAGAACAGGTACAAAACACCGGCCAGATACGTCCCCCAAACGGCAGTGGACTCATTCCGCGCCGACATCGAACGCTGGAACAAGTCCTGCGTTGGCACCGAACCGAGACCGATTGCCAGCCAGGCCGCCGCCCAGTACATCCAGCCGCTGGCGCCAAAATGACCGAGATAACCGGCTTCTCCCGCCATATCTGGCAGCAGGGTGAATGGCCTGGGATTATAGAGCGTGGAGGGAATGCTGGTCAGGCCCTGCCAGCCGCCTACTGCGTTCAAGACAAAGACGAAAATCAGCGTCACGCCGCCGGCGGTAAAAAACATCTGGATAAAATCGAGCAGGGTATCGGCCAGCATCCCGCCCAGCATGGTGTACCCCGTCACCCAAATTGCCACCAACACCATGCCGACTTCAACAGGCACACTCGGAAAGAGCGCGTTGACAATTGTGCCGGCGGCCACCAGTTGCGCGCCGGTCCACACGAAGTAGGTCATCAGTTGAGCAATCGAAGCCAGGACAGTCATGCCGCTGCCATACCGGCGCTCGAAGAAGTCTACGATGGTCAGATACCGGGCGCGGCGCATCAGACGGGTGAAAAAGAAGCCGGAAAGAAACAGGCAGGCTGCCGCTCCAAACGGGTCGAAAATGACCCCCTGAAAGCCGTACTGGTAACCGCTGGAGGAGGCCCCCAGCAGGGTTTCAGCGGCGAACCAGGTCGCCATGACCGAAGCGCCAACCATGTAAATTGGCAGGCGTCGCCCAGCCACGATGTAATCGGCGGCATCAGCCACTTTGCGCGAGGCCCAAATGCCAACGCTCATGCGGACCAGAAAAAAAACCACAATGAACGTCACAATCAGCCAGACATAGGGATAGCCTTCCAGTTCCATACGTGTTCCATGCTCCTTTTTTGGTGGTGTTTCCCGCCCCTCCTGGCGGGTGAATGTATGCGTTACTGCACGTCGTTACTCAGAATTTTCTCGTCCACTCCTTCGGCCAGCGTTCCACAATCACCTTCTTTTGCGTGAAGAACTCCACAGCATCCATCCCCTGAGCGTGCATATCACCATAAAACGATTCTTTCCAACCAGAGAAGGGATAGAACGCCATCGGCGCCGCTACGCCGATATTGATGCCGATGTTGCCAGCCTCGACCTCGTACCGAAACTTGCGCGCTGCCGCCCCACTGGAGGTGAACAGGCTGGCCTGGTTGCCATACGACTGGGCATTCGCCAGGGCAATCGCTTCGTCAATCGTATTGACGTGCATAAGCCCCAACACCGGGCCAAAAATTTCCGTCCTCCACACCGCGCTTTCCGGTTTCATATCCATCAAAATTGTGGGGCGCACAAAACTGCCTCGTTCATAGCCAGGGATGACCGTTCCCCGCCCATCCACCGGCACCGAAGCGCCCTCCGAAGCGCCCAGTGTGATGAGTTGTTCAATGCGCGCCTTGCTCTGCTGACTGATGACTGCACCCATCTGCACGCCCTCCTCCATGCCATACCCCACCTTACGGGTGGCTGCCGCCTCGCAAATTCCCTCACAAAACTCATTGCGCGCCTCCCCCACCGTCACCGCCCACGAGACGGCCAGACAACGTTGCCCGGCACACCCAAATGCCGAATCAGCAATGATTTTAACGGCCATCTCCATATCGGCATCCGGCATCACAATGACCGGATTCTTGGCGCCACCCTGCGCCTGGACGCGCTTACCGTTCGCTGCCGCACGGCTATACACATACTTCGCCACGTTCGAGGAGCCAACAAATGTAATTGCGCGCACCGTCGGATGGTCAAGCAAGGCATCCACCGCCTCCCTGGCGCCGTTGACCATATTCAGCACGCCGGGCGGAAAACCGGCCTGTTCAATGAGGCGGAAGATAATCTGCATTGCACCCGGCACTTTTTCGGAGGGCTTGACGATGTAGGTGTTGCCGGTTGCGACGGCATAAGGCAAATACCAGAACGGAATCATGCCGGGAAAATTGAACGGCGCAATCGTCGCTACCACACCCAGGGGCTGACGAATCATCATTTCATCAATACCGGGCGCAATGTCCTCGCTGATTTCGCCCTTCAGGAGCATCGGCATTCCACAGGCCACCTCCACATTTTCGATGGCACGCACCATCTCGGCTTTGGCTTCCTCGAAGGTTTTACCGCTCTCATCGGTAATCGCGCGGCTGATTTCGGCCATGTTCGTCTTGAGCAAATCGCGCAGACGAAAAAGAGGCTGAATGCGTTCCTGCACAGGGGTACGCCGCCAGGCCGGAAACGCCGCCGCGGCCGCCTGCACCGCTGCCTCCACCTCCGCAGTCCGGCTCAGGGGGGTGTGCGCTCTGGTCTCGCCCGTAGCCGGATTGATAACCTCCACAGACTCTACCCCTTGTGGTTCGACCCATTGACCATTGACGTAGTTCAGAATTTTCTGCATGTTTCTCTCCCAGACAAAAGCGGATGACGAAGACCCTCTACCAGGTCAGAATTCTCAGCCATCCGACACCGCTTTATCCGCAATCGTCAGCGCCTTTTCGATGATTGCCAGCCCTTCATCAAGTTGCTCTCGCGTAATACACAGGGGCGGAACAATAAACACCATGCTGCCCATGCTGCTCGCCATCAAAAACGTAAACAATCCATTCTCGCGCAAGAAGGCACCAATTTGACCCATCAGGCCAGGCGGCAACACTTCTTTGGTTTCGCGGTCCTTAACCAGCTCAATAGCGCTGAACAAGCCAATGTAACGCACATCGCCTACCGCAGGATGCGCGGCTTTGATGGCTTCTAACCGCTCTCCCAGATACTTTCCCAACACGCGGGCGTTCTCAATGAGATGGTCTTCTTCATAGACTTCAATCGTTGCCAGCGCGGCGGCCGCCGAGAGAGCATGTCCGTTATACGTCAGGCCGGCATACAGGTATTTATCCTCAAAGAATTGAGCAATTTTCTCGCTGACAATGACTGCACCCAACGGGGCGTATCCGCTGGTGATGCCTTTGGCGGTGGTGATGATGTCTGGCACCACGTTCCAGTTATCCACTGCGAACCACTGGCCAGTGCGCCCCCAGCCGCTCATCACCTCATCGGAGATAAGCAGGATGCCGTATTTGTCACAAATTTCGCGCACGCGTGGCCAGTAATCATCCGGCGGAACAATCAGACCGTTCGAGCCGACCACGCCCTCCATGATGATGGCGGCGATTTTATCCGGCCCTTCGTACTGGATGACTTCTTCGAGGTGCTTGATGCACTCGCGGGCGCAGGATTCCTTCTTCTGTCCAAACGGACAGCGGTAACAATGCGGGTCAAGAAAGTGTACGGCGCCCGGCATCGTCGGTTCAACCGCCAGGCGGCGGTAATCGCCGGTGAGCGCAATCGAGCCGTGGGTTGCGCCGTGATACGAGCGGTAGCGGGCCAGAATCTTGTGCCGCCCGGTGTAAAAGCGCGCAATTTTGATGGCGTTTTCGTTGGCTTCGGCCCCGCCCAGCGTAAAAAACGTCTTCTTGAGATTGCCCGGCGTCACTTCAGCCAGCTTCTTCCCCAGCCTGGCACGCACCTCGGTCGTATTGCCCGGGTGGACGAAGCAAATCTGCGCTGCTTGCTGCTGAATGGCTTTCACCACTTTGGGATGTTGATGCCCGATGTTGGTGTTCATCAACTGCGATGAAAAATCTATGTAGCGTTTCCCGTCGGTATCCCAAAAATAAATTCCTTCCGCGCGCTCCACCGGAATCGGATGCACCTGACTTTGCACCGACCAGGAGAAAAAGGTGTATTCGCGGCTCAGGTCAATGATTTCTTGCGAGGAGAGTTTCATGGGTTCTCCAGTTTTCAACATTTGCGGACATGCGTTGGGGCAGCGTCCCCGTACTACTTCACGGTTCTGACCACTTCCGCGTACACTTCCAGAGTGCGGTCAATATCAGCGTCGGTATGCGAGTAGGATAAGAACCAGGGCTCACGCGGGTCATAATCGGGCATCACACCACGCTCCATGGCGGCTTCGGCCCAGCGGAGATATAAATCACGGTCGCTTTGGGTCCAATCACGCTGACAGGTCATTGAGTCAATCCCCACCGCAAACGAGAACATCGCCGGATAACCGCTCACAACCGCCTGAATGCCGTTTTCATCAAAAATTTCCCTTAACCCGTTCATCAGGCGGGTGCCCCGTTGCTGGATGGTTTCATGCACGGGTTCGCGCTGCATGATTTTGAGTGTGGCCCAGGCTCCGGCAATGCCGGGCTTGTTGTTGGTATAAGTACCACCCTGCGAAACGCCGTGTCCGATGATGCTCATGATTTCGCGCTTGCCGCCAAAGGCTGCAATCGGATAGCCGTTTCCAAGCGCTTTGGCATAAGTCGCCAGGTCGGGTTTCAGGTTGTAGTACTCCTGCGCGCCGCCTTTGGCAATGCGAAAGCCAGTTTTCACCTCGTCCAGAATGAACACGGCGCCATATTCGCTCGTCTTCTGGCGAATCAACTCCAGAAAACCCGGCTGGGGCAGAATGGCGGCACAATTTCCCTGACACGGTTCGGTGATAACGGCGGCAATCTGTTCACCATAAGAGCGCATCACGCGCTCAAACCCCTCGAAATCGTTAAAAGGCAGGGTCAAAATCGCCTGTCCAAGCGCGCGCGGAATGCCCGAAGAAGCCGGAATGGGAATGGGGCTGCGCCGATTGCCATACGCTTCAGCGGGAGCGTAAGTACTCCATAGCGTATGGTCCTGAAAGCCATGATAGTTCCCCTCAAACTTCAGGATAAGTTCACGGCCAGTATACGCGCGCGCCACGCGGATAGCGTGCATGGTGGCTTCCGTGCCGGAACAGGCTGTTCGCACCATTTCCACGCCCGGACACATCTCCACAATCATTTCGGCCACGTCCAATTCCAGTTCACCCGTCATCGCAAACAAGACGCCGTTCCGCACTTCTTCGATCACTTTTTCGTCCACTTCGTCGTACGCATGGCCGAGGATGATGGGACCAAAAGCCAGGCGGTAATCAATGTACTCATTGCCACCCACATCCCATAAATGCGACCCCTTTGCTTTTTTGACGTAAGGGGTAATGCCCTCGCCCCAATAGCGAAAATTGGAATTGACACCCAACGGCAAAACCTGTTTGGCGCGCTGTTGGAGTTCGACATTTTTCTGAAAGTTTTTCATGGCAGCTCCTCTTGTGACAAACTCAATTTTGCTCTGTATCATCCGTCACCAATGCAGACGGAATTCGCCACTGATACACATCTTTAAGAACCAGCGGCACAATCGAAGTGGTCGTCTTTCGCACACCTGGCACTTTGCCTATCACCTCCGTCACAAAGCGGTACACCTCCGCCGTATCACGCGCCAGCACTTGCACGCTCACATCCGTCTCCCCAATCGAACAGGCAACATAACTGATATTCTCAAACGTCGTCATCCGTTGAGCCACTTCCTGAATGGCGTCCGATTCGCACTCCAGCCAGACATCCGCCGCAACGGTCAACCCCACCACCTTCGGGTTGACCACCGCAGTAATGTGAAAAACGCCTTCGGCAATCATCCGTTCAATCCGGTAGCGAATCGCCCGCCCGGAAATTCCCCCAATGCGGCGTGCGATTTCGGCGGCCTGCATCCGGCCATCTTCCATCAAACATTCAATAATTTGCAAATCTGTTTTGTCTATTTTGTACATAAAAATTTTAGTTTATTTCCGTTTTCTACAAAATCTTACTCGTATCTTTCCGTTATGTCAACGATCGAAGTCAATTTCGCGACGCTTATCACGAAAAATTCGTCAGACAATTGACATATCCCCAAAGCAGGGTATAATGAAAATTCGGCATTATCCCCGTAATTCAGGAGCATATCGTATGACGACAACCACAGCAGAACCCCTTTCCCCCGCCAGCGAGCTGAAACCCAAAACCAGGCTGACGGGGAAAGTTATTAAAACCACTCTGGCGGGCGCCTTGCTCGATATCGGCAGCAATTTGCCGGGCATCCTGCACATTTCGCAGATGGGAGAGACGCCGGTCAAACGCGTGGAAGATGTCTTACAGGTAGGACAGGAAGTGACCGTTTGGGTCCGCAAAGTCAAATCGGACCGCGTCGAGCTGACGATGGTCGAGCCGATTGGCCTGGAATGGCGCGAAATCAAACCCGAAATGGTCGTCAAAGGCAAGGTGGCGCGGCTGGAAACATACGGCGCGTTCGTGGAAATCGGCGCGGAACGCCCGGGGCTCGTTCATATCAGCGAGATGTCACACGGTTACGTCAAAACCCCTGGTGATGTGGTTAAAGAAGGCGATGAAGTGGAAGTGATGGTTTTGGATGTAGACCGCAAAAAGAAACAAATCCGCCTGAGCATGAAGGCCGTTTTGCCGCCGCCTGAAGAAAAGGAAGAAAAAGCCGAAGCTCCACGTGCAGAACGCCCGGAACGCGGCGAACGCAAAGAGCGCGGCGAACGCGGAGCGCGCGCCGAACGCGGCGAACGCACTGAACGCAGCGAGCGTAGCGAGCGTAGCGAGCGCAGCGAAGGCGGAGAACGCAGCGAACGCGGTGAGCGCAAACGCAGCGGCAAAAAAGGCGGCAAACAACCACGCTCTGAACGGGTCGAATCCTTCTCGGACGAATCCGCCGACCTGGAACCAACCGCCTTTGAACTCGCCTGGCGCGAAGCCCTCGAGCGCGCCAAAGCCGAAAAAGCCGCCAAAACCCGCAAAGCCAAAATCGAACAGCGGGAACAGGAAGACATTTTCGAGCGCACTCTGAAAAACCGCGTACCAACCGCCTGACCCACCCGCTTTGAGCCGCTTTCAGACAGCACGGACGGGAATGTCCGTGCTGCTGTTTTGAATGTTGACAGGCACACTCATTCTTGATAAGATTTATCCAAATTAAACGGCAACTTCAAGGAGACCCCTATGCTTCAGGAAATCGAACCCAATATCGGTATCGGCAGCGAATTGATTTACGTCTCCCCGGCAGCGGCAGACGCGGTTAAGAACATTCTGGAACAGCGCAGTTTACAGGGCTACGCCTTGCGGGTGTACGTTGCGGGTGGTGGATGTTGCAGCACGCAGTTTGGCATGGCGCTCGACAACAATATCCGCACCAGCGATATTTCCTTCCAGTCCGCAGGCATTCAGGTTGTGGTCGATGAAATGTCCATCGAATACCTGCGCGGCGCCCGCATTGATTTCGTCAACGACCCGCTGCGCGGCGCAGGTTTCATCATAGATAGTCCCCTGGCCAGCACGGGCGGCTCGTGTGGTTGCAGCACAAAGCACGAAAGCCACGAACACGCCGAAGAAAGCGCCGGATGTGGCTGCGGAGGCGGCGCCTGCGGCTGCGGTGGACACTGACACAACTTCTCGATAAAAGACAACTCCGGCAGTTGCCGGAGTTGTTCTATTTTTCATCTTTATCCTTGCCACAGCTTCAACAAATCCACCCGTCCAGCGTGACTGCACTCCCTCCGCAGGCTGCACCCGCCACATGCCTCCCCGCAGGCTGCCGCATACGGCTGAAGATAACCCGCCTGCTGAAGATGGTCGAGCATCACCACCACCAGTTGGGGAGAAACGCCCAGTTTCTTCGAGAGCGCGTTCACTTCCAGCGTGCCACCGGAGCGGATTTCGCTTAACAATTGTTCCAGCATGGCGTCACCCTAATCCCATCCACGTAGCCAGGTGATACGTCACCATGCCGCCTGCCACCGAAAGCCCCAAAAACAAGGCCACGCTGAAGAAGGCCCAACGCCAGGAATTGGTCTCCTGCCGGATAACGGCTACCGTTGCCATGCAGGGGATGAACAGCATCGTCACCACCAGAAAAGAGAGCGCCGAAGCCGTTGAGAACGAAGCAGCCAACGCTTCAGACAGGCCGGCTTCAGGGGCGTTACCAAACAAAACCCCCAGCGTGGCAATGGCGTTCTCTTTGGCCGGAAAACTGGTGATGAGCGCCACCGTCAGACGCCAGTCGAAGCCCATCCAGCGCCCAAGCGGTTCAATCAACTGCCCAAAACGCGCCAGGAAACTGGTGTTCAGGTCTCCATCCGGCAAATACGAAAGCACCCACACCAGCAGTGACATCGCCAGAATAGCCGTGCCGGCTTTTTTGACGAAAGACATCGAGCGTTGCCAGACCAACAGGCCAATGGTGCGGGCGTTGGGAATGTGATAAAGCGGCATTTCCATGATAAACGCCGAACGCTGACCTTTGAACAGCACCTGGTTGAGCAACATTCCGCTCAACACCAGCATCACCAGCGTCATCAACACCAATCCCCACGAAACCCACAAGGCATTTGCGCCAAAGAAAATCGGCGCAATGAAGGCAACGACCACCATGCGCGCCGTGCAGGGAACCAGCGGGGCGATGAGAATGGTCAACAAACGCGCCGGCCACGAGTCAATCACGCGCGTCCCCATGATGGCTGGCACGTTGCATCCAAACCCCAAAAAGAGCGGCAGAAACGACTTGCCATGTAAGCCCATCAGGTGCATCAGGTTATCCATCACATACGCGGCGCGCGCCATGTAGCCCACATCTTCCAGCAACGCAAAGGCGGCAAAAAAGACGACCAGAATCGGTAAGAAGGTCAGTACTGACCCCACGCCGCCAATCGCACCATCCACCACCATCCCCTGCAGCCAGGCAGGCGCCCCCGCCAGCAAGCCACCCACCCATTCGGCAAACGGCGCAATCAAGCGCTCATCCATCCAATCCTGCACGGGCGCGGCCAGCGTAAACGTGACCCAGAACACCAGCCCCAACATACCTGCCAGGATGAACAGCCCCCAAATGGGATGCGCCGCCCAGCGGTCCAGGCGTTCGGTGAGGCCAATTTGCCCGATTTTGGGCTGGGTAACGGCGGCACGCACCATGCGGCCAATCCACTCGTAGCGTCCCGAAGCCACCACCAGAAAAGCATCATCATGTTCCCTTAAGAGCGCCTGCAGCGCGGCGCGCTTTTCCTCCGGAAGTGCCGCTTCCATCATGCGCGTCACTTCGGCATCGCCCTCAAAGAGTTTGAGCGCCACCCAATCAGGCGGATACGGCGCCGGCACGAACGCAGCCGTCAGCGTTTCGATTTGGCGCAAAATTTCGCGGTGGTCTGCGCGGATTTCTGGCGCGCGCGGAGAAGAAACCACCCGCCCCTGCAACACCCCTTCGACCACATCCAGCAATTCTCGCACGCCCACGGCTTTGCTGGCCGTCATCGCAACGACTGGCACCCCCAGGGCAGCAGCAAGCACTTCTGGTTGTACGGTGATGCCTTCTTGCACAGCCACGTCCATCATGTTGAGCGCCACCACCACCGGCGCAGAAAGAGAGAGCAGTTCGGCCACCAGATAAAGACTGCGCTCCAGGTGTGCAGCGCTGACCACCGCCACTACCACTTGCGGACGCTCCCGCACGATGAACTCACGGGCCACCACCTCTTCCGGAGAATTGGCAGTGAGCGAATACGTGCCAGGCAAATCTACCAGGCAATACTCGCGCCCGTTATGGCGGAAGGTGCCCTGCCGCCGCTCCACCGTTTTGCCAGTCCAGTTGCCCACGTGCTGATTCAAGCCGGTGAGCAGGTTAAACAGGGTAGATTTACCCATGTTGGGCTGTCCGGCCAGAGCAATTAACGGTGTACCAACCGCCACAGAAACAACCGGAGCAGCCACCTCGTGACACTCGCTCATGCGCCCCTCCGTCGAACCAGGATGTGCGCGGCCTCGCCGCGTCCCAGCGCCACGCGCGTGCCGCGCACAGTCACAATCAATGGCCCAAAGCGATAGTTCTGGGTCATATCCACCTCCACACCCGGTGTAAAACCGAGCGAGGCCAGGCGGTTGCGTTCGGCCCGTCCGCCGCCAAAAGACAGCACAACAGCATGTTCACCAGCCCTCAGGCTGGACATCGAGATAAGTTCAGGGAACATCTTGCTCTTTGCTCCTTTTCAAGAGTAGAATGAACGCGCTCCAACAACACCAGCAAAAGATGTCGTTAGTATATGCTAACCAACAAAATTAGCACAGACAAAAATTCGGCCTTCCTGCACTGACGATTGTCACAAAATTGGGAGATAAAAAGCACATTCTGAGGCTGCCATGCAACCCATTCTCAAAATTAACCTTTCCACCGGCCAAATCCAGTCGTTTTCCATCCCCGCTGCATGGGAGCGCGACTTTGCAGGCGGCGCTTCGCTGGCAGCACGTCTGCTCTACGATTCCCTCACCCGCGAGCTCGACCCTCTCGCGCCCGAAGCCCCCTTGCTTATCCTGAACGGGCCGCTTTCCGGCACGGCTGGCCCGACCGTGGGACGCTTCGTGGTGTGCGGCAAAAGTCCCGCCACCAGACTGTGGGGCGAATCGAACTGCGGCGGCTTCTTCGGGCCAGAACTCCGTATGGCCGGCTGGGATGGCATCTGGCTGACCGGACGAGCCGAACAGCCAGTGTATTTGCTGATTCGAGATTCACACATCGAATTGCGCGAGGCCGCCGAACTGTGGGGCAAAGACACTTACGAAGTGCAGACCGCGATTCAGCAGGAAACGCGCATCAACGGATTACGCACGCTCGGCATCGGCGTGGCAGGAGAACGAGGATTGCCGTATGCCCTCCTGTTGTGCGACCACGGGCGCGTGGCCGGACGCACCGGGCTGGGGGCCGTCATGGGCAGCAAGAATCTCAAAGCAATTGCCGTCAAAGGAAGCGGCAAAGTGCCAGTCTTCGACCCGGCCGCCTATGCGCCGCGTCGTTCGGCAGCCAATCTGGCGCTCAAGGCCGACCCGATGACCGCCGTCCTGAACAGCCTCGGCACGGCAGGCGCAGCAGATTATTTCAACTACCTGGGGGAACAGCCCAAAAAATACTTCAGCGCGGGAACGCTGGAAGGCGCCGATGCCATCTCTGGCGCGAGCGTGGCCGAGAGCATTCTGGTGGGCAAATCGGCCTGTCATGCCTGCGTCATCGCCTGCGGACGGGTGGTGCGGCTCGAAGACGGTCAAAAACGCAAAGGGCCAGAATACGAAACCCTGGTGGGCTTCGGCCCGAATTTGGGCATCACCGACCCGAAAACGGTCACCCGGCTGGGAGAATGGTGTGACCGCTACGGCGTCGATTCGATTTCGATGAGCGGCGTCATCGGCCTGGCCTTCCGCCTGTACGAGTTGGGCATTCTCGACAGACAAAAAACCAACGGGCTGGAACTGACCTGGGGGAACGCGGCAGCCGCAGAAGAGTGTATTCACCTGGCGGTTCGGCGGCAGGGATTTGGACAGTTCCTGGCAATGGGCGCCCAACGCCTGGCCGAACACTTCGGCGCACCCGATGAGGCCGTCCACGTCAACGGGTTGGAAGTGGCCTATCACGACCCGCGCGGTGCTTCGGGCATGGCACTCGTTTACGCCACCTCGCCGCGCGGCGCCTGTCACAACCAATCCGATTACTTCCTGGCCGATATTGGGCAGGTTGAGGCCAGCATTGGCCTGACGTTCTATGACCGGCACGCCGGGGCAGAAAAAGCTGCCAATGTAGCCCGTCATCAGGACTTCCGCACCATGAACAATGCCCTGGTGCTGTGCCTGTTCGCCAATGTGCCGCCCGAAACGATGGTAGAGCTGATGAATGCTGCCTGCGGATATGACTGGACGACCGACGACTTCCTGCGCTGCGGCGAACGCGGCTGGAACCTGAAACGCCTGCTCAACCTGAAACTGGGTCTCACGCGCGCCAACGATACCCTGCCCGCACCGCTCCTGCGTCCGTATGCCGATGGCGGTTCGGCAGGATACGTCATTCCTTTTGACGAGATGATAAGTGCCTACTACCAGGCGCGCGGCTGGGACCCGCACAGTGGTGCGCCCACGCCACAAAAACTGGCAGAACTGGGGCTGGCTACTTTGCTTCCCAACAATCTGTAAAGAAATTCGTATTGCCTACCGGCACCACGCAGACCAGCACGAACCCATCCGCAAACCGGATGGTGACGTCCAGCGAAGCCACCGCAAACCCCGAACGGCGCACATAGAAGCGGTAATCCTGTCCGAAATGCTCTGGCAACGAAGGCACCTGCCGGACGGGAAGTTTCGTCCGCACTGCTGCTTCGTGGGGCGCGGCTTGCAGATATGCGTGCAGGTTGCTCAAAGCCCGCTCGGCAGGCAAATCCATCCTTCCCAATACCCCCACAAACGCCCCTGCCAGCACAATCACCGCTACATGCCGTACCATACGCGGGCTGAATGCCCCTTCAGATTGCACAATTGCCTGATGCCGTCGTGCAGCCCAGCGCAAACCACCAGCGGCCAGCATCCCCACCCCCAGCAACGGCAAAGCCATCAGCACCGATTGCGCGGTGGATGCGTTATCCATCTGAAAGAAAAACGCTCCGGCCAGAAGAAGGGTGAAAATGACGCCGCCGCCGACGATGCCCTGATACTCTTCCACAAACCAGCCTGCAATCAGCCCGAGCAAACCCAGCGCCGCGCTCCATCCGAGCCATGCCCCCAGCACATTCAGCGAATCCAATGCCAGCGGTAATTGGGGAAACGAGACCACATTCACCACCGCATTGCTCCATACGAACGCGGTAGCAGCCAAAACGGCATACAGCGCGGCGCGTTGCATCCGCCCTAAACGCTCAGCCAGGCTTTCTTGTTGAAGCACGCCATGAAATCTGCGCAAAAACCAATTCATGAATCACTCCTGATAGACAAACTCTACAACAGAACAGGTACATTCTATCGTATCCTGCTCGGCTTTTCCGATGACTTTCTTATACCCGCCTGTTATAATCGCCCCAAATCTCTCCACGCAGGAGTTTTTATGGCCTATAAAATCAAATTCGGCACCGATGGTTGGCGTGGCGTAATCGCCGAAGATTACACGTTCGATAACGTCCGCCGGGCAGCACAGGGATTTGCTGCCTACATGCTCTCGCAAGGCAAAGCCGGAGAATGGATTGTTATCGGGCATGATAAACGGTTTCACTCTGAGAATTTCGCTGTCGCTGCCGCCGAAGTGCTGGCTGGCAACGGTCTCAACGTCTGGTTGACCGAAGGTGCCACCCCGACACCGGTCATCGCGTTTTCTGTAGTGAACAAGCGTGCCGCTGGTGCTATTAACATCACGGCCTCGCACAACCCACCGACAGACAACGGCTTCAAAGTCCGCAACGAAACCGGCGGAGCGATAGACCCTGAAGGCTTAAAGCAAATTGAAGCGGGCATTCCGGATTCGGTGGAGGCTGTCAGGCGTCTGCCGTATGCTGCGGCTGTTTCAGAAGGCAAAATCGTCCGGTTCGACCCGGCCCCGGCCTACATTGAACACATCCACAAACTGATTGACCTTGAACCCATCAAAGCGGCCGGGCTGACTGTGATGGTAGATGCCATGTGGGGCAACGGCGCGGGCTGGCTGCCCCGCCTGCTGGAAGGCGGCAAGACGCGCGTGCTGGAAATTCACAACCAGCGCAACCCGGTCTTCCCGGAGATGAAACGTCCCGAACCAATTCCACCGAACATCAACGCAGGCCTGAAGGCCACCGTAGAAAACCGGGCAGACGTCCTGCTTGTGCTGGATGGCGATGCTGACCGGTTGGGTGTTGGCGACGAAAACGGTCAATTTGTCAACCAGCTGCGCGTGTATGCCCTGCTGGCATACTATTTGCTGGAACTGCGCGGCGAGCGCGGTGACATCGTCAAAACACTTTCCACGACCGGCATGTTGAACATTTTGGGCGAGCAGTACGGTGTCCGCGTGCATGAGACGGGCGTGGGCTTCAAATACGTCGCCCCCAAAATGACCGAGACAAATGCGCTCATCGGCGGCGAGGAAAGTGGCGGTTATGCCTTTCGCGGGAACGTGCCAGAACGCGATGGAATTCTGGCCGCGCTCTACATGCTCGACTTCATGGTACGACTGGGCAAAAAGCCCACCGAACTGCTCCGCGTCCTGTTTGAGAAAGTGGGCGGCGAATTTTTCTACGACCGGGTAGATAGCCCCTTCACCGGTGACCGCGCCGCACGCGAACAAATCATCCTCAATGCCAAACCAGAGACCATCGGCGGCCTGAAGGTAAAAGAACTCGTCACGCTGGATGGTTTCCAGTTCAAACTGGAAGATGGCGGCTGGCTGCTCATCCGCTTCAGCGGCACCGAACCGATTCTGCGCGTTTACTGCGAAACGCGGCATGGCGATAAAGTGCAGGCCATTTTGCAGGACGGGCTGAAAGTGGCAGGGATTGGATAAACGTCGTTGTTCTGTACATGGCGCTCACCGACACGCACTGTCACCTGAATCTAACGCACTTCGACTCCGACCGCTTCGACGTGCTGGAACGCGCCTGCCAGACAGGTGTACGCCGTATTCTGATACCAGGCATTGACCTGGCCTCCTCTGACTCGGCGCTCCATCTGGCCGCTTCGCACCCTGCGCTGTTCGCCGCCATCGGAATCCACCCCACCGAGAGCGCTCACTTCGGCCCAGAGATGCTCGAAAGCCTGCGCGAACGGCTGTTTTCGGCCAGCGCGCAGGCGAACAAACTCGTTGCTATCGGAGAAATTGGGCTGGATTATTACTGGGATGCCGCCCCGCGCGAACAACAACGCGCTGCTCTGGAAGCGCAATTGAACCTGGCTGCCGAAGCACATCTGCCGGTCGTCATTCACCTGCGCGAAGCGGGAGATGCCCCCCAAGGAGAATGCGTTCAGGATTTGCTGGCGATTCTCAGGCAGTGGGTAAGTCATCTACGCGCCCAGGGAAATCCGCTGGCCGAGCGACCCGGGGTGCTGCACTCCTTCAGCGGAACGCCCCACGCTGCCGAACAGGCATTAACGCTCAACTTTTACATCGGCATTTCTGGCCCAGTGACGTATAAAAACGCTGCAATGAAACGAGAACTGGCACGCGCCTTGCCTTTGGATAGAATCCTCATCGAGACCGACGCCCCCTACCTGGCGCCGATGCCCCAGCGCGGGCGGCGCAACGAACCCGCCTTTGTGCGGTATATTGCTGATAAAATTGCAGAAATCCACTCTAAACACGCCGAGGAAATTGCCGCCCAAACAACCGCAAATGCCGGGCGGCTGTTTGCCTGGTGAGGGACAATTTTGGCAACTACATTTTTCGTACCGGTACAATCGGCCATCAAAGAAGTCGAAGCCCTGATGCGCGCTCAGGTGGATGTCAACCAGCATCCTGACCTGAAAGCGGCGCTGGAACACCTGATGTCGGCGGGCGGAAAACGGATTCGCCCTACGCTGGGGTTACTTGTCGGCCACATGCTGGGCGGCAATCATGAAAAACTCGTCACCCTAGGGGCGGCGGTAGAAATGCTGCATACCGCCACCCTCGTGCATGATGACCTGATAGATGGCGCTCTCTTGCGGCGCGGTATGCCGACCCTGAATGCACGCTGGTCACCCGCGGCCACCGTCCTGACCGGCGATTTTCTCTTTGCGCGTGCCGCCAAGCTGGCCGCCGAAGTAGATTACCTGCCGTTGATGCGTTTATTCGCCGAAACGCTGGCGGTTATTGTCGGCGGTGAATTGACACAGATGTTTTCCGCGCACGGCAACTTGAGCCGTGAGAATTACTATCAACGCATTTATGCCAAAACGGCCTCGCTGTTCGAGATGTCCACCCTGGCAGCGGCAATGGTTTCAACCGAAGAGGAACGCATCCGCCAGGCAATGAAAACGTATGGCTACGAAACCGGCATGGCCTTTCAGATAGTAGACGATATTCTGGATTACACCGGCGACCAGACAGCCGTGGGCAAACCACTCGGCTCCGACCTGCTCAATGGGCTGGTCACTTTGCCGGCCATTTACTACGCTGAAGCTTATCCCAACGACCCCGATGTACGCGCCATCCCTGAAGGCGGATGGACTGATGCCGAACGGGTGCGGCGGCTGGTCGAACGCATCCGCACCAGCCGCGCCATCGAACAGGCCATGAACGAGGCGCGCGCACACGTCCAGCGCGCGATGAACGTGCTTCTTCCGTTCCACCCATCCACCGAACGCGACGCCCTCGAAGAACTGGCGCGCTACATTGTGGACAGGCAGTTCTAGAACAATCCGCTGATGGTGAGCCAGCGGTTGCCAGGCAGAGCAAACACGCCAATCACCACCAGAAGCAGCGAGACCAAAACGGCGGACAACCCATTTCGGTAACGGGTCTGGTCGTCTTTTTTCTTCCAGGCAGCGGGCAAATGCGCCGCAAGAACTGCCAGCAACATGACAAACAGGTGTTCCCAGCGATGCCGCAAAGCAAAACCACCCTGAATGGCAAACCCGCTCCAGACAAAGAATACAGTGCCAATCAGTAACTGCAAATCCATCAACCCGGCAAAGGCCGAAGCCAGACCGCGCGCGCTCCGGTCATAAGCGTGTTTTTGGATGAGACCCAGTCCAAACCGAATCAGCAACGCCAGGGCAACAAACACAACCAGCCAGCGCAAAATGGAGTGAAGGGTAAGTAAAAAAGTCATGGCTTCTCCTCAGTATCGTGTTTTACGAGTTTCCCAAGTACGTACCCGCGCAAATAGTTCCGGCAGGGGACGTAAATTGCCCATTGGAACAGCATAATTCTTTGTTTGTGTGCTGCTGTACTGAAAAACGCGCGTGCCAGCATACACAACTTCAGCCTTACGACGAAACTCCTCACGGGTCAGGTAGCCCATCAGCCAGATGTCCATGCCGTAAATCCAAATGTTACCCCATTCGTGCGGATGGATGAGATAAACTTCACCCAAGCACGGGCTGTGAATCCCCACCCGTGCCTGCGGAATCGTCTGAGCGCGCAGATAGGCAAGTGTGTAATACTCATTTTT
The DNA here is from genome assembly GCA_025056175.1 of Anaerolineales bacterium. Classification (GTDB taxonomy): domain Bacteria; phylum Chloroflexota; class Anaerolineae; order Anaerolineales; family Villigracilaceae; genus UBA5195. The sequence continues at coordinate 24,142 of JANWWK010000069.1, forward strand.
GAGAAAAACACGCTGACGTGGGAACAGGGAGAGCGCTTCGGTCACAAACTGTCGCTGCTTGTTCTGTCCACCAACTTCAACCTGTAAGGGCGAATCACATTCGCTCTTGAGCGACAAGCGCCCCAGCGATTTCCAGGTGTTCGGACGCGCCCATTCTGCGCGTAAGGGATGCACCAAAAACAGGGGTTGCCCGGCCTGGGCAACCTGTCCAATCTCTTCCGCAGATGTGGTCGTCAGGCCGAGCAAAAAAGCAAACAAATACAGGTCGCGGTCGGTGTGATTGGCAGCCTCAAACTGGTCTTGAGGCACCAAAGCCGGCGCCCGCAAAGCCTGCTGTGGGTTACGCCGCAGGGAGAGAATCTGATGACGCCGCGAAATGATGAACGTTTTGACATCGCAGCGATGGCCTCCCAGGGCTACATCATATCGGTCAGGTTCTGTGAAGGGGGTTGCGCCTTTCTGGTCAAAGGGGATGTTCTGCTCTCCCAAATAGCGGCGAAAAGCCAGTTCCACTGCCACCCCGCCCACAATGCGCCGCAAGCGCGAATAGACCGAGCCACCCATACGGTCATATGTGTAAGAAAGCGAACGCACCGCGTAATGGATGCCGCCTTCGGTCAAATCGGGAGTATAAGGCAGGCGGATGAAATCGGTGGGGGAGAGCATGAGAACCGGCAGAACGCGCAGAAAAGCGTGAGAGTGTCCAAATTTTACCGCAGAGTAAATCCCGCGTGCAGACGTTGGTCAATCACACTCCAGAATCACCGGCGAGAGCTCTTCTGTCGTCAGGCCATAGCCGAAGGGGAAAAGCGGGCCGTCGCAGCCGGTTTTGCCGGCCGCATTGTGGATGTTCATGGGCAGTTGTTCCACCCGGCGCGGCCAGGTGTAGGGCAGTTTGCCGGTGAAGGGCGCATCGCCGAACAGGACATCGGTCACGCCAGCGCCTTCGCTGCCCGGCAGCCAGGCGGCCACCCACGCTTCGGCCAGCGGCAACAGGTCGGTGATGATGACCGGCCGGCCTGAGAAGATGACTACGACCACGCGGTCGGCGCGTTCGCGCAGGGCGCGCAGGGCTTGCAGGTCTTCATTCGGCAGGGTCAGGCTGGCGCTGTCGCCTGCGCCTTCGGCATAGGGAAATTCGGCCAGCACAACAAGGCCGACATCGGCTTTGAGCGGCTGACCGTTTTCGTCTTTTTCTGCCGCAAACTGGCCGGTTTTATCGAAAACCACGCGGGTCTGCGGGCCGATGGCGGCCTGAAGCGCCTGGAGCAGGGTGGTTCCGGCGGTGCGGAAGCCCTCTTTGCCCTGCCAATCCACCGTCCAGCCGCCGGTTTGCCGCGCGAGATTGACCGCGCCCTCTCCCGCCACGAAAATCAGCGGGGTGTTTTTATCGAGCGGCAGAGTCTGGCCTTCGTTCTTGAGCAGAACCAGCGATTTCCGCACGGCCTCCCGCGCCAGGGCCAGATGTTCTGGCGAACGGATGCGCGCCTGGAAGGCCGCAAGCGTCTCCTCCTGGCCAAGGGGAGCGGGGCGCTCGAACAACCCCAGCGCAAACTTGACGCGCAAAATGCGCCGCACGGCATCGTCAATGCGTTCCGGCGGAATATCGCCGCGCTCGACAGCAGCGCGCAGGTGACGCAAAAAGGTCAGGTAATCGGTCGGCACCATCACCATATCCACCCCGGCGTTGATGGCGGTGACAATCGAGCGGTACAGGTCGCCCGGATAAATCTGGTCTACTGCCTGCCAATCGGAGACGACCAGGCCGCGAAAGCCCAGTTCGCCTTTCAGCACGTCCGTCAAGAGATAGCGATGGGCGTGCATTTTGACGCCGTTCCAGGAACTATAGGAGGCCATCACCACCAGCGCGCCCGATTGCACGGCGGCGCGGTAGGGCGGCAGGAACAGGGCGCGCACAGCGGCATCGTCCATCTGCATATCGCCCTGGTCGAGACGATAACCGGGCGTTTTGGAAGTCTCCCAAAGCGTGCCACCATCGCCCAAAAAATGCTTGGGCGTGGCAGCCACAAACAGCGTTTGTCCCGGCGCAGGGACGTAGCCATCGGGAAAGGCCTGCAACCCTTCGATATACGCCGCGCCCAGGCGGGTAACGATTTCGGTGTTTTCGCTGAAGCCTTCATACGTGCGTCCCCAGCGAATATCCTGCGGGACGGCAATCGTTGGGGCAAAATTCCAGGGGATGCCGGTTGCCATCATTTCGATGGCAGTGGCGCGGGCGATACGCCGCGCCAGGTCGGGGTCGTTGGCCGCGCCCAACCCAATGTTGTGCGGGAAAATGGTGGCGTTGAGCAGGTTATTATGGCCGTGAACGGCATCCACGCCGTAGAGAACGGGGATTTGGAGCGGAGTCTCCAGGGCGCGCTGCTGAAAGTTGCCGGTCATCCGCACCCAACCGGCCGGGTCGTTCTGAAGGGGCGACCCGCCACCCCCGCTCAAAACCGAACCGATGCGATACGGCGCGACATCACCGAGTTTCATCGCGCCCTTTTCGACCTGGGTCATCTGCCCCAGTTTATCTTCCAGCGTCATGCGGGCGAGCAAATCGTCTATCCGCGCTTCCACCGGTAGAGAGGGGTCGCGGTAAGGCGGCAAAACGGTCGGAGAGGGGGCCGGGCTGGGAGCGGTGGTCGAGGTGGGCGGCAAAGTGGGCGCGGCGGTCGGGGTGGGAGCAGCGCAGGAGACCAGGAGCAGGCTCAGGGCAGCCAAACGAGAGAGCAGAAATCTCATTGGAGCGCTCACTGCAAAACGCACGTCACTTTTACGGTTTCGCCCGCCGGAGAGGGCGGCACGACCTGGCCCTGGATGGGCGCGCCGTTGACGGTGAGCGCGACCTGATTGCCGGGGCCTTCACGCCGCACGGAAATTTCATAGCGCGCGCCGCGAAACAACCGCACGGCCTCGAATCCACTCCAATCGGCAGGGATGACCGGGGCAATGCGCAGCCCCTCCAGTTCCGGGCGGATACCGAGAATGTACTGACTGATGGCCGTGTAATTCCAGGCTGCTGTGCCGGTGAGCCAGGAGTTTTTGGCTTCGCCGTGGGTAGGGGCGTCTTTTCCCGCAATCATCTGGGCATAGACGTAAGGCTCGCACTTGTGCAGCTCGCTGATGGCCTCGCGCGCCGAGGGGTTGATGCGCCTGTAATAGTCAAACGCCCGCTCTCCGCGTCCGGTCAGGGCTTCGGCAATCATAATCCAGGGGTTGGTGTGGCAGAAGATACCGGCGTTTTCTTTGTAACCGGGCGGGTAGGACGAGATTTCGCCCAGATGCAGGTAGTAGCGGCTGTAGGCCGGCTGCTGGAGAACGATTCCGTGCGGGGTGGCGAGGTGTTTTTCGACCGAATCGAGCGCCTTCAGGGCGTTTCCATTCTCCAGACCGAGACCAGCCAGAATACAGATGCCCTGCGGTTCGATGAAAATCTGGCCTTCCTCGTTCTCTCGCGAGCCGATGACGCGCCCGAAGTCATCGTAGGCGCGGCGGAACCATTCACCGTCCCAGCCGTGCTGCCAGATGGTTTTTTCCATATCGCAGGCGGAATCGGCATAAAACGCAGGCTCTCGAACGGGGAACTGTGAATTGCGAATGGCGTTTTTTCCGGTTTCTACTTCATGCTTTGCAATTCGCTCCATCTCGCGGCAGGCCAGCACGAATAACCCGGCAATGAACACGCTTTCGGCCACTTTGCCATCTTTGTTGGTGGTGGTCTGAAAACTCTGTCCGGGGGTGTCGGAGAAGCAGTTCAGGTTCAGGCAGTCGTTCCAGTCGGCGCGGCCAATCAACGGCAGCCCATGCGGGCCGAGTCGGTCGAGGGTGTACTGGATGGAGCGCTGTAAATGCTCGTAGAGCGGCGTCTCGCTGCCGGGTTGGTTGTCATACGGAACGGGCTCATCCAGAATGCTCCAGTCGCCGGTCTCCTTGAGATAGGCCGAAACGCCCAGCACCAGCCAGAGCGGGTCATCGTTGAAATTTGAGCCGATGTCATTGTTGCCGCGTTTGGTGAGCGGCTGATACTGGTGATACGCGCCGCCGCTGGGCAGTTGGGTGGCCGCCAGGTCGAGAATGCGCTCGCGCGCCCGCTCTGGAATCATGTGAACAAAGCCCAGCAAATCCTGGTTCGAGTCGCGGAAGCCCATGCCGCGCCCGATTCCGCTCTCGAAGTAGGAGGCCGAGCGGCTCATGTTGAAGGTCACCATGCACTGATAGGCATTCCAGATGTTGACCATGCGGTTGGTATCTTCATCGGGCGTGCGAACCTGCAATTTGCCGAGCAGCGCGCTCCAGTAAGCACGCAAGGCCTGGAAAGCCGCCTCCACGTTGTCCGGTTGGAGATACTTCTCGATGACCGGCTTGACGGTGCGCTTGTTGATGGTTTGTGAACCGGGCGGGTCGAATTTGTCATCTTTGGGATTTTCGTGATAGCCGAGCAGAAAGATGATTGTGCGGCGTTCCCCGGGCTGCAATGTGACCTGGACATGGTGGGAGCCGATGGGCTGCCAGCCATAGGCCACGCTGTTGCCCGATTGGCCGCGTTCCACCGCCAGGGGCGAATCCCAGCCGCGATACGGCCCCAGAAAGGCCTCGCGTTGGGTATCGAACCCGGCCAGCGGTTCGGAACAGGCAAAATACGCAAAGTGGTCACGCCGCTCGCGGTATTCGGTCTTGTGGTAAATGACGGTTATCCCCTCCCCCCTCACCCCTCTCCCTGTGGGAGAG